>NZ_JBDGAY010000004.1:11859-100083 GCF_040910245.1 Collinsella aerofaciens
GTCGCCCGCCAGCCCCTGGCCCCGACCCGCGAGGGCTACACCTTCGCCGGCTGGACCTACGACTCCGAGGGCACCGATCCCGTCGACTTCAGCAAGCCGCTGGTCGGCGGCGGCGACCATGCTACCCTGTTCGCCCAGTGGACCGAGGACAAGGGAGCTGACGTTGACGAGAACAAGAACGTCAAGGATGTCCTCTACTTCGCCAACGGCGGTGTATTCTTCGACGGTAATGTGACGCTCCAGGGCGTTACTGATTCCGACGGCGTCGCCCGCCAGCCCCTGGCCCCGACCCGCGAGGGCTACACCTTCGCCGGCTGGACCTACGACTCCGAGGGCACCGAGCCGGTCGACTTCACCAAGCCCGTCCAGGGCGGCGGCGACCACGTGACGTTCTACGCCCAGTGGACCAAGAACGAGACGCCTGCTGTCCAGACCCACAAGGTCAATTTCTATGTTGATGGTTCCACCACTACGGTTGAGGTCGAGGACGGTAAGACTGTTGCTCAGCCCAGCGATCCTTCCGTCGACGGCTTCAACTTTGTCGGCTGGTCTTCTTCCAAGGAGTCCTTCAAGAAGTTTGACTTCTCTACTCCTATCACTGAGGACACCACTGTCTACGCTTTCTTTACCGCTAAGACCCCCAAGTCCGAGACGTTGAAGAAGGATGAGGGCAAGAAGCAGGTTGCTGCTGGTAAGAAGGACGAGGCTAAGGCCGAGAAGAAGGACGACGCCGCCCTTGCTTCTACCGGCGATCCGACCTTCGTTGTGACCTCTGCTGCCGCCCTTACCGGCGCCGTGGCTGTCGCTGTGGGCATGTACATGACCAAGCGTCGCGAGCACTAAACTCTACTAGTGTTTACCTCCGGGCTTTATTAGCCCAAACCTGATAGCCGCGTGGGGACCCGACCCCCACGCGGCTTTTATGTTTTAGTTATCTTGTTGAATTTTTCGGCTTCTGCATCCGTTTTTAGATGTCCACGCGATATAAAGGGGCGCCGCTGCGATGTGTGCAGCGGCGCCCCTTTGCGTTGATTCTTATTGTGTGAGCTCGGCCCTAGGCCAGCGCTCGTACGTTTGAGGAGATCTTCAGCACCAAATACTGGGTCGAGGAACCCAGCTTGAGCAAGTCGCCGTCGTGGATGGGAATCTGCTTATCCTCATCGCCAGCGGTGCGCAGCGAGCGTGGCTTTTCGATAACGGTGGTCGCGCCACTGCGTGTCACCAGCACCGTTCCGTTGGTGGAGTGCAGGCCGCTTGCGAGCCATGTGTCGTTGGAAAACGCTACACGCAGGTGCCGACGGGATACATCGGGTCCTACGTTGGTGATGGCGTTTTGGTCGTGTGCAAAAGAGCCAAGTACCGTTCCCTCGGGATCGAGGCTCAAAGGATAGATCGGCGGCAGGGCCGAGCCGTCTTTCGCAAGCCTGAGCAGTCCCAGTTTTGCAGGAGGCTCGTTGACCTTGCGGTTGGTGCACCGCGCCTGGACGACCTCGGCGGTCTCGAGCGTGCCAAAGGTCTGGGCCAGTTGCGTTATGGCAAAGTCTTTGACCTCGGAGGCGGCGGCATTGGGATCGGCCAAGCATCCGCAGACCGTTAGCGCTAGAAGCTCCAAAAGGCGCCGATCGCTTTGCTTGAGGCCTGGCATGACGGCGATGCGGTCAAAGATATTGCGCAGGATGGAACCATCGAGCCCCCAGTGTTCGAGCGACGTTGCCATGCGCTCGAGGGCACGCGTCGTAATGACTTGCTGGCGAGCGTTGGCGGCGGCTGGACTGCTGCCAACGCCGATTTTTACAACGGCAGCCAAGTTCTGGACGCTCTGCGAAAAATCGGTAAACATCTCGGGGTCGATCTTATCGGTACCCGGAACGACGTGCACCACGCGTCGTGATAGAAACGTCTTTTCGGTAATGCGAAACCTTGGGGCCGGTTTGGAGCCCATCGGCTTGTCCGAAATCAGGATGCGCGCTGCTTCTCGATTGTTAATCTGCAGGTCGCACTTAAGGAAATCAAAGAGCACCTCAGAAGGTGTTTCCGCACGCATGATGCGAGGCTCCTTTCTGGTATCCGGGGAGGGTGTTAGATGCAAAAGCCGGGTAGGACATAGGTCTTTTGGTCCGGAGCGTTTCCGGGCGTTGCCCAGCAAAACACGTCGCCGTCTTTTCCAACGCGGTTAAAGTACGTCGAGTCGGCAACCTCGCTGCAGTCGGCGCTGGGGGTGCGCTCCCAGTAGCAGATCTTTTTGCCAGCGACGGTGCGGATCATGGCATCGTTGGTGGTCAGGCCGCTCACACTCTGCTCGCGATAGAGCTGGTACTGATCGCCTTCTCCGCTGTAGAGGACAGAAAGGTACTCGCTGCCCTCTGCGAACGTTTCGGGCGCCTGATAGCCGCACAGCTCGCTCATGGACGGTAGCCAGAGCATGTCGTCGGTGGCGGTGATGCTGGAGGCGTCTTTAGTGCCGCCGGTGTTGTTGGTGAGCTTTCGCACCGAGCGAATCTGATTACGGAGATCGTCGGGTAGCGTGGCCATGCCCTTGTCCGCCAACCATTCACGAAGCGACGATTGCTCCCAACCGCCCGTCGCGGCGCGGTCGTTTACGGCGCGCATGGCGATGGGGGTACGGAACATAAAGGTGATGCCAGCGGGGAGGCCGTCATCGGTGAGCGTGTCTGCCTTAAAGCCAACGATCTGGATTTGTGCCTTGGTCCCGTCGGAAAGCCTGACGGTCTTGGTGTTCTCGTTTTCGAGCGACTGCTTGCTGTTTACCAGGTGGTAGGTTTCGGCAATCGCGAGCGCGTCCTTGTTGGAAGATGTCTCTTGGATTTTGCGGGAGATCAGGGCGAGTTCTTCCCAGGTGTAATCGTCGAGTGACGGCTTGATGCCGTGCGCCAGGTCGATAAGCCCCCAGCATCCCGTGGCAAGGGCGGAAGCTGCGATGCCGGCAACGCAGACGCCGCCGAGCGCGAGCGCAGTGCGACGCGAGATGACTGGGTGATGCGTCTGAGCCTTGTCGGAGCCGGAAGGCTTCGGTTGCTGGCTAAAGTCGATCGGGGTGGGCAACGGCGTGCGCGGCTCAAAATCGATGTCTTTAATCCAGGCATCGAGCTTGCCGACAATCGTAGACAGCGGCGCGCGCTGGGACTGCTTGTTATGGATACCGCTCATGATGACATCGACAAGCATTTGGTCGCCGGGTACGCGTGCCTCAAGCGGCTCGAGCTCGTGCTCGATCTTGTACAGGTAGGACGACTGGTCCATATGCTCGTTTAGGCGATATGGCGTGTGACCGGCATAGAGCGTGTAGAGTATGCTGCAGAGCTCGTATGTATCGATGCTGGGCGACGTACGCAGCGGCGCCAGCTCGGGGATGTCGTTGGAGAGCATCTCGGGTGGGGCGAACTCGGGGGTGCCGTTGCGCCAGATGCCGGTGGACATGGTAAACGAGGGGTCTGAGCGCTTGATGCTCGAGCTGCCCAGATCGACTAGGCAAAGGTCAAAACTGCAGTGTGCAATCTGCTGGGCAAGGGACCGGCGCGTCGTGCGAATAATGATGTTGCGCAAGGAGATATCACGGTGCGCAAACGGTGCATCGAGCTTTTGGGCACCCAGGAGAATCTCTCCCAGGCGTTTTCCAATCGCAGCGACGGTGTTTGCGGGAATGTGGCCGCCCTCGGCGGAGTCGGTTAGCTCTGCCGCAGCATCGCGAAGGGGCAGGCCTTCAATCCACTCCATAAGGATGGCCGGTACGGAGCCGGTATAGCCGTAGCCATAGGTTTTGGGAAAGCCGCCCAACAGTGAGACGGCTGCAAGATTGCGATACTCCTCGGTAAGCGTCTTGATGCCCGAGGGGCTGATGGCGGAGCCGTTTTCATCACAGCCGCTGAGGGGCCATAGCGTTTTGAGCGCAAAGGTCTCGCCCTCGGTGTTGGCGACCTTGCGAAGATGGTGGGAACCGCCGCCGACTGCCCCGCAATCCAACAGGGTGGTAAAGCGGCGAATAGTATCGGGGTCTTCGTTGGTCGCAAACATGCCGTTTGGTTCAAAGGGGGACAACGCGATGATATTCATATCCGTGTCGTACGTCACGGGGCGATCCTTTCGAGAAAAAAGTGCGTAACGATAATGTTAGTGAAAAGGTAGCGCAACCGTTGCCTTAATCGAAAGGTGCCGTTATTTGCATGGGTTGATGCAAATAACGGCACCTTTTGCGTCGAAGATGTGTGGGCGGGCTAGTCTGTGATGCGAATGACCAAGAAGCGCGTCGTGGCGCCCAAGCAAAGCGTGTCTCCGTTGTGAATCTCGACGGGGGTGTTGGCAAAGTTGGCGGGGCGCTCGCGTCTGGGCGGTTCGATAGCCTGTCGGCAGCGGTCGACGCCCGAGATCAAAAACGATCCGTTGGTGGAGCCGAGGCCCTGCGCAAGCCAGCGTCCGTCTTGGAGCCAAATACGCAGGTGCTGGCGCGAGACGTCGGAATCGACGTCGGTGATGGCGTTCTCGTCTCCCGTCAGCGACCCGATAATGCTGCCCACCGGGTCCGTGGTAAGGGGACGCAGCGGCGGTCGTGCCGAGTTGCCCACGACGCGCAGCAGCCCCAGACGAATGTCTCCCGTGGGGCGCGCGGTTGTCGAGAAAAACGAGGTGACGGTCGTCTCGACCGTGCCGAGTGTCGAGAGCATCTGGTCGGACACAAAGGACTCGGTGTATTCGATGGCGCGGGCGGGGTCGCCAAGGCAGCCGGTAACGATAAAAAAGACCAGATGGATGTAGAGGCGATCTTTGATGTCGCTATCGTCAGCGGTCTCGATGCGCTCAACGCCGTTTCTAAAGAGCATGCCGTCGACGCCGCAATTGGTAAGGGCATCCTGCATGTCTGGGACGCACGACTCCATATAGCGTTTAGCGACCTTGCTCAGCGATTGGGGGTCGGAGCCTCGGTTTTGCATGATGAGGTTGAGTATCTGGCGCGCACTTTGTTCAAAGGGCACAAACAGCGGCTCAGGAAGGTCACCGGGTTTGGCGTGAACGATTTCGCGTGAGATAAACGACGGGACCGTCAAGCGTTCGGAGATGGGGCGTCCACCGTAACGGGCGTTGCCGGCCATGAGAATTTGCGCGGCGCTACCGTTGTTGATGCGACCGAGTGACTTAAGCCCGGCGTACAGTGCATAAGATGGGGTGTCGGCCATTTGTTTTACCCCCCCCCTCCTCAAAAAGTGACATTAAATACGTAAGCATGGTCAATTATAGGCGCTTTGCAGCTCGAAATGCTCGCCAGGGGGCGCGGGCGGTGTAAATCGCTGCCGGAAGACAGCAAATCAAAAAGCGGAGAGCGGATTAATAAGCTGGGAAAACGCGTTAGCAAGACCGTTGTGGGCAACATTTGGCATGATGTCGCTTAGGCTTTTGGTCACGGGGCCGTGCGGTACCATAAACGTCAATGATCTTTGACGTACGACCCGCCGAGCTTGCCCCGGCGGGCTTTTGGCGTTGCGATGCCGGAGGAACAGCATGCTCATTCACCGTATAGCCGCGCAGCTCTACACTGCCGAGGCCTTGCAGACTGTCGAGGCCGGACTCGATGCCGGCGAGGACGTGACGCTGGCCGTGTCGCAGTCGGGTCGCACGCTTATGGCCGCCGCCCAGTTTGCGCGCCGTCCGCGCCCCACGGTCTACATTGTGAGCGGCGAGGACGCGGCCGATCGCGCCGCGCGCAGCCTTGCCGCCTACGTGGGCCTGGCGCACGTGTGCCGTTTTCCCGAGCGCAAGGACTATCCGTGGCGCGAGCAGGCGCCCGACGATGCCGTGGTTGCCCAGCGCTGCGAGGCCCTGGGACGCATCGTGCGCGGGGACAACTGCATCATGGTCGCCTCGGCCCGCGCGTTGCTGCGTTGCGTGCCGCCAGTCGAGAGCCGCTACTGGGAGTCCACGACCTTCGCGGTGGGCGAGGAGATTCCTTTTGACGAGGTGCCGCAGCGCCTGGTGGGCATGGGTTACACCAATGCCGGCGCCGCCGACGCGCCTGGCCTGTTCCGCGTGCACGGCGACACCGTCGAGGTGTTCCCCGCGCAGGAAAAAGCCCCCGTGCGCATCGAGTTCTTCGGCGACGAGATCGATCGCATCCGCCGCATGGTGAGCTCAACGGGGCAGACCATCGGCAACGAGGACAGCATCGAGATCTTCCCCTGCCGTGAGCTGGCGCTTACCGACGAAGCCGTCCACAACATGCATGTGGCGCTCTATCGCGCCAGCCAGGACGACAGCAAACTGGCGGCGCTGCTCGAGATGGTGGATGCACGCATCGTCACGCCCGAGCTCGACCGCTTTTTGCCGGTGATGTACGGCCAGACCGTAAGCCCGCTGGCACACGTGAGTGGCAAGGCACTCGTGGTTTTGTCTGAGCCGCGCTCGCTGTTCGACGATTGCCTGCGCGCCTACGAGGATATCGAGGCGCGTGCCGGCGAGGCGGGGATTGACCGCCTGGATGGTCTGTATGTACGTGCCCAGCAGCTCGATTTTGGTGCTCAGCAGCGCCTGAACTATGTGAGCCTGATTCGTGCCGGCGGTGCGGTGACGGCCGAGCTCAAGATTGAGCAGCCTGCTATCGCGGGCTCGGACAACCGTTTTATGACGCGCATCCAGGAGGTCGTGGGCAAGCGCTATGCCTGCGTGTTTGCCATTCCCGACCGCGGTGCGCGCGAGTCGATGGAGCTCACCTTTGGCGACGAGGGCATTACCTTTGAGGAATCGCTGACCGCGGCGCCCGAAAACGCCGGCGTCATTGGCGAGCGCGTACGTGTGGCGGCGGCGGATTCTGCCGACCGTGCCGCCCGCCAGGAGGCCCATGCTTCCATTCGCGAGCGCAAGGCAGATGCGCTCAACGCCCGCTCGCTCGAGGCGGGTGCCGCCCAGGCTGCTGCCGGTGCCGCCGTGCCCACCATCTCGCGCGGACGCGTGACCTTTGTGGATGCCGCCCTGCCGCAGGGCGTGGTGGTGCCCGATGCCAACCTGGCCGTGTTCTCGATCGCCGACCTCAACGCCCGCATGGACGCCAACCGTGCGCGCAGCCGTCGCAAGGTGGACATTACGCAGATCACGTTCCCGTTTAAGCCGGGCGACTACGTGGTGCATGCCACCCATGGCATCGCGCTCTTTAGCGAGATCGCGCGCCAGGAAGTGGGCGGCAAGGAACGCGACTACTTTTTGCTGGAATATGCCGACGGCGACAAGCTCTACGTGCCGTTGGAGCAGGTCGACCGCATCACACGCTATGTTGGTCCCGACGGCGACAAGCCACGCCTGACCAGGCTCAACACCGCAGACTGGACGCGCGCCACCAATAAGGCGCGCAAGAACGCCAAAAAGCTGGCGTTTGACTTGGTCGACCTGTATACACGCCGCTCGTCGATCACGGGCATTGCCTGTCCGCCCGACACGCCCGAGCAGATCGAGATGGAGGAGAGCTTCCCCTACGACGAGACGCGCGATCAGCTGGAGGCCATCGCCGACATCAAGGCCGACATGGAGGCGCCCAAGCCCATGGACCGCCTGCTGTGCGGCGACGTGGGCTTTGGCAAGACCGAGGTCGCTCTGCGCGCGGCGTTTAAGTGCGTTGACTCCGGCCGCCAGGTCATGGTGCTCTGCCCCACGACCATTCTGGCCCAGCAGCACTACGAGACGTTCTTTGAGCGCTTTGCTCCGTTTGGCCTTGAGGTCGAGGTGCTCAGCCGCTTCCGCACGCCGGCGCAGCAAAAGCGCGCACTCAAGGCGTTCGCCGAGGGCACGATTGACGTGCTTATCGGCACGCACCGCCTGCTTTCGGCCGATGTGAACCCCAAAAACCTGGGCCTGGTGATCATTGACGAGGAACAACGCTTTGGCGTGCAGCACAAGGAGCAGCTCAAGAACCTGCGCGAGCAGATTGACGTGCTCACGCTTTCGGCAACGCCGATTCCGCGAACCATGCAGATGGCCACGAGCGGCGTGCGCGACATGAGCCTGATCACGACGCCGCCGACCGGGCGTCGTCCCGTGATCGTGCACGTGGGGGAGTACGACCCCGACGTGGTGAGTGCGGCGATTCGCCTGGAGGTGGGCCGCGGCGGTCAGGTGTACTACGTGTCCAACCGCGTCAAGACCATCGATGACGCCGTGGCGCGCGTGCACGAGGCCGCGCCCGAGGCGCGCGTGGGCGTGGCGCACGGCAAGATGAGCCCGCGCGAGGTCGAGGACGTGATGATCGAGTTCGCGACCAAGAAGATTGACGTGCTCATCGCCACGACCATCGTGGAGAGCGGCATCGACAACGCAACGGCCAACACGCTGATCATCGAGGACTCGCAGCGTCTGGGTCTGGCACAGCTCTACCAGCTCAAGGGCCGCGTGGGCCGCTCGGCCACGCAGGCATACGCGTACTTTATGTTCCCGGGTGAGCTGCCGCTCACCGAGGAGGCTACGGCGCGCCTGACCGCGCTTTCCGAGTTCCAGGACCTGGGCAGCGGCATGCGCATCGCCATGCGCGATCTGGAGATCCGCGGTGCCGGTTCGCTCATGGGTGCCGAGCAGCACGGCAACCTGTCGAGCGTGGGCTTTGACCTGTTTACGCAGATGCTGGGACAGGCCGTGGCCGAGGCGCGCGGCGATGACGATGCTGGCGTGGAGGCGGCGAGCGTGGGCATCAACCTGCCGGCAGACTACTTCTTGTCCGAGGAGTACATGCCGGCGGTGGACCAGCGCGTGCTCGTGTACCGCAAGCTCGCGGCGGCCGAGGACCTTGAGAGCATCGACGAGGTGCAGGAGGAGACCGAGGCCGCGCATGGCGAGCTGCCGTTGGCGGGACTCAACCTGTTCAACCGCGCGCGTATCCGCATCCGCGGCGAGCGCTTGGGGCTCGAGAGTGTCACGCTCAGCGGCGGACGCATCACGTTTTTGGGCGTCGAGGTGCCCAAGAAAGTGGCCTTTGAACTTAAGACCCGCTATGGCGCGGTGAACTTCCCCAAGAGCCGCAAGCTGTCGGTGCCCTACAAGGCGGGCGCCGGCGCGGGCAGCGGCCTGGGCCGCGGCCTCGACGCCAACGACGGCACCGGCCCGGTGGCGGCGGCGCTCATGCTGCTGCAGCAGTTGGGTGCGAGCGACGACGACTAACGGGTCGACGCTGCAAACGCCCCATTTGGGCAATCTGACCCTCACTCGTCGGTCGCGTACGCAAGGGTCGCGTACGCAAGTACGCTTCCCTCCTCCTTCGGGCCACCTTGCCACAAATGGAACGTTTTCGCTTACTTATGCTCAACCTGTAAGGGTATTTATGGGACAAAGCTATCTTTGCCCCACCATGTTGCGGGTCGACCCTTCGCCCGACCGAAAGGAAAGCATGTTCGGATACATCTATAAGAAAGACGCCGCTGCTATCGCGGTCATCCTTGCCCTTTGCCTGGGCGTGGGCAGTTTCTTTGATTATCAGATCTCGAGCGCGCTGTTCAATATCGGCAGTATGTACGGTCGCCTTATCGAGGCCGCCGGCGAGCTGCCGTTCGAGCTGACGGCAAGCGTCGCGGGCGTTATGCTCGTACGCGCGGTGCGTCCCGACTCCAGGGGGAGCAAATGGTTCGCCGTGCTCGGCATCCTCGTCAACGTTGGCCTGGCCGGCTACGAGATCGTTTCGTCCCTGCGGGTTGGCGGTAAACTCACTGCCGTTCAGCTGGTGCTGACGTTTGTGCTGGTGATCGCCGCCAACCTTATCGTCTATCGCCTCACGCGCGCGACCGAGCCTGACGAGCTCACGCGCTGGGCGTTGATGGTGCTTGCCGTGTGGGTCGCTCAGGCCATCATCCTCAACGTGATTGTCAAGCCGCTGTGGTCGCGCCCACGCATGCGCGTGATCGAGGTCACGCCGGGGCTCAATTTTCAGCCGTGGTGGGTAATCGGCAACTCCGACAAGTGGAGCTATATTGCGGCCGGCGTAATCAAGGACGGCTTTAAGTCGTTTGCGAGCGGACACACGGCGCACGCGGCAATCGGCCTCATGCTCGCTGGGCTTCCCGCGGCGGCCTTTAAGGAAAAGCCGTCGCGCCGTCGTGTGGTCTTTTGGACGGCGGCTGTGGTCGCGGCGCTCGTCGCGTTTGGCCGCATCGTGATCGGAGCGCACTTTTTGAGTGACGTGAGCTGCGGTTTTGCTCTGGTACTGGCACTTGAGTGCCTTGCCGCGCGCATTGCCTATCCCGGCGGCGTACAATAGCTCCGTTTGAATCATCTGGCCGATACCCGGTAAGAGAGGATTGCCATGCTCGCGTTCAACAACGACTATTCCCACGGCGCACACCCAGCGGTGCTGCAGGCGCTCGTCGACACCAATATGGAGCCGCAGCCCGGCTACGGTACCGATGCACATACCGAGCGTGCCAAGCAACTTATTCGCGAGGCCTGCCAGGCGCCTGACGCCGACGTGTTTTTCCTGGTGGGCGGCACGCAGGCTAACGCGACGGTGATCGACATGCTGCTTGCGCCGTACGAGGGCGTCGTTGCTGCCGAGACTGGCCACGTCGCCTGCCACGAGGCGGGCGCCATCGAGTTTGGCGGCCACAAGGTGCTCACCATCCCCGGCTACGAGGGCAAGATGCACGCCGAGGACCTCGAGAACTATATCCAGGTGTTCTATGAAAACGAGAGCTACGAGCACACGGTGTTCCCGGGCGCCGTGTACGTGAGTCTGTCGACCGAGTACGGCACGCTGTACTCCAAGGCCGAGCTCGCGGCGATTCACGCGGTGTGCCAGAAGCGCGAGATTCCGCTGTTTGTGGACGGTGCTCGCCTGGCCTATGCGCTGGCGGCCGATGAGTGCGACATTACCCTGCCCGAGCTGGCGCAGCTGTGTGACGTGTTCTACATCGGCGGCACCAAGTGCGGTGCGCTCTGCGGCGAGGCTGTGGTGTTCTGCGGCATGCACGCCCCGGCGCATCCCATTCCGCGTATTAAGCAGCACGGCGCGCTGTTGGCCAAGGGCCGCCTGACGGGCGTGCAGTTTGAGGCGCTCTTTACTGACGGCCTGTATTTTGAGATTGGCCGTCAGGCGATCGAAACCGCTCAGGCGCTTCGTCGCGTGCTGCACGAGCACGGCTACCGGTTCTTCTTGGAGACGCCCACAAACCAGCAGTTCGTGATTCTGCCCAACGAGGACATGGCGCGCATTCGCGAGCATGCCTCGATCGAGTACTGGGAAAAGTACGACGAGACCCACACGGTGGTGCGCTTTTGCACCAGCTGGGCCACGACGCAGGAGGATATCGACGCGCTGGCGGCTGTCCTGTAAGTTGACATGATGACGGGGGCCGCCTTGCGCTTGGGTTTGGCGCAAGGCGGCCTTTGTTTTTGAGGGAGAAGGGTTGTATGACCGAGATGTCCGAGCCGACGATTCGTCTGGCGACGCCCGATGATGCGCCGGCGTTGCTTGCCATCTATGAGCCGTATGTGCGCCAGACGGCGATTACCTGCGAATACGAGGTGCCGAGCGTTGAGGAGTTCGCCGGGCGCATCGAGCGTACACTCAAGCGCTATCCGTATCTGGTGATGGAGCTGGACGGGCGTCCGGTAGGCTATGCCTATGTGAGTTCGCTCAACAGCCGCGAGGCATACGACTGGTCGGTCGAGACGTCGATCTACCTGGCGCGCGACGTGCGCCACGGCGGGCTGGGCCGCAAGCTGCACGATGCGCTCAAGCAATGCCTGATCGCGATGGGCATCACCAACATGTGCGCGCTCATTGCCGTGCCGCACGATAAGGACGATGAGTACCTGACGCACAACAGCCAGGATTTCCATGCCCATATGGGATATCGCTTGGTGGGCGCCTTCGATCGCTGTGCCCAAAAGTTCGGTCGCTGGTACGACATGTGTTGGATGGAGTTGGTCCTAGCCGAGCGCGTTCCCAACCAACCCAAACCAATCTGGTTCCCCGACCTCCCCAAACCTACCATTTAGGGACAGGTTAATTTTGGCAGGTTAGCCGATGGGCTCGGTGTATTTGGCGCGGTCGGTGCGTTGGATGCGCTTGGAGACATGGAGCGGTCGGCCGTCGGTGTCGTAGACGTAGTCGGTGATCAGGATCAGCGCCTGCCCGCGCTCAACGTTGAGCAAAAACGCCTCGTTTTGCGAGGCATAGCACACCTCAAAGGTTTTATGTCCCTGTGCCGGCGCGCGATGGAATTCCTGGCGCAGCGTGGCGTAGAGCGAACCGTTGATATCGCGATCGATGAGTGCTTCAAAGCTCGGTGGTAGATAGGTGGTCTCCAGGCACAGCGGCGCATCGTCCAGATAACGCAGGCGGACAAGTTTGACGAGCTTGCTGCCCACGGCGGCGTCAAAGAACTTGGCTATGCTGCCGGCCGCCTTGGCAAAGCCCGAGTCCACGGTGTGCGTGGTGGGCTTCATGCCCTGACCCTGGACCTGCGCCGTATAGCTCGAAAACACCAGGTTGTTCTCGTGGAGCGCGGGCGTGTCGGCCACAAAGGCGCCACGCCCGCGCTCGGTGCGCACCAGGCCCTCATCAACGAGCACCTTAAGGGCGTGGCGCACGGTGCTGCGCGACAGCCCCGATTCGTCCATGAGTTCCATCTCGGACGGCAGCTTGTCTTCGCGCGCGTAGACGCCGGCGGCGATGCGGTCACGCAGCATGCCCGCCAAGCGCTCGTATTGGGCCAGTTTCTTTTTAGACGAAGCTTTCATGCGATCAACCTGTATCTAACTTGTATGCGAGTCTAATCAAGCATGTATTCAATAAAACAACAAAATCGCTGGTAGCGAGCTACCGAAAACATTACTAGTAAATTTTATAGGACAAATATAGCATACAACTAGTCGACATAACCAAAACATATATGTAACTTGTATGCCATCGAGAGCATCAAACGAGAAGAAAGGCTGATGCACGATGACTACTCAGGAACAGGTTAAGGATGTCGTCTCCCAGGTTTTGGCTGACAAGGCAGACAAGGGCGGCATCAAGCGCGTCGTGTGGATTGGCGCCGGCGGATCCAACGGCGGCAACTATCCTGCCCAGTACTTTATGGAGCACGAGGCCACGCAGGTCGTGAGCTCCAGCTACACCAGCAACGAGTTCGTGCACGCAACCCCTGCCTACGTTAACGAGAACACCCTGGCCGTCGTCGTGTCCATGCGCGGTACCAAGGAGACCATCGTCGCCGCCCAGGTCGCCAAGGACCACGGCGCCAGCACCATCGCAATCTATGTCGACGAGTCCGGCCTCACCGAGGTCTGTGACTACAAGATCCAGTATGACAGCCTGGCCGTCGACGAGTCCTGCATGGGCCGTACCAACTCCGCCGTCGTGACTATGATCGCCATGGAGCTTACGCAGCAGACCGAGGGCTATGCCGAGTACGAGACCGCTATGGCCGCGTTCGACTTGGTCGACCCCATCTATCGCAAGGCCGTCGAGTACACTCGTCCGCTCGCTGCCAAGTGGGCCGAGCAGAACGCCGACAAGCCCTGCATCAACGTGATGGCTCAGGGTCCGCTCTTTGGTGCCGCCTACGTCTTTAGCATCTGCAACGTGCAGGAGATGCTGCAGATCGACTCCTGCACCATCAACACCTGCGACTTCTTCCACGGCCCCTTCGAGATCCTGGACAAGCGCACCTCGCTGTTCCAGCTCATCAGCGTCGGCCGCAGCCGCTGCAACGACGAGCGCGGCATCCGCTTCGTCAACCAGTACGGTGGCGAGCGCGTCTATCAGCTCGACGCCAAGGAGCTTGGCCTCAACGACATCAAGGACAGCGTGAGCGAGTACTTCAACCACCTGATCTTCGCCCCGATTCTCAACAACGTCTACATGCGCGCGCTCTCCGCCGTCACCCACAAGGACTACATGACGCGCCGCTACATGTGGAAGCTGGATTATTAGTTACGGCGTTTTACCAAACGCCGTAACGGCTCGACGCTGCAAACCCACCTGAGCGGCAATCTGCCTTTCAGCTTCAGCGGCATGACCAGAAGGTCAATGCCGCTTCGCTTCAAGGCACCTTGCTCGCTCAGGTGGGTTTTCGCTGGCGTTGCCAAAGCATCGGCGTCGCCTTGGCCCAGATGCGGCACTTGGAGACGTTCGGCACTTGGGGACAGTCCTAGTCATTGGGGACAGGTTACTTTACACCAAGTTGGCGCATATGAACCTGACCCCTTTGCACCAATGGGTTGTAGCGGTAGAGCAGATTTTTCCGCTCGCCGATTTGTGTCTTGAAAAATGTATATAACGACTATAACGTAGTATGAAACATATTGGAAACAATACCGAGGAGGCTGCGTTGAAGAAAAGCAATCTGGGCTATGTGCTGGTGCTGATCGCCGCGCTTATGTGGGGCAGCATCGGAATCTTTGTAAACGGCATTGCGGCCATGGGCGTTTCGTCTCAGAGCATGGCGGCCTTTCGCTTGTTGGTCGGAGCGCTTATCTTGGCGCCGGTCCTGATGTTTATGGGCTGCCGTCCGGGTGAGGGGTCTACCGTGGCTCAGGGTCCCCTGACGCTATTCAAGGCAAGCCCCAAAGAGCTCGTCCCCTGCGCGCTGGTCGGTATCGTCGGTTTAGCCGCCGCCAACACCTGCTATTACGAGTGCATGCGCGAGGTGGGTATGTCTACGGCCTCGGTGCTGCTCTACACCTCGCCGGTGTTTGGCGTCATGCTCGGCCGCGTGCTTTATCGCGAGGACGTGACCCCCAACAAGCTCGTTGCCATTGTCTTTAACATCGTTGGCTGCGTGCTTGCGGTGACCAATGGCGACCTTTCCGGTTTTCATTTTTCGGTTTGGGGCGTCACGTCGGGCGTGATTGCAGGCCTTTGTGGTGCGTCGCTCGCGGTGTTTAGCCGGATAGCAACCAAGACGGTCCACCCGCTGGCTGTCACGTTTTGGGGCTTTGTCTTTGGCGGTGCGGTTATGGCGGCCATCGCGGCTCCGTGGCCGGATGTCGCCGCGGCAATGTCGCCACAGCTGCTGCTGCTGTTCCTTGGCTTTGGACTCATCCCCACAGCCGTGGCTTACATCTTATATATGCAGGGTCTGTCCATGGGGCTCGAGACATCGAGAGTTCCCGTCGTAATGTCTTTCGAGACGGTCGTCACCGTACTGGTGGGCATTGGTGTCTATGCCGAGCCCGCCGGCGTGATCAAAGTCCTGGGCATCGTGCTGGTGCTCGCGTCCATCCTGATTATGAACACCGACTTCTCCAAGCTGCGCAACAGTGTGTTTGTCGGTCATGTTGTTGAGAGCATGACCTTTAAGCCCAACGCGTGGTGGACCGAAAAATCGCAGGACATGGATCTGTTTAAGGAGCGCACCGGCATCGCGCTGGAGCCTACCGTGCAGGAAAGCCCCTGGTACTTCGTGCGATAGAGGATTGAGCGCAGGGTCTGACCTGGGGTTATCCAGCCCGCGCCGGACTACCCGGCCCCAACGTTTCAAGTACGTTAAACCCGTCAACGGTCGATTTTCACCCGCGAACGGTCTTTATACTAATTAGCAATATAAGCAACGTATAAGACGTTATAATGACCATAACGAAAAGGAGGAGGCAAGATGAATCAGATCATTCTCGCATCTCATGGCGGCCTGGCCGCAGGCGCCAAAGACACGCTCGAGATGGTTCTCGGCGACGTGTCGAACGTCCACGTCGTGTCGCTTGCTCGTGACGACAAGGAGCCCATCACCAATAAGGTGGACGCCATGATCGCCACGTTCAACGCGAACGACACCGTCTATGTGCTGACCGATATGCTCGGCAGCTCGGTCAACAACAACATGGTCGAGCTTTCCAAGAACGGCACGAAGTTCACGGTTGTCAGCGGTTTCAACATTCCGCTGGCACTGACGCTCGCTATGAGCCCCGTCCCCGTCAAGGGCGCCGAGCTCGCGGCCCTCATCAACGAGGCCCGCACCGGCCTGACCAACCCCAACGCACCGGTCGAGGCTGCCGCGGCTCCCGCCAAGAAGGCCAAGGCGCCCCGTCACAGCTCCGGTCCCGCCAAGATCGTCCTCGCACGTCTTGACTACCGTCTGCTGCACGGCCAGGTCGTCTTTACCTGGACCACCAAGGTTCAGGCCGAGCGCATCATCGTCGTCGACAACGCTGCCGCCAACGATGACATCAAGAAGGGTGCTCTTAAGCTGGCCAAGCCTCAGGGCGTGCGCCTGAACGTCTTCACCGTCGAGCGTGCCCTCGCCAAGATGGACAAGCTCAACACCCTCGGCGAGCGCGTCATGCTCGTCTTTGGCAACACTGCCGAGATGTTGCAGTTCTGCCAGGGCTACAAGCTCGACGCCATCAACCTGGGCGCCACCGCCAACCACGACGGTGCCGATCAGGTCGGCGGCAAGGACAGCTCCGTCTTCCTCGACGCCACCCAGAAGGCCGACGTCAATCAACTGCTCGACATGGGCATCAAGCTCTATGTTCAGCAGACCCCTACGTATCAGAGCGTCGACATCGACGCCAAGCTGTAATCAACCAGGCTTTTGCCTGACTGAAAGGAGAAGGGTATGAATACGTTCATCAGTGCGGTGCTCGTCGGCCTCGTCGGCGTGTTCTGCATGTGGGACTCCCGCCTGCTCGGTCGTCTTAACTTCGAGCAGCCCCTCGTTGGCGCTACGCTCGTCGGTCTGCTGCTGGGCGATGTGCCCACCGGCCTTGCCGTCGGTGCCGCCGTCGAGCTCGTGTCCATGGGCCTGGTGCAGGTCGGCGCTGCCGTTCCGCCCGATATGGTCCTGGGCGGCATCGTGGCCGCTGCCTTTGCGTGCCTGACCGATGCTTCCGCCGAGACCGCCATGACGATCGCCATCCCGGTCGCCGTCCTGGGTCAGCTCCTCGGCATCGTGTTCCGTTCCATCATCGCCGCCCTCACCCATGTGGCAGATAACGCGATCGATAACGGAAAGTTCAAGACCGCCTACCGTATGCACATCTGCGCCGGCTCCGGTCTGTACGCCGTCATGTACTTCCTGCCGATCTTCCTCGCCGTCTTTGTTGGCACCGACCTGGTTCAGGCCATCGTCAACATGGTTCCCGAGTGGCTGTCCACTGGTCTTAACGTTTCGACCAAGATCATGACCGCCTACGGCTTGGCCCTGCTGCTCACCATGATGATCAAGAAGGGTATGACTCCGTTCCTGTTCATCGGTTTCCTGCTCGCCGCTTACCTCAACCTGTCCGTCATCGCGGTCGCTCTGATCGGTGTGTGCCTGGCTGTCGTCTTCATGGGCTTCAAGTTCAACGGTTCCCATGCAGCCGCCGGTGTCGATTCCGACTACGATCCGCTCGAAGACGACGAAGACTAAGGAGGAACACACTATGGCAACCGCAACCAAGGGCGTGTCCCTGAACAAGAAGGTCAGCCAGTTCTTCTGGCGCTCCTGGGCCATCCAGGCCTCTTGGAACTACGAGCGTCAGATGAACATGGGATTCCTCTACGGCATGGTTCCCACGCTCGATCGCCTCTATCCGGATGAGTCCGACCCCAAGCAGCTCGCTGCTAAGAAAGAGGCTTACCACCGTCACATGGCGTTCTACAACTGCACCCCGCAGACGAGCGCTTTCATCCTGGGCCTCTCCGCCTCCATGGAGGAGGAGTACGCCAAGGATCCCGAGAACTTCGATCCCGATTCGATCAACGCGGTCAAGACCTCCCTCATGGGTCCGCTTTCCGGCATCGGTGACTCCTTCTTCCAGGGCACCATCCGCGTTATCGCCTTTGGCCTGGGCGTTCAGCTGGCTCAGCAGGGCTCCATCATGGGCCCGATCCTGGCTATGCTCATCTCCATCGTCCCCTCTGTGCTGATCACTTGGTTCGCAGCCAAGATGGGTTATCAGGGCGGCCACGAGTACCTGAGCAAGCTTCAGGGCGGCGACCTCATGGAGAAGCTCATGTATGTCTGCGGCATCGTGGGTCTTATGTCCGTGGGCGGCATGATCGCTACGCTGATCGGCGCCACCACCCCGCTGCAGTTCGCTGAGGGCACCGTCGTGATCCAGGACATCCTGGACGGCATGATGCCCCAGATGATCTCCCTCGGCCTCACTGGCCTTATGTACTGGCTCATCAAGAAGAACGTCAACACCGGTTGGCTTCTCGTGATCGCCATTGTGGGCGGCATCGCCCTCTCCGCGGTCGGCATCCTGGCTTAGTCGCGACTAAGCGCCTAACCGCTTTCCCCCGGGGGCCTGCCTGGCATCCCATACCCCAGGCAGGCTTCCATCCCCAACATGCGACAATGGGACAGTCCCTTTGTCGCATCCTCAACGGGCCGGCGACTCGGTCCAAACCACAGTAACCCTGCGAGCGCCCGGCAATGTGGCGCCGCAAAAATTGAAAGGAATGTGTCAGATGTACGAGATCGACCTTAACCTCCCTAAGCAGATCGTCGCTGACGTCCTGTCCAACCACGAGATCCACAGCGTCGCTTTCGTCGGCTGCGGCGCCTCCATGTCCGACCTTTACCCCGCCAAGTACTTCCTGGCCAACAACACGGACAAGCTGAACGTTCAGATCTTCACTGCTAACGAGTTCAACTACGACACGCCTTCCTGGGTCAACGAGCACACCTTCGTGATCACCTGCTCCCTCGGTGGCTCCACGCCCGAGACCGTCGAGGCCAACAAGACCGCCAAGAAGCACAACTGCCCGGTCGTCTCCCTCACCAACAAGGCTGGCTCCGCTCTGACCGTCGACGCTGACTACGTCATCGTTCACGGCTTCCACGCCAACTTCGCTGCCAAGTGCGAGAAGCCCGGCTACGCCATCGCTCTTGCTGTCGAGATCCTTCAGCAGACCGAGGGCTATGACCACTACGAGGACATGATCACCGGCCTCACCAACGTCTTTGAGCTCTGCGAGAACGCTGCTCAGTCCTGCAAGAAGCTCGCCAAGAAGTTCGCCGAGGACTTCAAGGACGACAAGATGATCTACTTCATGGCTTCCGGTGCCTCCGAGAAGATGGCTTATTCTCACGCCGCCTTCCTGTTCACCGAGATGCAGTGGATCGACGCCGCCGCCTACAACACCGGTGAGTACTTCCACGGCCCGTTCGAGGTTTCCACCGAGGGTAAGCCCTACGTCTTCTTCATGTCCGATGGCGCTACCCGTCCGATGGACGCCCGCGCCCTCACCTTCCTTAAGCGCATGGGCGCCAAGGTCGCTCTGATCGACTCCAAGGACTACGGCCTGGCTGACGCCGTGCCCGCGAGCGTCGTCACCTACTTCAACCCGCTGCTGCACCTCGCCGTTATGCGCGAGTACGGCAACCAGATCGCCGAGGCCCGTCAGCACCCGCTGACCATGCGTCGCTACATGTGGAAGCTTTCCTACTAATCACAAGTAAGTAGACCTTACGGGTTGATTGAGAGGGGATGGGGTTTGCGCCCCATCCCCTTTTTTGCTCTGGGGAGGGTGTGTCTGTCGTGTCGCAAAACCCCAGATAAAACCTACCAAAATAAACCTGTCCCTTTTTGGCAGGTGGGAGGAGATGCGTATGATCAAGGCAGTGCTGTTTGATATGGACGGCGTGCTGGTCGATACTGAGTGGTTCTACAACCGTCGTCGCGTAGCGTTTATGGAAGAGGAGGGCTTCCACTTTGACGAGATCCCCGATCTTTCGGGGTCTAACGAGCCTGCCATCTGGAAGGCGCTGGTGCCCGACGATGTTGAGCTGCGCGAGCGCCTGCGCGTGGAGTACAAGCAGGTCTACAGCCCGGACCACCCCGTTCCGTATGCCGAGCTTCTCAACGAGCAGACGGAGCCGGTGATGCGTGAGCTGCACGAGCGCGGCGTGAAGTGTGCCATCGCAAGCTCGTCCTATCGCGAGCTGATCGACGAGCTGGTGGAGATTGCCGGTATCGCCGACGTGCTGGATTACACCATCAGCGGTCACGAGTGCAGCGCGTTCAAGCCCGACCCTGAGATCTACCTGCGCGCCATGGAGGCGCTGGGGGTGGAGCCTGCCGAGTGCCTGGTTATCGAGGATTCGCCTATGGGGATTGAGGCTGGCAAACGTTCCGGCGCCCGCGTCCTGGCGCTGCGTCCGCACGAGGGCGTCAACTTGGACCAGTCCGCCGCCGACGTTATCATCGACAACCTGACCGACATCTTGGCCGCTTTGTAGTGTCAATCCGCCGCGAGAAGCACGGGTTCAAACGTTTTTTGCGGTGGACTGGCTCAATTTGGTTTCGATTTTGATCCGTTTGGCTTCGATTCGGGCTAAGTGAGTAGACTTTTTGGCACAGGCCGAGCACAAAGTGCATCTGCTCTAGTAAAACCGCAGGTCACAGGGGTGGCGGTTTTGGGTGTGCTCGGCAGATCGTAAAAAGTCTACTCACTTGTAATTTGGGCCTTTGGTCGTGGGGGTTGCTGATCCCGCTTTGGTTGTCGAGAGAGGGTGAATTGAAGCGCCCCCGCACGCTCCATGCTACAATCGCGGGCATGCCCCACAACTACATCTGCCTTCGAAAGGAGCCTGCGTGGCGAACGCCATCGAACAGCTCACGGACCGAGTGCTCGTGCTCGGCCGCCTCACCATCGTCCGCCGTGCCATTACTGCCGTGGCGGTCACCATTTCTGCCGTTCTCCAGACATTTCTGATCCAGGCGTTCATTCAACCCGCCGACCTGCTTCCGAGCGGTCTCACCGGCGTCGCGGTCCTACTCGATCGCGTTACCTCGCTCGGCGGCGTCCACATCGACATCTCGCTCGGTATGCTCGCGCTCAACATCCCCGTGGCACTCCTATGCTGGAGCGGCATTAGCAAGCGCTTCGTCATCTTCTCGATGATGCAGGTCGTGCTCTCGTCGCTGTTCCTCAACATCTTTCACTTTGCCCCGTTTTTGGGCGACAAGATTATGCTCATCATTTTTGGCGGCGTGGTCTCGGGTCTGGGCGCTGCCATCGCGCTAAAGTCCGGCGCATCCACCGGCGGCACCGACTTTATCGCGCTGTGGGTCTCCAACCACACGGGCAAGACTATCTGGGGCGTCATCTTTGGTTTCAACTGCTTTATCCTGGCGATCTTTGGCTTTATGTTTGGCTGGGGCAATGCGGCGTACTCCATCGTGTTCCAGTTTATTTCGACCAAGACCATCGACAGTTTCTATCGTCGCTACGACCGCGTGACGCTGCAGATCACGACGCGCAAGGCAGACGAGGTCATGACCGCCTATGTTGACCATTTTCAGCACGGCATTAGCTGTGCCGAGGTCATCGGCGGATACAGCCGCGAAAAGATGTACCTGCTGCACGCCGTTGTCTCGACCTACGAGAGCCAGGACATCATCAAGCTGGTGTGCGACATTGATCCCGGCGCCGTGATCAACGTGTTCCACACGCTCAACTTTGTGGGCGGCTGGTGGGGCGGTCATGTCGACGAGCCCATGCCCACGGCCGTACCCGATCCCGACAAGCCCGCGCGCATGGCCAGCAGGCAGGCGCGCCTCAGCGAGCAGGACAGCCTGCAGCAGGACGACGGCAAGTAGGGTATTGGCATTTTGCCGGCCCGGCGCAACCCTTCCGCATGAGCCCCTCGAAAGCCCCGTTGCTTTCGAGGGACTTTCGTTTGCCCAGATAAAACCTACCAAAATGAAGCTGTCGCTTTTTGGTAGGGATGGTGTATCGTTTTATCAATATGAGATAATATGAAACTAGACGTTATATACGTATTAGTTATTTCGATATTTCGATAAGAGTGATCAGATATGCCTGCACCCAAAAATGCACCGCTTTACCAGCAGATTTATGACGAAATCAAAGATGCGATCGAGAAAGGTGTTTATGCACCCAAGGAGCGTATTCCGTCCGAGCTTGAGCTAGCCGAGCAGTACGACGTGAGCCGCATTACGGTGCGCCGCGCCGTCGAGGAGCTGTGCTCCGATGGCTACCTGGTTAAGCAGCAGGGCCGTGGCACCTTTGTCTCCACGCCGCACATCAACCGCCAGTTCCACGCTTCGACGCTGCAGACGTTTACCGCGCTGTGTGCCGATAATGACATGAAGGCGGGCGCGCATGTGGTCGATCGCCAGATTGTGCCGGCACGTCAAAACGAGATGGAGTTCTTTGGCCTGCAGAAGGACGCGCTGCTGCTGCACATCAAGCGCGTGCGTACGGCCGACGGCGAGCCCATTTTTGAGGAGAACATCTTTGTGCCGTTTGACGCCTACCGTGAGCTGTTGACGGCCGATCTTGAGGACAAGTCGATTTTTGCCGAGGTCGAGCGTGTTGGCGGAACGCCGATTGTCTCGGTTGGCTACCGCACGGTCGAGGCCGTTCGTGCCAATACCGAGCAGGCGGCCGAGTTGGGCATTGCTCCGCACGATCCACTGCTCAACCTGCGTGCCGGCTTTATCGGCCCCAATGGCGAGCCGGTCCTGATGGGTAAGCAGTACTACGTGGGATCGCGCTACGTTATGGTGATGTAGGTTACGCGGTTTTGCCAAACCGCGTAACGGCTTGACGCTGCAAACGCCCCTAAGCGGCAATCTGACGTTCAATCGTCGGTCGCGTACCAAAGTACGCTTCCCTCCTCTTTCACGTCACCTTGCTCGCTTAGGGGCGTTTTCGCTGACTTTTGCTCAACCTGCGGGATTTCCGCGCTTGTCAAGAGACTAGTCGTTGGGGACGTTCTTAAACGACTGGTCATTCAAGAACGTCCCCAATGACTACCCGCAGAATGAGCGTGGCTGACAGCCGGGCGACGCCGGTCCGCGTGGCGGCGTATAATCGGCGGCAGATGACTTAGACGTTAGGAAACCATGACCGATAGCATGCAGCAGATGGCGCTCGACACGCTCGGCGCCTATTTTGGCTACACCTCGTTTCGCCCGGGGCAGGACCGCATGGTGGATGCGATTCTTGCTGGCCGCGATGCGCTCGGCGTTATGCCCACAGGCGCCGGCAAGTCTATCTGCTACCAGGTGCCCGCGCTCATGCTGCCCGGCATCACCTTTGTGGTGAGCCCGTTGCTGTCGCTTATGGAGGACCAGACCCGTGCGTTGCTCGCGGCGGGTGCGCGGCCCAGCTATCTCAACTCCAGCCTTACGCCGGCTCAGCAAAATACCGTGCTCAAGCGGGCGCGCGAGGGCCGCTATCAGCTTATGTATGTGGCACCCGAGCGTCTGCTCGAGCCGCGCTTTTTAGCCTTTGCGCAGGAAGCCGCGGCGGACGGTGGCATTGGCGTGCCGCTCGTGGCCATTGACGAGGCCCACTGCGTGAGCCAGTGGGGCCAGGATTTTCGTCCCGCCTACCTGCAGATTCGTGAGTTTATCGATTCGCTGCCGCGGCGCCCGATCGTGGCGGCGTTTACCGCCACGGCGACCGAGCGCGTGCGCGCGGACATTCAGCAGATGCTCGGCCTGCAAAACCCCGCGACGGTGGTGACGGGCTTCGATCGCAAGAACCTCTACTTTGGTTGCGAGGAGATGGGCGACAAGGCCAAGACTGCCTGGGTGCGCGACTACGTGATTGCGCATTCGAGCGAGAGCGGCATCGTGTATTGCTCGACTCGCAAGACGGTCGATGCGCTGGCGGGCGAGCTTGCCGAGGCGCTGGGACCCAGCGGCATTCGCGTGGGCCGTTACCATGCCGGCATGGGCAACGACGCCCGCCGCCAGAGCCAGCGTGCCTTTATCGACGACGACATTCAGGTGATGGTTGCCACCAACGCCTTTGGCATGGGCATCGACAAGCCCAACGTGCGCTACGTGATCCACAACAACGTGCCCGAGAGCATCGAGGCATACTACCAAGAGGCGGGCCGCGCTGGCCGCGATGGCGATCCGGCCAGCTGTTACTTGCTGTGGAACGGCAACGATTTTCGCATGCGCCGCTTTTTGATCGACCGCGGCGATGCTGCCGATGAGGCACTCGACGAAGAGCAGCGCGCGTGGGCGCTCCAGAACCGTTATCGCCTGCTCAGCCAGATGGAGGGCTACTGTAATACCACCGGCTGTCTGCGCGAATACATGCTGCGCTACTTTGGCGATGAGGCCGCGGCCGAGCATGCTGCTGCGGCTGGTGCGGGCGCCACCGCCACGGACGACGCCGAGGGCTGCGGCAACTGCAGCAACTGCCTCACACAGTTCGAGGTCGAGGACGTCACCGATATGGCTCGCGCCGCTGTGCGCTATGTGGCCACGCGTCCCATGCGCTTTGGCAAGTCGCTGATCGCCGATGTGCTCCACGGCGGCAACACCGAGCGCATTCGCCAGATGCATCTGGACGAGGACCGCGGCTACGGTGAGCTGCCGAGTGAATCGGTCGGGCGCATCAAGGACATCATCGGCCAGCTGTGCGGCCGCGGTTATTTGGCCACTTCGCAGGGGCAATACCCGGTCGTGGGGCTGGGCCCGCGTGCCGCCGAGGTCGAGGATGAGGCGTTTGCCTTTACCGTTAAGCGTCGCGCGTCCAAGCGCAAGGCCTCGGCCCGCGCCCGCCGCGCCGTCGATCTGCTGCGCGAGGAGGCCGAGCTGGATCAGCGCCCGCGCGTGGGCGACGATGCCGAGCTGTTCGAGCGCCTGCGTGCCCTCCGCAAGGAGATTTCGACCGAGCTGGAGATGGCGCCGTACATGGTCTTTTCCGACAAGGCCCTGCGCGGCCTGTGCCGCCTGCGCCCGCAGACGCGCGACGAGCTGATCCAGGTCAACGGCATTGGCGAGAAAAAGGCCGACGCCTTTGGCGAGCAGTTTATGGCGGCAATTGAAGAGTTTGAGTCCGAGCATGCGCGGGATGGAGCGTAACGATGGTAGCCGATAGCAAGACCGACCGTACTGACGTGTCCGCCGTACCGCTGTACCAGCAGGTCATGGACGACCTAAAGGGCGAGATCGCGCGCGGTGTGTACCCTGCCGGCTCGCGCATTCCTTCCGAGATGGAGCTCGCGAAGTCCTATGGCGTGGGACGCGTCACCGTGCGTCGCGCCATCGAGGAGCTGTCGCGTGCGGGGTATCTCAACCGCCAGCAGGGGAGGGGCACCTTTGTGTGTGCGCCCAAGCTCAAGCGCAAGATTCGCCAGAAGGGTGACGTCCAGAGCTTTACTGAGGGTTGTGCTGCCAACGACATGGTGCCGGGTGCGCGTCTGGTGTCGCGCACGGTGGTCGCGGCGACGCACGAGGATGCGGCGTTCTTTGGCGTGGAGCCCGGCTGCGAGCTTATCGTGGTCGAACGCGTGCGCACAGCCGACGGCATCCCTGTCATGCTCGAGAACAACGCCTTTGTGCTCGCCGACCATCCCTACCTGCAGACGCTTGCCGACAAGGACCTCACGGACAATTCCATCTTTGCGCTCGTTGCCGAGCATTCGGGTCGCGCGCCGCTCAAGTCCGACCCCTGCACCGTGGAGATTGCGCTTGCCGATGCTCAGACGGCCCCGCTGCTGGAGGTGCCGGTCGGTGAGCCGCTCTTCTATATGGAGGCCTACTTTACCGACGCCGGTGGGCGCCCTCTACTGCTCGGCCGCCAAAAGATCGTGGGCTCGCGCTACGTCTTCGACATCTAACGTCCACAGATAGAACAACATAGAACAACTTTGCTAAGATGACTTCACGGGCGTTGTTGCACGTGTTATAAATAGGACAACATAGAACGACAGCAGGTACGAGCTGCCGTCGCTCAAGGCCGCCCCACAAGGAGGAACATCAGGATGAACGCACATGATCTGGTTCAGGAAATCATCGAGCGCAAAGGCAGGATCAAGAACGTCTTTTGGATCGCTTGTGGCGGTTCGATGATCGACCTGATGCCGGCCAACGAGCTGCTCAAGCGCGAAGCCACCACGTTTACCTCGGCGGTCTACACGGCACGCGAGTTTTGCCTGATGGCCCCCAAGAGCCTAGGGCCGAAGTCGCTCGTCATCGCCTGCAGCCACAGCGGCAACACGCAGGAGGTCGTCGACGGCTGCGAGATGGCGCTGGCCGCCGGTGCCGAGGTCGTCGCCATGACCGACTGCGAGGGCTCCAAGATCGACAACGGCAAGTGGACCACCTGGGTCTACCCCTGGGGCGAGGGCGTGCCGCAGGCCGAGGTGCCTCAGGGTATCGGCGCTCTGATCGCCGCCGAGCTGCTCGACCAGCAGGAAGGCTACGAGGCACTCGCCGACATGTACGCCGGCCTTAAACAGATGGATGCGCTGCTGCCCGCCGCTCGCGAGAAGGTCAACGCCGAGCTGGGCGCCCGCTTTGCCGAGCTCTGCCAGCAGCACAAGTTCTTCTATATCCTGGGCTCCGGCCCCAACTTTAGCCAGACCTACGCCATGGCCATCTGCTCGCTCATGGAGATGCAGTGGCAGCACTGCTGCTATATCCACTCCGGCGAGTATTTCCACGGCCCCTTCGAGGCCACCGAGCCCGGCGTGTTCTACTTTGTGCAGCTTGGCGCGGGCGAGTGCCGCCCCATGGAGGAGCGCGCCCTTGCGTTCCTCAACACGCACACCGATACGATTATGGTGCTCGACGCGCTTGAGTACGGCGTGGGCGACGTGCCCGCCAGCGTGCGTTCGTACCTAGAGCCGATCTTCTTCTACAACATGAGCTGCGAGCTGCGCGCCGCCCGCGGCAAGGTCTTCGACCACAGCCCCGAGGTTCGTCGCTACATGGGCATCGAGCAGTACTAATATACCGGGAATAACCTCTCACGACGGGGTCTGCGCTGTGCGCGGGCCCCGTTTTGCGTTGTGGCGGCCGGATTCGTTTTCGCAAGGGCACTGCGTGAGTCAAAAAGGCGGGCCGCGCCGGGGATTTCCGGCGCGGCCCGCTTGGTATCGCGCTTAGATTCGCAAGGTTGCGGCAGCCAGCGGCCTACTTTGCGTCGTAGGCCTCGGCGTCCCACCAGTCGAGCTGGGCAATGTTGTCGCGGATGTGCTGGCAGCTCTTGTGGAAGCCCTCGAGCTCGTACTCGGACAGGTCGAGCGTGTAGACCTCCTCGACGCCCTCGGCGCCGATCACGCACGGCAGGGATGTGAAGATGCCCTCCTCGCCATACTGGCCGGTCATGAGCGTGGAGGCGGAAAGCACGGCGTGCTCGTTGTGCAGCACGGCGGCGCAGACGCGCGCGGCGGAGTTGGCGACGGCGTACTCGGTGCACTGCTTGCCCTGGTAGGTCACATAGCCGCCCTTGCGCGCGAGCTCCTCGACCTCCATGTGGTCAAAGGCGTACTTGTCGGGGTTCTCGGCCTGAAGCTCGTTGAGGCTCTTGCCGGCGATGGTCGCGGCCTTAAAGGCAGCCAGCTGGCTAAAGCCGTGCTCGCCGATCATGTAGGCGTCGATGGACTTGGGGCTCACGCCGACCTTCTTGGAGATCTCGGTGCGCAGGCGGGCGGAATCCAGACCGCAGCCCGAGCCGATGATCTTCTTGGGATCGTAGCCGGTCAGGTGCCACAGCTCGGTGCACACGACGTCGCAGGGGTTGGAGATGCTCACGAAGATGCCGTCGAAGCCGGCGTCGACGATGCGCTTGGCAAAGGAGCGGGCGGCGTCGGTGGTAAAGAACAGCTCGCCGTCGCGGTTGCCAGCGGCCAGCGCGACCTTACCGGCGGCGTTGACGATGACGTCGCAGCAGGCCAGCTCCTCGTAGTGGTCGTAGCAGTTGACGATCTTGGTGTTATACGGGACAAACGAAAGGGAGTCGCGCAGGTCCTGGACCTCGGACGTCACCTTGGCCTCGTTGATATCGCACAGGTACAGCTCGTCGGCAATGCCCTGCATAAGCAGGCTGTTGGCGACATGTGCTCCTACGTGGCCCTGGCCGACCACACCGATCTTACGCGTCTGGTACATATGAGTATCCTTTCGGCCGAGTTTTTCGCGTCGAACCATTGTAGCGTCCAGCTGCCACTTTGCTAGACTAAAGCGCCGTAGATTTTTGGGACATGCCCTAATCTCTACTTTTGGGGTGATTTGGGCCGCTGACGGCATCGCTGGGTGATGTGCTCGCTCGGATGGGGCCGGTCGTTGTACCATAGCTGCAACTGACTCGTAAGGAGCATCCATGCCCATTCGCATTCCCGACGCCCTCCCTGCCGCCGCGCAGCTCGAGAGCGAGAACATCTTTGTCATGACGGAGTACCGCGCGCTGCACCAGGACATCCGCCCGCTGCGCGTGCTCATCCTCAACCTCATGCCCACCAAGATCGCCACCGAGACGCAGATCATGCGCAAGCTCTCCAACACGCCGCTGCAGGTGGAGGTGGACCTGCTGCGCACCAAGACGCACGAGGCCACGCACGTAAGCGCCGGCCACCTGGAGACGTTCTACCGCACGTTCGACGACATCCGCGACATCCACTATGACGGCCTGATCATCACGGGCGCGCCGGTGGAGCAGATGCCGTTCGAAGAGGTCGACTACTGGCCCGAGCTCTGCCAGATCATGGATTGGTCCACCACGCATGTGCACTCTACGCTGCACATTTGTTGGGGCGCGCAGGCGGGGCTCTACCATCATTACGGTATCCAGAAGCACGACCTGCCGGCAAAGGCGAGCGGCGTGTTCGAGCATTATCTGGTGAAGCCGCAAAGCCCGCTGGTCCGCGGCTTCGACGACCGTTTCTTTGCCGTGCATTCGCGCAACACCGATGTGCGCCGCGAGGACGTGGAGGCCGAGCCGCAGCTTGAGGTCGTGGCCGTGTCCGACGAGGTGGGCTTGTACATCGTCAAGTCGACCGACAGCCGCCGCTTCTTTGTCTTTGGCCATCCCGAGTACGACACCGACACGTTGCGCCTGGAGTACGAGCGCGACGTGAAGCGTGGGCTCAACCCCCAGGTGCCGGCGCATTACTTCCCAGGTGACGACCCCGCCGCCGAGCCGCGCAACGTCTGGCGCAGCCAGGCTCAGCTGCTCTACACCAACTGGCTCAACTACTACGTCTACCAGACCACGCCTTACGACCTGGCCCGCGCCGGCGAGGAGCACTAGGCTACGGCTGTTGCTGTGCCGGCGGCGTGACGAGCGTGGATATCCGGACGGACGAGCGTGGATTTTCGGACATTTACAAATCGAGCGTGGATAATCTCCCACTTTTGGCTTGAAACTAGGCTCAAAACGGGAGATTATCCACGCTCATTTTTTAGGCATGTAGATGCCGATGGCTCGGCTAAGCGACGGTGCGTGCAGAGGCAAAGTCGCATTTGGCGTAGTCTTGAATCTCGACGGGTTTTTCTTTCTGATAATCCGATGGACCAAGGCCTCAAAATGTGGAGACAGGGACCTCTCGACAACCGCCCTACCTGCAGATATAAGACATCAGCCTAAAACGTCCAAAACCGTCAAGCATTTGGTCAGCGCCTGGACGGTATTTGGTCAGACTTCGCATGAAACCGTCTGGTACGTTTGCGCCGTTCCAAGATTTGGGAGGCGACATGGGAAACATGACGGCGAATCAAAGGCTTGCAAGTCACATTAAAGCATGCGAACAGCAGATGAGCTGCGTGTACGCGCGCACGGCGGCGGAGGCAAAGCAAATTCAGCGGCGGGCGGAGGCGGGAAGTCTCGAAGCGGTCATGCCGGGGCTGTATGCGCGTCCGGAATACTGGTCCGAGCTCAAGTTTCGGCAGCGTTATCTGCATCGGGTGCGGGCGCTTGCGCAAAAGCACCCCGACTGGACATTTTGCTCCTATACGGCGGCTGTTATCTATGGCCTTTCGGTTTCGCATGCCAATTTGACGCACATCCATATCGCCGCGATGCCGCCCCAATCGACGACGCCGGGCTCTCAGGTCATTCGTCATCGCTATGCTCGTCAAACACGGGCCACCCAGATGGATATCGCCGTAACCGATATCGATCAAACGATTACGGATTGCTTGGTCGATGCATCGTTTGTCGAGGGACTGATCATCGCGGATTCGGCGCTCCATGAGCAACTTTTGTCGAAGGAGCATCTCGTTGAGACTGTCGACAAGCTTGGCCTGAATCGTCGCGGTGTTGTGACGGCGCGCAGGGTTGCACGATGTGCCGATGGGCTGTCGGAAAGCGGCGGCGAGTCCAAGGCGCGTGCCCTGATGATCGAGCGCGGCTGGCAGACGCCGGAGTTGCAAGTTGAGCTGTTCGACCCGGTTGAGCCGGGACGACCGTATCGCGTCGACTACTTGTGGCGCGTGGGCGACCGGCTGATTATCGGGGAGTTCGACGGATTTGTTAAAAGCGAGAAGGCAGCGGAGGAGGGCAAGCTCGCGAAGACGCAGTTCGATGAGCGCCAGCGCGAGTCGAGGCTTTCGCTGCTTGATAACTGCAAGATCGTGCGCTTGTGCTGGGATGATCTAAGGGATCCGACAAAGTTCGATCGCAAGCTCAAGGTCGCCGGCGTGCCGCGTGCGTGCTGAGGCAGTTGCAGAGCGTTTGGCTGCACAAGCGTGGAAAATCGGACGGACGAGCGTGGATTTTCGGACGCTTGTTGAATGAGCGTGGATAATCTCCCGTTTTTAGCTCGTAAGGGGGCTCAAAGTGGGAGATTTTCCACGCTCATCTTGCGGGTGCGATACAGCGGCGGCTAGGCGCTGACGATGTGGGGTAGCGGCAGGTCGTGGGCGTCGGTGGGAACGTGGTCGACACGCTGCTCGTCAAAGGCGATGCCGATGATTTGGCATGCGGGCGAGAGCGTGGGCAGGTAGCGGTCATAGCAGCCGCCGCCGTAGCCCAGGCGCGCGCCGGTGCGGTCGAAGGCTACGAGTGGCACGATAATCATGTCGAGAGCCACGGCAGGCACGGTGGGGAAGCGGCTGCCGTCGATGTCCGTGGCTGCGAAGGCCCGCGTAGGGTGGGCGATAAACGGGGCCTCGGACGTATTGCCGGCAGAGGCTGCCCGCATGCACATGCGCTGGCCATAAGCCATGGCGTCTGTTGCCGAGAGCATGCATGGATAGGCTACACGCCAGCCGCGCGCGGCGGCCGCAGCGGCAAACGCGGCTGGGTCGACCTCGGAACCCATCGCGGCATAGACGGCAACGGTGCGCGGCGCCGCGGCATCCAAGCGATCCAGCAGCTCAACAAGCCGCGCGCATACAACAGCAGACTTCGCCGCCTGAACATCCAAATCAAGAGCATCGCGCCGGGCAATCACCGCCCGCCGCAACTCGGCCTTATCCATCCCAGCCTCATCTCCCAAACCTACCAAAAAGGGACAGGTTTATTTTGGCAGGTTTTATCTGGGCAAACGCGATATGGGCAGTAAAGTCACCGCAAATATGCCTGTGAACTGCGCCCTTTGTGGTTGTTTGGGCCTGTGCGTTAATGCTATAACGCCGCAGCAATCGCCTCAGTCACAAACTTATTGAGTGACTCACCCTTCTTTGCCGCTGCCAGCGCTGCTTGCTTGTGGAGCTCAGAGCCCGTTCTTACGTTGAACGACCCCTTAAAAGCCCGCTCGGGTTCCTTGCCCTTCTCGGCGCAAAACTCAAGGTAATCGTCGACGGCGTCGTGGAAGCATTGTTCCACTTCTTTAACCGTAGAGCCTTCAAACACAATTGCATCCCTAATGCCGGTGACCATACCTGTTAGCACATGCTGTTCGGCATCGAACTCGACTGGGGCGAAATAACCCTTGTATGCCAAAACGTTACTCATGACTACCTCCGACATCTTGCAGAAATCGAACGATGTTTCGAATGGTCCCCGCTGTCAATTCGTCAGATGGATGTGGCGCGTGCATTACGAACATCCTGCCATCTGATGGCCTGTAGAAGCGAACGCGCGATCCGGATGTCTTGCCTTTGTTGTCCATTTCAAAGCCATATGAAGCCATGACTTTTAAAAAATCGGTATACCGATACGTCGAAGGGCAGCTAAGTAGTTGGGCGATGAGTTTATCGGTCCGCGTCATCCCGCCTCACATTCTGCAACTATATCCTAGTTGCAATTTAAGTCCGATGCAAGCATCCCTACTATAGAACATGTGTACGTATAGAACAAGTGTTCGAATCAACACAAAGACACCTGTCCCCTTTGCGGTGGTTTTTGCTGAAGGGCGGATGTCTGCGGCGGTTTGTCTCGATCTGTAACAGTAACTCGACATAAATGGGCCTAGCTGTTACAGATCGAGACAAAACTGGTGGGACGGGGCGGGCCGAAGTCGGGCCGCCTGCCCGGTCCGCGGCAAAAGAAAAGGTAGATTTTCAGGCATGTCCCAAAAATCTACCTTTGTGTGTTAGCCCAGCAGGTCGATGACGTTAAAGCCGGCGTTGCTCTTGGCGATGACGTCGCGGCCGCCAAAGACGCAGGTGGGTGCGACGGCCGCAATACGCGTCACATCGGCGCCGAGCGAGCGAAGCTCAGCGGGCGTGGCCGCGAGCATCTGGGCGCGGCGCTCCTCGCGCGCGTGCGGATCGAGCCCAGCCAGGTAGGTCGTATTGCGGCGCTTGGTGAGCGCGTACGGCTTCACGGGCGCGTCCATGCCGCTCACGCAGCTCACGATAAAGCCCTCGAAGGCGGCCTCGTCGGGCTCAAAGCTGCCGAGCCATGCGCCCGCGCGTTCCATGCGCTCAATCGAAGGATCGACCGCCGGGTCGCGGTAGGTGTAGAACGCCGTCTGGCGCTCGCCGGCCGCGCGGAATCCGCATCCGTACGCACCGCCCTTCACGCGGATCTCGTTCCACAGGTAGTCGTAGGAGAGCGCGTTGGCGGCAACCGCCCAGGCGCCCGTCACGTCAATGCCCAGACGGCGCGGGTCGCACGCGCGCGCAGCAAAGCAGATGTCGCTGGGGATGACGAAAGCCTCGTGACGGTCGCGCGGCTCCGGCACCACGAGCGCGTTGCGGCCGGCATCGGCGCCGTCACCCGCGTCAAGCCCCAGGTCGCCCGCGGCATCCCAGTACGCGTCAAAGTCCTCGTCGCTGCCGGTAAAGCTCGCCATGCAGCCATCGGCCACAAAGATGTGGTCTGCCAGCTCGGCAAGCTTGGCGCGCAGGCCGTCCAGTCGCTCGTCAAAGTGCTCGAGCAGATCGCGCAGGAACAGGTAGAAGTCCACGCCCGAAAGCTGCTCGCGCACCACGGCCGAAGGCGAGCTGTAGCTCATCGCGCGACCCAGCGCCGCCGAGTGGCCGTTGTTGATAAAGCCCTGCTCAAGCCCAATGCGAATCTGCGTGAGCACGTCGCGAACGCGGTCGGCGTCGGCATCCGCCAGTAGCGTGCTCGACCACACCTCGCGCGGCAGGCTCGCCAGCGCGTCGATCTTCTCGGACAGGGCGCCGGCGCTCACCAGCAGGTAGGGGCGCACGCCGTCCACGTCGGGCTGCGTCATGACCTCGGTCGTAAAGCTTAAAAAGCCCAGCTTGCCGGCGAGCAAGTTGTCGAGCTCCTCGGCCGAGTGCTCGCGCGTGGGCAGCTGCTTGAGCAGGCGGCAGAGCAGCGTCACGTAGGGCAGGTCCTCAAATGCGACGCAGCTCAGGTCGAAATACTGCATGGCGTAGGCCAGGCGGTTGGTGGGGATGCCGTGGCGCAGACAGGGGATGGGCGCGGTCGTGTCCACAACCAGCGGCGGCTCGGGACGCGCCTCGCCAATGTCGGATACACGCAGGCGCGGCAGCGTGGCCTTGTCCTCGGGCGTGTCCTCGGCCTCCTGCGCGGCACGCAGCGCGGCCGTGCGCTCGACCACGTCCGCCAGCTCGGCATCGGTCATGGCGTCGCGCTTGGTAGCCAGCTCGGCAGCTTCGGCGCTCTCCGCACCCTCGGCAGCGTCTACCGGAACCAACTCGACCAGCGCCATGTGATCGTTCTGGAGCACGAGCTCGCGCAGAAGGTCCTCAAAGTAGCTGCCGTCCAGCTCGCCACGCAGCTCCTCGTACACCGGGCCGTACTTGAGCGCCAGCGTCGCGGCGTCGTCATCGTAGAGCCAAGTGCTCAGCGCGTCGCACGCAATGGCCACGCCATCGGCGATGCCATAGTCGCGCTGGCGCAGGTCGTATTCGTTGCTGCTGATGATAGCTTCCAGGCGCTCGCGCGGAACGCCGTGCTCGCACAGGTCGCGGCAGGCGTCCTGGAATACGCGACGCAGCTCGCGCGCCACGCCGGGCTGCGCGTTCTGCAGCATGATGAGCTCGTAGGGCTGCAGGCTCTCGGCCGCGGTGTAGCTCACCACGTTGCCGCCCAGGCCGGCGGCCAGAATGGCCTTCTTAACTGGTGCCTCGTTGGAGCCCAGCAGTGCCTCGAACAGGATGTCCGCCGCGATTGTGCGCTTGCGGTCGAGCGCGCTGCCCAGCACCAGGCCCAGGCCCACCAGGGCGTTCTCGGGCGTGGTGGCCATCTCGACACGCTTATACTCGCAGGTCACGGGCGTCTGCGCATCCAGCGGATTGGGCGCCAGCGTGGACGGGTCCTCGCCGGCGGCAACGGCTGCGTCCATGCGCCGACTTGCGGCACTCGGCTGCGACAGATAGCGCTCGTCCAAAAAGGCCAGGGCGCGGTCCACATCCAGGTCGCCGTAGAGCGTGATGTAGGAGTTGGAAGGATTGTAGTGGCGCGCGTGCGTGTTCAGGAACTGCTCGTAGGTGAGCGCGGGAATCGCGCGCGGGTCGCCGCCGCTTTCGTGCGCATAGGCGGTGTCGGGATAGAGCGCGGCGTTGACGGCGTCGTCCAGCACGCTCATGGGGTCGGACAGCGCACCCTTCATCTCGTTGAACACCACGCCGTTATAACGCAGCGTGCCCTCGCGCAGGCTGGCGGCGCTGCCGTCGCCCTCGCTCTCGGCGCCCTCTGGCAGGTCCAGCTCGTGTTGCCAGCCCTCCTGCTCAAAAATGGTGGGCTTGGTATAGATGGCCGGGTTGAACACCGCGTCAAGGTACACGTCCATCAGGTTGTACAGGTCCTGCTCGTTGGTGGTGGCAACGGGGTAGATGGTTTTGTCGGGGTAGGTCATGGCGTTGAGGAACGTCTGCATGGAGCTCTTGATTAGGTCGACAAATGGCTCCTTGACGGGGAACTTGGCCGATCCGCACAGCACCGAGTGCTCAAGAATATGGAACACGCCGGTGGAATCGGCCGGCGGCGTCTTAAAGCCAATGGCAAAGGCCTTGTTTTCGTCGTCGCACGCCAGGTACAGCAGGCGAGCGCCCGAGGCAGTGTGGCGCAGCACGTAGGCGTCCGAGTCGAGCTCGGGCACGGTCTCGCAGCGCTCGACGGCAAAACCGTGGCAGGTGGTACCGGGCACCAGCAGCGCGGCAGCAGCGGCGCGCGGGTCGGTTGAGGTGGTGGGCATATGCAGTCTCCTTTGACGCCCCAGCGGGGGCGAATCGAGTCGAATCCCCGAGAGTATACCCATATGGGGCCGCGGCTCTGCGGCGAACTGAAGACGATGTGGGTGGACTAGCCTAGCTAGGTTGATAACGAATGCCGCTGGTAGCCGCTGCACCCCGCTAAAGTGAAATAACACCCCGTTTACCGAATCATTTAGGAAATATATGGACTCCTAAAAAGTTCTAATACAATATAAGTCATCTATCTATAAGCTGCTGATTCCTTGCAAAGGTATGGTTGATATGGTTGAAGCAAATAGCGTTATCCCCCTGTACAAACAGATTGTCCGTGCGCTCTCTGATTCGATCGCCAACGGCACGTACCGCCCGGGAGATAAGCTTCCGACCGAGGCGGAGCTCATCGAGCAATTTGGCGTGAGCCGAATAACGGTTCGCTCCGCAATTAAAGAAATGGAAGATGCTGGGCTTGTTGAGAGGGCCCGCGGCAAGGGCACGTTCGTTTCGTCGGACACACAGATGTATGCCGCGGACGACCGTGAGAGCTTTACCCATTCGTGCCAGCTTGCGGGAAAACAGGCGTCTACCAGGGTTCTCGCAATGGGCTGGGACTTCCCAAGCCTGCGAGACGCGAAGTTCCTGGGCGTAGACGATACCCAAAAGGTATTGCGTAGTCGTCGTCTGCGCCTTGTGGATGACAAGCCCACGATGCTGGAAACCAATAGCTATTCTGCTGCGCTTTCTTTTTTGGAGCATGAATCCCTCGAGGATTCGCTGATGGCGGTACTCGATCGCCAGGGGATCAAGATGGGCCCCAACACGCGTACGCTCGAGGTCTGCTATGCGAGCGAGCTCGAGGCGGCATACCTTAACGTGGAGCTGGACTCTCCGCTGCTTCTGTTTGTCGATAGACGTTATGCTCCAAGCGGCGAGCCGCTTTTCATCTCCCGTCAGGTGTACTGCACCGAGCGACTGAAGTTCTACTTGTAAATTAGAGATAGATTGGTCGATTTACCGACCAATTGCTACCGTTCGCGGATTTGGAAAATAGACACACCGCGTAGGGTAGATTGCTAATATACTTTGTTATGACAATATAGTACGTCCTATTGGTATTGGAGAACTATGAATAAGATATTGCTAGCGAGTCATGGTTATCTCGCCCAAGGCATGAAAAGCTCTCTGGAGATTCTGATGGGCACTAACGACCGAATCGAGTGCCTGTGCGCCTATATCGATGACGACACGAGGGATGTCGCAGCGCTTATCGATGCTTGGATGGAGACGAGGGACCCTGCCGACTCTTGGTTTGTCGTGACTGACATCTTTGGTGGCTCTGTAAACAACGAATTCATTCAGAGGCAGACCGCCGGATCGTTTACGTTGATCACCGGAATGAACTTGCCGCTGCTGGTGGAAATGGCTACACAGCTGGACTCCCTGGATGCGGACAAGGCCAAAGCCGCGGTCGAGGGATCACGTTCGTTTATCATGCTTTGTGAGGCGGCGGACATGCTTGCCGATGTCGAAGAAGAAGAGTTCTAGTTAGTTCTGGTTCGAGCCCTAGCTAAGGGCCACGCCTGTCATTACCTTTATTACGTGCGGAGATGATTACGATGATTAAGCTTACGAGAGTTGATTACCGATTGATTCACGGCCAGGTCGCCATGTCTTGGACACATGCGCTGGACGTCGATTGCATCCTGTGTGCCAGCGACGCCGTGGCAAAAGACGATATGAGAAAAGCCGCTTTGAGGCTCGCCCGCCCCAGCGGCGTTAAACTCGTCATCAAGGATGTTGACGCTGCTATCGAGGCGCTCAACAGCGGCGTCACCGACAAGTATTCGCTGTTTATCATTGTCGAGACGATCGAGGATGCCTATCGCCTTGCTAAGGGTTGCAAAGACATCAAGGAGATCAATTTGGGCGGAACTCGAAAGTCTCCCGAGACCACGCTTCATCCGACCCCCGCGATCTTTGCGACCGAAACCGATGCCGAGCATATCCAAGAGCTTGTCAACGATGGCGTGGTTATCGAAATCCGTCAGGTCCCCAATGACTCAAAGGTATTTGCCAAGGACGTTTTCTAGCTGGAAACATGCCATTGTCTGGCATTTATTAATCAGGTCCTCCTTTCTTAAGCCCGTCGATCATTTGATCGGCGGGCTTTTTATTAAAGAAAAATCAAAAAAATCTGAAATAGTTCTTGCATAGTTAGTTATATAAAGTATTATAACGTCATGGGATGAATGAAGGGTTCATCCAAGTGAGTTAGGAGTAAGGGATGTTCAATTTCGATGAGCCTCGTTACGAGAAGGTTGTGAGCGATGCCCTCGCTCTCCGTCCTCAGATTGAGGCTGCCGTGGACAAGGTCTGCGAGCAGGGTTATTCCAACATCTTCTTCATCGGCTGCGGCGGCACCTGGGCCCACACGCTCCCGATGAAGTATTGGGTCGAGACCACCACGGCCGACGTCGACGTCCACTGCGAGATTGCCGCTGAGTTCCTCGCATGCCCGCCCAAGACCTTCAACAAGGACTCGGTCTGCGTCTTCTCCACCCGTACCGGCACCACCCCCGAGATCATCGAGGCCGCCAAGTTCTGCCAGGAGCAGGGCGCCCGCACGCTGATGTATGTCTCCAACGACAACACCCCGGCCACTGAGTACGCCGATTACAAGTTCTTCAGCTTCGCCGAGGACGACGTCCTGTGCGAGGCCATCTACACCTACCAGATTACGCTGGTCGCCCGCTTCCTCAAGAACGCCGGCGCCTTCCCCAAGTACGACACCTTCATGGAGGAGTTCGGCAACATCGCTCCGTACCTCATCAAGGCCAAGGACGCTCAGGACGAGCGCTGCGCCGCCATGGCCGAGGACTTCAAAGACACCGACTACCACATGGTGATTGGTTCCGGCATGCTCTGGGGTGAGGCCTACGACTACGCTATGTGCATTCTCGAGGAGATGCAGTGGATCAAGACCAAGTCCATCCACGCCGCCGAGTTCTTCCACGGCACCATCGAGCTGTGCGAGGAGGGCACGAGCCTCATCATGCTCTACGGCGAGGACGACACCCGTAAGCTCATGGACCGCGTGGACAACTTCACTCACATGCTCGCTGACGAGAAGGGCGTCCATGTCCGCGTGAACAAGTTCGACACCGCCGAGGTCGAGCTGCCGTTCAGCGACCCCGAGTTCCGCAAGATCGTCTCCCCGATGGTCACCTACACCATCACCGAGCGTCTGAGCTGCCATCTCGAGCACGTCCGTAACCACCCGCTCACCACGCGTCGTTACTATCACCAGATGAACTACTAATCCTCTCAAATTGCTGCGGTTGTCTGCAGGCGAGCTGCGCAGAATGCCTCGCCTGCAGACCTGTTTCTGGGGTTGATCGAAATGGTTGTCCAGTATCTTCTAGTTGCACTGGTCGCATTTATTGCGTCCATGGACGAGCAATTATTTGGCATTACGATGCTTGGTCGTCCGCTGTTTACGAGCCTGTTCGTTGGCTTGATCCTTGGCGATGTCCAGCAGGGCGTTATCGTCGGCGCTGCTTTGGAGTCCATGTTCATGGGCGCCATTATGGTCGGTGCGGCGGTTCCTCCCGAGGTCTATGCTTCCGGCGTGCTTGGCTGCGCGTTTGCCGTCATTACGGGTACGGGCACGGCAACTGCCGTCGCACTCGCCCTTCCCGTCTCCGTCTTCCTTCAGGTGTGGCGCAACTTCTGCTACGCCGTTCCGGGTGCCTTTGCCTGCAAGAAGATTGAGACCGCTCTGGCAAATCGCGATCTTGCCAAGGCGAACCTGTACCATCTGACCGTCGTGCCGCTGTCGATTGGCATTCCGTCTGCACTGCTGGTGTTTTGCTCGCTGTTCTTTGGTGCCGACCTCATCAACAATGCGCTCAACGCGATTCCGCAGTTTGTGATGGACGGCCTCAACGTTGCATCCGGCGTCATGGTCTGCATCGGCTTCGCACTTCTTATTAGGACCATGGGCGATAACAAGCTGCTTCCTTGGCTGTTCCTGGGATTCATTATGGTCATTTACCTCAAGATGGACGTTATCGGCGTCGCCGCAGCTGCCATTTGCGTCGCACTGCTCCTGGCCTTCCGCGAGGGCTCGTCCGGTCCGCAGACGGTTGCTGCAGATGAAGAGGAGGACTTCTAATGGCTACCCAGAACACCGACCTCAAAGAGGCCAAGAAGGACGCGATTATGAGCCCCGATATGTATCGGAGCATGTTCCTTCGCCAGTTTACGAGCCAGTGCTCGCAGTCGTACGACAAGATGATGGCAATGGGCTTCATGTACACCATTCAGAAGCCCCTGCGAAAGATCTATCCCAACGACGACGATTACTATGCGGCGCTTGATCGCCATACCGAGTTCTTTAACATCACGCCTCATGTGCTTCCGTTTGTAGCCGGCCTTACGGTTTCGATGGAAGAGCAGGCGGCTGCCGATAAGAACTTCGACACGTCCTCGATTAACGCCATGAAGGTCGGCCTCATGGGACCGCTTTCCGGCATTGGCGATTCGTTCTACTGGGGTACGTTCCGCGTGGTCGCCGCCGGCATTGGTATCGGCATCGCGTCGACGGGCAACCCGCTCGGCCCCATCGTGTACGCGCTCATCTACTCCGTGATTAACTTTGCAACGCGTATCGTCGCCGCCCATCTGGGATACGACCTGGGAACCAAGTTCCTGCAGCAGTCCGAAGAGAACAACCTTATGTCTCGCATGACGCATGCTGCCGGTGTCCTCGGAATGACCGTTATCGGCGCCATGATTGCGGCACAGGTCTCGCTGTCCACTGCTTTGACCTTTGACGTGGGTGGTTCGGAGATTGTCCTGCAGGATCTGTTCGATTCGATCTTCCCCGGTCTGCTGCCCTTGCTGGCAACGTTCGCTTGCGTTGCCCTGTACAAAAAGGGTGTCAAGACCATTTGGATTATTATTGGCATCTTCGCGATCTGCATCATCGGAACGGGCTTGGGAGTGTTCGCGGCGGCGTAATGTTGACTGCTATGCTCGCGCGTTGGATAACTAACTGACCGTTTGAAAACGGGGTTCGGCGTAAGGCCGGCCCCGTTTTTTGTTTGAGGGATTTTCCGACCGTCCAAAAATCAACGCTCGTCCATCACCCACGTATATCTCGTCTCTCATTCGTCACTAATATGAGAGATAACTGAGAGACGAGAGATAAATATGAGAGATAACTGAGCAGCAAAGAGACAAGCAATCATGGTATTGTCTCAATACTGATTGTTCTACCAGTAAAAACATGTTTAAATGAAACAGATGGCAGACATCTTTTCTTTCATCTCTCACTTATCTCTAATATGAGAGATAGCAGTAAGATGAGAGATAATTACGAGAGATAACTGAGAGACGAAGGAAATCTATTCGCGGCATTCTCCGCCGGGCCGAGCGAAAGGACGTGCAGATGAACGAAAACGAGCTGACCGGTCTGCTCGAGTCTTTAAGGCGCATGGGCTCGGACGATCTTAACGTCGAGGTCAAGGAGAGCGCCACGACGCTTTCCCGCGACGTATGGGAAACGGTTAGTGCATTCGCGAATACCGCTGGCGGAATTATCGTGCTCGGCGTGAGCGAGCGCGCGGGCTTTATCCCGGTCGAGAACTTTGAGACCGAGAAGGTGCTCAACCAATTCGTAGCGGGCATGGGTGATGCCGGCGGCCGCGGAAAACTGGCCAATCCGCCCAAATACACCATTGAACGCGTGGAGCTTCAGGGCACCGTGGTTCTGGTCATCGCGATTGAGGAGCTCGACCCGTCGAGCAAGCCTTGTTATGTCATAGAGCGGGGCGCTCAAGGCGGCAGCTACAAACGCATCGATGACAAAGATGTCCCGCTTTCGTCGACTGAGGTCCTGTCCTTGTCATCGTATGAACGGACGAGCCCCAGTGATCGCGATGCAGTACCCGGCGCGGTCGCAGGCGATCTTGACGAGGCCCTGGTCGACCGCACGATAGAGCGTGCTTTCTCGCTGACACCCCGTGCAATGCGCGGCGCGCCGGACAAGAAAACGAAGCTGGAGCGCCTGAATTTCCTCGACTCCCAGGGCAATGTTACTAAGGCCGGGCTCCTGGCCGCGGGTGCCTATCCTCAGCAGTTCTATCCCAAGCTCTTTATCGATGTGGCGGTCTATGCCGGAACGCAGAAGGGCGCGGCGGGGTCGTTGAGGTTCATGGACCGTACGATCTGCGAGGGAACGTTGGGCGAAATGATCTCGGATGCCGTCGCGGCAGTCGCTAAGAATTTGCGGCGAACCTCGACGATCCAAGGCGTCTCGCGTGTCGACTCGCTGGAGATTCCCGAGGAGGTCCTGCGCGAGGCAATCGCCAACGCCGTAATCCACCGAGAATACGGAGATCGGTTCTGTGGGCAGTCGATCGCTGTTGACGTCTTTGATGACCGTATCGAGGTGACGAACCCCGGCGGCCTATACGGAGGAAAGACTCGCGAGAACCTGTTTGACGGCAGCTCCCGATGTCGCAATGCGACGCTTGTGAAGCTCATGTCGATTGTTCCACTGCCGGATGGCGCAGGTTCGCCGGCTGAGGGCAATGGCTCGGGCATCCCGATGATGATCGATGCCATGCGCGCGCATGGTCTCGCCGAGCCCCTGTTCTGCCCGGGGTTCGATCGGTTCAAGGTCGTACTTTACCGTTCAAAGATCGAGCCGGTCGATCATGGCGGGGGCTTAATTGTGACGGCACTCAAACATTACGGCGAGCTGGGGACGCGTGAGCTGGCAGAGCGCACGGGGCTCACAATTTCCCAGGTTAGGTCGCGCGTCAACGCGCTCATTGCTCAAGGCGAGCTTGAGCCCACGGCGCCGGCGACGAGCCGCAACCGCAAGTATCGACTGTCGGAGCGCGTGGGATAGATGCGTTAGCGGACGAGGCGACCCAATAATCGACTCTCGATTGGCGCCCACTAAGGTTAAGCGGTTGTTGCCCAGTTGACGGTGATGCTAAAGACTCGGCTTACGCCGGCATGGGCCGGCATGGCCGCGAACCCGTCCATCAAGAACAGCCTAAGAACCAGCTTGATGACATATCCCGGTTTGACTTCAGCCGCGTCAAAGACATGGCGCTCGGCGAGCTCGCTGCAGTATGTATAGATGTCGCGGATAAGGTCCGCGCCCGAAAGAGTAAACATGTAGCCTGCGTCCGAAAGCGCATTGGGCGCGGCGGGCAACTTGGCCATGTGGCAGAACGTTTGCAGGTCGGGCGCCATAACATTCTGGTAGTCGAGGTGGCCGCTGGCATCCTGTGCGGCAAGCTCCAATTGGCGCACAAAATCCAGCGCCGCTGCCAGCACAAAGCTCGGCGTAGGCGCGTTGACGTCCTGAGTGGTCGCCACGAGCCTGCCCGCCGCCTGCGTGACAAGCCAAGCGACCTCGCGCTGGCAACGCACGGCCTTGCGCGTAACCGGCTTGATGGACGAAGAAGAAACGCTCCCCTTAGGCGGATTCGAAGCAGCCATAAGACCCTCCCATGAACAATCCGGTCCAACAAGCCCGGATGAAACACGTGCTACATCAGTATACAGAGGAGTGGGGTAGCGGGGTACGAGCGCGCCAGCGGCAAACCGAGAGCATCAACGATGTGCCGATCGCGGAATGAGATCTCGTAATAATTGACTCTCGGTCATATTATTGAGGGGCATGACTCGCGTTCGTATGGTTGTAGGTGCTGGCGATGAACGACATTGACCTTGCTGTTCCGTTGATGGATGGACCAAGCTATGACCGTGCCTGCAGTCTCGTGCCTTCTGAATACGTTGAGGCATGGGAGTGGTTTCTGGGTGAGGAGCAGCGCGGCGGCGTTTGGACCAGCCTTCCGCACCACACCAAGGAAGATAGCCCTCAGTATCAGTATCGTTTGAGAATTGGCTCGGACTTCTTTCCCGTAACGCGGGATTCAGGGATCTTCTGGCCGGGCCAGGATCGGGTGAAGCAAGATCCCAATAAGATCTTTGCGCTTTCGGTCCATAACTCTAAAAAGAGCTTCTACACCGATGTGCCTCCGCTCTATTTGGACGATGGTACGTGGGTCATTAAGTACTCGGTTCAAGCGCCGGGTACCGTTGGTTTTCGAGACCAGAATTACAACCGTAAAATGCTCAACTGCATGGAATGCGGCGTTCCAGTCGGAGTCATATTTGCAACCGAGGTGGGCTATAAGGTGCTCGGCCTTGCGTTTGTTGAGCGGTTCGAGCCCGAAAACGGATGGTTTGTTCTGCACGGTCCTGTTCATAAAGGCGGGCCGGGCCCTCGTTTTGCGCCCGACATGAGTTATCTGAAGCGCATGCCCGTCGATATTGAGTTTGCCGGACAGGGTGCGACCGACGACGAAAAGGTCCGCTATGCGTTAAGGCGCGAGCGATTGGGGCAACAATGGTTCCGCAAACAGCTCGTTGCCGCCTATGACGGCCGTTGCGCGGTGTCGGACTGCGGCGTCAGCGAAGCTCTGGAGGCTGCGCATATCGAGAATTACTCGGGACCCAAATCGCAGGTTGCCAGCAACGGCATTCTGCTTCGGCGCGACCTTCATTCCCTATTTGATGCTCACCTGATTTCGTTTGAGCCTGTTTGCGGCGAATATCGGCTGTGCGGATCGTACCTGCTGGATAAGACTGACTACGCTTCCTTTGCGGGTGCGACGCTAAGGCAGCCGAATGAGCGTCAGTGGCGACCCAATACGGTGTTTCTTGAGGCCCATCGCATTGAGTTCGATCGCTCGGAAAAGAAGCGTGAAAAGGCGGGGCTTCTGCCGTATTAGCGTATTTGGCTTTGGCATTCTTTGACGATCGTGTTGTTTGATCGGATCGCGTGGCGATGCAATCTCGCGTACGCTCGCCGGTGCATGCTCTTCCTGATTTGTATAGCGAGAGGGGAGCGTGTATGAGCTGGCGAGGCGATATTGCGATGGGGAAGTACGGAAAACTGCCGTGTGCCCTTATCGACAACAATATGTTTCCGAGCGTAGAGGTTGATCGCGGGTCGTTTGTCGTCGCCTGCCCTTGCTGCGGCTCGCAAATACCGTGTCTCGACATTCGGTTCATCGATGCGCGCGACAGGCTCAGCGACGAAGTGAGAAAACGGACAGGCGTTCATATGCCGGTGTATCCGGAGAAATGCCCTGTTTGTGGCCTCGATATCGTGTACGACGCCGGCGACGAGGGATAGGTGATGCGGAGGAGCTGACTGTGAAGGCCTCTCCGTCCCTACAAATAAATCCCCTCACCGAGCTGCTTGTGGAACTCGGCGTGATGGTCGCGTGCCCAGGTAAAGAGCGCCTGGTCAAAATTGGTACGCGTGGCCGGGACGCCAAAGACGCCGGCAACTTCGACGCGTATAAACTCCAGTGCCGGCAGCTTGTTGATGGCAGTGAGGGCAAACGGGGACGAGGGCTCCTCGAACAGATAGCGACTGCCTTGCAGCGCGTCGCAACTGGTGCACGTGTTGCCGAGCGACGGGGCTTTGGAGGCTCGCGCGCCTACGGGCTTGTAGCCGCAGCGCTTATGAAGGTAGTCGCGGATCTCGCCCGGCACGCAGCCAAGAGCGGGCACGATGGCGAGTGCGTTGGCGTTGGCCGTGTCGATGGCAATGTGCCCAGCTTCGTTGGGCGCGTGCGCGATGGCGATGCTCTCGTCGTTATCGGTTCGATAGGGAATGCCGAAGGCCGCGACCGAGGTCTCTTTGTGACACTTCCAGCACTCGCGCTCGCCCAGTACTAGATATATATACGGCGCTGAGGGGTCGAATCGGTCAACACCGGGCAGCCACTCGGCAAAGGGCTCGGGGTTGACGCCGCTGGGTACATACCAGATCTTCTTGGTCCGGTCCCATTTGGCGCCCAGCGCCTTGGCTTCTTCTTTGTGCGAAAAGGGGACATCGAGCTCGGTGCGCATGGCGGCTCCTTGGTGCTGCAGGTGCAAGTGGCTCAAGGATACCGCAGGGCGCAGACATCGCGGCGTTTTGCTGAGAAGTTGCGGTGCGGATGGGTTCGAGACGTGTTGGTCTCGGGCTCGGTGGCTATTGGGGCGGTTTTGATTGACTACGGAGTCAGCCGGGATAGGCACTTGGGTCGCTGACGCGGTTTTGTACATGGGCAGGGTGGTTGGAGCAGTTTGCGGCGCAGTTTTGTGCCCGGCTGTTGTTGATGTTGGGGTATTGAATTTGTTTGGCAGCCATTCGTCAGGTGAATTGATGTTACGTTGCGATGACGGTTGGAGTTGCCAGCGGATTTGGCGACATAAAACAAAACAGCTCAGAGACATAGCCTCTGAGCTGTGAACATTTGGTGGGCGTTAGAAGATTTGAACTTCTGACCTCTTCCGTGTCAGGGAAGCGCTCTCCCCCTGAGCTAAACGCCCGATCAAGGGTGCGCAAGCGCGCAAGGGATAATATAACGGAGCCTGAACTCGGTGGCAAGAACATTTTTAAAAATCGCTTACATTGTGGAATTCGGGGGCTTTGTTATATCCATTTCAAAAGAGCCTGCTGCCGCGATTTGGCTGTCGCATAATGCAAGGCCATTGCGGTATCGAGCTATGGAAAGACGCCTGCGGAATTGTCCTACCGATAAGCGGACAAGCCTCTAGCTGATGCCTTCGCCGTGGTAAGGTAAGCCGAATTGTTTCCAGGCTGTTTCGGGGGAGTGGAATGAGCAAAGAGTGTGTCGAGCAGGTCGAAGGCGCAGGGGCTTCGGTGCCGATGACCGATATATCGAACATTGATGTGCCCGAGGGCACTGACGAGCTCAGCCGCAGTACCCGCCGTGCATGGCGCGACCGCCTGAACAGTGCGTCGACGCGCAAGATGATTACGGGCGTTCTGGCCACGCTGGTGGGTGGTTCGTTTTGGGGTTTTTCGGGTACCAGCGCGAGCTTCCTGTTCGATACCTATCACGTTGATACCCTGTGGCTTATGAGTGTGCGCCAGATTCTCGCCGGTCTGCTCTTTATGGCCGTGGTGGTCACGCGCGATCGCGAGCGTCTGGTTAAACTCTGGACCACGCCCGCCGACCGCAGACAACTGCTGCTTTTTACCGCTTTTGGCCTGCTGTTCAACCAGTTCTGCTATCTTTCGGCCGTGCGCCTGACCAATGCCGGAACCGCGACGGTGCTTCAGTGCCTGCAGCTGGTCATCATTATGGAATACACCTGCGTTATCGACCGCCGCAGGCCGCGCACGCGCGAGGTTATCGGCATTGGCTTGGCTCTGGGCGGTACGTTTTTGATCGCCACCGGCGGTGACCCCACCAGCCTGAGCATCTCGCCGCTCGGCCTGGTCGCGGGCCTTATGTGTGCGGTCAGCGCCACCTGCATGGCGGTGATCCCCGCCAAGATCCTGCCCGAATATGGCAGCCCCATCGTCACGGGTTCGGCTATGCTCACGGCGGGCATCGTTTCGTGTGCTTTCGTTCGCCCTTGGGCGCATATGCCGGCGCTCGATGTTGCCGGTATCGAGGCGCTCGCGGTGTTCGTGGTCATCGGTTCGTTTTTTGCCTACATGCTCTATATGCAGGGCGTTAAGGACATTGGCTCGGTCCGCGCAAGCCTCATCGGAACCGTGGAGCCGGTCTCGGCGACCATCACGAGTGCCGTTATGCTGGGCACGGTGTTTTTGCCGACCGACCTTATCGGCTTTGCCATGATCATCGTGATGATGTTCCTCACGGTGTAGCCCCTGCGGTTGCTTTAAAGGATAATAGGCTGGCGGCGCGTTGCTTTGGCGGCGCGCCTTTGTCTATAGAGAGGATCTCTTATGAAGTACTTTGGCACCGACGGCTTTCGCGGTGAGGCCAACGTTGGGCTGACGGTAGAGCACGCTTATAAGATCGGCCGCTTTGTGGGCTGGTATTACGGCGCCAACCGCGAGCGCAAGGCACGCGTGATCGTGGGCAAGGACACGCGTCGCTCGAGCTATATGTTCGAGGCGGCGCTGGTGAGTGGCCTGGTCGCGAGCGGTGCGGACGCATATATGCTGCACGTGATCCCCACGCCGGGCGTGGCGCATCAGACCGTGGAGGGCTGTTTCGATTGCGGCATCATGATCAGCGCGAGCCACAACCCGTTTTGCGATAACGGCATTAAGCTCGTCAACAGCGACGGCTTTAAAATGGACGAGGACGTGCTGGAGCTCATCGAGGACTATATCGATGGCAAGAGCGAGGTGCCGCTGGCCACGGGCAACCACATCGGCGCCACGGTGGACTACATGCAGGGTCGCAACCGCTATATTGCCTCGCTCATCGCGAGCGCGAACTTTTCGCTGCAGGGCGTCAAGATCGGCATCGACTGCGCCAACGGTTCGGCGTCCTCGGTGGCCAAGCCGGTGTTCGACGCGCTGGGCGCCGATGTGCGCGTGATCAATGCCGCGCCCGATGGCTTTAATATCAACGTTGACTGCGGCTCTACGCATATGGAGCGCCTGCAGCGCCACGTGGTGGAGCAGGGCCTGGATGTGGGCTTTGCCTACGACGGTGATGCCGACCGCTGCCTGGCCGTGGACGAGCGCGGCCGCGTGGTCGACGGCGATCAGATCCTGTACGTGTGCGGCGTGTATCTGAACAAGCACGGGCGCCTCTCGGGCGGTACCGTGGTGCCGACGATCGCCAGCAACTTTGGCCTGATCAAATCGCTGGAGCTTGCCGGCCTGAGCGCCGTGACCAGCGGCGTGGGCGACCGTCACGTGTATGCAAAGATGCGCGAGGGCGGCTACAGCCTGGGCGGCGAGCAGACGGGGCATACGATCTTTGGCGATATCGAGCGCACGGGCGACGGCATTATGACCTCGCTGCGTGTGATGGAAGTGATTCGTGCCGAGCGCGAGACGCTCTCGCAGCTTACGGCTCCGTGCAAGTTGCTGCCGCAGGCGCAGGTTGCCGTGCGCGTGGTCGACAAGGATGCCGCGCTCGAGAACATGGGCGTGCAGAATGCGATCGCCGAGGCCGAGGCCGCGCTGGCGGGCGAGGGCCGCGTGCTGGTGCGCAAGAGCGGAACCGAATCGGTGATTCGCGTGCTGGCCGAAGCCCCCGACCAAGCCGCCGCCGACGCCGCCATGAAGCGCATCGCCAACGCGCTCGAGGCTTTATAGTTACGCGGTTTTACCAAACCGCGTAACTGCTCGACGCTGCAAACGACCCCAAGCGGCAATCTGACGTTCAATTTCAAGGGCGCGACCAGAAGGTCAGCGCCCTTTCATTTCATGTCACCTTGCTCGCTTGGGGTCGTTTTCGCTGACATTGCCAAGACATCGGCGTCAACCTAGTCATTGGGGACGTTCTTTAATGACTAGTTATCGGGGACACTCTTCGCCATCCGGCACTTGGGGACGTTCCTAAAGTGCCGGCACATAAGGAACGTCCCCAAGTGCCGGGTTTCTGGCTGGCAAAGAGTGTCCCAAACGACTAGTCATTAAAGAACGTCCCCAATGACTAGGTGAAAAGGGGGCGCCGCGGGATGGATCCTGCGGCGCCCCTTTGCGTTGGCGTGTCGCCTAAGCTTTACAGCTCGTAGAGCGTGGTGAACTTGTCCTGCAGGTAGCTGCAGTAGTAACGAGCATCGAATGCCATGCCGCAGGCGCCCTTGATGAGCTCCGGCGCGTCTTTGGCGCGGCCCCACTGCCAAATGTGCTCGCCCAGCCAGGCGCGGACGGGCGCCAGATCACCGCTCGCGCAGGCATCGGTAAGGTCGACGCCGTCGCGGCACATGGCCGGCACAAACATGGCGTCGTAGGCGCTGCCCAGCGCATAGGTGGGGAAGTAGCCAAACGAGCCACCGCTCCAGTGCGTATCCTGCAGGCAGCCGTGCGTGTCGTCGGGAACGGGAATGCCCAGGTACTCGTCCATAAAGCGATTCCAAAGCGCGGGGATGTCCTTGGCCGTGGCCTCGCCGGCAAACAGCATGCGCTCAATCTCGTAGCGCACCATAACGTGCAGCGGATAGGTGAGCTCGTCCGCCTCGGTGCGGATCAGCGACGGCTGTGCGATATTCACGGCGTGGTAGAGCGTATCCTCGTCCACGCTGCCATAGACCTCGGGCGCGTGGCGGCGCAGTACCTCGAGCAGCGGGCCCATAAAGGCGCGGCTGCGACCCACGGTGTTTTCGAAAAAGCGGCTCTGGCTCTCGTGGATGCCCATGGAGGTGCCGCCCTCCAGACAGGTGCGCGCATAGGCAGGATTGACGCCCAGCTCGTACATGGCGTGTCCCGCCTCGTGGATGATGCTGTAGACGTTGGAGATGCAGTCGTCCTCGTAGATGTGCGTCGCGATGCGCGCGTCGCCCACGGCAAAGCCCTCGCTAAACGGGTGCTCGGTAAAGGCAAGCGTGGTGTCGTCCAGGTTAAGGCCGACGAGCTTCATAAGGTCGAAGCTCATGGCGCGCTGGGCGGCCTCGGGCACGCGGGCGTGCAAAAAGTCGGCAGCGGGCTGCTGGCCGCGCTCGCCGATGGCGTGCACGAGCGGCACGACCGTCGCCTTGACCTCATCGCAAAACGCATCGAAGCTCTTGGCGGAAAGGCCGCGCTCGTACTGGTCGAGCCAAACATCGTATGGGTCGCGCTTGGGGTCCATGAGCTCGGCCTGATGCTTAAGCTGGGCGACGATTCTATCTACATAGGGCTCAAAGCTCGCCCAGTCATTGGCCGTCTTGGCCTTGTGCCACACGGCGTCGGCCTCGCAGGTGAGCCTGGTCCAGGCCTCGGCCTCCCCGGTGGGAATGACGCTCGCTTCACGCTGGTCGCGGCCGAGCACACGGATCTCGTCGAGCAGTTGCGGGTCGTCGATCTTGCCGCCGGCGACGGTTTCGCGTGCCAGCGAGCGCACAAGTTCGACAGACTTTTCGCTGGTCAGAAGCTTATGGTGCTCGCCGGCAAGGGTGCCCATGGCGTCGGCACGGGCGGCGGCACCGTTGGCGGGAGCAATGGTCGCGCCGTCAAACTCGGCAATCTTGAGCAGGTACTCGCGGGTCCACAGCTTGCCCTCGAGCTTGCGGAATTTTTTGACGGCCTTATCGACCTTCATGCCTTTGGGCGTCTTGTCCGCTGCGGGCTTGGCCTTCTTATCGAGTTTCTTTCCCATACCATATCCTTGATCTCGTGAGCCGAGCGCCACGGCTGGGCGCACGGCCAGTTTGCACAGCTACCTGCCTTGTACCCAGCACGAACAAAACGGAACGCGGCGATACGCCCACACAATGTGGTATCCTGTAGCCCAATGCGTTGACGGAGAGGGTTTTGCCCGCCGCGTCGCCGGCAAGAGAGGGAAGGTCATGGGCTGTAAGCCTTCCTGCGGTGGCAAGGGCCAAGCGTTCACTCCCGAGCAGCGACCTCAACGGGCACGCGGCCGGCGGCGGCGATGTCCCCAGTAGGGAAGCCGTGAGCCTCGCGACAAGGGGCAAAGAGTGGGCGCGGCGGGCCAGACATCCGCCGGGTCAAACAAGGTGGTACCGCGGAATTCAACCGTCCTTGGGCAATGCACATGCCCGAGGACGGTTTTTTGTTACCGAACCGGGCCGCGTTTTCGCAACGTCAGACGGCGGCAGCCGCCTCGGCAAGCGGATGCGCGAGAGACGAAAGGGAAGACATGAGTCTGATTGATGATCTGGTCAAACTCGAGGAAGAGGCCAAGGAGCTCGTCGCAGGCGCCGACGACGCCGCAAAGCTCGAGGCCGCGCGCGTTGAGCTGCTCGGCCGCAAGGGCCGCATCACCGGCCTGATGCGCATGATGGGCAAGCTCGCCCCCGAGGATCGTCCCATGATGGGCAAGCGCGCCAACGAGATGCGCCAGCTGATCGAGGGCATGCTCGACGAGCGCACCACCGAGATGAAGGCCGCCGCCCTCAAGCACGCACTCGAGCACGAGGCCGTCGACATCACGCTGCCGGGCATCCGTCCGCAAATCGGTCACCAGCACCTGATCAAGCAGATCATCGAGGAGGCCGAGGACATCTTCTGCGGCATCGGCTACACCGTCGAGTCCGGCCCCATGGTCGACACCTCCTACTACAACTTCACCGCGCTCAACGCCCCCATGGATCACCCGAGCCGCTCGGCCCGCGACACCTTCTACGTGGTCGACAACAACCCCGGCAGCGTTGCGCACCCCGAGGCGCACGCCCATGGCGAGTCCGACGTGCTGCTGCGCACCCAGACCTCGGGCGTGCAGATCCACACCATGGAGTCGCAGAAGCCGCCCATCTACATGATCTGCCCGGGCACCGTCTATCGTCCCGACACGGCCGACGCTTGCCACCTGCCGCAGTTCAACCAGATCGAGGGCCTGGTCGTCGACGAGGGCATCACCTTTGGCGATCTTAAGGGCACGCTCGACTACTTTGTTAAGTGCATGTTTGGCGAGGACCGCAAGACGCGTTACCGCCCGCACTTCTTCCCCTTCACCGAGCCCAGCTGCGAGGTGGACGTGAGCTGCCACGTGTGCGGCGGCAAGGGCTGCAACTTCTGCAAGCACAGCGGCTGGATCGAGATCCTGGGCTGCGGCATGGTCGACCCCAACGTCCTTATCAACTGCGGCATCGACCCCGAGAAGTACACCGGTTTCGCCTTTGGTATTGGTGCCGAGCGCGTCGCGGCCCTGCGCTACGACCTGCCCGACCTGCGAACCCTGATGACAGGCGATATGCGCTTCCTGAACCAATTTTAGGCTTGCCCAGGCACCCCATCTTGGCGTTCAAACCGTCGCTCGCGTACCTTTAGTACGCGTCGCTCCTCTTTCACGCCAACCTGGGGCACCTGGACAACCCTAAGGCGAACGTCTTCATTTGATACCCCTCCCTATGCGGAGATTAAGAACTAGGAGAGCTATATGCGCGTTTCTTACGACTGGCTCAAGACCATGATCGATATTCCGGAGGATCCCAAGACCCTTTCGGACGAATATATCCGTACCGGCACCGAGGTCGAGGCAATCGACACCGTGGGCGAGTCCTTCGACCACGTGGTGACCGCCAAGGTGCTCACCAAGACCCCGCACCCCGATAGCGACCACATGTATGTGTGCTCGGTCGATGTGGGCGACAAGAATCTCGACGCCGACGGCAACCCCGCTCCGCTGCAGATCGTCTGCGGCGCGCAGAACTTCGAGGCTGGCGACCACATCGTCACGGCAATGATCGGCGCTGTGCTTCCCGGCGACGTCAAGATCAAGAAGAGCAAGCTTCGCGGCGTCGTGTCCATGGGCATGAACTGCTCTGCGCGCGAGCTCGGCCTGGGCGGCGACCACTCCGGCATCATGATCCTGCCCGAGGATACGCCCTGCGGCATGCCGTTTGCCGAGTACGTGGGCTCGAGCGACACCGTGCTCGACTGCGAGATCACGCCCAACCGTCCCGACTGCCTGTCCATGATCGGCATGGCCCGCGAGACCGGCGCCATCTTCGACCGCGATTTCCACGTTGAGCTGCCCGCCATCAAGGCCGAGACCGGCCGCGCGACTGACGACGAGCTTTCGGTCGAGATCGCCGACGAGGGCCTGTGCGACCGCTATGTCGCCCGCATCGTGCGCAACGTGAAGGTCGGCCCCTCGCCCGACTGGATGGTCAAGCGCCTTAACGCCCTGGGTGTGCGCCCGCACAACAACATCGTCGACATCACCAACTATGTGATGATGCTCACCGGTCAGCCGCTGCACGCCTTTGACCTGGACACCTTTGCCGAGCGCGATGGCCATCGCCGCGTGGTGGTTCGCGCCGCCCAACAGGACGAGAAGTTTACGACCCTCGACGGCGAGGAGCGCACGCTTGACGCCGGCATGGGCCTTATCACCGACGGCGAGCGTCCCGTGGCGCTGGCCGGCGTTATGGGCGGCATGGATTCCGAGATCGAGGACGACACCGTCGACGTGATGGTCGAGAGCGCCTGCTTCAACGCCGGTCGCACCTCGCACACCAGCCGCGACCTGTCGCTGATCTCCGACGCCTCCATTCGCTTTGAACGCCAGGTCGATGAGACCGGTTGCGTGGATGTCGCCAACGTCACGTGCGCGCTCATCGAGGAGATCGCCGGCGGCGAGGTCGCTCCCGGCTACGTCGACGTTTTCCCCGCGCCCAAAACCATCGACAGCATCAAGCTGCGCCTGGCCCGCGTGCATGCCATCTGCGGCGCCGACATCGAGCCTGACTTTATCGAGCGTTCGCTCACTCGCCTGGGCTGCACCGTCGAGCGCGACGGCGAGGACTTTATGGTCACTCCGCCGAGCTTCCGCCCCGACCTGCCGCGCGAGATCGATCTGATCGAGGAGGTCCTGCGCCTATGGGGCATGGGCCGCGTGACGGCGACCATCCCGGCTGCCAAGAACCACATCGGCGGCCTGACCCGCGAGCAGAACCTCACCCGCAAGGTCGGCGAGATTCTGCGCGCCTGCGGCCTCAACGAGACCACGACCTTTGGCTTTGCCGCTCCGGGCGACCTGGAGAAGATCGGTATGTCCACCGAGGGCCGCGGTTGCCCCGTGGTGCTCATGAACCCGCTGGTAGCCGAGCAGACCGAGATGCGTCGTTCGCTGCTGCCGGGCCTGCTGCAGTCCGTGGCCTACAACGAGGCGCACGGTACGCCCAACGTGCACCTGTACGAGGTCGGCAGTCTGTTCCACGGTCGCGAGAACGCCAGCCTGCCCAAGGAGACCAAGTCCGTGGCGGGTGTGCTTTCGGGCCAGTGGAGCGAGCAGTCCTGGAGCATGAAGTACCGTAAGCTGCGCTTCTTCTTTGGCAAGGGCATTGTCGAGGAGCTGCTCGCCCAGCTGCGCATCGAGAAGGTTCGCTTCCGTCCCGTCGAGGGCGAGGGCTATGCCTTCCTGCAGCCGGGTCGTGCTGCCGAGGTTCTGTCCGGCGGCACTGTGCTGGGCTGGGTCGGCGAGATTCACCCCGAGGCGCGCGAGGCGATGGGCATCGACGAGGTCGTCGTTGCCTTTGAGCTCGATCTGGACAAGCTGATCAAGGGCGCCCGCAATCAGGAGAACTACCGCGAGTTCTCGCAGTACCCTGCCGTTGAGCACGACCTTGCTATCGTGGTCGACAACGCTGTGACCTGCGAGGATCTTGAGCGCCGTATTACCAGCGCCGGTGGCAAGCTGCTCGAGGGCGTGCGCCTGTTCGACGTCTACCGCGATCCCATCCGCATCGGAGCGGGCAAGAAGTCCATGGCCTTTGCGCTTACGTATCGCTCCGACGACCACACGCTCACCAGCGAAGAGGTCGAGAAGGCGCACCAGAAGATAGTCACCAAGGTGTGCAAGGGCGTAAACGGCGAGGTCCGCGGCTAGGATTTGCGCTGGGAGCGTAGGGCCTGATGGCGGTTGCTGTGGGCTCTGTGTGACCGCGGTGTTCGGTATAAGGCACCGTTGATCCTGCATATATGACACGCGCATTACATAACGGCGTGCTGCTTTGTCGGCAGTGCGCCGTTTTGCTATGATAGCCCGCGGCGTGTTACGAATCTGACAATGCGTAACACTGACAAGGCGTTTTAAGCGGCGTTGCAATTCTGTGCGCCGATAACCGGGAGGCGTACATGCACATTCCAGATAATTATCTGTCCCCGCAGACCGATGCCGTCATGGCAGTGGCAATGGTGCCCGTTTGGGTTCACTGCATCAAGAAGGTGCGCGCCACGCTCGATCGCGAGCACATGGCGTTCCTGGGCATCTGCGCCGCGTTCTCCTTTTTGCTCATGATGTTCAACGTGCCGCTGCCCGGCGGTACCACTGGTCACGCCGTTGGTGGCGCGCTCATCGCGTTGCTGCTGGGCCCCGAGGCCGCTGCTATTGCCGTCTCGGTCGCGCTGGCGCTGCAGGCGCTGCTGTTTGGCGACGGCGGCATCCTATCCTTTGGCGCCAACTGCTTTAACATGGCCTTCGTGCTGCCGTTTGCCGCTGCTATCGTGTTCCGTGCGCTCAACAGCCGTTTGCACGACAAGAGCTGGGGCACCTCGGTTTCGGCTATCGTAAGCGGCTGGGTCGGCCTGTGCTTGGCGGCCCTGTGCGCGGCGATCGAGTTCGGTATTCAGCCGATGCTCTTCACCAACGCCTCGGGTGCTCCGCTGTACTGCCCCTTCCCGCTGTCCGTGGCCATTCCGGCCATGTTGATCCCGCATATGCTGGTTGCCGGCGTGGTCGAGGGCGTAGCGACGGCCGCCATCTACGGTTTCATTAAGAAGACGGCGCCGAGCGTTATCGTCGGCCCCGAGGCCGTCGATGGCCAGCTTGCTGCCGAGGGCGCTGCTGCCAAGAAGACCTCGCTGGTCCCCACGCTCATCTTGGTTGCCGCGCTTGTCGTGGCCACGCCGCTGGGTCTGCTGGCTACGGGTGACGCTTGGGGCGAGTGGGACGCTGAGGGCGCCGCGACCGCCGTTCAGGAGGCTGGCGACGACAGTCTGCAGGCTTCGGTCGGCCTCGATACCCCGACCTTTGCCGATGCGCTGCCCACGGGCGATTACCTTCAGGCCTATTCCGAGGAGCAGGGTCTTGGCTTTGCCGGCCAGGCTGCCATGTATATTCTTTCGGGTGTGATTGGCGTGGCGGTGCTCACCATCGCATTCCGTCTGATCTCGCTGACGGTTAAGGAAAGCGGTGCTCATGGCAATAGCCGAGCTGCCTAGCTGGCTTGCGACCGAGGAGCGATACGAGCCCGCGGGGGCTCGGCATCGCGTAATGCAAAAGAATGTCCTGCACCTGGCGAGCCTGCTTGAGCGGGTTCGCCTGGGTGGGGGCGCGCATGAGGGCGGGTCGATGGTCGACTGCGCCCTTTCTTGCGTTTCGGCTCCGGTGCGCCTGGTGGGGATGTTCGTTTGCGTCCTGTGCGTGTGTCTGACGCAGAGCCCGCTGTACCTCATGTTGATGGCGGCCATTGCGCTGGTGCTCGTTGCCGTGCGCCCCGTACGCGGGCTGCGGGCAACCTTTGTGCCGGCGCTTGGCGCTGCGGGACTCGCGGTGGTTCTAGCGCTGCCTGCCCTGCTGCTGGGCGCGTCTGCTACGGGCGCCATGCTCAAGATTGCACTCAAGACCTTCATTAATGTGTCACTGGTGCTGGGTGTTTCGTGGACGCTTACCTGGAGCCGCATGTCAGCGGCGCTCAAAATGCTGCACCTGCCCGACGAGGTCATCTTTACGTTTGATATGGCGCTCAAGCATATCGAGGTGCTGGGACGCACGGCGCACAATCTGTGCGAATCGGTCATGCTGCGCAGCGTCGGGTCCGCGTCTGCGGGTTTTTCGCGCACCGACTCGCTGGCGGGTATCATGGGCATGACCTTTATCAAGGCGATGGAATGCAGCCGCGCGATGGACGAGGCTATGCTCTGCCGCGGCTTTGCCGGTGCGTATCCGGCGCCCGCACGCGCCGGGTTTGGCTGGCGCGATGCGGTTTACGCGGCCGTTGTGGCGTTGCTCGCCGTGTTGTGCGCTGTGTTGTAGCGCGGACGGTCGAACCGTCGATGTGAATAGGGAAGGGCGACGTTTTGACGATCGATATGAATAATGCGGCGGGCACGAACGGTGCGGGCGGCGCCGAGGTCACGCCGCTCATCGAGCTGCGCGACGTGGTGTTCTCCTATGCGGGCCATACGGTGGTCGATGGCGTTTCGCTGCAGGTCGATCGCAGTGAACTCGTTGCCTTGCTCGGTCCCAACGGCTGCGGCAAGACGACGATCATGCGCCTTATTAACGGCCTTGAACTCGCAGACGCAGGGGCATACCTGTTTGACGGGCATGTGATCGATGCGGCGTTTCTAAAGGATTCCGCGGCCGCTCAGCGTTTTCATCAGCGCGTGGGCTTTGTGTTCCAGAATGCCGATGCCCAGCTGTTCTGCGCTACGGTGGGCGAGGAAGTTGCTTTTGGTCCCGCGCAGATGGGGCTGCCGGCAGACGAGTTCGAGCGCCGCGTGCGCGATGCCATGGGGCTGTTCCAGGTTGCCGACCTTGCCGACGCCTCTCCCTATCAGCTCTCGGGCGGGCAAAAGAAGCGCGTTGCGCTGGCTGCGGTGGTGTCGATGAACCCGGATATCTTGGTTCTCGACGAGCCTACCAATGGGCTCGACGAGGATTCATGCGACATTGTGGTCAACTTCTTGCTGGCCTACGTCGCGGCGGGTAAGACGGTCTTGATGAGCACACATCACCAAGATTTGGTGCGCCGCCTGGGGGCCCGTGCAATCTATATCGATCGATATCACCATGTGGTTGAGGCGCCTGCGCCGTCGTATTGAACCGAAAACGGTGCTACGGACTAGTTGCTGCGTAGAGCGTGCGTAGCCGCTCGCGCGGCTTTGCCGTGATGGTATAGTTATCCAGGTTTTTATGGGGGTGGCTATGCCAAGCTGGAACATTCATATCGCTCAGACGGAGCGTTTGCTGGAGCGCACTGGTGCGCTTGGCAAGAGCGTTCGCGACCGCAATGCCTTTTTGTTTGGCTGCGTGGTTCCGGATATCTTCGTGGGCTATATGGTCCCTGGCATCGCCGATCCCATCCCGTACCGCATTACGCACTTTGCAAAGCCCGAGCCCATCCCTAAGCCTCGTGAGCATGAGTTCTGGGATACCTATGTGGCGCCGTTGCTTAAAAGTTCGCCCACCGGTGCACCGGCCGCGGCGACCTCGATTATCGAGGAACGCGAGCGGCTGAACCGCGTGCACTATCCCCAGCGCTACAAGGATGCCGAGCCGGTTGTCGGTCCCGGCGCCTGTGAGTTCTCGCTTGCGTCCAAAGATGTGGCGCAGTCGTTGCTCGATTTGACGCTGGGCGTCTGGTCGCATCTGGTGGCCGATACCGTATGGAATACGCGCGTGAATCAGTATCTGGAGGCGCACGGCGGCAAGCCGTGTGAGGAGTTCCGCATTAAAAAGCAAGGCGACTTTGACTGGTTTGGCAAGACGCTGGGCATTGTCTCCATCCCGCGTGCGACCGATCGCCTGTATACCGCTGCGACGCGTTTTGGGCAGTATCCCATCCATAAAGAATATGTGCTCAAGACCATCGGCGTCATGCACGAGATTGTACGCGAAAACCCCGGCGAGCCCGATCATCCGCCGTATCGCTTGCTAACCGAGGAGTTTTTCGATGCAACGTTTACCGAGGTCATCGAGCTGACCGAGACAGGCTTTGCGACTCGCGTTGCCGCTTCTGACGTCCCCGCAGTCCCCCTGATCGCTAGCTGCTAACGGGCCGGCTTAACGGTGAACAGTTCATCCCAATTGACTAACAGCTCCCGTCGCAGGGCATCTTCGGTGGTGCGTTCCTGATCGGTCTTTGGGATGTAGGGGAGCCCCGCCTTTTTATGAATGAGCTCGGCGATGTTGTTAAAGCTCTTTGTGTCCTTGATTTGCTCATAGGTTATCTGGATAACGTCATAGCCCATGCTTGTGAGGGCGGTGGTGCGCTCGGCATCGGAGAGGCTTGCGGCTTCGTTGTCATGGGCGGAGCGGCCTTGGCATTCCAGAATGACGCCCATGCTGTTGGTGGCACTTTCGATGAGGATATCGGCGTAGCAGCAGGTTTTGTCATACAGTGAGCGCGCGGCGTCGCTGAGTAGGATGCGCACGTTGTTTGCGATGTTGATGCCCATGCCGCCCTCGTCGCGGGGGAGCGAGACAAGTATGGATGTCTGTACTTCGAAGGGCGAGGCGGTCTGCCCTGTCATGTGCTCGGCCGCCCAGCGCAGTTTTTTGACGCCGCGCAGGCCTGCGGCTTGCTTGGCGAATGCGGCGATATCCGTTGCGGAAAGAAGCGGCGTGCGCTTCCACAGGTTAGTGTCATTGCCCTTGGTGTCGACAACGCGTTTCCAACCACAGTCGGGCGGAATGAGCATAAGCGAAATAGCTTCATCGAGTTGTTGTTGCGTTCGCTCGCAGGGCTTAAACACTGCAAAGGAGCCGCACATCTCGTAGCAAGCCATGAGTAACTGGTTGCGTGAGACCTGCGTGGCAAGGCTGAGCAGCGTAAACTCCGGTGACGTGACATCAAACCCATGTTCAGTCTGCCTAAACGACCCCGGAGGTGGTTCTTGGGTCAGGAGGTGCGATTTAAACAGGCTTCGCGACCCGGATTGTGCCCGAGTGAATACAAGCCTGTGAAGTGGTGCGTGAAACAGGTCTTTTACAACTGCATGACTTCCGAGGCCACAACATCTGCGATCCATATTGCCAAGGCTAATGGTGGGGTAAAGGCCTAATACCTGCGGCGGGATGCGGTAGTAGTTAAAGGCGGATTGCCCACAAAGCGTCAGGTCCATAATGCCCTCCTGGCCGAAATCATCTCTTTGAAGCGAGTGATGCCAGCGTCAATCCGGAAGTATGCGGCAAAATCTGAACCCTATGAGCAGACCTGGCTTTTGAGGCTAGTTTATCAGGCATTTTGTTGCGAAAAAACAGGGTGTGCTCGGAGGTTCCAGAATTTGCCGCATACTTCCGAAAACCAGGTCGATTTGGTTCTTGCTAAAACGATTTATCAGCCCTGCGTGAGGTGTGGTCTTGCCACCGGGTGAACACTTCTAGCGCCTGAGCTATATTTTTGGGCCTCGAAGGGTGGATTTCGCGCTTTTGGTAAAGAAATGAGTGCGTGTTTTGCCGTGCGCCGGCATTGGCACAGAAAAAGGGTCCGGAAGGCGAAGCCTTCCGGACCCTTTGCAATGCAAATCTGCTTGCAAGTGCGATTTAGCGCACCTGAGCGACGTAAGCGACGTTGGTCGAGGAGACCTTGTCCTCGAGCTGGACGCTCATACGGGGATCGCCGGCGGTAGCGACGGTCAAATCGCCAGTCTTGACGTAGCCGAGCTCCTTAGCGGTCTCGATCGCCTTGACGATCGTGCCGTTGACGGTGCCCTGGGTAATCTCTGCCTGGTGCGGGATGACGCCCCAGTACATGATCATCTGCTGGACGGCCCACTCGTGGCGGGAGAAAGCGCAGATCGGCATGTTGGGACGGAAGTGCGAGATCAGGCGAGCGGTACGACCGGTGGTCGTGGGCACGGTGATGCACTTGGCGCCAACGGTGGTGGCCATGTTCACAGCGGACATACCCACAACGTTGTTGACAACGCGGGTGCCGTGAGCGTCAGCCGGAACCTCGAGCGGAGCGTGAGCCGGGAGGTACTTCTCGGTCTCGAGAGCAATGCTGGCCTGCATCTTGACGGCCTCAACCGGGTACTTGCCGGCAGCGGACTCGCCGGAAAGCATAACGGCGTCGGTGCCGTCGTAAATGGCGTTAGCAACGTCGGCAACCTCGGCGCGCGTCGGGCGCGGGTTCTGCTGCATGGAGTCGAGCATCTGCGTAGCGGTGATAACGGGCTTGTAGGCCGCGTTGCACTTAGCGATGATCTCCTTCTGGATGTGCGGAACGAGCTCGGGCTTGATCTCGATGCCCAGGTCGCCACGGGCGACCATGATGCCGTCGGAAGCCTCGAGAATCTCGTCGAAGTTCTCGACGCCCAGGGCGCACTCGATCTTCGGGAAGATCGTCACGTGCTCGCCACCGTTCTCGCGGCAAAGCTTGCGGATGCCGCGGACGGACTCGCCGTCACGGATGAAGGAAGCGGCGATGTAGTCGATGTTCTCGGTCAGGCCAAAGAGGATGTCCTGACGATCGCGCTCGGTGATGGCGGGCAGAGAGATGTTGACGTTGGGCATGTTGACGCCCTTGCGCTCGCCGATCAGGCCGTCGTTCTTGACGACGCAGGTCATGTCCTGGCCGTCGACGGACTCGACCTCGAGGGCAACCAGGCCGTCATCGATCAGGATGAGGGAGCCCTTCTCGACCTCGGAGGGCAGAGCCAGGTAGTCGAGGGAGATGTGCTCAGCGGTGCCATGGAAATCCTCGGACGTGGGCTGAGCGGTGACGACGATCTTGTCGCCGGTCTTGACGGCAACCTTCTTGCCGTCGACCAAAAGGCCGGTGCGGACCTCGGGGCCCTTGGTGTCGAGCAGGATGCCGACGGGCATACCGAGCTCCTTGGAAATACGACGGACGCGCTCGATGCGACCGTGGTGCTCGTCGTAGGATCCGTGCGAGAAGTTAAAACGGGCGACGTTCATGCCCGCCTTGATCATCTCGCGGATGGTCTCGTCGCTATCGCAGGCGGGACCCATGGTGCATACAATCTTGGTGCGCTTGTACATTCAGACCTCCATCTGACATCGTCTTGCGCTGATAGATAAACCATAAGAAATAAAACTGAGATGATTATAACGAAATGCCGACCGAATACCCCAAAAAATCGACCGTATGCCGAATTAGAAGTTCATTTTTTGCGAAAAAACGGTATATGCAAAAACTTTACCAACCGTTCTAACCGCTGCTATCTGGGCGATATTTCAGTTTGACGATGCGCCGAAGAAAAAACGTTTTACCAATCTTGAGCATCACACTGTCTGCACCGTTGCGCCTGTGCCGTGTTTCCAGATGGAATGTTTTGGCTAGACGCGTCGCTTTGGGGTACCATAGCTCCACTATCAACTGCCGCTCAGCACGGCAGCCTTGATGAGCCCTTGCCCTTCTCCTGGGAATTATGATCGGGCATCAATCTGCTGAGTGGCCCGAATCCCAGGAGGGGACTCTATATGCAAAAGGAATACCTGTCCGCCGCGGCGGAGGTGCTCAGCGACCAAGGTGTCGATGAGAACCTCGGCCTGAGCAACGGCGAGGCGTCGTCGCGCCTCGCCAAGACAGGCCCTAACAAGCTTGAGGAAGCCGAGAAGACGCCGCTGTGGAAGCGCTTCTTTGAGCAGATGGCTGACCCCATGGTCATCATGCTGATCGTTGCCGCCGTCATCAGCGCGCTCACGGGCATGGTCAAGGGCGAGGCGGACTTTGCCGATGTCGCCATCATCATGTTCGTCGTTATCGTCAACTCGGTGCTGGGCGTGGTCCAGGAGGCTAAAAGCGAGGAGGCCCTCGAGGCCCTGCAGGAGATGAGCGCGGCGCAGTCCAAGGTGCTGCGCGACGGCAAGCTCATGCACCTGCCGAGCGCCGAGCTCGTGCCCGGCGACGTGATCATGCTCGAGGCGGGCGACTCCGTCCCGGCCGACTGCCGCGTCCTCGAGAGCGCCACGATGAAGGTCGAAGAGGCCGCGCTGACCGGCGAGTCCGTGCCGGTCGAGAAGCACGCCAACGTGATTGAGCTTGCCGCTGGCACCGACGACGTGCCGCTCGGCGACCGCAAGAACATGTGCTACATGGGCTCCACCGTGGTGTACGGCCGCGGTCGCGCCGTCGTGGTCGGCACCGGCATGGATACCGAGATGGGCAAGATTGCCGGCGCCCTGGCCGAGGCCAAGGAAGAGCTCACGCCGCTGCAGGTGAAGCTCGCCGAGCTCAGCCGCATCCTCACCATCATGGTTATCGTCATCTGCGTCGTCATCTTTGGCGTCGACATCATCCGTCACGGCGTGGGTAACGTCCTTACGGACCCGACTGCCCTGCTCGACACCTTTATGGTCGCCGTCTCGCTTGCCGTCGCCGCCATTCCCGAGGGCCTGGTTGCCGTCGTGACCATCGTGCTTTCGCTCGGCGTGACCAAGATGGCCAAGCGCCAGGCGATCATCCGCAAGCTTTCTGCCGTCGAGACCCTTGGCTGCACGCAGACCATCTGCTCCGACAAGACCGGTACCCTTACCCAGAACAAGATGACCGTCGTCAAGCACGAGCTCGCTGCGCCCAAGGAGAAGTTCCTGGCCGGCATGGCGCTGTGCTCCGATGCCCAGTGGGACGAGGAGCTGGGCGAGGCCGTGGGCGAGCCGACCGAGTGCGCGCTCGTCAACGATGCCGGCAAGGCTGGTCTTACTGGCCTGACTGCCGAGCACCCGCGCGTGGGCGAGGCCCCGTTCGACTCGGGCCGTAAGATGATGTCCGTGGTCGTCGAGACCCTGGACGGCGAGTACGAGCAGTACACCAAGGGCGCGCCCGACGTGGTGATTGGCCTGTGCACCCATATCTACGAGGGCGATAAGGTTGTGCCCCTGACCGAGGAGCGTCGTGCCGAGCTCGTGGCAGCCAACAAGGCCATGGCCGACGAGGCCCTGCGCGTGCTGGCGCTGGCGAGCCGCACCTACACCGAGGTTCCCGCCGACTGCAGTCCCGCTGCGCTCGAGCATGACCTGGTCTTCTGTGGCCTGTCCGGCATGATCGACCCGGTCCGTCCCGAGGTGGCCGACGCTATCCGCGAGGCGCACGACGCCGGCATTCGCACCGTCATGATCACGGGCGACCACATCGACACCGCCGTGGCCATCGCCAAGCAGCTGGGCATCGTCGCCGATCGCAGCCAGGCCATTACCGGTGCCGACCTCGACCGCATGAGCGACGAGGAACTCGATGCACACATCGAGGATTACGGCGTGTACGCCCGCGTCCAGCCCGAGCACAAGACCCGCATCGTCGAGGCTTGGAAGTCGCGCGACCAGATCGTCGCCATGACGGGCGACGGCGTCAACGACGCCCCGTCCATCAAGCGCGCCGACATCGGCGTGGGTATGGGCATCACTGGCACCGACGTTACCAAGAACGTCGCCGACATGGTACTTGCCGACGATAACTTCGCCACCATCATCGGTGCCTGCGAAGAGGGCCGTCGTATCTACGACAACATCCGCAAGGTCATCCAGTTCCTGCTTTCGGCTAACCTTGCCGAGGTGTTCTCGGTGTTCATCGCCACGCTCATCGGCTTTACCATCTTCCAGCCGGTGCAGCTGCTGTGGGTTAACCTGGTCACCGACTGCTTCCCCGCGCTTGCGCTGGGCATGGAGGACGCCGAGGGCGACATCATGAAGCGCAAGCCGCGCAACGCCAAGGACGGCGTCTTTGCCGGTCACATGGGCCTGGACTGCGTGGTCCAGGGCCTGATCATCACCGTGCTGGTGCTGGCGAGCTTCTTTGTGGGCGTGTACTTTGACATGGGCTACATCCACATCGCCGATATGATCGCCGGCAATGCCGACGAGGAAGGCGTGATGATGGCCTTCATCACGCTCAACATGGTCGAGATCTTCCACTGCTTCAATATGCGCAGCCGTCGTGCGTCGCTGTTTAGCATGAAGAAGCAGAACAAGTGGCTTTGGGCTTCGGCCGCGCTGGCGCTGGTGCTGACGGTTATCGTGACCGTGCAGCCGACGCTTGCCGAGATGTTCTTTGGCCCCGTGACGCTTGAGCTTAAGGGCGTTGTCGCCGCGCTGGGCCTGGCCTTCCTGATCATCCCGCTGATGGAGATCTACAAGGCGATCATGCGCGCGGTCGAGAAGGAGTAAGTTAACCTGTCCGGGCCCGCCCCTGCGTGTTTTCTTCTTCGCTGGTCCTCGCGCTTCGCGCTGCGGGATTGCTCAGAAGAAAACACTCCCGGGGCGGGCCCTGCGCTATCCTTGCTGGCTTTTCTCCCGCGCGGATGATAAAGGGCTGAAGGAAAGAAGGTGAGCGGCCGAGCAATTGCTCGGCCGCTCGTTTTGAATAAAGGATGTGCCCTTAGGAAACCCCTCCCGGCGGGCGGGCCCTGCGGTGTCCTTGCTGGCTTTTCTCCCGCGCGGATGATAAAGGGCTGAGGGAAAGTGTGTGAGTCGGTCGAGCAGTTGCTCGACCGACTCTTTTTTATGGGTAAAATACCTGCTCAGTTGTGTGGTTTTTTGCTGGGAGGCATTTGTGGGCAAGGCTAAGGCTAAGGCGAAGAAAAAGACGACGGGGGCGCGGGCTAAGCGTGATCGTCGTCGGAAGCTCGCGACCGAAGCCCCTGCATCTGCTGAGGAGTTGCTGGCGAGTGTACCGGGGCTTGACGCACTGCAGGATGTTCCGGCGTTCGATGACCTGCCGGTCGATGCGGCTCAGCAGGCTGCATTTGACGACTTTTGCGCACAGGCCGAGGAGCCCGAGCAGATGCAGCTCGGTGCCGTGGTGCGCCTGGACCGCGGGTTTCCGCTGGTGGCGACTGCCGAGGACACGTTTCGTGCCGAGCATGCCGTAGGGTTTGCCAAGTCGCGTGGCGAGGACGAGGTCTTGCTGCCCGCCGTGGGCGACCGCGTGGCGGTTCGCCGTGCTCCCGGGCACGACATGGGCGTGATCGAGTGCGTACTGCCGCGCCGTACGAGCTTTGAGCGTTGGCGTGGCCGTGCCCGCGGTGAGCGCCAGGTGCTCTGCTCCAACGTCGACAGTGTGCTGATCGTGCAGGCGCTCGGCGCCGGCGAGGTGCTGCTCGATCGCGTGGCGCGCTCACTGGTGCTGGCGCTCGATTGCGATGCCGAGCCGGTGGTGGTGCTCACCAAGGCCGACCGCTGCGAGGCCGATGAGCTCGAGCGCGATCTGGACCGCGTGCGCCGTCTGGTGGGTCCGGACGCGCGCGTGATCGTGACGTCTTCTGCCGAGGGCCTCGGCCTGGACGAGGTGCGCGCCTGCGTGCCGGCTGGGAGCTGTGCCATGATCTTGGGCGAGTCGGGTGCCGGCAAGTCGACGCTGCTCAATGCGCTGCTGGGCCACGATGCTCTGGCTACTGGCGGCGTGCGCGAGCGTGATGACCAAGGTCGCCACACCACGGTTGCGCGCGTGATGGTGGCGCTGCCGGGCGACGCCGGCGTGATCGCCGATGCCCCGGGCCTGCGCAGCCTGCCGCTTGTGGGACATGAGCGGGGTCTGGCGCGCGCCTTCCCCGAGATCGTCGAGGCGTCGCGCGCGTGCCGGTTTGGCGATTGCACGCACACTCACGAGCCGGGTTGCGCCGTTCGCGAGGCCGAAGATGCCGGACAGATCGACAGCCTGCGTCTGGAGACGTTCCAAAACCTGGCGTCATCCATGCGCGTGAGTGCCCAAATGCTCGATCCCGATGTCCATCTGTAATTGAACTTTCCTATGACAGCCGTCTCCTAACTGCTTGGGAGGCGGCTTTTTTGCTGCCAAAGCGCCTCGAAAAATGCGTTTTGCCGACGTTCTGACCAAAACCTTGCCACGAGCTTGACGGGCTGGTCAGCTTTTGGTCAGCAATTGGTTTGACACGTAAAACCAAGATCGCGATTGCGCCGCTTTGCGCCCTGGTCGCCCAGACAATGGTGGTACGGGCATTTGCCCGGTGCTACCTTGAGAGGAGCGGCCGTGAACAAGAGCAAGCGCATCGCCATCAGTCTGGTCGCGGGCGTGCTTGCCGCGGCGCTCTGCATGGTCTACGGCTCGTCGATCCGCTCGCAAGCCGAGCGGGCCCAGGCCGAGACGTTGGCAAAATACGGCGGCGACCGCGTTGAGGTGTGCGTCGCGGCGCGCGATATCGATGCGGGCGAGACCCTCGACGAGACTAATGTCATAACTCAGGAATGGCTGGCGAGTCAGTTGCCGCGTGATGCGGCGACCGAGCTGCGTCAGGTGCGCGGCGACGTGACGACCTCGCGCATTCCTAAAAACGCCGTGATTTGCAATGTCTACACCAAGGCCGAGAGCCACAAGCTCGAGGTGCCTAAAGGCAAGGTTGCCGTTTCGGTGGCGGTCGATGCCGAGCACTCGGTCGGCGGCGCTACGGGCGTGGGCAGCTATGTGGACGTGTACGTGCAAAAAGATGGCGTGACCGATCGTTTGTGCGGCGCGTACGTGATCGATACCAGCGAAGATGCCGGCACCACGCGTGAAGGCAAGATCGAGTGGGTGACGCTGGCGGCAGACCCCGAAGACGTCAAGGAATTGCTGGGAGCCTCGGGAAAGGGAACGGTCAGCTTGACGATTCCCGCCACGGCGCGCGGCAAAAAGAGCGGAGGCGACGAGTGATGAAGGCGATCTGGCTTGCGTGCTGCGCGTGCGGTGATTACGGGCTGCTACAGCAGGAAGTCGAGGGCCGCGATGTGGGCGCGCAGGTACTTCGCGTGGGCGACCTGGACGGGCTGGTATCCATGGCGCGGGCGTTTCCGTCGCGCCGCGGTGCCGCCATCATCGCGGCGTCTCTGTTCGATACCGAAGACGTGCGGAAGACCGTTGCACGCCTGACGGCCGAGGGCCGTGTGAGTCGCGTCGTCGTGTTGATCGAGACGCTCGACCCGTCGGATATCGAAGGGCTGTTTCGCGCGGGGGCGACCGAGGTCATCGCTGCGCACAGCTTGTGCGGCAACGGGCTCGCGGGCGAGGGAACGGTTGATTCCGATCGGCGCATGACGATTGAGCCCGATGCTTTTGTTGATAGGGAACCCGGGGCGCCTCGCGCTACAAGAGGCCCGCGTGTTGATGAATATGGAAAAGCGGAAGCCGAGCATGGTCGGCGCCCCCGGGACCCCCTTTCATACGATGACGCTGGAAGGCCGGTACCGTATGGCGATGACGTTCTGGCTGAAGATATGGGATACGTGCATGGCGTAAATCTGGCCGATGAGCTCGACGAGGTCGAGGGTTTTGCCGGGGCTGACGAGCCGTGTGCCGCTGCGTCTTTGGCTTCGGAATCGCAGCCCGGGCAGCCTGCCATGCCGGCTTGGGCTCAGCGCGTGACCGCGGCGGGGGAGACGGAGATGTTATCGCCCGCGTCCGTGTCGCCGGTTCCTGCACCGTCGGCCCCCGCGCCGTCGGCGGACGCTTCGATTCCGCCGCGCCGGGCGCCGGTCGTCTGCGCCGTTTCGGGTTCGGGCGGTTGCGGCAAGTCGACGATCGTTGTCACCATGGCGCATGCGGCGTCGCTGTTGGGTTTGCGTGCCGCCGTGCTCGACTTGGACCTCATGTTTGGAAACCTATACGATCTGCTGGGTGTCGATGCCCCGCACGATATGGCGACGCTCATCGAGCCGTCGGCGGCGGGCGCACTTGCCGAGCCGGATATCGTGGCCGCATCGATGCGCATCGCCCCGGGCGTCACGCTCTGGGGGCCTGTCGCGGCCCCCGAGAAGGCCGAGCTCATGGCACGTCCGGTGGAGCTATTGCTCGATGTCTTACGTCGCGAATCCGACGTGGTCTTTGTCGACACCTCGGTCTTTTGGGGTGATGCCGTGGCCGCCGCGGTGGCGGCGAGCGACCGTTGCCTGGTCGTAGGCGATGCGGCGGTATCGTCCGCGACATCCGCTTCGCGCGTCATTGAGCTGGCGAGCCGCGTGGGCGTGCCACGCACGCGCATGAGCGCCGTGTTCAACCGGTTTGGTGCGCGCGGTGCCGACGAGGACGTCGCCATGCGCTTCGAGATCGCCTGCGCACTGAGCTCCAAGATCCGCATTGCCGATGGCGGTCAGGACTTGGCCGCGCTCATGGCATTCGGTCGCGCCGACGAGGCGGTGGGTCAGACGAGCGCTTTTGCGACCAGCGTGCGCGAGGCCACGCGCGAGATGCTCGTGGAGCTGGGCTGCGCCGTCGGTCCCTGGAGCGATATGGTCGCCGACCGCGCGACCCGCACCGAGCGCCCACGCATCCGTCTTCCCTGGTCGCGTGAGGGTGATCCGCGATGAGTCTGCAGACGCGGATTAAAGCCGCTGGCGCGGCCGCTGCGGCTGCCCCCGTTGATGCGGGACGCCGCCGTGCCGTTAAACGCCGCACCAAGCGTGCGGTGATGGACCGCATGGGCTACGACGAGGTGGCGCGCATCAGTGCCTACGTCGACCCGGCCTTTGCCCGCTCTGAGCTACGTCCGGCAGTGGAAGCGGCGCTCAACGTGGAAGAGCCGACCGACTTGGCGACGCCTGAGCGTGAGACCATCATCGACGAGATCCTAGATGACGTGGTGGGCCTGGGACCGCTGCAGCCGCTCATCGAGGATGACACCGTTACCGAAATCATGGTCAACGGCTGTCGCTCTGCCTTTTTTGAGCGCAACGGCGTTTTGTATCCCATCGAGCACGCGTTTGAGGACGACGAGCAGATCCGTGTGCTCATCGACCGCATCATCTCGCCGCTCGGCCGTCGTATCGACGAGCGTAGCCCCATCGTCAACGCCCGCCTCAAGACGGGTTATCGCGTCAACGCGGTGATTCCACCCGTGGCGATCGACGGGCCAATCCTTACCATCCGTAAGTTCTCGGACCGTATCTGTTCGTTGGACGAGCTTGTGGGGTTGGGGTCACTGCCGCTTTGGTATGCGCAGCTGCTGTCGTGCGCGGTGTCGTTGCGGCAGGACTTGGCGGTTGCGGGAGGCACGGGGTCGGGCAAGACCACGCTGCTCAACGCGCTGTCGTGCGAGATTTCCACCGGCGAGCGCATCGTGACGATCGAGGATTCCGCCGAGCTCAAGTTTGCACATCACCCACACGTTGTTTGTCTGGAGGCGCGTGAGGCGTCAATCGAGGGCGAGGGTGCGGTGACGATTCGCGACCTGGTGACCAATGCTCTGCGTATGCGCCCCGATCGCATCGTCGTGGGCGAGGTGCGCGGTGCCGAGTGCTGCGACATGCTGCAGGCCATGAACACGGGCCACGACGGCTCGCTCACCACGCTCCATGCGGGTACCGAGCAGGAGACCGTGGTTCGCCTGACGCTGCTTGCGCGCTACGGCATCGATTTGCCGAGTGAGCTTATCGAAGAGCAGATCGCCATGGCGCTCGACGGCATCGTGATGTCCGAGCGTCATGCAGATGGCAGGCGGTTTGTGGCCTCATATTCGGGGGTTCACCGCGGCGCGTCGGGCGGTGTTGAGCTCGAACGCTACGTGACGTTCGATGCCGCCGAACGCACTTGGACGCTCGATCGCGAGCCGCCGTTTATTGCGGAGGGCTTGCGGTCGGGAACGCTCACGCAAGAGGAGGTGGACGAATGGAGATCGCTATGCCCCTCGTCGTAGGGGGTTTGGCGGGGCTTTCTGTCGCGACGGCGTGTGGGGCAGGGCCTCGTGTGCCGCGGAGGCCGCCGGCGGAGCTGGCGCGCCAGACGCTCGAATCGATGGCGGAGAAGCTGCCCCGTGAGTTGACGGAAAACGACCTGCTGACAAAGACTGCCCGCTCGTGGGCGTCGCTGATCCCCGCAGATCGCCTTGGGCTTGCTATTGAGGATAACGCGGCTCGTCTGGCATTTCTGCTGCTTTCGAGCGGTATCTGCAGCGTCTTGCTGGTCGTTGCATCGTTGTCGCCCATCGGCTTTTTCTTGGGGCTGGTGGCGCCGTTTGGCGTGGGCGCCGCGCGTGACACCTTCGATCGCCGACGCGAACAGCATGATGTAGAAGAGGCCATGCCCGAGGCATTCACAGCGTTATCCATGTCGCTTGCCTCGGGGCATTCGCTGGCACAGGGCATGCGCTTTGTGGGCGCCCATGCGCAAGAGCCGGTTCATACCGAGTTTTTGCGGGTGGCGGCGGCAATCGATTGCGGTGTCTCGGCGACCGACGCACTCGATGACCTACTCGTTCGCATCGATGCCCCCGGCCTTTCGCTTGTCACCTTGGCGCTCAAAGTGTCGCAGCGTACCGGGGCTCCGCTTGCCGGCTTGCTGTCCGAGGCGTCGAGCATGGTGGGTGAGCGCATCGAGCTCAAACGCCGTCTGGACGTTAAGACGTCACAGGCGCGTATGTCGGCACACATGGTCGCGGCGATGCCGGCGGGCATGTGCGCGGTACTGGCTTTGCTTTCGGCAGACTTTCGCCGTGGTCTTGCGACGCCGGCTGGTGCGGGCGCCGTGGTGCTGGGACTTGCCCTCAACGTCGTTGCCCTGGTAGTTATCCGGCGCATTATGCGGGTGGAGCTATGAGCGCCCTGGTCGGGGTCGCGGCTTGTCTGTGCGCCCTGAGCGTATTTGCCGCGACGGGTTTGGAGCGTGCGGATGCTCGCAAGATTGCAGAGACATGCAAGCGTGAGGCGGTACTGGTCATTGCTGCGGGCTGCTCGGTGATTGATGCCCTGACCGCGCGAATGAAGGGCGCGATTGGGGCGGGCGGCCCGGCGCGGGTGTCGCTCGGTGAGGTGTCCGAGATGATCGACGTGGTGCGCCTGGGGCTTTCTGCCGGCCTTTCGTTTGACGCGGCGCTCGAGATTTTCTGTGCCAATCGTCGGTCGGTGCTGGCCGTCCGTCTTGAGCGAGCCTGCATGGCGTGGCAGGTGGGCGTGGGGACGCGCGAGGCCGAGCTGTTGGCTGCCGCGCGTGATTTGGACGTGAGGGCGCTCGAGACCTTTGCCATCACGGTGGGGCAGGCGCTTGCCCTGGGCGCTCCGCTGGCCGAGACGCTGGCTGCTCAAAGTCGCGAGATCCGTGCGGCCCATCGCGCCGCAGTCGAGCGCGAGATCGAGCGCGCACCGGTCAAGTTGCTGATTCCCACCGGCACGCTCATCTTGCCGGCGTTGCTTCTGTCCATATTGGGCCCGCTGCTGGGAGCAGGCGGGATGATGTAGGGAGGAATACATGAACACGATGACCGACATTGCGGGCAAGGCTTGGAGCTGGGCTTTTTGCCGGGCAATCCGCGCTCGCCAGCGTGCCAAGGCGCTGTTGCGGGAGGAGAGCGCGCAGGGCACTACCGAATACGCCATCTTGGTCGGCGTGCTCGTAGTGATCGCGATTATCGCCATCGTCGCGTTTAAGAGCAAAGTCGAAGAACTATGGAACGCGATCAAAGACGGCATCAACAGCCTGTAGGAGGCAGGCGGCCTGTTGGTTCGCCGCTGGTGCTCGTTTGCTTGCTCGTGGCAATAGCGGTGACGTTTTGGGGGCTGGGTGTTGCGCGGCAGCAGCGTCCAGGCGCTACTGCCGATTTGGGATCGGGCTCGGCGGCGGTGTCACAAGCGGAAGGCGCGGGGGCTATGGGCGGTCAGAATGCCGCCGTCACGGCTCAGACCTTTTTGCGGGCACTCGATGAGCGGGCGGCCAGTGCGACGGAGCCGTCTGCAGACAACGCGATTGCGGTTCGGCTCGCATGGTCCGAGGACCGGCCGATGACCGAGGCAGCGGCAGACCTGCTGCGCGCCTACCGTGAGGTGCCCACGGCCCAGCTCGCCCTGAGCGGCTATCTCGATATTAAGGGCAACGTATGGGGCGCCATCGTGCGCGATGGGAGAGGCTGGGTCGACATGGTGACGGTTGCCGCGGATGCCGGCGATGCCTCGTGCCGCCTGCGTGCCGTGCGTCTGGTTCCGCAAACAACGGAGTCAAAGGAGGGGTCGTGAAATGCATGGTGTCCTGTGTGAGGAATCTGCTCAGTCGACCGTCGAATACGCCATCGTCACCGTGGCGCTGTTATCGATTGTGCTGGCGATTGCGGGGCTTTGGCGCGCTGGCACCGATGGGCGCTTGGCGGCACTGGTCGAGCGGGCAGCGTCTCATGGCGTCGCCCCATCGTCGGTTATCGATGCCGCGACGGGTGCCAAGGACATCGCTCTGTATTGATATCGCGTGCGAGGATCGGGCGCAATCTACGGTCGAGGCCGCCTTTTTGCTGCCGACGTTTTTGACACTTATCTTGCTCGCGTTGCAGCCGGTGTGCCTGCTCTATACGCGTGCGGTCATGGAGTCTGCCGCCGCCGAGACCGCGCGGCTTATGACCACGACGACGGTGGAGGACGACGATGACCTTAAGGAGTTCACTCGCCGCAGACTTGCCGCGGTGCCCAACGTCTCGATTTTTCATGCCGGCGGGCCGCTGTCGTGGGATATCGAGTTGGGGCGGGCCGGTGCCGGTGGCGTTTCGTCCGTGTCTGTTGCCGGCGAGGTTAAGCCGCTGCCCGTGATCGGTGCATTTGTGCAGGCCATGGGCAGTGCGGGTGAGGGCGGCTATGTCGAGCTCAAGGTCGACGTCTCGTATCGATCGCGTCCCGAATGGCTGGAGGGAGATTATGATTCATGGATTGCTGCATGGGATTAGGCGCTGCCTGCTGCGGGTGACGCAAGGGTTTGCGGCTCGCCGTCGACCAGGCGCTCGCCGCAAGCGGGGCGGCTTTATGGGCCGTGCCGGTATCGACTTGTTTATCGAAGACGGGGCCTATACCACGCTCTCCTCTGCGGTTGTCATTCTGGCGGTGCTTACGCTGCTGTTTTCGTCGACCGCGGCGATATGGAGCATGTCGCGCGCCGGAGATACCCAGGTGGCGGCCGATAGCGGTGCACTGGCGGGCGCCAACGTGGTGTCGTCCTATCACACGGCCGCCACGGTGGTGGATGCGAGCATTTTGAGTTTGGGCCTGGCGGGGTTTGCCACGATCGGAACCGGCTTGGTTGCCATTCTTATTCCGGGCGCCGAGGTCGTTGGCAGCGATATCATCGATACGGGAACCCAGATCATTAAAACACGTAACAAGTTTGCCAAAAGTGCGGCAAAGGGCCTGCAAAAGATTGAGACCGCCTTGCCGTACCTGGTTGCCGCGCGTGCCATGCAGGCAGTATCGGCGCAGGATACCGACGGCGTGACCTATACCGGTACGGCGCTTGCCGTGCCCAGGACATCCGAGTCGGATTTTGTTGCGCTCGAAGGATCCGAGATCTCGACCGATGCCATTAAAGATGCGTCGGAAGATCTGGAGCGCGCGGCCGAGGAGCTACAAAAAGCATCGGAGGAGACGGCGAAGGCCAAAGAGCGCGCCTGGCTAGCGGATTGCGGTGGATCGGATAAAGGTTCGGTCGGCAGCTGTTCGTGTATGTGGGAGCGTGCGAAAAGCCTAACGGATCTCTCCGGTGTTCAAAATCCGCATTACGCTTCGAGCGTTACGTGGGAGCCTCAAGTTGCCCTTGATCGCGCGAAGGACTACTACCATCGGCGTCTGGCAAACGAGAAGCCCCAAGGCTCGAGTGTCGAGATGAAGGCAGAGTCTGCGGCGCGTAAGGCGTTTTATACCTATGCGAGTGCGGAGGTCGATCGGGCATATATAACCGAGAACGGAGACAGGGTTTCCTCCTATATTCCGCTGCTGCCGCGCAACTCTGATGAGGTTCGGGCGACGGAACTCTATACCGATGCGGTGTGGCCGACGAGTGTGAACGATGACAAGGCGTATCTGCATTACGGGACGACCTGCCCTAACTATAAGAAAGGAACGCCGAGCGGATTTGCTTCGGTTGCCGATTACGATGGGCAGGATAAATGCAGCAAATGCCATTTTGGCGTTTCGTCGCTTGGTGCTGTTGCGGCGCCTTCAACCTCTATCGAAAACGGCTTCGAGTATCACTTTGACAAGTTTAAAGACGCCCTGGAGGACTACGTCGACTGTCGCAACAAGGAGCTTGAGCTCGAGCGTCAGACCGAGGACGAAGCCGACCGTGCGGGCGATGCGTTCGATACCGCCATCAAAGAACTATCCGGTGAGCGTCCGCGCATCGCCCCGCCCGGTCGCAACGGCGTGGTCGCCTTTGCGGTCTCGGGCGCCATCTCCAGTCCCGACGAGCTCAACTCTTCGTTTAACACGGCAGTTGAGCTTGGCGATCGTGGTGCAATTTCTGCTGCAGTGCTGGCGCCTGACGATGCGACCGCGCAGAACAACGTGCTCGCGCGTTTCTTCTCGACGCTGGAGGAGCGTTCGGGCGGCGTTGCCGGCGTGCTCGACGGCGTTATGGATGTTTGGGGTCGCCTACTTGTGGGGTACGGAGACATCCAGGGTGCGGCCGACGAGCTTATGGGAGAGCTGATCGGTGGCTTGGGAGGGAGTAGCGGCGCGTTGGGCTCCATCGCGTCCTGGCTCGGTGACACCGTCTCGTCCTCCGTGGCGGCGTTGGGTCTGGAGCCGTGCGACTTGCGCCTGCGAAAGCCGGTGCTGACCGATTCCGCCAACGTCATTAAGAGTCCGGGGTCTGACATTGCTGGTTTCTCTCAAGCGCAAGACAAGCTGCGAAGTATTCCGTTGGGCGTGACCGATCCCAAGGCGCTTTGCGAGGCGTTGGAATATCAAGTCGAACGCACCATTAGCGGCACGGTGTTCACGCTTGCGGAGATTCCTCTGCCCGGCGGCGGCTCCATCCCGCTCACCGTCGATGTCGCCACGCTGGTTGGCGCTCTGGGCGGTGGGTCGTAATGAGTATCCGCATGCGTCTGCGCGAGGAGCGCGCCCAAGCGACGGTGGAGATGGCAGTGGTTACGCCCGTTTTGCTGGTGCTGGCACTCATCGTGTACAACGTCATGGTCTTTGCCAGCGCTGTCGCGCGCTTCGACCGCGTGGTGCCCGACATCGTGTTGGCGCACGCCGTGGCGTCGGAGGGGGAGGGCGACGAAAGCTCTGCCGATGCCTCGGCGACGGTTCAGACTCAAATTCTGAATGCCATGGAAGGCTATGACTTGCAGATCGAAGTGTCGAGCGAGCAAGGCGCGAAGGCATTGGATGGTGGCCTGCTCTCCCTATCCGGTACGTTTAGGACCTACACCTGCACCATGCACTATGAGCCGTGGCCGACTTCTCTCAGCATCGCTGGCGTTCCGCTGGGGGCGCCGACAACGTTGTCGCACGAGCGTGCGGTGACGGTCGATCCATGGCGTCCGGGGGTGGTCATGTGACCGCGGTCTCGTCCTACATCGCCTACGCGCGGGCACTCAACAGGCTGGGTTGGACGCCGGCCGAGTTTGTGGTGGCGGAGTCGTTTGTCGTGCGCCTGCGCGGCATGCTGGGACGGCGTCCGGTTGCCGCCAACGGCCTGCCGCTCGTCATGGCGTTTCCACGCTGCTCTTCGGTCCATACGTGTTTTATGGCCTATCCCATCGACATCGCCTTCATCGATCGCGACGGCAATGTCCTCGCGCGCTACGAAAACGTCCGTCCTTGGCACATGTGTTCCTGTCCCGGTGCCTGGGCGGTATTGGAACGCCCTTCAATCCTCGCTACACCTCCCGCCCTCCAACAAGTACCGGCGTAAGAGATTGGCGACGGCGGACTTTCGTCATACGAAATTGGGTAAGATGGAGGAGAAGATGCATGGATGTTGAGATCCATCCGAACGCCAAAAAACACTTGACGGAAAAGCAGGTGCTTGGTGCCTGGTTCGCGGTTACTGAGTGCATTCGCCGCGAGTCGGAGGACGAGCCGCCGAGATGGCTTGCCATTGGATGGCTTCCAGATGGTCGAAGTGTGGAACTTGTTGCGGTCGAACTAATTCGTGGATGGCTCATTATTCATGCCCTGTCTCCGGTTCAGAAGAAATTCTGGCAAGAGATCGAGCGAGCTCGGCAAAGGGGTCGATGATGGGCAAGACGTATACGGCCGCTAATGGTCAGGTTGTAACGGATGAAATGATTGACGCGTGGTGCGAGTCGTACGAGCGCGGAGAGTTTCCGGATGGCGAACACACCGTTGGTGGAATCGTGCATGGACGGCCCCCGCTCTCAGGTGAGGGGACGGCAACGCTGTCGGTCAAGATTCCTCTGGGAATGAAGGAGGCCATTCGTCGACGGGCGGCTGCCGAGGGGATGACGCCAAGTGAGTTTGCCCGTGCGGCTCTGAGTGAAAAACTTCTTGCTGCCGGCTGATGCCTCTGACGTGCCGATTTATAGAACCGAGGCTGTGCTCAAAAACTTTTTTAAAATTCTCGGTTGACCGGAACGCGTCCTTGGTTATACTAATCAAGCCTTGAAACAAGGCACACCTCAAATGGCTGGGTAGCTCAGTTGGTAGAGCAGAGGACTGAAAATCCTCGTGTCAGGGGTTCGATTCCCTTCCCCGCCACCTTGAATTGATTAGGACCTCTGCAAAGGGGTCCTTTTCTTTTATGTAGCTCTCGCACGGAATCGAACCCCGTGAGGGCGCGGAGCTGAGTAAACGCGATAGCGTTTGCCAGCGGAGCTCGCAAGGCGCGGAAGCGCCGCAGCGGTCCGCACGCGCGGAGCGCGGGCGCGATTCCCTTCCCCGCCACCTTGAATTGACTAGGACCTCTGCAAAGGGGTCCTTTTCTTTTATGTGGACCCGCGGAAAATGCATCCCAGTCTTTTGCGAAAAACGGGACGCGCTTTCCGGCGCTTACTTCCGACGTGCGTGCACATCTCGGCGCGCCATCTCGGGCCCGCTCAGACATTCCTCCCGCTTTTGCGCCACTTTACAGACCGTTCGGTCGTCTGTCCGCACGCGCGGGTATACTCAAAACGATACTTTTCCTATGCAATACGATGCAGGCTCGGCCTGCACGATCCGAAGGGGGCAGTGATGGAGAGGATACTCGGCGTTAATCTCTCTGGCTGGTTCATTCCCGAGCCTTGGGTTACCCCGTCGCTATACGCGGCGACTGGTGCATCCAACGCGGCCGAGCTGCAGGAGGCCATGGGCACCGCCGCCTATAACGAGCGCATGCGCCGTCATTACGAGACGTTTGTGAGCGAGGATGATTTCCGTCGCATGGCGCAGATCGGCCTCAACGCCGTGCGCCTGCCGGTGCCTTGGTATGCCTTTGGCTCACAGGAGTCCGATGCCTCCTACATCTCGGTTGTCGATTACATCGACCGCGCGATTGAGTGGGCTGCCAAGTACAACATTCGCGTGCTGCTTGACCTGGCGACTGTGCCCGGTGGCCAGGGCGATTCCAACGATTCGCCCGCCACGCCGGAGGCTGTTGCCGAGTGGCATTCGTCCACTAACGGCCGCCATGTCGCACTCGACGTGCTCGAGCGCTTGGCCGAGCGTTACGGCGAGGCCGAGAGCCTGCTGGGCATTGAGCTGCTGGATACGCCGCAGATGAGTGTCCGCAAGAGTCTCTTTGCCATGACGGATGGCATTCCGGCTCACTACCTGCGCAATTTCTATCGCGATGCCTACGAGCTCGTCCGTTCGTATATGCCCGAGGATAAGATCGTCGTCTTTTCGTCTTCGGGGCATCCCAGCGAGTGGAAGCATTTTATGCGCGGCGCCAAGTACAAGAACGTCTACATGGACCTTCACCTGTACCATTACCGCGACGAGTATGCGCTCGATATCACGAGCCCCCGCGGGCTGACGACGGCGATTTCGCGTAACAAGCGCGAGCTTAAAGAAGCGATTTCGACTGGGTTCCCCGTGCTGGTGGGCGAATGGTCGGGTGCGGCGATCTTTGCCAACTCGTCGGTTACGCCCGAAGGCCGCAATGCCTACGAGCGCGTGTTTATCGCCAACCAGCTGGCTTCGTTTGCGCCGGCTGCCGGTTGGTTCTTCCAAACGTGGAAGACCGAGAAGCGCATTGCAGCATGGGACGCCCGCGCGGCGCTCGGTACGCTCGAGCGCGGCATGATTGAATAGGTTGATATGACGCAAAACAGCACCCATACGGGCAAACTCTATGTGGTCGGCACGCCCATCGGCAACCTGGGCGACCTGTCCCCGCGCGTTGGCGAGGCGTTTGCCGCCGCCGATGCCATCTGCTGCGAAGACACGCGTGTGACGTCAAAGCTGCTGATGCATCTGGGCATTTCCAAGCCGCTTGTCCGTTGCGACGAGAATGTGATCGCCAACCGCGCCGCCGGCCTGGTCGACCGTCTGCTGGCGGGGGAGACCCTCGCCTTTGCCTCGGACGCCGGCATGCCGAGCGTGTCCGATCCCGGCCAGGCGCTGGTCGAGGCGGCGCGTGAGGCCGATGTGCCCGTCGAAGTTATTCCCGGGCCCTCTGCTTGCGTCACGGCGCTCGTTTCGTCCGGCATTCCCTGCGAGCATTTTTTCTTCGAGGGCTTTTTGGGCCGAAAGCACGGCGACCGCGTGCGCCGTTTGCAGCGCCTTGCCGTGGTGCCCGGCGCGCTCATCTTCTACGAGTCTCCACATCGTATCGTGGCGACGCTCGAGGCCGTGGCGGAGGTCTTTCCCCAGCGTGAGGTTGCCGTCTGCCGCGAACTCACCAAGCTGCACGAGGAGGTCTTGCGCGGGCCCGCTGCCCAGCTTGCCGAGGAGCTGCGTGCTCGCGGCGAGGTAAAGGGCGAGATTGCGCTGGTCATCGCGCCGCCGAGTGAGGATGAGGAGGCCGGTATCGTGCCGGTTGGCGCCGCGGCAGAGGATCCCGACGAGGCCCTGCGCGAGGATATCCGCGCCGCGCTCGAGGAGGGGGAGCCCGCCTCTGCGGTGGCCAAGCGCCTGTCTCAGAAGTATTCGCGCCGCAAGCGCGATGTCTATGCCATGGTGCTCGATATGCAATAGATGGAGGATATCCAGCCCTTGCGCTAGAATCATCCTCTGTATGCAACGTTTTTCTGGAGGACAAACCCCATGGATCAAAGCAAGCCTTCGTTCTTTATCACGACGCCCATCTACTACGTCAACGCCGATCCGCACCTGGGCACGGCTTATTCCACCATCATCGCCGACGTTCAGGCTCGCTATCGCCGCTCCGCCGGCTATAACGTCAAGTTCCTGACCGGCATGGACGAGCACGGCGAGAAGGTCGCCGAGGCCGCAGCCAAGCACAACATGACGCCGCAGGAGTGGACCGACAGCCAGGCTCCGCACTTCAAGGAGCTTTGGAGCAAGCTCGAGATTTCCAACGACGACTTCATCCGCACCACCGAGCCGCGCCAGCATCATGCCGTGCAGTACCTGTGGGAGCGCATGAAGGAGTCCGGCTACCTGTATAAGGGCAGCTACGACGGCTGGTACTGCGTGCCCGACGAGACCTACTTTACCGATACACAGGTCCAGAAGGGTGACGAAGAGTACGGCAGCGTCGGCCAGCACCTGTGCCCCGATTGCCACCGTCCGCTCGAGCGCGTGCAGGAGGAGTCCTACTTCTTTAAGCTCTCTGCGTTCCAGGACAAGCTGCTCAAGCTTTACGACGAGCACCCCGACTTTGTTGAGCCCACGTTCCGCATGAACGAGGTGCGCAGCTTTGTCGAAGGCGGCCTCAACGACCTTTCCGTGAGCCGTACGAGCTTTGACTGGGGCATTCAGGTCCCGTTCGACGAGGGTCACGTGACCTACGTGTGGTTCGATGCGCTGCTCAACTATATGACGGCCGTCGGCTACGGTGTCGACACCGACGAGGCCCGTGCCGAGCTGGCCTATCGCTGGCCCGCGCAGTTCCACATCGTGGGCAAGGACATCATCCGCTTCCACTGCGTCATTTGGCCCGCCATGCTCATGGCCATCGGTGAAGCCCTGCCCGAGCACGTCTTTGCCCACGGCTTCCTGACCGTGCGCAACGCCGAGACCGGCAAGGCCGAGAAGATGTCCAAGAGCCGCGGCAACGCCATCGCTCCGCAGGACGTTATCGACATGCTGGGCGTTGAGGGCTATCGCTATTACTTTATGACCGACGTGGTGCCCGGCACCGACGGCGCCATCAGCTTCGAGCGCATGGAGCAGGTCTACAACGCCGACCTGGCCAACAGCTGGGGCAACCTTATCTCGCGTTCGCTCAACATGAGCGGCAAGTACTTTGACGGTTGCGCGCCCGCCAAGCCCGCATCGTTCGATGCGTTCGACAACCCGCTGGCAAAAATTGCCGATGGCCTGGTCGATCGTTACATGGCCAAGATGGACGTGCTCGATTACGGTGGAGCTAAGGACGAGGTCATGGAGCTCATCCATGCCGCCAACCACTACATCGAGGACTCCGAGCCTTGGGCACTTGCCAAGGACGAGGCCAAGGCTGACGAGCTGGCGTTTGTGATCTACAACCTGCTCGAGGCCATCCGCATTGCCGCTCACCTGCTGATGCCGCTCATGCCCCAGACCTCTGCCGAGGCCCTGCGCCGCCTGTCCTGCGAGGACGAGGCCGCGAGCGACGACCTCAAGGGCATTTGCGCTTGGGGCCTGCTTGCCGGTGGTCAGCCCGTCGAGAAGGGCGAGCCGCTGTTCCCGCGTCTGGGCTAAGCCGCTGCGCGCCATATCGGCAATTTGCTGTTTAGATGTAAGGGCATGGCCGCAACGGTCCATGCCCTTTTGCTTTACGATGCAGCCACCATGTTAAGGAGGCAACCATGACAACTTCGCCTTTGGCAAACCCCACGGCAACTAGGGAGCTGCTAGAGGAGTTTGGCCTTGCGACCAAGCATCGCCTGGGCCAGAACTTCCTGATCGACAACCATGTAATTGAGCGTATTTGCGAGCTTTCCGAGCTTGCGGGCGATGAGCGCGTGCTCGAGGTTGGCCCGGGCATTGGCACGCTCACGCTTGCGCTGCTGCAGGAGGCGGCGTGCGTCATGTCGATCGAGGCTGATCCCGAGCTTGAGCCGGTGCTCGATGCCCACGCCGCCGACTATGCCAACTTCCGCTTTATCATGGGCGACGCGCTCAGGGTGATGCCGGGGCAGATTGAGCAGGCTGCGGGCGGTGAGCCGACGGTATTTGTCGCGAACCTGCCCTATAACGTGGCGGCGACGATCATCCTGCAGTTCTTCCAGACGATGCCTGCGCTCAAGCGCGCCGTCGTCATGGTTCAAAAGGAGGTTGCCGATCGCATTGCCGCAGTGCCGGGCAACAAGACCTATGGCGGCTACACGGCAAAACTCGGCCTGTATGCGCAGGTGACGGGGCGCTTTGAGGTGCCGCCGCGCTGCTTTATGCCGGCGCCGCATGTGGATTCTGCCGTGGTGCGCATCGATCGCGTTGACGGTATGGTACCCGAGGGCATCGACCGCGAGTTTGTGGCCCGCGTGATCGACGCCGCGTTTGCTCAGCGTCGCAAGACGATTCGCAACTCTATGAGCGCCAACGGCTTTGCCAAGGACGCGCTCGACGCCGCCTTTGAGGCCTGCGGTATCGCACCTACCACGCGCGCCGAGACGCTCGACGTCGCCGCCTTTGTCCGCTTGGCTCAGGAGCTTTCCCATGACGCCTAATGTCGAACGCGTGACGTTTACCAAAAAGAAGAAAACGGTGGCCTGCCCGGTGCCGCTGGCGCCGCTTGCCGATACGCATGCGCACCTGCTCTCTTTTTGGAGCAAGGAAGTGCCCGAGACGCTTGCGCGCGCCAAGGAAGCGGGCATTGACTTGTTGGTGACGGTCTTCGACCCCATTGCCGATAAGCGCAGCGTGGCGGACTATAGCGACTGGCTGACGCACGAGATTCTGCCGATGCAGGATATTCCACAGATCAAGTATCTTGCCGGCGTGCATCCGTATGGCGCACCGGACTATACCGATGATATCCATGCCCAGATTGTGACTGCGCTCGATGATCCCTTATGCGCCGGTATTGGCGAGATCGGTCTGGACTACCACATGGACTATGACGACGATATCGCGCCGGCGCCCCACGACGTGCAGATCGACTGTATGGCGCGCCAACTCGAGGTCGCCGTACGCCGCAATGTGCCGGTAGAGCTGCATCTGCGTCATGAGGATACGGACGAGGAGCGCACCTCGCATGTGGACGCCTACAACGTGTTGCGCGAGGTGGGCGTGCCTCAGGCCGGTTGCGTGCTGCACTGCTTTGGCGAGGATCGAGCCACGATGGAGCGCTTTGTGGATTTGGGTTGTTACATCGCCTATGGCGGCGCGGCTACCTTTAAGCGCAACGGCGACGTGCGCGAGGCATTCGCGGCAACCCCGCTCGACCGTATTCTGTTCGAGACGGATTGTCCCTATATGGCGCCGGAGCCCATTCGCGGTCTCGAGTGCGAGCCTGCAATGATTTCCATCACAGCAAACACGCTGGTCAATGACCGCGTCGATCGTACCGGCGAGGATGCTGAAGCAGTTGCTCGAGCCGCCTGGGAAAATGCCTGCAAACTTTTTCAAAAATAGTTCTTGCGTTCGCGGTGGCGCTCCGTTATTCTAATTCCTGCACGCGGGCGTGGCGGAATTGGCAGACGCGTACGGTTCAGGTCCGTATGGGGGCAACCCCATGAAGGTTCAAGTCCTTTCGCCCGCACCATTAAATGAAAGAGCTCCCAGCAATGGGGGCTTTTTTGTTATGGGCCGTTTTTGGCAGATTTGACCTATCGATTTCGCGCGGTAGATGCCCCTGTGGTCAAAAAGTGGCGAATATGAGTACTGGCACGAAAACAGAGACATTTCGCGAAGCCATTTTTGCTCATTTTACGCAACAGATGTACGCTAATTTGGCTCAACCTTGAGACAAAATGAAGTCATTTCGATAGACTTCGGGTTCAAAGAGGCGATTTTGACCCAAATACGCTGTTACTAAACTGGTAACAGTACTCATATTTGGCCTTTTTTGACCATGGGTCCTCTTGTTGGTGTCACACAGCTGCTTCGTGCGGGTATCCTAGTCCCAACGCGTGCCTATCAGAGGAGAAACCATGCTGTTGTCCGGTATCATCGCTGCCCTTACGAGCCTTCTACTTCCCATCATCATTTTGTTGCTACTGCTCCCCAACGCCTGCTATGTCGTTGAACAGCAGCATGCTGTGATCATTGAGCGCCTGGGCAAGTTCAACCGCATCGTCAACGCGGGCTTCCACATGAAGGTGCCCGTAATCGACCGTAAAGCCGCCACGGTGAGTCTGCGCACCATGAAAAACGGTTTTGGCATCGACGTTAAGACCCAGGACAACGTGACTATCGGCCTTGAGGTCTCTGCTCAGTACCACGTGAGCTATGACATGGGCGCCGGCCCGGCAGATTCGGGCATCTACAAGAGCTACTACATGCTGCAGGAGCCCGTCGACCAAATGCGTGACTTCATCACCGATGCCCTGCGCTCTTCTATCCCCGTCTACACGCTCGATGAGGTCTTTGCCAAAAAAGACGATATCGCCAAGGACGTCAACGCCACCGTGTCCGAGCAGATGGCCGCCTACGGCTTTACCCTCGTGTCGACACTTATCACCAAGATCGCGCTGCCGACCGAGGTCGAGAACTCCATGAACGACATCAACGCTGCCCAGCGAAAGCGCGCCGCTGCGCAGGAGCTCGCCGAGGCCGATCGCATCAAGCGCGTTACCGAGGCGACCGCCGAGGCCGAGGCAATGGAAAAGGCGGGCGAGGGCATCGCCAACCAGCGCAAGGCCATTGCTCTGGGCATCAAAGATTCGCTCGAGATCATCCAGGAGACGGGCGTCGGCAACGATGAGGCCAACCAGCTGTTCATGTTTACGCAGTGGTCCGAGATGATGACGGAGTTCGCTCGCACGGGCAAAACCTCGACGGTCGTGCTGCCGAGCGATTTCTCGCAGTCGGCCTCGATGTTCGAGCAGATGCTGACCGCCGGCAAAGTTCAGAACGAGTCAAAGGAGTAGACGCGCGTGAAATATACCGTTGTTTGCGTTGGCAAGCTCAAAGAGCGCTTTTGGAAGGACGCGTGCGCCGAATACACCAAACGCCTAGGCGCCTATGCCAAGGTAGATATGCGCGAGGTTGCCGATATCGATCCGGCCAAGGCGGGCGGCGTGGATGCCGCGCGCAACAAAGAAGGCGCGGCGATTCTTGCTGCCCTGCCACCGCGGGCACATGTGATTCTGCTGGCTATCGAGGGCAAGGAGCGTTCGAGCGAGGAGTTCTCGGCCCGCCTCGATGACCTCATGCTGAGAGGCAACAGCGACATCGCTTTTGTAATCGGCGGATCGGACGGCGTGAGCGATGCCGTGCGCGCCCGCGCCGACGAGATGCTCAGCTTTGGACGCATTACCTTGCCGCACAACCTGGCGCGCGTGGTGTTGCTGGAACAGATCTACCGCGCCTGCAAGATTAGCCGTGGCGAGCCGTATCACAAGTAGGTCGGCAATACGAAACAATGGCGTGGGACAATGACTTTCGTTTTGAGGAATGCATCTGAGAGGACTGTGTGATATGAAGATCGGATTTGTCGGTTTTGGCAATATGGCGAGCGCTATGGCCGATGGCTGGATTGCCGCCGGCGTGGCCGCGGGCGACATGTGCGCCTGCGCAGGCCGCTACGATGCTCTGGTTGAGCGTTGCGAGGCGCGGGGCATGGCTGCCTGCCACGATGCGGCGGATGTTGTTGCCGCGTCCGATATCGTGGTTGCGGCGGTCAAGCCGTACATGATTGAGAAGGTCTTCGCTCCACTCAAGGATGCGCTTGCCGACAAGGTCGTCCTTTCGGTCGCCTGGACCTGGGATAGTGCCAAGTGGGAACAGGCCCTGCCAGGTGTCGCTCATATTTCGACGGTGCCCAACACGCCGGTTTCGGTGGGCGAGGGCGTTATCGCCTGCGAGAAGGCTTCCACGCTTAGCGAAGAGCAGCGTGCCACGGTGCTCGGTCTGCTCGGAAAGCTTGGCACGGTGGTCGAGCTCGATTCGAGTCTGCTGTTTGTGGGCGGTACCGTGGGCGGTTGCGCTCCGGCATTTGTCGCCATGGCAATCGAGGCTCTGGGCGATGCGGCCGTCAAACACGGTATTCCGCGCGCCGATGCCTATCGCATTGTGAGCCAGATGGTGCTGGGTACGGCAAAGCTGCAGCTTGCAACCGGCCAGCATCCCGCAGCGATGAAAGATGCCGTGTGCTCGCCCGGCGGTGCTACCATCAAGGGCGTCGTCGCGCTCGAGGACGCCGGCATGCGCAGCGCCCTCGTCAAGGCAATCGACGCAACCCTCCAGTAAAACCGACCAAAAAGGGACAGGTTTATTTTGTCAGGTTTTTCCTGCGGTTTTGTCCTTTTAGCGAAAAGCGCCCCGCAACTGGCTCAATTCCAGTTGCGGGGCGTTTGCGTTTGCCCAGATAAAACCGACCAAAATAAACCTGTCCCTTTTTGGTCGGTTAGTCCCAGAAGCTGTCTTCTTCGTCCTCGGACTTGGGGCCGCGGTCGACATACATCTTATGGGTGCGCTTCTCCATCACAAAGGCAAGAATCGCAAATAGCAGGATGCCGCCGGCGAAAAGGATGGCAAAACCGGTGCGGGTGCCAAACAAAAAGGAAAAAACTGCGTCCATTGGGTGCCTTCTTGCGTAGTTGGGTTGGGTCGTAAACGCTCATAAGTATATACTTGCCCATACATGTACAAGGTTGCAACCTAAATGGAATGTATATCGCCGGAGGATCTAATGCTTGATATCAAGTTTGTTCGCGAGAACCCCGATGCCATCGATACCGCCATGGCAAATCGCCAGACGTCTTGGGATCGCGAGAAGTTCTTTGAGCTCGACGACGAGCGTCGTGCCGTCATCACCGAGGTCGAGGAGCTCCAGGCCACGCGTAACGCCGAGTCCAAGAAGATTGGCGCCCTGATGAAGGAGGGCAAGAAGGACGAGGCCGAGGCCGCCAAGGAGGCCGTGCGCGCCGTCAACGAGAAGATCGACGGTCTGGCCGAGCGCCGTACCGCTCTCGAGCAGGAGCAGTACGACTTCATGTCTCACCTGCCCAACATTCCGTGCGAGGCTACCCCGTACGGTAAGGACGAGGACGAGAACATCGAGCGTCGCCGCTGGGGCACCCCGCGCGAGTTCGACTTCGACTTTAAGCCCCACTGGGATCTGGGCACCGATCTGGACATCCTCGACTTCGAGCGTGGCAACAAGCTCTCCGGCAGCCGCTTCACCGTTCTCGGTGGCGCCGGCGCCCGCCTGGAGCGCGCCCTTATCAACTTCTTCCTGGACACGCACACGAGCCGTGGCTTCAAGGAGTGGTGGCCGCCCATCGTCGTCAAGCGTCAGACCATGTTCGGCACGGGCCAGCTGCCCAAATTTGAGGACGACGCCTATCACGTCTCGGGCGACAACTTCCTGATCCCTACCGCCGAGGTCGTACTGACTAACCTGCATGCCGGTGAGGTTCTGGACGCCGACACTCTGCCTCGCCGCTACACTGCCTTCACCCCCTGCTTCCGCGAGGAGGCCGGTTCCGCCGGTCGCGACACCCGCGGCATCATTCGCCAGCACGAGTTCGACAAGGTCGAGATGGTCAAGTTCGCCAAGCCGGAGGAATCCGACGAGGAGCTCGAGAGCATGACCGCCGAGGCCGAGTACCTGCTGCAGCAGCTGGGCCTGCCGTATCGCGTGATTAGCCTGTGCACCGGCGACCTGGGCTTCTCTGCCCGTCAGACCTACGACATCGAGGTCTGGCTGCCGAGCTACAACGCCTACAAGGAGATCAGCTCCTGCTCCAACTGCGGCGACTTCCAGGCCCGTCGCGCCAACATCAAGTATCGCGACCCCGAGAACTTCAAGGGCTCGCGCTACCTGCACACCCTCAACGGTTCCGGCCTGCCGGCTGGCCGCACCATGGCCGCCATCCTGGAGAACTACCAGAACGCCGACGGCACCATCACGATCCCTGAGGTTCTTCGTCCTTACATGGGCGGCCTCGAGAAGATCGAGCCGGTCGCGTAGGTTGCCTGCATAAGCGATTTGCGAGGGCGCTCCTTTTTGGGGCGCCCTTTTTGTGCGCAAAGCCTTACCATATCGTGCGGACAGCTCAATAGAAAACACACGAACAAACGTTCTGTATACAGCCATCTACCTGCTATGCTTTTGTTAAATTGAAGCGAGAGGAAGGGGATGCGATGGAGCTGTTTGATGAACGGGTAGTTTTGTTTGAGAGCGATGAAGGTGGGGAGCACCTACTAGTTACGTGTGAGCCATCGGGTATGGGTGGTTTGGTGGTGCGGCAGACGAGCGAGGGTCCGTTAACCCAATGGTGCTTTGAGGAGTCGCTGCATGTAGTTGAGACCTTTGTGACGCACGAGGGGCTTGTGGCGCTTGAGCAGTTCTATGGAGTTGGGACTTCTAACCAGGTAGCGCGCATGCTGAGCATCTCGTTTGCCGATTATGACTGCGCCCAGCGGGTGCGTTCGCTTTTGAGGGAACTCGGTGCCGGGTTCGATGTGGTTGAAAAACCGATTGATCGCATTGGGGATGTTGGCGCATGCGGAGCTGCGTGAGGAGCATATTCTCGAAAAAAGTTTGAGATTGTGCTTGACTCCAACTAACTAAAGTGGTTTTATATGTCTTGCGCTGCGGCGTTACCTCAGCTGGATAGAGGGTCTGACTACGAATCAGAACGTCATAGGTTCGAATCCTATACGCCGCACCAATCGAACTTTAAGCCTCCGGCAACGGGGGCTTTTCTTTTATGCCGGCACCGCATGGATTCGAACCTCGGTCGAGGCGCGAGCGTGAAGCGGACGCGGAGCGTCCGTAGCGAGCGGGCGAGTCCGCCGGCAGGCGGGCGAAGCCGGTGCGGATCCGCACGAAAACTTAATCAGCGCTTCGTAAAAATTTTCCAAATTGTTGCTTGACCCATCGAGGGCTCACGTGCATAATAATCCGTGCGTTGCGGCGTTACCTCAGCTGGATAGAGGGTCTGACTACGAATCAGAACGTCATAGGTTCGAATCCTATACGCCGCACCAA
>NZ_JBDGAY010000004.1:100182-129268 GCF_040910245.1 Collinsella aerofaciens
GGCGTTACCTCAGCTGGATAGAGGGTCTGACTACGAATCAGAACGTCATAGGTTCGAATCCTATACGCCGCACCAATTGACTTTTTAAAGCTCCCGGCAACGGGAGCTTTTCTTATATAGCGATTCGCTTGAGCGCAAGCATCGAAATATGGCTGATCCAAACTGGCCGTAATTACGCCAAATGAGTAAAAATCAAATTTGATAACTTTTTTCGAAAAATTGCTTGACCTATATTCAGTTCATGTGCATAATAATCAACAAGTCGCGGCGTTACCTCAGCTGGATAGAGGGTCTGACTACGAATCAGAACGTCATAGGTTCGAATCCTATACGCCGCACCATTTGAGATTAAGGCTCCCGGCAACGGGGGCTTTTCTTTTACGTAAACACCGCATGGATTCGAACCTCGGTCAAAGGGGACTATTTCTCATCGACTCGTGTAAGATTTCGAGTATGCGCCTCGGTGAGTCCGTGGCGCGCTCTTTCTTTAGACGACCGATCAGGGTGATATTTCGTGGCAGAGCGTCCGACATACAAGCTCAGGTTTCTCGATCCCAAAAAGCGCTTTCCGGCCATGCCCGAGCAGCCTGCGGGACGCTCGTATGGCGTGGTTTGGAAGCTCTTTGGCGAGGACCCGCATGAATCATGTTATGTCGTCGAATTTGTCGGCAAAAGCCATGTGTCGCTTTTGGGCTACGTGAGCGTTTCGGGTGAGGTCTATAAGGTGGACCGTCCCGTTAACGAGGTATCGCTACCCGACGATCCCGACATGCAACTGATTCTTGACGAGTCCGATTCCACCATCGGTGAGATTGCGGTCAGGGGTACCGATGGGACGATGCACTCCCGGGCGCGAGTCATCGGCTCTCCCGAAGGCACCATGCGCGAACAATCCGATCGCGAGACGTGGAATTCGACGCGCAGCCTTCGCTACGGCGAGTTCATGGCCTCGATGTTCTTGCGTTACGTGATATTCGCCGATTCTGAAAACGTTGTCTCAGGCACGGCAGACGGTGACGGCCTTGACGAGGGCATGAAAAATGCTGTCGACAAGATCAAACTTGTAAAACTCCCCGAGCCGGTTGAGGTACTGCTGGGTTTTGATTCCACGCCGCTGCCCGATGCAATCGAAACGTTGCTCTACCGCATTGACCATACAGATAATCCAAGTGGCATTGAGCGCTATGCCGCCGCTTTGATGGGCGAAGTTAATCTGCCTCGCCTGCGCACCATCGCGGCCAAAACCGAAATGAGCCTGGCGCGCATCGATCGCTCGAGGCTCTTCTATCTCAATTTTGACCGTAGCCTGCTGGACCAGGACGAGATCGATACCCTGCTTGCCGTCGAGTGCCGCCTGAACCGCCTATCGGGCATCCTTGAGCGTATTGGGGCAGGGTTGGGCCCCGTTGCCTCGTCGCCAAGCTTTGAGGGCTGCTCGCTCTTTGACCTATGGCATATCAGCAAGACGACAAACGACGTTCCTCGCCTGCTCGAAACGCTGTCGAATGACAACCCATGGGCCAAGCCGGGGACGGTTGCGTGCCAGCCGGGTGGCGAGTGGGACGTTCGCACCCGTTTTGCACGTATCGTAGAAGCGCTCAACGTGGTCACTCGGCTCGACTACACCTATCGAGCTAACGTCGCCGAGGGCATCATGCTGGTGCGATTTGGCCGCACGGTTGTCGATGCTATGCCGCAGCGCGAATACGATGCTCAAGATGACGCCTGGCGCGAGGTGGATGAGCCTAAGCGCGCGGCATGGGCCACTGAGCACGATGCGCGTGTTGCGCTTACACTCGCGGCGGCTTGCTTTGCTTCGGGTGCTCGCATCACGCGCTGCTACGTGCAGATTGCGGCTCCCGACGGCGAGCAGGGCGAGCGCGTTGTCGAAACGTATTCCTTTGGCCGTGCGGCCTATCTGGCCGATTGCGTTTCTGTCGCCAAGGATCTTGAGAGCATGGACATGGACGACATGCCCTGCAAGTGCTTGCTCGAGGCATATGAGGCGGATGCGCCGGACATGATTGAGCCTGCAGAGGTTCACGCCCGACCACGTGATGACCATCGTCCATTGTCGCCTGCGCTTCGCGATTTGCTGCTCGCTGATACGGCTGACGAGCTTGAGGTCATGGAGGAGGACAACGATCCGTATGTCGCCCGTGTCGTCGAGCTGCGCGAGCAATCCAAAGTTGACCGAGCTGGTGCTTTCGAGGGCTTTTCTCGCCTTGTCGAGGAGCTGGAAGCCAAGTGTACTGTTGCTGAACTTTTGGCGACGGGCCCAGTGCAGACCCAGTTCTGCGACAACCAGTTGGTGCGCATGGTGCTGCCGGTGATGGAGGAGGACCGTTCCGTGCGTATCCTTCGCGCTCCCGACGCGCTGTATTTTGCCCAGCACGAGATTTGCAGCTTTTACGCCGAACAAGAGGACTTTGAGCGTGCGCTGCCCGAAGTGCGCCGTCTCTACGATTTGGCGCGCTCGTCCATGCAGTCTCACTTTGCCCTGATCAACGTGCTAGCACGCCTGGAGCGTTATGACGAGATTATCGAGGTAGCGCGCCACGGCCTGCGCATTGCCAGTGACCGGCCTTCGATCGGTTACCTGTTCTATCGCCTGGCATTCGCCTACTGGAACTGCGACCAGCTCGAGATGGCGCTGGCATGTTATCGCCTAGTGCCGCGCGGCGAGGAGTCGGGCGGCAGTGCGCAGGAGGAAATGCAGGGCCTTATGAACGAGATGGGCGTCATCAAACCGCCCACGTTTGAGGAGGCTGTCGAGACCATCCGCAAGGCAGGTCTTGAGCTGCCGCCGGTGCCCGCCGTGACCAATCAACTCGCAGATGCCGCCGTGCAACTCGTCGATAACGGTTTCTTTTTCTTGGCGCGCGGCTGCATCTATCAAATGTGGCGCACCATGGGCAACGATGAGCTCGGCTCCCTCAACCGCTCGCTGGGGTAGGCGAAGCTTGCAAGGAGGAGAGGCTGCTGGGCAATTTGAAAATCCCCCTTGCCCATCCTCGACTGTTTGGTTACTATAGAACGGCTGTTACGGAGAGCTGACCGAGAGGCCGAAGGTGCTCGCCTGCTAAGCGAGTATGCCCCAAAAGGGCATCTGGGGTTCGAATCCCCAGCTCTCCGCCAGTTTGACTTTAAAGAAGGGTCCCATTCGGGGCCCTTTTTTATTATCAAGAAAGGCAGCTGGGGATTCGAACCCTCAAAAAATGAGGCGCCCCGTTGGACGCCTCATTTTGGTTCGATGTGATAACGCTTTGGCCCTACATCTTGGGAGCCTTGGCTACGGTCTCGCTCTCGGCTGTGAGCGGGCGGTTGTCGATGCGGCGGCCCAGGCGGTCGAGCTTCACGAGCAGCCACTCGATGGGATTGGGCCCCGTTCCTTCCTCGTCGGCAACCAGGTCCATGACGGCAATCTTGGTGCCGTCCTGCTTAAGCGTAACGCTGCCCACCTTATCGCCAACATGCACCGTGCCCGAAAGGTCATCGTAGCTAACCTTTTCGGTCACTTCGCCGGCGAGTGAGAACACTGTTGCCTGTGCGGCGGGGTCGGCGAGCGTGGCATCGATCGTCTTATCCGTCCAGTCGGTTTGGCCAATGCGCGCCATAAGCGGGTTGCCGTTGGCGGTCTTCTCCTGTGTATTGGCAATTGCGACCGTCACCTTGTGACCGTAGTACCAGTTGGCAAGGGTCGCCGTATCGGTAAAGCGCTGATCGTTGGTTGTGGAGTTCAAAATAACGGTGTAGACCTCGTCGCCGTCGCGGTTGTAGGCGCTCGTAAAGCAATAGCCCGCGTCGTCGGTGGTGCCGGTCTTGCCGCCAATGTTTCCGTCCTGACCGAGCAAAACGTTGTGCGTGTCCATGGAATGCGAATGGTCTGAGTCATCGGCGCCCGTGACCTCAATCCAAGAATCCTCGCTCGCGACGACTTCGCGAATCGTATCGTTTTTCATGGCCTCCCGCATCATCAGTGCCACGTCATGTGCGGTTGAGTGCATGTCGCCGGCCCACTCATCAAAGTCCAGGCCGTGTGGGTTCTCAAAGACCGTGCCGGTGCAGCCGAGCTTTTTGGCGCGCTCGTTCATGGCCTTCACAAAGGTTGCCTCGGCGTCTTTGGTCTTGGGGTCGATCTTTTTGCCTACGTACTCGGCAAGCACGGTGGCGGCGTCGTTGCCCGAGGGGATCAACAGGCCGCGTAGTGCCTGCTCCACGGTGAGCTCGTCGCCTTCGAGCAGGCCGGCAGTCGAGTTGCCTACGGTGGCGGCAGCGTTGCTCACCGTGACCTTCTCGTCCATCTTGCAGTTTTCGACGGTCAGGATTGCGGTCATGACCTTGGTGATCGAGGCGATCTTGACCTGTTCATCGGCGCCGCGTCCATAGTAGACGGTGCCGTCCTTGCCCATAACAAGGGCATTCGTTGCCTCGATATCGGGCAGGTTTTCTGTCGTGATGCCGTGGACGTCGGCGGTCTTGCCGCAGACGTCGTCGGTCGTGAGCACTTGGGCGCCGGCGACGGTGGGCATGCCGGCAGCAAGAGCGATAGCGCAGACAAAGCCGGCGGCAAGCTGGGCGGAGCGCTTTGCAAAAGAGGTGAGGGACATCACAGATTTCGCTTTCGACGGAATGGTCTCTTCTGGCACTAGAGTATATCGTTTGCCGGCGACGACGATCGTTGCGTGCGCGCATGGCCCGCATTCGTGCTCGAACGGGCACAAGGGTGCTTAAGGTCGACTTAATCGCCCGCGCTTGTTGTGTGTGGCGGGCGCCGCCTCGGGCATAATGGAGCGCGAGAGGAGCACGCATGAACGAGCGCATACTGGTAGTTGATGACGAGAAGGCCATCGCCGACCTGGTTGGTATCTACCTTACAAAGGAGGGCTTTGACGTCCAGATCGCCTACAGCGGGGCCGATGCGGCCAAGGCAATCCTGGAGCAAGAGTTTGACCTGGCACTGCTCGATGTCATGCTGCCCGATATCGACGGCTTTGAGCTGCTGCGTACCATCCGTGCCAGCCATACCTATCCCGTAATTATGTTGACGGCCCGCGATGCCCAGCAGGATAAGATCGAAGGCCTTTCTCTTGGCGCGGACGATTACGTGGTCAAGCCGTTCCGCCCGCTGGAGCTCATCGCGCGCGTTCATGCTCAGTTGCGCCGCTACACCAGCTACGGTAGCCGCGCGCGGGCGACCGAGTCGCCGACCCTCCAGCTCGATGGCCTCGAGATCAACCGTGACGCTCGCTCCGTGACGGTGGACGGTGCGCCGGTGCGCCTCACGCCCATCGAGTATTCCATCTTGCTGTATCTGGCCGAGCATCGCGGCAGCGTAGTGCCCGTGGAGGACCTGTTCCGCGCGGTGTGGAACGAGGACTTTATGCCCGGCTCCAACAATACGGTGATGGTGCACATTCGTCACCTGCGCGAAAAGATTGGTGACGACGCTCAGAAGCCGCGTTTTATCAAAAACGTTTGGGGCGTCGGCTATATCATCGAATAACGCCTTTGTTAGCGAGGACATGGACATGACAAAAGACGATAAGCAGGCGTTTGAGGTGCCCGATCGGCTCTTTGAATACGTAAGGGCGGTCGTCGATAATCGCGCACTTGCGACGGTGCTGCTCTTTTTGCTGAGTCTGCTGCTAATCGGCATTGGTAACATCGCCGGTATCTTGGCGGTGCTACTCATCGGCTTCTTGCTGATCGATCGCTTTGAAATCGTGCGCCGTTGCGTGGTGATCGGCGGTGCCGCGTGGGCCATGACGCTGGCGATCGGCGCCATGGCGCTCGGTGGCATTGAGGGACCGGTGCTGTTCGATGCCGGCTTTGTATTCAACATGCTTGGCTTTGTCTTGGCGCTCGCCGTGTGCGTCCTGTTCTTTTGCGGCCGCGCTCTGTACTACCAGGGCTATGAGCAGGGTGAGCGGCATTCCGACCGCGTGCTTGCCGCCCGTATTCAGGACCGCCTGATCGATCATCCTGACGCCTGGGATAACATCGACGGCGACTTCCTGGAGGTCGAGGGTGCGCTCAACCGCGTGCGCGATCGCGAGCGTAAGGTGCAGCAGGCCCTACGCGACGAGTCGCATCGCAAGGACGACTTGGTCACATACTTGGCGCATGACCTGCGCACACCGCTTGCCAGCGTGGTGGGCTACCTCTCGCTGTTGCAGGAGGCACCCGACCTGCCGGTTGAGCAGCGCGCACACTTTACGGGCGTGGCGCTCGACAAGGCGCACCGACTCGACGCGCTTATTGAGGAGTTCTTTGATATCACGCGCTTTGACTTCCACGATATTGTGCTTACGCGCGGCTACGTCGACCTGGGATTGCTACTGGCGCAGGTGGCCGATGAGTTCTATCCCATTCTCAACGAGCAGCACAAAGATGTCCAAGTTGATGTGCGCGAGGATCTGACGGTACTTGTGGATGGCGACAAGATGGCTCGCGTGTTCAACAACATCATGAAAAACGCCATCGCCTATAGCTACGAAGGATCGACCATCACGATTGAGGCTGGGCGCCAAGATGACGGTGGCGTGCGAATTCGCTTTATTAACCATGGTGACCCGATTCCTGCGGCTAAGCTCAAGGTAATCTTTGAGAAGTTCTATCGCCTGGACGCGGCACGTGCGACCAATCGCGGTGGCGCCGGGCTTGGCCTTGCCATCGCCAAGGAGATCGTTACAGCGCACGGCGGCACGATCGCGTGCGAATCGACGCCCGAGCACACGATATTTACCATCGAGTTGCCGGCGGAATAGTCAAGGTGCCCTTACAAACACTTGACAATGCGCTCACGTGCGTATGAGCCGCGATTTCTACTATCGATACTGCTGAATTGATATCGATATGGAGGTATGCGGTATGACGGCTGCTGCGGCGATGGAGCCTACGGAGCTTGAGGAACTCATAGAGGCGCAGGCCGAGGCCGCGCACGAGCGCGAAGTTGGGGATGCGACTCGCCCCACGGCGCAGGACCTTGCCGCCTCGCCGACGCGTATCGATGTTGAGGGCCTTGACCTGTTTTACGGCGACCATCATGCGCTCAAGGACGTGAACATCAAGATTCGCGACAAGCAGATTACCTCGTTTATCGGTCCTTCGGGCTGCGGCAAGTCGACGTTGCTGCGTTGCTTTAACCGCATGAACGACGGTATCAAGGATTGCCGCATTGAAGGCAAGATTGCACTTGACGGCCAGAATATCCTGGGCGATTACGATATCTGCCGCTTGCGCCAGCGCGTGGGCATGGTGTTCCAACGCCCCAATCCGTTTCCCATGAGCATCTACGACAACGTCGCCTACGGTCCTCGCGGCATGGGAGTGCGCGACCGCGTCGTGCTCGACGAGCTGGTCGAAGACTCCCTGCGACGCGCCGCACTGTGGGATGAGGTCAAGGACAAGCTCAAGGAGTCGGGGCTGGGCCTTTCGGGCGGGCAGCAGCAGCGTCTGTGCATCGCCCGCGCGCTTGCCGTGCAACCCGATATTCTGCTGATGGACGAGCCCACGAGCGCTCTCGATCCCGTGTCGACGCTGGTGGTTGAGCAGCTGGCCTGCGAGCTCAAGGAGACCTGCACGCTCGTGGTCGTTACGCACAATATGCAGCAGGCGGCGCGCATCTCCGACTCGGTCGCGTTTTTCTTGCTGGGTGAGTTGGTGGAGCACGCACCCAGCGCTCAGCTCTTCAAAAATCCCACCGACCCGCGCACGGCGGATTATTTGACGGGACGTTTTGGCTGATACCATCTAGTAAAGGTACCTTTAGGGTTAAGATGCGGTCATGCCGGCCGCAAAGGGGTTCAACATGATCTATTACGTCGAGGACGATGACAACATCAGGGATTTGACGGTCTATGCACTGCGCAAACAGGGAATCGAGGCCGAAGGCTTTTCGTGCGATGGCGAGTTTAAGGCTGCCGTGGCGCGACGGGTACCCGATGCCGTCCTGCTCGACATCATGCTGCCCGATACCGACGGTTTGGCAATTATGCGTCGCCTGCGTGCCGACCGTCTGACGGCGACGGTGCCCATCATGATGCTTACTGCTAAGGATACCGAGCTCGATAAGGTGATGGCGCTCGATGGCGGTGCTGACGATTATCTGACCAAGCCGTTTTCGCTCATGGAGCTTGCCAGCCGTTGCCGTGCGCTGCTGCGCCGCGGCGGTATGGTCAAGCAGGCGAGCGATGTGCTCAGCGTGGGCGATATCGTGCTTTCGCCCAGCCATCGCGAGGCGACCGTTGCCGGCGAGCCGCTCAAACTCACCTTGCGCGAGTTCGATTTGCTCGAATATCTTATGCGCAAACCCGGCGTGGTCTTTACCCGCGAGTCGCTGCTGCAGAGCGTATGGGGCTGGGACTTCGACGGCGGTTCGCGCACCGTCGACGTGCATGTGCAGACGCTCCGCCAAAAGCTCGGCGAGCGTGCCGGCGCTATCGAGACGGTGCGCGGCGTGGGTTATCGCCTGGCGGAGCCTTCCGCCGGTAGCGATACTGAAGATGCCGTCGCTGCGGCAGCAGCATCGGAGGAGTAGTCCGTGGTCTTTGCCCCTCAGGGAAAACACACGCTCTCGCATCGCGTGTTTGCGACGATATTTGTCTGCGCCATGTCCGTCATTTTGGCGTTTACGGTGCTGGGCGCGTTTTTTGTGCAAAACACCTTGGCAGATGCCACGAGTGCCAACCTTTCGCAAGAAACCGAGCTTATTGCCGCCGCCTTAAACGAGCAGAAGGAGCCCATCGCATTCTTGCGAAGCCTCGATCGCGAGGACCTTCGTATCACGCTGATCAACAGGGATGGATCGGTCGCCTACGATAACGAGGCGTCTCCTTCCATGCTGCCCAACCATGGCGATCGCCCCGAGGTCGTTGAGGCCCTTGAGAGCGGTTCGGGCTCCGCGGAGCGCTCGAGCACCACGCTCGACGAGATTATGCTATATCGCGCCGTCGCCCTTGATAACGGTCAGGTTGTTCGTTTGGCACAGGCCCAGCCTGGCGTTGCGGCGATTTTGCTTTCGCTGGTGGCGCCGATGCTGCTTATTGCGGCGGCGGGCGCGGTGCTCTCATTTTTCCTTGCGCGCCGCGAATCCCGTGCCATCATTGCGCCGCTGCAGGAGGTCGATTTGGACCACCCGCGCCGTAGCTATGAACACGCCTACACCGAGATGGTTCCCATGCTCGAGCGCATTGAGTCACAGCGCCAGGAGCTTAAACGCCAGATGGCGGTGCTGGCCGATAACGACCGCATGCGTCGCGAGTTCACGGCCAATATCACTCATGAGCTCAAGACCCCGCTCACCGCGATTTCGGGCTATGCCGAGCTTATTGCAAACGGCATGGTTGAGGGCGAGGATGACCTGCGCAACTTTGGCGGCCGCATCTACCGCGAGGCGGGACGCCTGGCAGCGCTCGTCAACGACATCCTCACGCTTTCCAACTTGGACGAGGCGGAACGAGCATCCGAGGGCGAGGCTGTGCCCATTGGGTCCACAGAGCCCATCGAGCTCTCTCGCGCCATGTTGACGGTGGAACAGCGTCTTGAGCAGGTTGCCCGTCAGTCGAATGTGACCATTGGGCACGAGACGAAGCCCGTGGTGATCGAAGGCGTGACGCGCCTGATCGACGAGCTGATCTATAACCTGGCAAGCAACGCCATTCGCTACAACCGATCTGGCGGTACGGTCACGCTGCGTTGTGGAACTAACGATGAGGGTCATCCGTACCTGTCTGTTGCCGACACGGGTATCGGTATTGCGCTCGAGGAGCAGGGTAAAGTGTTCGAGCGTTTTTACCGCGTGGACAAGAGTCGTTCTAAGGCGCGTGGCGGAACCGGCCTGGGCTTGGCGATCGTCAAGCACGCCGCTCTGTACCATCACGCCGCGATTGACCTGTCGAGTGAGCCGGGCGTGGGAACTACCATTGCGGTAACGTTTCCCGTGCAACAAGAGGGACCGTTCGCGTAGCGGTATGGCAAAAACCGAGGATTAGACGATGCGCCTCCGCTGCCGCGTTAGTTGTTGTGCAACTTATACGCGGACGCTGTATCTTATGTATAGAGTTCGGACATGGCAAAAAGATGCGATATCATACGGGCAGTTTTGTCGATATGAACTAGGGAAATGAAAGGCAAACTGCATGACCCTTCTCGAACTGTTCCAGTTGCTTAAAAAGCACCTCAAGCTGGTCATTGCCCTTCCGGTGGTCTGCGCGATCGCCATGGGCGTCGTCTCCTTCGCCATGATGGACAACACCTACACCGCCACGACGAGCATGTACATTCTCGCCAAAACCGATGGCGGCCAGACGAGCTACTATAACGACCTGTCCGCAAGCCAGATGCTCTCCAACGACATCGCCACCCTGCTCGATAGCGATAGCGTCAAGAGCGGTGCCGCCAAGGAGCTGGGCCTTACCAGCCTGGACGACTATAAGGTGAGTGTTACGAGCGAGACCACGACCCGCGTTATCTCGCTGTCTGTGACCGGTGCCAGCCCCGATGGCGCCGCCGCCGTCGCTAACGCCATGGCCAACTCGGTTTCTACCGTTGCCCAGGACGTCGACGCCGCCCAGGCCGTCAACGTCATCGACAAGGCAAAGGTTCCCACCCAGCCCAGCGGCCCCAACCGCAAGCTCTACATTGCAGTTGCCGCTCTGGCCGGTCTGTTTGTCGCTGTCGCGATTGTTGTGCTGCTCGACATGCTCAACACGCGCGTCCGTTCTGTCGATGACGCCGTCGAGCTGCTCGGCGTGCCCGTCATCGGCCGTTTCCCCGTTGTGAAGGGCGGTAAGTAATCCATGGCCCGTAAAAAGAAAACCGGCGATACCCTCGCCTTTAACAACGCAGCCAAGACGCTGCTCGCCAATATTCGCTTTGCGAGTGTCGATATGCCTATCAAGTCCATTACGGTGACCTCCTCCATTCCCAACGAGGGTAAGTCCACCATCGCGCTCAACCTGGCACAGGCCATCGCAACCAGCGGCAAGAGCGTTCTGCTCGTTGAATGCGACATGCGCCACCGTACGCTTGCCAACATGCTGGGCATCCGTCATGCCGGCGGCTTGTACGCCGTGCTTTCCGATCAGATGTCGATCGATGAGGCCGTTATCGACACCGACCAGCCCAACCTCTTCTTCCTTGACGCCGAGCCGCGCATTCCCAATCCGGCAGACATCATCGCCTCGCGCCGCTTTGCCAAGCTTGTCGCCGCGCTGGAGGAAAAGTACCAGTACGTCATCTTTGATACGCCGCCTGTGGGTACGTTCGTTGACGCTGCCGAAGTCGCTGCGATCACCGACGGCACCATCTATGTCATCCGTCAGGACTTTGCCAAGCGCAATGAGATCCTCGCTGCTTTCGATCAGCTCAACAAGGCCGAGGTCAACGTGATCGGTACGGTCATGAACTGCTGCGAGACTTCGAGCCACGACTACTATTACTCGTATTATGGCGGGGATAAGGGGCAGAACGACGCTGCGGCTGGGGCCAATCCCGCTGTTGGCGGCGCGGCTGCAACGGGCACCCCTGCGAAGGCGAAACGCTTTAAGAAATAAGCAATGACGCAGATAAGAGGGCGATATGCGAGACATCCATTGCCATATCCTGCCCGGAGTCGATGACGGCGCGGTAAACCTTGAGCAAAGCTTGGCGATGCTCGAGGCGGCCCGCGCCGTCGGCGTAACGCACATGGTGTGCACGCCGCACTGCCGGGACCCGTATTTTGACTTCGAAAAAATGTGGGAGGCCTATCGACTGCTTTGCGCGCATGCGGGCGATATGCATTTGCAGATGGGCTTTGAGGTCAATCATGCCAAGCTCATGGATTTGGGCATCGAATGGGCCGATCGCCTGCATTTCGATGGCTCAAACGAGTTTTTGCTTGAGCTCTCGACGCGTGCTGATTCGTATGACTTTGAGGAATACGAGAACACGATCTACGACTTGCAGTGTCGCGGCTACCAGGTGATCATCGCCCATCCCGAGCGCTATCGTGCGATTCAAAAGGATGTGAGCGTGGCTGAACGCCTGGTCGACCTGGGCTGCAAACTGCAGGCTTCGGCTGATTTTATTGCCGGCGGGCGCTTTGGTCGCGAAAAGAAGCCGGCGCAGTGCCTGTTTAAGCAGGGCCTGTACAGCTATATCGCGAGCGATGCCCACAACGTGGGCCACTACGATTGCTTGGCAAAAGCACGCGCGAAGTTTAGCGTGGGAGCTCATTTCCGCTAAAATTTTCCCCTACGTTCGCATCGAATGAAGGGGCGACCATGGATATTCAAATTAAGACGGGATGCTTTGAGGATGCGGCGCTGGTGCGCCGCGCCGTCTTTATGGACGAACAGGGTTACGAAATCGAGTTCGACCAGATCGATGAGGCCTCGAGCTGCATTCATGTGACGCTGTACGTGGATGGTCAGCTCGCCGGCTGCTCGCGCGTGTTTCCCGAGGAGCTGGAGCACGCGGCAGATGCGGAAGCCCCGGCGTTGCCGGCATGCGACATGGACGAAGGCGTTGCGGCGGGGGAGACCTACATTATGGGGCGCGTCGCCGTGCTGCCGGCCATGCGCCGTCGCGGTCTGGCAAGCAAGATTGTCGAAGCCAGCGAAGCTGCTGCGTGCGATGCCGGCGCCAAGCTCATAAAGTTGCATGCACAGGAGTACGTGCTGCCGCTCTATGCCAAGGCCGGCTACACGCAGATTGCCCCGGTGGACTACGAAGACGAAGGCCAGCCTCATGCCTGGATGGCCAAACTGCTGGGCGACAGATAGGGACGTTCCTTTTCTGCCGGCAGCTGGGGACACTCCTTGGCAATCGACGCATGGGTGTTCCAACATACAGTTTTTCGATTCCGTATGTATATATGCGCGCTAATAGGTTATAAAATCTAAGTCTGAACATAGCAGGTCTGCGATGCGGCTCGGGCAACCGGGCCGTTTTTGCGGGCAGGGGTAGCGCGAAAGGACTGCACATGCGTCAATTTAAGACCGAGAGCAAAAAACTGCTCGACCTCATGATCAACTCCATCTACACCAATAAGGAAATCTTCCTGCGCGAGCTTATCTCCAACGCGAGCGATGCTGTCGACAAGCTCAACTTTAAGAGCCTTCAGGATCCGAGCGTCAAGCTCGACCAGGGCGACCTGGCCATTCGTGTCTCCTTTGATAAGGACGCCCGCACCATCACGATTTCGGATAACGGAATCGGCATGACCGCCGAGGAGCTCGAGCGCAACTTGGGCACCATCGCCCATTCCGGCTCCGAGGAGTTTAAGACCGAGAACGCCGAACAGCAGGGCTCCGATGTCGACATCATCGGTCAGTTTGGCGTGGGTTTCTACTCCGCCTTTATGGTCGCCAGCCACGTGAAGGTCGTCAGCCGCGCTTATGGCGAGGATACCGCCCACGTTTGGGAGTCCGACGGTCTTGAGGGCTACACCATCGAGGATGGCGAGCGTGCTGAGCACGGTACCGATGTCATCCTGACGCTGCGCGAGAACGAGAAGCTCGACGCTGACGGCGAGGCCGAGACCTACGATCGCTTCCTGACCGAGTGGGGCCTCAAGAGCCTGATTCAGCAGTACAGCAACTATGTGCGCTACCCGATTCAGATGATGGTGACCAAGAGCCGCCAGAAGCCCAAGCCTGAGGACGCCGGCGACGACTACAAGCCCGAGTACGAGGACTATCAGGAGCTCGAGACCATCAACTCCATGACGCCGATCTGGAAAAAGCGCAGCTCTGACGTTGAGCAGAGGGATTACGACGAGTTCTACAAGTCTACGTTCCACGACTTTGACGATCCCGCGCGCACTATCAGCTTCCATGCCGAGGGCACGCTTGAGTACGATGCACTGCTGTTTGTGCCGGGTCGCGCCCCGTTCGATCTGTACAGCAAGGACTACGAGAAGGGCCTGGCGCTCTATAGCTCCAACGTGCTGATTATGGAGAAGTGCGACGACCTGCTGCCCGACTACTACAACTTTGTGCGCGGTGTCGTGGACTCTGCCGACGTGACGCTCAATATTTCGCGTGAGACGCTGCAGCAGAATCGTCAGCTCAAGGCCATTGCCAAGCGTGTCGAGAAGAAGATCACCGCCGATCTCGAGGACATGCGCGACAACGACCGCGAGGCATACGAGAAGTTCTTTGAGAACTTTGGTCGCGGTCTTAAGTACGGCATCTACTCAAGCTACGGCATGAAGGCCGACGAGCTCGCCGACTTGCTGCTGTTCTGGTCTGCCAAGGAGCAGAAGATGATCACCCTTGCCGAGTATGCCAAGGGCATGCTCGAGGGCCAGAAGGCAATTTACTATGCCGCCGGCGATTCGCGCGAGCGCCTGACCAAGATGCCCGTCGTGAAGGGCGTGCTCGACCGCGGTTACGATGTACTGCTGCTGACGCAGGATGTGGATGAGTTCACCTTCCAGGCCATGCGTGAGTACGTGGCTGCCGATATGCCCAAGGTCTACGAGGATGACGCTGCTCGCGAGGCTGCCGAGAAGGCAGTTGCCGATGGTGCCGAGCCTGAGGTCGAAGATCGTCACCTGGAGCTTAAGAACGTTGCCACCGGCGATCTTGACTTGGCGACCGATGACGAGAAGAAGGAGGCCGAGGACGCCACCAAGGAGAACGAGGACCTCTTTAACGCCATGAAGGAGGCGCTCGGCGACAAGGTCGAGAAGGTTGCCGTCTCCGCGCGCCTGACCGATGCCCCCGCCTGCATTACCACCGAGGGCCCGCTTTCGCTCGAGATGGAGAAGGTGCTCCAGAAGGGTCCCGAGGGTACGCCCGACGGTATGCCCAAGAGCCAGCGCGTACTCGAGCTCAACGCCAAGCACCCGGTCTTCGCCAAGCTCGTCGCTGCCCAGAAGGCGGGCGACGCCGACAAGATTAAGCAGTACTCCGGCCTGCTCTACGACCAGGCCCTGCTCGTCGAGGGCATCCTCCCCGAGGACCCCGTAGCCTTCGCGGCAGCTGTTTGTAACCTACTTTAGTTACGCGGTTTTACCAAACCGCGTAACGGGCCGACGCTGCAAGCCCGCCAGAGCGGCAATCTGCCTTTCAACTTCGGCGGCATGACCAGAAGGTCAATGCCGCCTCGTTTCAAGGCACCTTGCTCGCTCTGGCGGGCTTTCGCTGTCTGCGCCAAAACATCGGCGTTACCGTGGCCCAAACTAGTCGTTGGGGACGTTCTTGTTTGACTAGTCGGTTAAGAACGTCCCCAATGACTAGTTGGATTGCTAGTTTGTGCGGGTTGTGGTTTTGGGAGCTGCGGGAATTTAAGATACTGTACATCTGTACGCTAACTCATCTTCGTAGTATATTGCTACCCGCAAAACTCAGCACCATTGTGCCGCGAGGCGCTAAAATGCCTCCGTACAATGGTTGTTAATAGCATGATTCGGCTAAACGATAGGATGGATGGTCCAAGCGTGAGTCTCGGCAGCAAACTATCCAACGCAAAGGTCTCCTTTGCGATATTTAAGCGCGACATTAAGCGACTGCTTATGAACCCCGTCGCCCTGGTGGTTACCCTGGGCGTGTGCGTCATTCCCTCGCTGTATGCCTGGTACAACATCGTTGCCAACTGGGATCCGTACGGAAATACCCAGGGCATTAAAATCGCCATCGCCAACAACGATCAGGGCACCCAGAATGACCTAGTGGGCGAGCTTAACGCAGGCGATAAGGTGGTCGACCAGCTCAAGGAGAACGACCAGCTTGGCTGGACCTTCGTCGACTCGGCGGCAGATGCCAAAGAGGGCGTCGAAAGTGGCGAATACTATGCTGCCATCGTGATTCCCAAGAACTTCTCCGACAATCTCGTCTCGATGCTCGACGGCAATTACCATCAGCCGAAGCTCACCTATTACGTCAACGAGAAAAAGAGCGCCATTGCGCCCAAGGTCACCGATACCGGTGCCAACACCATCGAGGAGCAGATCAACTCGGAGTTTGTCTCCACGGTGGGCGAGACCGTCGCGGGCATTGCCAAAGATGCTGGCATCGACCTTAAAGACAAGGCAACCCAGACCCAGGATTCGCTGGCGGGCTCGGTGTCCGAGGCGTCTGATACCCTGGGCGAAGTACGCGATTCCATCGGCGACATGAACACCGCCATCGACAAGACGAGCAACTCGATTGCTTCGGCCGATGCTGCGCTGGCGGGCCTGCAGGGACAGGCGCCTTCGCTAACGCAGGCAATCGCTCAGGGTAATGATCTGCTGGGCGAAGCTCGCACCACGGCTGGCAAGTCCATCACCTCGCTCTCCAAGGCGCTCTCGGAGGGCAGCATCGTGCTGAGTAAGACATCGGCTTCTGCGAACGCCGCGATTGGCAAACTCGCCGGTACGGTTACGTCCACGACCACTCGTATCGACAACTCGCTCGAATCCCTTCAGGCGACGATTGACCACAACAGCGCTGTCATCGAGCGCCTGCAGATTCTCGCTAACGATACGTCGACGGGATCGGAGAACGCCGATGCGCTCATCGCGTCGACCATCAATTCGCTTCGCGAGCAAAACCAGAAGCTGCAGAGCATTAAGGATGGCCTTTCTGCACAGTCGAGGGCCATGGCAAACGACGCTAAGGCAATCTCGAACGCGAGTAACGCACTCAACACGGCAATTCAGACCGGTACGGCTAACCTCGGTCAGGCTCAGACCGATCTGGGGCAGAACGCGCTGCCGAAGGCTTCGAGCGCGCTTGACTCCTTTGCCGCCGTTTCGGGCGATTTGACCGGCATTGTATCGGGTATGACCCCCACGATAGCGAGCGCGCGCGGCACGCTGGCGCAGCTCGACGCCACGCTCAAGCAGGCAAAGACCACGCTGTCCCAAACCGATGCCTCCCTTGCCAAGGTTCAGGACAAGCTCGCGACCGCCGCTAATGACATTGCGGCGCTGCAGACCTCTGAGTCTATGGGCGAGTTAGCCGACCTCATGGACGTCGACGTCAATGACGTGGCAGATTTCATGGCATCTCCGGTTGAGCTGACGTCCAAGTCAATCTATCCGGTCAAGAGCTTTGGCTCGGGCATCGCGCCCTTCTACACCAATCTGGCGCTGTGGGTAGGCGGCTATGTGCTCATCGCTATCTACAAGCTCGAGGTCGACCGCGAGGGCATCGGTAGCTTTACGGCGCGTCAGGGCTACTTTGGCCGCTGGCTGCTGATGGTGATCCTGGGTGCGTTCCAGGCCATTATCGTTACGGTGGGCGACCTGGTCATTGGCGTTCAGTGCGTCAATCCGCTGCTCTTTGTGCTGGGCGGCATCGCTATCTCGTTCACTTACGTCAACATCATCTATGCGCTGTCCACCACCTTTAAGCATATCGGTAAAGCCATTGGCGTCATCCTCGTCATTGTGCAGATCCCCGGCTCGTCGGGCATGTATCCCATCGAGATGATGCCCGGCTTCTTCCAATGGCTGCATCCGCTGCTGCCCTTCACCTATGGCATCAACCTGCTGCGCGAGACCGTCGGTGGCATGTATTCGTTCAACTACCTGTTCAACCTGTGCATCCTGGGCGTGTTCCTGATCGTGGCGCTCTTTATCGGTCTGCAGCTGCGCCCGTTGCTGCTCAACCTCAACCTGCTCTTTGATAAACAGCTTTCCACGACGGGGCTCATGATCTGCGAGTCCAACGACCTGCCGCGCCAGCGCTATTCGCTGCGCACGGCCATGCGCGTCATGCTCGATTCGGATTCGTACCGTCGCGAGTTGCTCGATCATGCCGTGGCGTTTGAGCATCGCTACCCGTACTACATCAAGGGCGGTTTTGCCGCCGTGGTAGGCGTGCAGGTTCTGCTCTTTGTGCTTTCGACGGTGCTCGATATCGACAATAACGGCAAGATCATCCTGCTCGTTATCTGGATCATTTCGGTTATCGCCATCTGTGGCTGGCTCATCAACATCGAGTACATCCGCGCGAGCCTCAATACCCAGATGCGCATCTCGGCGCTTTCGGATGAGGACCTGCGTCGCGAGATGCGCGAGCACACGGCCGCCATTCCTGCTGCCCGTCGCATGTTTGGTCTCAACGCCAGCGAGCGGGGCACCAAGGACAGCGAACAGCCCACGAGCCGTCTGCCGCATATCGGTGCGCATCGTAAGGCTCAAGATGCCGACAACGTTGACAACGTAAGCGGAAATGACGGGGATACCACCCCGCTCGGCAAGCACTCCAAAGGAGGTGAGGCATAAATGAAGAACATCCTGCATCTGTTTAAGCGCGATGTCCAAAACGTGTCTCGCTCCGTGATTGGCTTGATTGTCGTGATGGGTCTCATTATCGTGCCGTGCCTGTACGCGTGGTTTAACATCGCCGGAAGCTGGGATCCGTATGGCAACACCGGCAATCTCAAGATCGCCGTGGTCAACACCGACGAGGGCTACGAGAGCGATCTGATTCCCGTCGAGGTCAACGTGGGCGAAAACGTAACCTCCACCCTGCGCGGCAACGAGAACTTCGATTGGGTCGTCCTCAACGACCGCGATAAGGCGATTGAGGGCGTTAAGTCGGGCGCGTACTACGCTGCCGTCGTTATCCCTAAAACGTTTAGCGCCGACATGATGACGCTTTTCTCGACCGAGGTGAAGCACGCCGATATCGAGTTCTATGAGAACCAGAAGGCCAACGCCATCGCGCAGATCGTGACTGAAAAGGGTTCGAGCGCCGTCCAGAGTCAGGTCAACGAGACCTTTACCAAGACCATCACGACCATCGGCCTTAAGACCGTGTCCAGCCTGCTCGACTATATGAGCACCGACCAGGTGAGCAACTTTATCGCCAATCTGTCCTCGACGCTGGGCGATTCGGTCCAGGACCTGCAGGACGTTCAGGCCAGTGCAACGTCGCTTGCGGGCATTTTGAGTTCTACGTCCGATTCACTGACATCGGCGGGCGGCATGCTCAAACAGTCCGGATCGACCGAGGAGTCGGTGAAGCAGCTCATGCAGCATGCCGAGAGCGGTATTGCCGATTCCGAGCAAGCGCTCAAGTCTGCCAGCGATGCGATCGATGCCGCTATTGATGGGAGCGCAGGTTCGTTCGATAACGTTTCTACCGAGCTCGCAAAGGCATTCGACGCTGCAAACAAGCATGTCAATCTTACGGTGTCTCAGCTCAACGATGGTGCAGTGTCACTCAAGAACCGTGCCGACGAGATTGATGCCACGGCGAATGAGCTCCGTAGTCTTGCTGGCCAGGTGAGTAACGATAAGCTCAAGGCAGGGCTTGAGGACGCGGCTGCTGAGCTTGACAAAACCGCGACGGAGTACCGCAACAATGCCAATGAGCTGACGAACATCGCGACGTCGCTCACGAAGAGCATGGCCGAGGTCAACAGCTCGCGTGCCGAGGTCGACCAGGCCATCGCCGATGCCAAGGCGGGTATCTCGGGTGCCAAGTCCGACTACGATTCTACGTTCTCGGTTAAGGCCAAAGAGCTCAAGAAGACCATTTCGGGCGTTCTGGATTCCCTGAACGGTATCTCGGGTGACTTGGATAGCGCCGTGAGCGGTCTGACCGACGCCTCTGGTTCGCTCGCGAAGGGTCTCTCCAAGGCTGCAAGGCTCGTCAACAAGGCTTCCGATCAGCTGGGCGAGGCGTCGGACAAGATCAGTGCCTTTAAGGACGAGCTTGATAGCGCTCTGATCTCGGGTGACCTGGCCATGATTAAGACAATGATTGGCAGCGACCCCGATGCCCTCGCCGTGTCGCTTTCCGGCCCTGTCGCACTCGACCGTAAGCCGGTCTATCCGATCCGCAACTACGGTTCGGCCATGGCGCCGTTCTACACGATTCTGTCGCTATGGGTCGGCTCGATCGTACTGGCGGCCATGATGAAGGTCTCGGTTGATGATGAGCTTATCAACGAGCTCATCCCCGTGCGCCTGCACGAGATCTACTTGGGTCGCTACCTGTTCTTTGGCGGTCTGGCTCTGCTGCAGGCAACACTCGTGTGTGCGGGCGACATTCTGTTCTTTGGTATTCAGTGCGACGACCCGCTGCAGTTTGTGCTGGCGGGCTGGGTTGCGAGTCTCGTGTTCTCCAATATCGTCTACACGCTTACGGTATCGTTTGGAGATATCGGTAAGGCCCTCGCCGTCGTGCTGCTGGTCATGCAGGTCGGCGGTTCGGGCGGTACGTTCCCCATCGAGATGACCGGTCCCGTGTTCCAGGCGATCTACCCGTTCCTGCCGTTTACCCACGGCATCAACGCCATGCACGCCGCAATGGCCGGTGCCTACCATATGGAGTACTGGATTGAGTTGGGCATCTTGGCGAGCTACCTGATTCCGTCGCTGGCCCTGGGCGTCGTCTTCCGCCGCCCGGTCATCAAAGCCAACGACTGGATTATCGAAAAGCTGGAATCGACAAAGCTAATTTAGTGCGGCAACGTTAACGCTGATGTAGCACTAATGCCAGCGAGCGAGCCGCATTTGCGCCAAGGTGACGTGAAATGAAAGGGCGCTGACCTTCTGGTCGCGCCCTTGAAATTGAACGTCAGATTGGCGTGAATGCGGCTCGCGTAGCGTCGGCCGGTCCGCCGTTCGGTAGAACGGCGGAACAAAACGCTTTAGTGGGCTGGATTGCGGTGCAACGCTGGTTGTTGTTACAGTAGCGGGGCGTGCCGGGGGTCCGGCGCGCCCCGTTTTTATTTGACCATGAGGCGGCACGCAGCCATACGCGTGCGGACACCACGCCCAGATTGAGTGCGAGGATGTTCCATGGCCCAATACGCTGCCAACGAAATCGAAAACTTGCCCGATAGCCCTGTAGCCCGTGAGGATTTGGGCGCGGGCGGTATTCCCCGGGGCGCCGGCGCACGCTCTCCGCTGTTCTGGAAGGTTCTGCTTCTTTCGGTGGCGGTCATCTGGGGCTACTCCTTTACCACTATGAAGGACGCACTCGGCACCATTCCGGTGTTCGCGCTGCTCTATGTACGCTTTCTGCCCGCAGCGTTGGTCATGTTCGCCGTCTTCCACAAGCGCATCATCGCGCACCTCAACGCTCGCAACCTGATTGTTGGCCTGAGTATGGGCGTGCTCATGTGGGCGGCCTATGCGTTGCAGACGGTCGGTCTGGCACATACTACGGCGGGCAAGAATGCTTTTTTGACGGGCACGTATTGCATCCTTGTACCGTTCGCGAGCTATTTCCTGAGCGGCGAAAAACTCACCCGCTATAACCTGGGCGCGGCGCTGCTGTGCTTGGCGGGCATTGGCTTGGTGGCCCTCGATAGCGTTGAATTCAACATTGGTGACGTCATTACGCTGGCGGGTGCGGCCTTTTTCGCCATCCAGATGGCGGTGACTGCCAAGTACGGTCGCAAAATGGACATCAACGTCATCACGTTTTGGATGTTTGTGGGCAACGGCGTGCTGAGCCTGGCAACGTCGCTGCTATTCGAGACCCAAGCGCCTCTGTCCGTGTGGACGCCGAGCTTTATCAGTGCGATGGCGTTTCTCTCGGTGGGCTGCACATGTGCGGCTCTGCTCATCCAAAACGTCGGCCTGGCGCATGTCCCGGCCTCGACGGGCTCGCTGCTCCTTTCGATGGAGTCGCCTTCGGGTGTGCTGTTCTCGGTGCTGCTGATGGGGGAGGCGCTCACCTCGCGCCTGCTCGCCGGCTTCGCGCTCATCTTCCTGTCGATTATCTTGAGTGAGACTCACTTCGATTTTTTGCGCAAAAAGCCGCGCCCGCAATTGTAAACAACTTGTTGCGCCGCCCTCCCGGGGCGGCATTTTTTATGCCTCGCCCTTAAAGTAGTACCTTGCACTTTACGCTATCAAAGTGCTTGCTGCAAAAACGATACTGGAGGGCATCTATGGCACCAGCTTTGTCCGATCTTCAACCGCAATCAGCGCCCAAGGCCACCGCAGCGGCGCAGACCGCTATCGGTGACGGTCTTGTTGCAGAAGCTCAGGCTTTTGCAGACGAGCTCGCTGCGTGGCGACACGATCTCCACCAGATGCCCGAGCTGGGTAATAGCCTCCCACAGACCTCTGCGTATATCCAAGCGCGCCTGACCGAGATGGACATCCCATTTGCCACGCTCGTCGATGGTTCCTGTGTTGTGGGCCTTGTCGGCGCCGGTGCCGCCGCGGCCCAGGGCAATGGCGTCTGCACGGACGAACAGGCCGGTACGGTCATCATGCTGCGTGGCGACATGGATGCCTTGCCCGTTGCCGAGGAATCCGGCGAGCCCTTTGCATCCACCAACGGCTGCATGCACGCTTGCGGTCACGATATGCACGCGACGGCGCTGCTTGGTGCGGCTCGTATGCTCAAAGCGCGCGAGGCAGAGCTTGTTGATGCCAACGCCACGGTTAAGTTGCTGTTCCAGCCGGGCGAGGAAACCTTTGAGGGTGCCCGCGCCGCCATCGCCGACGGTCTGCTACAGAACCCGCGTCCTCAGGTCGCCTTTGCCATGCATGTCAATAGCCAGTCGCCGCTTGGCCTGGTGCTTTACGGCAGTCCGGCGCTCTCGGGCGTGTACGGTTTCCGCGTCACGCTGCAGGGCAAGGGCGGTCATGGCTCGAGCCCCGAAATCTGCATCGACCCCATCACGGCCGGCGTCCATGTGCATCTGGCACTTCAGGAGCTCATCTCCCGCGAGGTGCCGGCGGCCAAGGAGGTCGCACTGACCGTGGGTAAGTTTGCCGGTGGCCAAGCGGCCAACGTCATTCCAGATACCTGCGTGCTCGAAGGTACGCTGCGCGGCTTCGACGTCGAGCTCATGGCTCATCTCAAGGAGCGTATTGCCGAGGTCGTCAACGGCGTGGCCGCAACGTATCGCACGCCGGCGACTATCGAGACGCTCTCGGATGTTCCCCCGCTCGTACTCGATGACGACATGACCCAGGCGTCGCTTGGCTACGTGGGCGCGGTGCTGCCCAAGGCCGCCTTCCTGCCGCTGTTCCACGCCATGGCGAGCGAGGATTTCGCGCTGATCTCGAGGGAGATCCCGAGTGCGTACTTTACCGTGGGCGCTGCTGTGACCGATACGGACGAGCACTTTGCTCAGCATCATCCCAAGGCACGTTTTAGCGATGCCGAGCTGCCACTTGGCGCTGCGGCTTACACGGCGGTCGCTTTGGGCTATATCGCCGACCACCGGTAGTACCCAACCTTGCCTTTCAAGCCTGCGGGCATGGCCATAAGGCCTATGCCCTTGTCTTTCAAGGCAATCTTGGGCACTACCGGCGCCGGCGCAGGCTATTCGTTTGTTTAAAAGGAGCGGTATGTCCCGGCAGCATAAATTCTTCCCCGGTTGGCTCGTCGTGGCCTCCGGCTTTGTCATCATGGCCACGTGCTACACGATTTTCGTTAACTGCATGAGCCTGTTTCAGCCGCTCATCGTCAGCGACCTCGGGATCACGCTTGCGCAGTACAACATCTCCAACGCCATCTCCACCGTGGTGAGCGTTATCGGCTCACTTGTCATCGGCCATGTTGCCGATAAGGTAAGCGGCCGCGTTTTGGGTTCCCTCACTGTAATCGCCACCTCTGCCGTTCTTGCCGGCATGAGCTTTGTCGGTGAGCTATGGCAGGTCTACGTGCTCTTTTCTGTTCGCTCCGTTCTGTCTGTGGCTGCCCTGGAAGCCGAATGGATGCTCGTACCATCATTCGGTTTCCAAGGCGGCCACGGGCCTACGAAATGATCCGTTTTCCTCCGTCCCCAACAGATCACGTGGTCCGAAGGGGACGGAGGAAAGCGGATCAGCTGCCGCGGCGGCGCGTCTGGCCGAACGAGTCCCCATACCCTCGTTCGGTCAGACGCGCCGCCGCTGTTTGTGTTTGTGCCGTATAATGTCCACTACCTATGACGCGATACAAAAGAAAGGTGTTTGCCCATGCAGGCACAGAAGGCGGAGGGAACCCGCGACCTTATCGGCGCCGAGATGCGCGCCTGGCAAAAGATGCAGCAGATTGCGGCCGGCGTGTTCGAGCCGTTTGGTTTTAAACCCATCGAGACGCCCGCGATCGAGCAGGTTGACGTGTTTGTCCACGGTATCGGCCAGTCGACCGACGTCGTGCGCAAGGAAATGTTCCGCGTGTTCAGCGGTGCCAACCTGGAGCGCGTCTTTACCGAGGGCACCGACACCAAACTCAAGCCCAAGCAGCGCCTGGCACTTCGCCCCGAGGGCACGGCCGGCGTGGTGCGCGCCGTCGTCGAGAACAATCTGGTGCCCCAGGGCTCCACGCCGTTTAAGGCTTACTACGCCGAGGCCATGTTCCGCGGCGAGCGTCCCCAGAAGGGCCGCCTGCGCCAGTTCCACCAGGTGGGCATCGAGTGGCTCGGCGCTCCCGATCCGGCGGCAGACGCCGAGTGCATCATCATGCTCATGGAGTTCTACAAGCGCCTGGGCTTCGATCTTTCCAAGCTTCGTCTGCTCATCAACTCGATGGGTGACGCCCAGTGCCGTCCGGCTTATCGCGAGCAGGTTAAGCAGTTCATCCTCGATCACGCCGACGAGATGTGCGATGAGTGCCGCGAGCGCGCCGAGCTCAACCCGCTGCGTGCCTTCGACTGCAAGAACGACCACTGCCGCGAGATCATGGCCGAGGCTCCGCTGATGGGTGACAACCTGTGCGATGAGTGCCGCGAGCACTACGAGCAGGTCAAGCGCTATCTGGATGCCGCCGGTATCGAGTATGTCGAGGATCCCACCTTGGTGCGCGGCCTGGACTACTACACCCGTACTGTCTTTGAGGTCGAGGCCCCTGGCGCCGGCGTCGGCTCCATCGGCGGCGGCGGCCGCTACGATGGCCTGGTCGAGCTCGAGGGTGGCAAGCCCACGGCGGGCGTCGGCTTTGCTGTCGGTTTTGAGCGCGCCCTGCTGGCCCTGCAGGCCTTTGGCAGCGATTTGGGTGCCGATGAGGCCCCGTGCGTCTATGTCGCCAACGCCGGCAAGGAGCTGCGTCAGAACGTCTTTGCCATTACGCAGGAGCTTCGCGCCGCAGGTATCGTGACCGAGGCCGACTATCAGGGTCGTTCGCTCAAGGCCCAGTTTAAGCAAGCCGATAAGGTAGGCGCCAAGCTCATCTTGGTCCTGGGTGGCGACGAGCTTGCCGCCGGCAAGGTCAAAGTGCGCGACATGCAGAGCCATGACGAGGTGCTCGCCGATCTGGACAACGTCGTCGAGGCGGTTCGCGAGCGCCTGTAGCGCATCTTTTTGAGCTTCGGGCCTGCTAACGTGCCCTGCTCATGGAGAGCGATTGTTACGGGGGTGTTTCGCTTTTATGCGGAATGCCCCCGTTTACGTATGCCGCCCACCGAGAAATACGACCATTTAGGGCAAAAACCTTTGCAATGCAGAAAATACTTTTGTGTGGTAAAGCGCAATCAGTGTCGAAAGTATTTCTCAAGCGCCTATAATGAATACCGCATGTTACGTGCATAGAAGGAGGAATGGGAGGAAACGTGGCTGAGAACCTAAGCAACCAGTCTGTACCCGAAGCCGCGGCGCGCGTCGCTGCCGTGGTCAACCGCCTCGTTAACCGAATCGGCTCGAATGCCGAGTCCAGGGAGCGTCTCGCCGAGATCGAGATCCCCGAGGAGCTGCGCGACAATCTGGCGCTGTTCTTGCGCCTGGAGCGCCGTGTGCTTAGCGAGTATGATCCCGAGATCGCGGACCTGTTCGACAAGATTTTGACAGCCGAGATTGTGGTCAATGCCGGCAACCCCGGTACCTGCGCTGCCGACGAAGCCGTCGACGAGCAGGGCGTGCCCACCGCCGACGAGCCCACTGCCGTGGCATTTCGTGAGGTCGTCGATTTGATCGACAGCCTGCCGCTCGATAAGCAGCAGGTCATCGTTCGCGCCTTTACGAGCTTTTTCCATCTGGCAAACCTGTCGGAGGAGAACTACCGTGTGGCGCAGCTGCGCGAGCGCGAGGCCGGTGCGTCGACCGATACCGAGGTCGATCCTGCCAACGAGCTTACCGTTGCCTATCACCAGCTGGTGAATGAGCTGGGTGTCGAGGGTGCCAACGAGCTGCTCGACAAGCTCGAGTTCCACCCTGTCTTTACCGCACATCCCACCGAGGCCCGTCGTAAGGCCGTCGAGGGCAAGATCCGCCGTATCTCCAACCTGCTGGAGGAGCGTCCGCGTCTGGGCGGCTCCGACCTGGTGGAGAACGAGCGCCATATGCTGCAGGAGATCGACGCCCTGGTGCGTACGAGTCCCATCGCGCTCAAGAAGCCCACGCCGGTCGAGGAAGCCGATACCATCATCGACATCTTCGATAACACGCTGTTCGACGTTATCCCCGTTATCTATCGTCGTTTTGACGATTGGGTGCTGGGCGACAAGGCCGGTACTGTGCCGCCGCTGTGCCCGGCGTTCTTCCATCCCGGCAGCTGGATCGGTTCCGACCGCGACGGTAACCCCAACGTCACCGCCAAGGTGAGCCGTGAGGTCGCCGCCAAGTACTTTACGCACATGGTGCTCAAGCTCGAGGACAAGTGCCGCCACATCGGCCGCAACCTCACGCTCGAGGCTACCTACAGCAAGCCGTCGGCCGAGCTCATTAACCTGTGGAACCATCAGGTCGAGATGAGCCCTCGTTACACGGCCCGCGCCGAGCTGATCTCCGAGCACGAGCCGCATCGCGCCGTCATGCTCGTCATGGCCGACCGCCTGAACGCCACCGTCCGTCGTATCACCGACACCATGTACCACAGCGCCGACGAGTTCCTGGATGACCTGCGCGTCGTCCAGCGTTCGCTGGCCGCCTGCGGTGCCGTCCGTGCTGCCTACGGCCCGGTCCAAACCATCATCTGGCAGGTCGAGTCCTTCGGCTTCCATATGGTCGAGATGGAGTTCCGTCAGCACTCCGTGGTGCATGCCCGCGCCCTTAAGGATATCCACGAGAACGGTATCCATGGCGACCTGCAGCCCATGACGCGTGAGGTCATCGATACCTTCCGCGCTATCGGCTCCATCCAAAAGCGCTACGGCAAGAAGATGGCGCACCGCTACATCATCTCGTTTACCAAGAGCGCCCAGCATGTGGCCGACGTCTTTGAGCTGGCGCACCTGTCCTTTGCACACGAGGAGGATGTCCCCGAGCTCGACGTGATCCCGTTGTTCGAGCAGCTCGAGGACCTCGAGGGCTGCGTCGACGTGCTCGATCAGATGCTTACGCTGCCCGTGGTGCAAAAGCGCCTTGCCCAGACCAACCGCCGCATGGAGGTCATGCTGGGCTATTCCGACTCTTCCAAGGATGCCGGTCCTACCACGGCCATGCTCGCGCTGCACTCCGCGCAGGAGCGCATCGCCAAGTGGGCAGAGAAGAACGATATCGACCTGGTGCTCATGCACGGTCGCGGCGGTGCCGTGGGCCGTGGCGGCGGCCCGGCCAACAAGGCCGTGCTGGCGCAGCCCAAGGGTTCGGTCAACTGCTTCTTTAAGCTTACCGAGCAGGGCGAAGTCATCTTTGCCCGTTACGGCAACCGCACGCTGGCTCAGCGCCATGTTGAGTCCGTTGCCGCCGCAACGCTTTTGCAGTCGGCCCCGAGTGTCGAGAAGACCAACACCGAGACCACGCAGAAGTTCTGGGATATGGCCGAGAAGCTCAACACTGCAAGCCACGAACGCTATCTGGACCTGCTGAACACCGAGGACTTTACACCGTGGTTCTCGACCGTGACGCCGCTGACCGAGGTCGGTCTGCTGCCGATCGGCTCGCGTCCCGCCAAGCGCGGTCTGGGCGCCAAGTCGCTCGATGACCTGCGTACCATCCCGTGGATCTTCAGCTGGAGCCAGGCGCGCATTAACCTGGCCGCTTGGTACGGTCTGGGCACCGCCTGCGAGCAGCTTGGCGATCTTGACCAGCTCAAGGCTGCCTACCAGGAGTGGCCGTTCTTCCGCACCTTTATCGACAACATCGAGATGTCGATTGCTAAGACCGATCAGCGCATCGCCAAGATGTATCTGCATCTGGGCGACCGCGATGATCTGTCCAAGAAGGTCTTCACCGAGATGCAGCTCACGCGTAAGTGGGTCCTTGCCATCGTCGGTGATGAGTGGCCGCTGCAGCGTCGTCGCGTGCTCGGCTGCGCCGTTCGCGTGCGTAACCCCTACGTCGACGCTCTGTCCATCGCCCAGGTCCGCGCCCTTCGCGAGGTGCGCATGAATCAGGACGAGATGGCCGAGGAGAAGAAGGCCGAGTACATGAGCCTGATTCTTTCGACTGTGACCGGCGTCTCGGCAGGTTTGCAGAACACGGGGTAATCGATAGCCCTGTGGCTCTCACCGGGACCCGATGGGTTTCCCTCTGAATGCGTCCTCGCACTTGAAGCCCCCTTATCCTGCTCCTTCGGAGCTGCGGATAAGGGGGCTTCGTGCTGCGGAATGCATTCAGAGGGAAACCCGTCGGGTCCCTTCGTCCTCGGTCTTCAGGGATTAAAGCTGATGAAAATAAAGTGCGCTTCGCGCCTAATGTGGAGTGCGGCGAGGGCTTCTTGCGTCCTGCGGAATGCGCCGGAAAGAAAACAAACGGCGGCCCCTACGATGTCCGGTTTTCGGCGGATTGGCCGTTGGCTGAGGGTGGTGCTTGGGGCGACGTGCAAAAAACGGAGTTTTCAGCAGCCAAAGATTGATGTATAAGGCGATAGCCGATTTTCGCTGCCTTTGTTGATGTCTCTGCGCGCCAATTGGAGGCTAACGATGTTCAAATATGGATGGCTTATCGCGGTACGTCGTCCTGACGGGATGAGTCGTGAGGGCTTTCTGCCTTTTAAAAGACTCTTGGCCCCATAATCTGATTTCGTGATGCGGAATACTCGCAAAAATGCACGCTCCGGAGGGTACTACCCTGTTACGGCTAGAAATCCTTGCGCCATCTTATGCAATTAATTAACGCATTTATGCAAAATGGCTTACGTGCGTACGTCTCGGGGCAGATGTTTGCCTCGACGCTGCGTAAGTCATCCTGTCTATAGTGTCTTTGACTTGCGGCCGCGGTCCCGTTTGGGATCGCGGCCGTTTTGTTCAAGACTTTAGTCTGCTGGCCGCGCAGCGGCCAGCTTTAAACCACCCGCTACGCGGGTGGAGACAAACGGCTTTA
>NZ_JBDGAY010000005.1:0-123975 GCF_040910245.1 Collinsella aerofaciens
ACGTCGACGCCGATCCAAACATGACGCTGTAGTCGTACGGGTGTGGTCCCCGACCGGAGGGGCCGGATATAAGGTTTCCTGCTCTACAGTCCTGCGCAAGACGAAGGCCACATTAAGTGGCCTTCTTTGCGTGCGGAACTCGCGATAAACCTTATATCCGGCCCCTCCGGTCGGGGACCTTTCTGTATCGATATAGCTTCTGAGCTGGTTTGGCGTCGACAACGTCCGGCAAGGTTAACAAACCAGCGTCGAATTTCCGGCGTGCTTTAGCTGAAAGAAACCTACCTGATGATCGACTCAATATCTCGGCTTTTATATAGCAGTCGGCGGACTTCCATAACGTCGTCGATGACGACATAAAAAACCATGTAGTTGCCAACGTAGAAGCGGTAATACGGGTGCAACCGTCTTCTTGTCGAAGGGTATGTTGGTGACATGGTTGGATTCTTGAGATGCTCGAGTATGCCTGCTTCAACATTGTCGACAAGCCTATTTGCTGCAGCGGGGTTATTGAGATCAAAGGCGATATATGACGCTGCTTGGCTGAGGTCCTCCCAAAATAGGGGAAGATAGCGGAGCTTATAGTGCCTGTCCATCGAGACCGCCGTTGAGCATTTTTCTGACAGAGCCAAAGACATCGTCGTGTGTATAGCGAAGTTGCATGCTGGCAGCCTGACGATCAGCGGCATCAAGTGCGCTCTCGATTGTATTGCTCAGTGACTTGTACTGCTCAAAGCTCATGACGACCATAGAGCCCCGCCCGTTTTTAGTTAGAAAAACCGGACCCTCTTGTTCGACTTCGCGTTCAACGTCCGGGTAGTGATTTCTAAGATCTGAGATTGGCCTAATATTCACAGCTACCTCCTGAGCTATCAGGATATTATCGTAATTATGATAACAGAGTTGAGATTTGGGATGGGAGCCCCCGAGAGCGGCGGGAGCCGGGCGGCGCATATGAACTTTATCGCGAGTTCCGCACGCAAAGGAAAGCACTTAATGTGCTTTCCGTCTTGCGCAGGACTGTAGAGCAGGAAAGTTCATATGCGCCGCCCGGCTCCCGCCGCTCTCGGGGGCATCTCTCAAGCAAAAACTGTCGTTGGGTAAAGTCCGAGGTCAGTGGCGTTTTATACCGAGAAATTCAAAAAAAGTTGAAAATTCATTACAAATTTGCGTTGACTTTAGGTAACTAAAGTTTCATACTCCTTTTCAACCACTGGGGGATGTGAACACGCACGGATCGTTCACATCATGATTGAAGAGGATTTCTCAGACATGTTCACGCATCAGCTAAACATTATCAGCGTAGTAATTATCTGATGCGGGTTAGCACATACAGCTAGCCCGTACGATAACGGGCGGCTGATGAAGATGAGGGCCGTCGAGCGCAACCGACGGCCCTCATTTTTTATGTCTGAGTAGTTCTTTTTAGAGGAGGAAATGTAATGAACGGAGTTTTGCTCATGGTTGTGGCTGCGGCGGTGCTCGCCTGCGGCTATCTGGGCTACGGCCGCTGGTTGGCCAACAAGTGGGGCGTTGACAAAGAGGCCCTCACGCCGGCCAAGCGCATGAAGGACGGCAAGAGCTTCTCGCCTGTCTCCGCCTTCACCGCGTTCTCGCACCAGTTCAGCTCGATCTGCGGTGCCGGTCCTGTCACGGGTACGATCGTCGCCATGGCCTTTGGCTGGCTGCCCGTCGTGCTTTGGGTCCTCGTCGGTGGCATCTTCTTTGGCGCCGTCCATGACTTTGGCGCCCTGTACGCTTCGATGAAGAACAACGGCAAGTCGCTCGCTCAGCTCATCGAGAAGTACATCGGCAAGACCGGCCGTCGCCTGTTCCTGCTGTTCTGTTGGCTGTTCTGCATCATCGTCATCGCCGCCTTCACCGACATGGTCTGCAAGACGTTCATGTTCACCCCGGCCGTTGACGCTTCTGGTGCTGCTACCGGTGCCATCGACTTCACCAAGTCCTATGCCGCCGGCTGCGCTGGTACCATCTCCATCCTGTTCACCTTCGTCGCTATCGCCTTTGGTTGGGCCCAGAAGAAGTTCAACCTCACCGGCGCTGCCGAGTTCGTCACCGGCGCGGTCCTCATGGTACTCATGTTCGCCGTCGGCATGCAGTTCCCGGTCTACCTGGATAAGTTCCAGTGGTTCGCCGTCGTCATGGTCTACCTGGTCTTCGCTGGCGCTATGCCCATCCAGATGCTCAAGACCCCGCGTGACTACCTTACTTCCATCATGATGATCGTCATGATCGTCTGCGCTGTCCTCGGCATCGTCGTCCTGGGCGTTAACGGTCAGGCCACTATCACCGCTCCGGTCTTCACCGGCTTCTCCGGTGCCTCCGGCATGATGTTCCCGGTCCTGTTCGTCTCCGTCGCTTGCGGTGCTCTCTCCGGTTTCCACAGCCTCGTTTCTTCTGGTACCTCCTCCAAGCAGGTTGAGAAGGAGCAGGACGCCGTCAAGGTCGGTTATGGCGCCATGATCGTCGAGTCCTTCGTCGGCATCCTTGCCATCATCGTCGCCGGCATCATGTTCTCCGATATGAACACCGCCGGTACCGGCGCCCTCAACGCCGGTGTCGCTTCCACCCCGTTCCAGATCTTTGCCGCTGGCATCTCCCGCGGTATGCAGGCCTTCGGTGTTGACGGCACGCTTGCTACCGTCTTCATGACCATGAACGTCTCCGCACTGGCCCTGACCTCGCTCGACGCCGTCGCCCGCATCGCCCGCACCTCGTTCTCTGAGTTCTTTGCCCAGACCAACGACGCTCTGGCCGTCGACTCCAAGGCCGGCTACATGAAGGTCCTCGGCAACCCCTGGTTCGCCACGGTCGTCACCCTGCTTCCCGGTCTCGCCCTCGCTTTTGGTGGCTATGCCAACATCTGGCCGCTCTTTGGTGCTTCTAACCAGCTGCTCGGCGGTATGACCATGATCACCCTCGCCGTGTTCTGCAAGTGCACCGGCCGCAAGGGTTGGATGCTCTACGTGCCCGTTGTCTTCCTGCTCTGTTGCACCTTCACCTCGCTGGTCCAGAGCGCCATGGGCTGCATGACCGCCGTCCAGGCCTACGGCTTCTTCGGCACCATCCCGGCTACCGCCACCACGGCTGCCGTTTCCGTCGCCGCCACCAAGGGTCTGCAGCTCGTCTTCGCCGTCCTGCTGATGGTCCTGGGCCTCATCGTTGCCGTCAACTGCCTCAAGGAGTTCTTCGGCAAGGAGGCCGGTTCCATGCCCGACGAGGAGCCCGAGTGGTCCGAGATGGGCAAGGCCGAGTATGGCCGCACTGCTGCCGCCGAGGCTCCCGCCGACGCCGAGGCTGCCAAGGCCTAGTCAACTTGATGAGCTAACCGTTCCATCCATATGACTCGGAAAGACCGGGTCCGCAACGACGCGGGCTCGGTCTTTTTTCTTGCGGGAACGGGTGATGCAAAGGCGTCCTCGCAGATGTTTTGCGTGGATAGGCTCGCGCGATGTACCATATAGACGTATATGTGTACATATGAAAGGGGCCCCGTGGCCAAGACGGTATATTCCGATAACCAAAATAATGTCGATGCCCTGGCTGAGCGTCTAAGCAGCCAGACGTCGCTTTCTGCCGAGCGCGCCAAGCTGGTTGCCTACGACCTGCTCTGCCGCAAGGCGCTTAAAATCAAGTCGAGCGCGCTGGCACAGATTTTCCGCTCCGTCGATAAGGAATGCGACACCAAGGCGATGCGCGACGAACTCATCGCGGCAAAAATCGTTACCAAGATCGAGGGCAGCGGCATTAACGGACGTCCGGCGTTCTATACCATTCATGCCGAGATAAGTGATGCCCAGGAGCAGCTTGCCGAGGTTGCCGAAGAGGCCGTCGAGGACGTTGTCGAGGTGCCCGCTTCGGTGGAAACGGCCCCGCGCGAGCATATCGATACCGACGAGCTGCTCGATGAGAGCGTCGTTCGCGCCTTTACGGCTAAGGCCGGTCGCGGCGGTTTTGGCGGGGGCGGCAAGCGCGATGCTCAGCGCCGTGCCCAGCAGGAGCGCTTCCGTCGCGCCGTTGCTCAAAGGGATGAGCTCGATACCGAGGCTGTCGAGACCAAGGTTGCTGCCGAGTCGCAGAAGCCCGCGCAGGAGCAAAAGCCCGTGGAGGCCCAAGAGCCCAAGCGTCGTCGCGGTGCTCACTTTAAGGCTGCGCAGCAGGATGTCGCGCATGAGGTTGAAGAGCCTCCCGAGGTTGCAGACGATGTTGAGGAGTCTGCCAAGAGGGCTCCGGGTTCGTGTCGTCCCGGCCGCGGTTTTGCGGGACGCGCGTATCCCGTAAAGCGTCAGGAGAAGGGCGAGCCGGCTTCGACCGCTCAGGCCGATAAGGCCGAACAAACCGAGAAAACCGTTGAGCCGGTGGCTTGCGAGCAGCAACCTTCCGAGTCGCAGCCTGCGGCCGACGCCGAGGTCAAAGCTCAGCAGTCCGCTGATAAGCAGGCAGGGGAGAGCGCTTCGAGCAAGCCTCGCCGTCGTCGTCACCGTGGCGGTCGTGGCTCGAATGCCGAGGCCGCGGCCGAGAAGGCGGCGACGCAAAGCAAGGATGCGAAGGTTGAGGCCCCGGTGGAGCAACCCAAGCGCCAGCCGGCGAAGGGGGACAAGCCCGAACGTTCGCAAAAGAGCTCGTCCGCGCCAAAGCAAGAGCGCAAAGCTCAGGCAGATTCCAAGCGCAAATCCCAGGCGCAGCCCAAACCGACTGCAAACGATGCGGCCGCCCAGCAGCCTGAGCCGCCCGCTCATGGCGAGGTTTCGGCGTTTGCTCTGGCCCGTGTCCTGGGCAGGCAGCTGCTCAAGGTCGTTCCCACGCCTACGGCGCTCTCCAAGATTAAGGAGCAGCAGACTCAAATCGTTAAGGTCGAGGGCAAGGACGGCAATAAGGCTCCGCAGCGCACTCAGCACAACGAGATGTCCAACCGCAAGATTGCCGAGGAGATTGCGATCATCCAGGCTTGGATAGAGCAGAATCGCGGCGCCGACACGCCGGTCGCTTCGCGTCGCCAGCGCGCCTACCAGATTTTTAACGATGAGAAGGCCTTTGACGGCAAGCATGGCGAGCGTCTGATTCGGCGTATGACCGAAAAGGGCATTAGCATGCAGGCAATCAAGGTTGCTCCCAACCGTCCTGTGCACTTTACGGGCTTCTTTACGCTGGGCGCCGACAAGCCGTTCATTATGGTCGAGAACCTGGACACCTATGACGAGATCGTCAAGCTCCTGCGCGGCCGCAAGCACGCTAAGCTTTTTGGCACCAAGGTGGGTGGCGTGATCTTTGGCGGTGGCTGCAAGGCGAGCGTTTCGCACGCACTGGATGATTATCTGGCCGAGATCGGCTATCGCTTTAACTATGTCTACTACGTGGGCGATATCGACCGAGAGGGTGCGCGCATTGTCGAGCAGACCCGTAATGCCAATGTTGTTGAGATTCGCCTGCATGCCGGTATGTATCGCGCCATGCTCGCCGAGCACAAGCGCCGCGTGAAGTCCGGCGGTGAGTGCGAGCCCGCGGCTGCCAACCAGGGTGTACCGCAGAACCTGGCGGCGACGATCAAGGATCTGCCCATGGTCACGCGCGTACAGTTCCGCAACGTGCTGCGTGAGGGCGGACGCATTCCGCAGGAGATTCTGATGACCGCCGACTATCGGGATGGCGACTCGGGAAGCTTCGACCGCATGCTTAACAACTAGATTCCGCCGGCCCCGGGAGAGCGGGGACACCGGCTTAGGTTTCCTGCTCTACAGTCCTGCTCACGACGGAGGCCACATTAAGTGGCCTCCTGTTCGTGCGGAACTCGCGATAAACCTAAGCCGGTGTCCCCGCTCTCCCGGGGCCTGTGGTTACTTGGTTGTTGCATGCGGCTCGCTTTTCGGAACAGGGCTGATAATTCTAGATGCAAGGCGCTCTTGGTCGTTATGGGCCTGGGGCGTCTGTCTTATATAGGTAGATTCCTTGCGGGTTCGAATCCCTCCGCTTGGCGGCGTTGGCTCGATTTTCTTAACGCGAGGAGCTCTCGGTCGATGTGGGACGGAGGGATTCCGCGTCCGCCTGCCGGCGGCCGCGCCCCGCTGCGTCGCTTCGCTCCTTGCGTGCTGCGCTGGAAAACGCTTCGCGTTTCCTCAGCTCTGCACCCTTGCGGGTTCGAATCCCTCCGCATGCCCACGAAAAAGCGCTCCAGGTTCATAAGAGCCTGGAGCGCTATGTTCTTTGGGGCTGGGACGGAGGGATTCGAACCCCCAACAGCCGGCACCAAAAACCGGAGTTCTACCGTTGAACTACGTCCCAATGTGTGGTGTTGCCCAAAAGCAACCCGTTTAGTTTACCTAATCTGCGAGGGCATCGCAAACGCCATCGAGCAGGCGTACGGCGAGTGTCTGCGCATCACTTGCGGTGAAGGTTCCGTTGTAGCGCGTCATGCCCGTGAGCTCAATGCGGATGCGCGCGGGCTTTTGCTGCGCGGCGACATTGGCGGTGCGGATGCGCTGTGCAAGGTTGTGACACTCGGCAAGGGCGATCGTGGCGCGCGGCGCAGCATCTGCGGGCAGCTCATCGCTTGCAATCTCGAGCACCAGATCCACGTCGGTCGGAACCTCGGAATCGCAAAGCATCATGCCGCTGCTGTCGGTCGTCGCCGTGGCGATGTTCCACATGCGCGATGCAACGCTGCGTGCGATGGGGTCCTCACCGATGACGGCAATCTGGAAGCGCTCGAGCACGTTGGCGGCGCGGGCAAAACCGATGCGCGACTCGGCCTCGGTAACCGAGGGCTTGCCCTCCCACACGTGATGCAGGCGGTTGATATAGGCGTAGGTATCCTGGAACGCCATGCCATCGGCAAACAGGCCGACATTTTCTTGGAACTGCTGCAGAGCGGCCTCGGTGTGCGGGCCAAAATAGCCGTCGTCCTCACCGCAGGCAAAACCCAAAACGTTGAGCGCGCGCTGCAGGGCCTGAACGTCGGCGCCATGGAAATTGGGCATGCGCAGATAGAGCGTGCGGTCGCCCAGTTTATACGAGGCGTCTACCAGGGCGCTCCAACAGGGGATATCGACGGCGCAGCCAGCGGGAAGGCCACTGTCGAGCCTAAAGGTGCCAACAGCCTGCTCGGTGGTGGTGCCAAAGCGCTTGTCGGAGACCTCGGTGTCATCGATTGTATAGCCGAGCTGCAGAAGGCGGGACTGGACGTCCTCGACGGCTGCTCCCTGCATGCCCGTTGTAATAGGTTCCATGAACGAACCCCTTTCGGCGTACCATTCGTACTATTTGAGCGTGTGTCGGATAGACAACGCAAAGGGATGCATAAACATGCACTCAACAGTGTAGCAAGTTGTACCCAAATACGCTGCTGACAGGTTTTATTACCCCCGCTAGTTAAGGCGCTCCACAAAGAAATCTGCCATGGAGAGGAACAGCTCGCGTGCGTGCGGATCAAGCTCAACGTTCTCGATGGCCGCTTTGGCCTTGGCGGTCAGGTCAAGCGCGTAAGTGTGGGCGTAATCGATGGAGCCGGTCTCCTGGAAGATCTCCACGGCGCGTGCAAGTTGCGCGGGGTCCTCGGTGCCCGAGGAAAGGATTGCCTCGACCTCGTCGTGATAACGCTCGTCTGACAGGGCGTGCACGGCGACGAGGGTGCGCTTGCCCTCGGTGATATCGGTGCGGAAGTCCTTGTTGGCGGCCTCTTTGGTGCCGATCAAGTTGAGCAGATCGTCCTGAATCTGAAAGGCAAGGCCCGTGTGTAGACCAAAGGCGCGCAGCGCTTCGATTTGCCCATCGCTGCCGCCGCCGATAATGGCTCCGGCGGCAAGTGGCGTGGCTCCGCTGTAGTACGCCGTCTTGTGTGTTGCCATGTCCAGATAATCGTCGACCGAGATGTCAAAGCGTCCATCGCGGACCCAGCCCAAGTCGAGCGCCTGGCCCTCGATGGTGCGAACGATCATCTCGGTGAGCTCGTGGAGTACACGGAGTTTCACGTCTGCCTCGAGTGTGGGGTCGTCGAGAACCGTCTTGGTGACCATGGTGAGCGCCAGATCGCCGCAGTTGATGGCAAGGCCCGTGCCCTCGGTAAGGTGCATGCAAGGCTTGCCACGACGCAGCTGGCCGTTGTCGGCTATGTCGTCATGGATAAGCGCCCCCGACTGAAAGTGCTCGATAGCTGCCGCCGCGCTGCGGGCGCTCTCAAAGCTGCCACCTACCGCGGTGGCGGCGAGCATGCAGATGAGCGGGCGGTGGCGCTTGCCGGCATTGGCCGTAAATGTCGAGAGCGGGGTATACAGGTAGCGCTCGATATCGGCAGAGGTCGCCTGTCCGTCAAAGAACGTGGCCAGATAGTCGTTGATCTGGCCAAAGTGCTGGGCTAAAAAGCTGGTAAACGGACTGGACACGGGTTCTCGCATTCTTTCTTAGGTTGCATCGTTGCGGTGTGCAGATACCATATTGCCACATTGGAGTTGCCGGCGCGTCTGTTTTGGCGATTTGGGGAAACGGGACGCGTGCGCGTGCCGGCTGCTTATATAAGCCTAAAGTGCTCGAGCGCCTTGACGACGCCATCTTTGTCGACCGAGTCGGTGATGTAGTCGGCGCGCTTTTTGAGATAGTCCGGCGCATTGCCCATGGCGATACCGACATCGACGGCGTTCATCAGCGAGACGTCATTGCTGGCGTCGCCGATGCCGTATACGGTTCCGTGGTGGGGATCGAGGGCGTCGAGTACAGACTGGATGCCCCCGCGCTTCGTGCATTCGCGGGGCGAGATTTCGGTTACCTCGAGTTCGAGCTCGTTAAAGCACAGCAGCGGCTCAAGTGCCTTATCTTGAGCGATGCGGCTGGCGAGCGATGTAGACATCAAGATCTTGTAGGCACTGTAATGTTGCAGCTGCGTGACTGCGTCGCCCAGGGTGCGCGCGTATCCGGGGGCATCGGGGGCATCGGCACTCATGCGCACGACGCCGTTGAGGCCCTCAAAGCGGATGACCTCGCCCGACTGCTCAAGATAGGGGGCAAGGCGCTGCAGCATGCCGGGCGTCATCGCTAAATCGCGAATCACGTGTCCCTCAAGTTCGACATAGCCACCCGCGAGGCAGACGATGCCGGCCCAGGGCAGCTCGAGCAGCTTTGGATGGATGCAGCTCAGTGTGCGTCCTGTGCAGATAAAGGCCATGTTGCCATTTGCAACGAAATCGCGGATGGCCTGCGAGACCGCCTCGTTGGGATAGGGGGACAGGTCTCGCTCGCTCTCGGGAAGCTCTTGTGCCACTCGAGGGTCTTGCCACGCGAGCGTGCCGTCAATGTCGAAGAAGCAGATATCGCCGTGCTTGTGGGTTGGGCTGGCGACAGGGGAGGCCGAGGCGGTGGGCACAAATCCCGGCTCGAGGCCCATGATCTGGTCAAAATGCTCTTTAACGCGGGGAACGGAGATGCCGATGACCACCTGGGCGGTCTTGCCCGTAATGATGAGGCCTTTGGCGCCCGCCGCGACAAACGACGCGTTATCTGCAACGATGGAAGGGTCTGCGACCTCGATGCGCAGGCGCGTGGCGCAGTTGGTTGCGCCCGCAATATTGCCAACGCCACCTAAAAGCTGAATTACCCGCTCAGCGAGGACGTGATCTTGATCGGATTGACTATTGACCTCGTCATTGGGAGATTGCTCTTTGGCAAAGCCGCTTCCCGTTAAATGATCGATTGCCGCGCGATTGGCGACATGATCCTCGCGGCCCGGCGTCTTAAGGTCATAGATCAAGATGAGTGCTCGAAAACTAACAAAAAAGATGAGGCTAAAGGCAAGGCCGATACCGAGCGCCAAAAGATAGGCACCGGCATGCATGCGCATGAGCGGAATAAAGTTGAAGGCTGCCATCTCCATGAGGCCGCCCGAGAAGATGCCGACGATGCCAAAGAGATTCATGGTTGTGGCAAGGCAAGACGATAAGACGGCGTAGAGAAAAAAGAGCCCGGGGTGGGTGAACATAAAGAGAAACTCGAGTGGCTCGGTAACGCCGCAAACCACCGAGGCGATGATGGCGGGAACAAGGATGACCCTGAGGCCGGCGCGGCGCTCGGGTTTTGCGGTGGAGTAGAACGCGGCTGCGATGGCGGGAAGGCCAAAGAGCTTGACCCAGCCAGTGGCGGTAAAACCGGCCCACGGCGCAAGCTCATTAAGGGGGCGCGTGCTATGGGAGAGGATGGGGAGCAAGCTGCTCCACGTGGCGTAGATGCCGTCGTTAATGACCAGGTTGTCGTAGTAGATCGGCATGTAGAGCAGGTGGTGCAGCCCCATGGGCTCGAGCGCTCGCTCCAAAAGCACAAAGATGCCCACGCCAAAGGGGCCGACGCTCGTAAGTGCATGGCGCAGCGTTTCGGTCATTGCGTATACGGAGGGCACGATGGCGGCCGAGATAGCGGCAAGGGCAAACACGGCAAAAAAGCTGATGAGGTAGACCAGCGAGGAGCCCGAGAAGGTGCCGAGCCAATCGGGAACCTTGGCATCGTAGAAGCGGTCATGGATGGCGACGACGGTTGCCGATACCGCCAGCGGGCCGATAATGCCGGTGTCGAGCGTCTTGATGCCGTCGATGATGGTGATGCCGCTAGCGGAGGTCAAAGACGACGGGTACTTAAGTCCAAGATTGTCTCCGCTCAGCTTAATGATTTCGCTCAAAAAGAAGCAATAGGCAAAATAGGCCACGAGTGCCTCGAGGCAGCAGCGTGCCGGTTGCTTTTGGGCAAGGCCGATGGGCAGCGCTACAGCAAAAAGGAGCGGAAGGCGCTTAAAGACCGTCCACGAGCCGCGCTGGATGATGGTCCAAAAAACATACCAAGGGGTTCCGTATACGGCGAGATCGCCGACGATGTCCGCAGACGTTGCGAGGGCGGAGACGCCGACCATAAGGCCCGATATGGAAAACAGCATGGCGGGCGCGAACATTGCCCCGCCAAAGCGTTGGATTTTTTGCAGCATGTTCTGCCTCCCGAATATCGAGGCGCGTTGCGCGTGGTGAAACGTTTAAACAATGGATTCATTGTAGAGGACCAGACGATTGTCATACCGGCAGTTTTGAGCGAAACCGGTTTGGGCGCGACAGAAACCGTCAACGGTTAAATCCTGTCGCTTTGCCGATAATCGGTTTAAACAACTTCAAGAAATGCTATCGTGCCTAGCCATACATATTCATTAGAGGTGAAGTCATGCCAAAAGCGATTTACGAAGGAATCTACCGCGAGATCCGTTCGCGCATCATTAACGGGACTTATGCGTTTCAGGAGATGCTGCCAACCGAAGCCGAGCTGACCGCGGAGTTTGGCTGCACGCGCAATACCGTTCGACGCGCCTTGAGCATGCTGGCCGACCAGATGTTTGTGCAGCCTATACACGGCAAGGGCGTGCGCGTTATTTGGCTCAAGGGCGAAACCGACATGCTGGGCGCACTCGAGGAAGTCGAGTCGTTTGGCGAATTTGCAAAGCGCAATAATGCCGTTGCATCGACGGACGTTAAGTCTTTTGAACATTTGATTTGCACCGAGCAACTCTCTCGTCGCCTGGGCTTTAAGGTGGGCGAGGAGTTGATTCGCGTGGTGCGTGTCCGAAGCCTTAACGGCAATGCGCGCCAAGTAGACCATGGTTACTTTTTGGAGTCAATCGCCAAGGGCCTGACGCCCGAGATCGCCGCAAAGTCAATTTACGACTATCTGGAGCACAAACGCGGCGTCAAGGTGATGGCGAGTCGCCGTACAGTGAGCGTCGAGCTCGCCAACGATGAGGACTGCAGCTATCTTGACCTCGGCAAATACAACTGCGTTGCCGTCATGGAGAGCCAGTCGTACACCTCGGACGGCATCTTGTTCGAGGTCACGCATGCCCGCACGCATCCCGAGATCTTCCACTACCGCGTCAACTCCAAGCGATAGCCGGCTAGCTCGCAGCCTGACGAGACTCATGCCCTCAAAGCGAAAACGCCCGGTCAAACCGACGATGCATCGGCTTGACCGGGCGTTTTCTCTGCATTCGATAACAAATAATTGTTTATACAAAACTTGTCAAGTATCAAGTTGAAATTACCGTTCACCGAAGTTTTTCTACCGCTCTAGTAATACTTGTTCAAACAACTTTCAAAATAGCGTATCGTTCAAATCAGCAAAAGGGGCAAGGTCCCCGAGCCAATCTCCGAAGGCGGCGGCAAAGGGTGCCGCCACGGTGTGAAAGGGTGGATTGTAATGAAGAACGAAATGAGCAGAAGGCAGTTCCTGGGCTTTGCTGGTTCCGCGGCTGCGGTTCTTGGTCTGGGTCTCGTGGGCTGCGGTGGCTCCGCCGGCTCCGGCTCCTCTGCTTCTGGTGACGCTGCCGAGGTCTACTTCCTCCAATTCAAGCCCGAGGTCGACAAGGAGTGGAAGGAGATCGCCAAGGCGTACAAGGAGGAGAAGGGCGTCGAGGTCAAGATCGTGACCGCCGCCTCCAACACCTACGAAGAGAAGCTCAAGTCCGAGATGTCCAAGAGCTCCGCTCCGACCCTGTTCCAGGTCAACGGCCCCACCGGTCTTAAGAACTGGAAGGATTACTGCGCCGACCTGTCCGATACCAAGCTCCGCGGTGAGCTCATTGACGACTCCCTGGCTCTGCAGTCCGATGGCAAGGATCTGGGTATCGACTGGGTCCAGGAGAGCTACGGCATCATCTACAACAAGCAGCTGCTCGAGAAGGCAGGCTACAAGGCCGAGGACATCAACTCCTTCGACAAGCTGAAGGCTTGTGCTGACGACATCCAGGCCCGCAAGGACGAGCTTGGCGTTGAGGGTGCCTTCACTTCTGCCGGCATGGATGACTCCTCCAGCTGGCGCTACACCACCCACCTCGCCAACCTCCCGCTCTACTACGAGTTCGAGAAGGAGCACAACCAGGAGGACGACGAGATCAAGGGCGAGTATCTCGACAACTTTAAGCAGATTTTCGACCTGTACATCACCGACTCCACCTGCGATCCTTCGCAGCTTGCCTCCAAGACCGGCGACGATGCCACCAACGAGTTCGCAACCGGCAAGGCCGTCTTCTATCAGAACGGCTCTTGGGCATACGCTGACCTCACCAAGGCCGGTATGACCGACGACCAGCTCGGCATGCTGCCGATTTACATCGGCGTCGACGGCGAGGAGAACCAGGGCCTGTGCTCCGGCGGCGAGAACTACTGGTGCGTGAGCTCCCAGGCTTCCGAGGATGCTCAGAAGGCCACCGAGGACTTCATGTACTGGTGCGTCACCGCTGACACCCCGACCAGCATCATCGCCGACAAGATGGGTCTGACCGCTCCGTTCAAGAGCGCCAAGGAGACCACCAACGTCTTCTCGCAGCAGGCCGTTGCCATGGCCAAGGACGGCAAGAAGACCGTTGCTTGGGACTTCGTCTACATCCCCTCTGAGGAGTGGAAGAAGAACCTCAAGCAGGCTCTGATCGCCTATGCTGCCGACAACAGCAAGTGGGACGGCGTCAAGAACGCCTTCGTTGATGGCTGGAAGACCGAGAAGGCTGCTTCTGAGTAAGCAGTTGCTGCCCAAGCTATCTGATTAGCGACAGGGGGCGGGCAGACGTTGGTTTGCCCGCCCCCTGCATATTGAAAGGACCCTTTTATGGGCAAAGCACTCAAGCGCTGGTGGCCGCTCTTTATGCTGCCCACGTGCCTGGCGTTTATGATCGGGTTCGTGATCCCCTTTATCCAGGGTTTCTATCTCTCGTTCTGCCAGTTTATTACCATTAACAACGCGCACTTTGTCGGTATCGCGAACTACGTGCGCGCGCTGTCCGATCCGCAGTTTGCCACGTCGTTCTTCTTTACCGTGGCGTTTGCCTTCCTGTCGACGGTGCTCATCAACGTGATCGCCCTGGCAATTGCGCAGGCGCTCACCCGCAAGGCGCTCAAAGGCACCAACATCTTCCGTACGATCTTCTTTATGCCTAACCTGATCGGCGGCATCGTGTTGGGCTACATCTGGCAGATCCTGATCAACTGCCTGCTCTCCAACGTGGGCGCCCAGCTCATTGCCCTTAACTCCGCTGCCGGCTTCTGGGGCCTTATCATCCTGACCCTGTGGCAGCAGGTCGGTTACATGATGATCATCTACATCGCTGGTCTGCAGTCCATTCCGTCCGACTACATCGAGGCCGCCAAGGTTGACGGTGCCACGGCATGGCAGACGTTCTGGAAGGTTAAGATCCCCAATCTGATGCCGACGATTACCATCTGCCTGTTCCTGTCCATCACCAACGGCTTTAAGCTGTTCGACCAGAACCTCGCCCTTACCGGCGGCGCCCCCGCGCACTCCACCGAGATGCTCGCCCTGAACATCTACAACACGTTCTATTCGCGTGCCGGTATCGCATGGCAGGGCATCGGTCAGGCCAAGGCGGTTATCTTCTGCATCCTGGTCGTAGCCATCTCCATGATTCAGCTTAAGGCCACGAGGTCCAAGGAGGTGCAGCAGTAATGAAACGCGATAAGGTTATCAACCGCGCGCTCTCGATTTTCTTTACGATCCTGTCGCTCGCGTGGATCTACCCCGTGTTCATGATCGCGCTCAATTCCTTTAAAAAGGCAACTGCAATCAGCACCACCACGGCATTCGATCTGCTCACGCCCGAGACGTTCAACGGCCTCGCAAACTACATGCATGCCCTTAACGAGCAGGGCTTTGCCTCGGCATTTATGTACTCGCTCATCATCACGGTCACGTCGGTCGTGCTGATTCTGGTGTGCTGCTCCATGTGTGCTTGGTACGTAGTGCGCGTCAACAGCAAGATCTCGAACTTCTTCTATTACCTGTTCGTCTTCTCGATGGTCGTGCCCTTCCAGATGCTCATGTTCACGCTGTCCAATTTGGCGGACCGCATCGGCTTCAACACGCCGTTCAACATCTGCTTTATCTACCTCGGCTTTGGCGCGGGCCTGGCGGTCTTTATGTTCGCCGGCTTTGTAAAGAACATCCCACTCGAGATCGAGGAGGCGGCCATGATCGACGGCTGCAACCCGGTCCAGGTGTTCTTTAAGATCGTCCTTCCCATCATGAAGCCCACCTATCTTTCGGTCGGCATTCTCGAGACCATGTGGGTCTGGAACGACTACCTGCTGCCCTACCTTACGCTCGACTCCACCAAGTACAAGACCATTCCTATCTTGATCCAGTACTTCCGCGGCGGCTACGGCCACGTCGAGCTCGGCCCCATGATGGCTTGCATCATGATGGTCGTTGTCCCCATCGTCGTCATGTACATCCTCTGCCAGAAGTACATCATCGACGGCGTGGTGGCAGGTGCCGTCAAGGGCTGATGCCGTAACTGTTTTGCAAGTTTCTGCGGCGCCCTCAACATGGTGCCGCATATCGAAAGGTAAAGACATGGCCGAGATCGTTCTCAAACATGTTCAGAAGGTGTATCCCAACACCGAGTCCAAAAAGAAGGGCTTCTTTGGCAAAAAGAAGAAGACCGAGGAGAAGAAGCACAACCTCAAGGTTACCGAGGATGGCGTGCTCGCTGTTGAGGACTTTAACCTCACCGTTCACGACCAGGAGTTCGTCGTCCTCGTTGGCCCGTCTGGCTGCGGTAAGTCCACGACGATGCGCATGGTTGCTGGCCTGGAGGACATCACCTCGGGTGATGTGTTCATCGACGGCAAGCGCGTCAACGACGTGGCGCCCAAGGACCGCGACATCGCCATGGTGTTCCAGAGCTATGCTCTGTACCCCAACATGACGGTGTACGAGAACATGGCGTTTACGCTTGAGCTCAAGAAGGTCCCCAAGGACGAGATCGACCGCAAGGTTCGCTCCGCTGCCGAGATCCTGGGTATTACCGAGTATCTCGACCGTAAGCCCAAGGCGCTCTCCGGCGGTCAGCGTCAGCGCGTCGCCATCGGCCGCGCCATCGTGCGTGACCCCAAGGTCTTCCTGATGGACGAGCCGCTGTCCAACCTGGACGCCAAGCTCCGTAACCAGATGCGCGCCGAGCTCATCAAGCTGCGCCACGAGATCAAGGGCACGTTCATCTACGTCACCCACGACCAGACCGAGGCCATGACCCTCGGCGATCGTATCGTGGTCATGAAGGACGGCGTCGTCCAGCAGATTGCCACGCCGCAGGAGGTCTTCAACCATCCCGCGAACATCTTCGTTGCCGGCTTTATCGGCGTGCCGCAGATGAACTTCTTCGATGCCCAGCTGGTGCGCTCGGGCAACGGCTTCACCGTCAAGACCGAGGATATGAACGTGACGCTCGCCCCCGAGACCTGCGCTCAGCTTGCTCTCAACTGGGACGACGGCGACGTGAAGGAGATTACGGCCGGCGTGCGCCCCGAGCAGATTCTGCTTGCCGACAAGGGCGAGGAGGGTGCGCTCCAGGGCACCGTCGAGGTGACCGAGCTCATGGGTTCGACCGAGCACGTTCACGTGACCGCTCCCGATGGCCAGTTCGTCCTGATCATTCCCGTTGTCGACCTTGAGGCCAAGGGTGCGCTCAAGGCGGGCGACTCCATCTGGTTCAAGTTCGAGAAGAACGCGACCCATCTCTTCGATAAGGTGTCTGGCAAGAACCTTATCTAGGCCCGGTGCATCCAGGCCCTCCCTTTGGGCGACTGCGGTATTGCCATCCTTTTGCCGCGGTCACATATAAGACTCCCCTCCCGTCCACTGGGCGAGAGGGGAGCCTTTCTTTATGACGGGGTTGTCTGGTCGGTCGTTTGTCTCGATTTGTAACAAGTAGAGGATCGAATTGGCTTTAGATGTTACAGAACGAGATTGAGTTGAGCCGCCTGTCCTTCCGTCTCGATCTGTAACACGAAGGACTGATTTCGGTAGTTACCTGTTACAGAACGAGATTGTTTTAGCCGGCTTATCCATTTGTCTCGATTTGTAACAGTAAGGGCGGATTTCGGACGTTAGATGTTACAGATTGAGATAAACCCTAGGGAAAGAACCGGTTTGTCTTGATCTGTAGCAGGTAGGACCGTTTTGGCCGAATAGGTGTTACAGATTGAGACGATTTAGTCGAGGCGGCTCACAGGGGCAACGCACGGGCACAAAAAAACGGAGCCGTGTTGCCACGACTCCGTTCCTCAAGAGGATGGTAAGGGGAATGGGTTAGTCCAGGTGCCAAATCTCGTCGTTGTACTGGGAGATCGTACGGTCGGACGAGAAGGCGCCGGCGTTGGCGATGTTGATCAGCGCCTTGCGCATCCAGGCATCCTGGTCCTCGTAGTCGGCCAGCACGCGCTCCTTGGTCTGGATGTACTCCTCAATGTCGAGCAGGGCCATAAACCAGTCCTTGCCCTTGATGTCGTCGTGCAGACGCTGCAGGCGCTCCGCGTTGCCGGTCGCCATAAAGGCGGGGTTGGTGATGAAGTCCACCAGCAGTTTGATGCCGGGCTTGCGGTAGAGCGCGCCGGCGTTATAGCTGCCATTGGCGTAGAGCTGCTCGACCTGTTTGGACGAGGCGCCAAAGGTATAGATGTTCTCGTCGCCCACGAGCTCAGCAATCTCCACGTTGGCACCGTCGAGCGTGCACAGGGTCAGGGCGCCGTTGAGCATGAACTTCATGTTGGAAGTGCCGCTCGCCTCCTTGGAGGCCAGACTGATCTGCTCGGAGATGTCGGCGGCGGGGATTACGCGCTCGGCGGCGGTGACGTTGTAGTTCTCGATCATGACGACCTGCAGGTAGGGGGCCACGTCGGGGTCGTTGGCTATCCACTGGGACAGCGTCAGGATTAGGTGGATGATGTCCTGAGCGATGGTATAGGCAGGCGCTGCCTTGCCGCCAAAGATGATGGTGACGGGGTGCTTAGGCTTATTGCCGTTCTTGATGTCGAGATACTTCCAGATGATGTAGAGCGCGAGCATCTGCTGGCGCTTGTACTCGTGGATGCGCTTGACCTGAACGTCGATGATGGCGCCTGCGGGAATCGTCACGCCCTGCTCCAGGGCCATGAATTCGCGCATGATTGCCTTGGCCTCGGTCTTGGTGGCAGCCAGGCGCTCAAGAACATCTTTGTCGTCGGCGAACTTGGCGAGTTTGCTCAGATCGCCGGTGCTGCGCCAGTCGGTGCCGATCACATCGTCGAGCAGGTTGGCGAGCGCGGGGTTGGCGCCATGGATCCAACGGCGGAAGGTGATGCCGTTGGTCTTGTTGGAGAACTTCTCGGGATAGATTTCGTAGAACGGGTGAAGCTCGGTGTCCTCCAGGATCTTGGTGTGGAGTGCGGCGACGCCGTTGATGGAGAAGCCAAAGTGGATGTCCATGTGGGCCATGTGTACGGTGTCGTGCTCGTCGATGATGGCGACGCGCGGGTCGTCGTGCTCGGCCTTCGCGATCTCATCGAGCTTGACGATAATGTCGGCGATGGCGGGCGAGACCTTCTGCAGACTGGTGAGCGGCCACTTCTCGAGCGCCTCGGCAAGAATCGTGTGGTTGGTGTAGGCGACCATGGAGCGCACGATGGCAACGGCCTCGTCAAACTCGATGTCGTGCTCGGTGGTGAGCAGGCGGATGAGCTCGGGAATGACCATGGTGGGGTGCGTATCGTTGATCTGGACCACGGCGTAGTCGGCCAGGTCGTGCAAGTTGCTGCCGCGCTCGACGGCCTCGTCAATCAGGAGCTGGGCGGCGTTGCTCACCATGAAGTACTCCTGGTAGATGCGAAGAAGACGGCCCTGCTCATCGGAATCATCCGGATAGAGGAACAAGGTGAGGTTCTTGGCGATCTCGGTCTTGTCGAAGTCGATGGAGCTGCCGGGGACCAGGCCGTCATCGACGCTTGCCAAATCGAACAGACGCAGGCGGTTCTTGGTGGGCTGGCCGTAACCGGGCACATCGATGTTGACGAGCTTGGAGGTAACGGCAAAGTCGCCGAACTCGACGGTGTAGGAGCGGTCGTCATCGATCAGGATGTCCTGCTCGCTGAGCCACTCGTCGGGGACGGCCTTCTGCTGATTGTCGACAAAGCGTTGGCGGAACAGGCCGTAATGGTAGTTGAGGCCCACGCCGTCGCCGGTAAGGCCCAACGTTGCGATGGAATCCAAGAAGCACGCGGCCAGACGGCCCAGGCCACCGTTGCCGAGCGAAGGCTCGACTTCAAACTCCTCGACCTTATTGAGGTCGTGGCCGGCGGCGGTGAGCTGGTCCTTAACCTCGTCATAGATGCCGAGGTCGATCATGTTGTTGATGAGCAGCTTGCCGATCAAAAACTCGGCAGAGATGTAGTAGAGCTTTTTCTTGCCGTTGTTGAGCGGACAGGCGGCGGAGCGCTCCTGCACGAGCTTGACCAGCAGTTTGTAAATGCGGCGGTCATCGAGTTGCTCGGGCGAAGTTCCAAAAGACTGCTCGGCAAGATCAGCAAGATTGATACGGGGCATGCTTCCTCCTGTGGTGAGTTGACGACATGTCAGAAATTCAAAAGAAGCCCGCGCGAGGGGATTGGGGTGGCCTCGCGCGGGAAAAGCGGTCACGTCCGCACGGTGGGGTGGGGTCGGGCGCGGTGGCTTCTATTGGGGAAGCTCGATTTCGGCTTCCGACGGGATGCGGAAGTAGGTTTCGGTCCAGTCGGTAAGCTTGTGCTCGAGCTCGCGGGTGATGGCACCATCGAGCATGCGCCAAGTCCAGTTGCCGCCCAGGGTAGCGGGGGTGTTTATGCGTGCCTCGTTGCCCAGGTTGAGCAGGTCTTGCATGGTGTAGATGCAGGTATCGCTCACGCTGGCGGCGATGGTGCGGTTGAGTGCATCGGCCATGGGCTCGCCTGTCTGCTGGTGGGTGTACAGGGCCGCCTGCTCGCGCTGACGCGGGGTGGCCGTTCCCTCAAACCAACCGCGCGCCGTCTCGTTGTCGTGCGTGCCCACATAGGCGACGGTGTTGGCAATGTAGTTGTGCGGCAGGTAGTACGAGTTGGTGCCCTCAAAGGCGAATTGCAAGATCTTCATGCCGGGGAAGCCCGAGGTGTCGCGCATGTCGATGACGCCGGGGGTGAGGAAGCCCAGGTCTTCGGCGATGATGGGCAGCGTGCCGAGCTTTTCCTCGAGCGTCTTGAAGAACTTGAGGCCGGGGCCCTGTGTCCACGAGCCGTAGGACGAATCGGGTGAGGAGAACGGTACCTCCCAATAGGCCTCGAAGCCGCGGAAGTGATCCAGGCGGATGACATCGTACATGTCGAGGGCGGCGCGGATGCGGCCCTCCCACCAGGAGAAACCGTCGGCCTCCATGGCGTCCCAGTCATAGATGGGATTGCCCCAGTACTGGCCGGTGGCAGAGAACTGGTCGGGCGGCGTGCCAGCGACACTCACAGGATTACCGGCGGCGTCGATCTTAAAGAGCTCGGGCGTGGCCCACATCTCAACGGAGTCGCGCGAGACATAGATAGGCAGGTCGCCGATGATGAGGATGTCGCGCTCGTTGGCATAGGCCTTGAGGCGGCTCCACTGACGATCGAAGAAGTACTGCGTCATCTGGTGGTAGAGCATGCGCGCGGGATGGGCGGCGCAGACCTTGGCAGAAGCCTCACCGCGGGTACGGAGCTCTGCGGGCCACTCCCAAAATGCCTTGAGACCGCACTCCTCCTTGACGGTCATGAACTCGCAGTAGGGGATGAGCCAGTCTTCGTTGGTTTGGATAAAGCCGTCGAAGTCGGCCGGCTTGTCGGCGGCAAAGCGCTCGGCGGCGCGGTCGAGAATCTGACGACGGCCACCAAAGATGGCACCATAGTCGACATTGCTGGGGTCGGAGCCCAGGTACACGCCGTCGATATCGCGCTGCTCCAGATAGCCGGCCTCGATGAGTTCGGCAAAGTCAATGAAGTTGGGATTGCCCGCACGGGCCGAGAACGACTGATAGGGCGAGTCGCCATAGCTCGTCGTCGTAAGGGGCAGAATCTGCCAGTAATGTTGTTTGCACGAGGCAAGAAAATCGACAAAGTCGTAGGCATTCCAGCCAAAGCCGCCGATTCCGTACGGTCCGGGCAGAGACGAGATGGGCATGAGGACGCCGCTTGCACGCTCCATGAATGCGCTCACCAACCTTCTTGTTGTGGGGTCAGCCTGCCGATGGAAGAGCAGTCCGCCCCCGGTGTTCTGATTCGATACATCTATTGTAGAACATGTTGTTTAAACATGTACGGGCAAGATAAAAAAGTTGGCCCATTTTCGGTAAATGGTTACGCGCCATGAAAAAAGCCCCGGTCTCACATCGTGAGATCGGGGCAAGAACGGTATGTAGGTTTTTGCTACTCGGCGTCGGCGAAGCCGTTGGGGTTGTGGCTCTGCCAATTCCAGCTGTCACGGCACATATCCGCGATGTCGTACTGGGCCTTCCAACCCATCATGCGTTCGGCCTTGGAGGCATCGCACCAGTTGGCGGCGATGTCGCCGGCACGGCGCTCGCGGATCACATAGGGCAGCTCCTTGCCGCAAGCTTTGGAGAAGGCGGCGACGACCTCGAGTACCGAGGTGCCGGTGCCGGTGCCCAGGTTAAAGATCTCGACGCCGGTTTTGCCGTTCATCCAGTTAAGGGCGGCAACGTGACCAGATGCCAGGTCGCACACGTGGATGTAGTCGCGAACACCGGTGCCGTCGGGGGTGGGGTAATCGTTGCCAAAGACCTGAACGGCCTCGAGCTTACCGACGGCGACCTGGGCGACGTAAGGCACCAGGTTGTTGGGGATACCCTTGGGATCCTCGCCGATCAGGCCCGACGGATGGGCGCCGATGGGATTGAAGTAACGGAGCAGCACGACGTCCCACTCGGGGTCGGCGGTGTGGACGTCCATGAGGATCTGCTCAATCATCCACTTGGTCCAACCATAGGGGTTGGTCGCGGGCTTCTTGGGGTCCTCTTCGGTGACGGGCGGATTGTCCGGATCGCCGTAGACGGTCGAAGAGCTCGAGAAGATGATGGACTTACAACCGTGGTTGCGCATGACATCGATGAGCACCAGGGTGTTCTCGATATTGTTGTGGTAGTACTCGACGGGCTTGCTCACCGACTCGCCAACGGCCTTAAAGCCGGCGAAGTGGATGACGCGGTCAATCTGGTGGGTATCGAAGATCTTGTTCATCGCATCGCGGTCGAGCACGTTGGCCTCGTAGAAGGTGAGGTTCTTGGCGGCCTCGTCGCCCACGATGGTCTTGACGCGGTCGATGGCAACGGCGCTGGAGTTGGAGAGGTCATCGACGACGACAACCTGGTAGCCACCCTCGAGCAGCTGAACGACGGTGTGCGAGCCGATAAAGCCGGCGCCGCCGGTAACGAGGACGCAGGTGTCTTTGGGGTCGAGTGCTTTGGACATGTAGTCTCCTATCGAATCAGGAACACTTCTTGAGGGGAGTATAGCGCAGCTGGGGGCGCCCAAAACACGCGGGGCAGGAAAACCAGAGGATTGATGTTAACGTACTCATAGGGTGTTATTTGCATAATCCTTACCTTTGGTGTGGGACGTATTTGCGAGCCGCTGACCATGCTTTTCCAGCCGTTCGTGGAAATAGTTGGGACAAGCGCGATGTGCGTTAATATGTTTGAGTTGAGCGACATATAAATAAGCATGTAACGGAGTACATATGTCACCAAACAACGATTCCATCTTTACGCAGGAGCTTTCGCGCCGCACTGCCCTTAAGGCTCTTTTCGGTGCTGCTTCCGCGGCTGTTCTTTTTGGCCTGCCCGCCCGCGCCCATGCGGCTGAGGCCAGCCAAGAAACCACCGACAAACTGAATGCCGCCCAGGCCCAGCTCGACGAGGTCCAGGCCCAGCTCGACAGCATCGCTAATGAGTACGCGACGCTCGCCAACAAGAATGCCCAGACCCTCAGCGATATCGAGGGCGTACAGGGCCAGATTGACGAGACGCAGGCTCAGATCGACACCAAGAAGGCCGAGCTCAAAGAGAAGCGCAGCGATCTTTCCGATCGCGTTGCCGCCAGCTATAAGTCGGGCGGCACCAACATCTTGTCGTTGCTGCTCGCTTCTGGTTCGTTTGAGGAGCTCGTCGCCAACGCGCATTACGTCGAGAAGATCAACAAGAGCGACCGTGACGCCATCGAGGATATCCAGACCATCCAGAAAGAGCTCGATACGCAGAAGTCCGAGCTCGAGTCGCAGAAGGCCGACCTGGAGAAGCTCAAGGACCAGCAGACTGCTCAGATGCAGGACATGCAGGCCAAGCAGCAGGAGGTCCAGACGGTTCTGAACGGCCTTTCCGATGATGTTAAGGAGCTCATGGCCCAGCGCGATTCCGAGATTCTCGCTGCCGCTCAGGCCGAGGAAGCTGCCAAGAAGGTTGCCGCTGCCGCGGCTGCCGCAAACAAGAACAATTCCTATTCGGGTGGTTCAAGCTCGGGTGGCGGCTCGTATGCCGGCGGCACCCCGCAGCAGAATGCCGGCTCGGGCAAGCAGCAGGCCGTCGTCAATGCATGCTACTCCACGCCTTCGCCTGGCCTGAACTGGTGCGCCGCCTGGGTTACCAACGTGTTCCGCAACGCCGGCGTGGGCTACTTTGGCGGCAACGCGTGCGACATGTTTAACGCCTGGTGCTACAGCTCCGATCGTTCGGCGCTGCAGGTGGGCATGATCGTGGCCGACTCGTCGCACAGTGGCACCGGTACGCCGGGTCTGCTGTACGGACACGTGGGCATCTATGTTGGCGGCGGCATCGTTATGAGCAACGAGGGCGCCATCACGTCTAAGTCGCTTGACTCGTTCATTGGGTTCTACGGCACTGGCTCTGGCGTGCGCTGGGGCTGGCTCGGCGGTATTGCGCTGTCGTAAAGCCGACTGGGCCGCGTGCCCGCCCGCAATATATTTGATTGCCTGCTCGGGCAGTCCTGCGCAAGAAGAAGGCCACATTAAGTGGCCTTCTTTGCGTGCGGAACTCGCGATCAATCAAATATATTGCGGGCGGGCACGCGGCCCTCTCGGGTTCGGGGCGCTGCACACCGGACTGGTTGTCTGAATATAGGAAAGCGACGGCCCCTTGGGCTAAATACCAAGTTTTACTTTGCGCTGCGCTTTTTCTTTCCGCCGTAAACGGTTGTTAGGATTGCTGTACCGCCGCTGACGAACAACAGGGCGATCCACAAAGCAAGGCTGTTTCTATCGCCAGCCTTCGGAAGCTCATCGGTTGTTCCCGGTTTAGTGCTGGCAGGTTTTTTCTCTTTGGTGCTGGCGGGTTTTTTCTCAAGAGCAGCAATCGCATCTTCGATAGCCTTTGCCATTGCATCAACTTCGCTCTGTTCAGTGATGTTCTTGTCACGGACAACAGCTTTGACGGCAGCTTCTACCGCAGTGAAGTCTTTGTATTCATCTTTGTTCAGGGTATTTGCTTTGGCAATGGCTGCATCGACTTTGGTGTAGTCGGCAGGCAAATAAGTCATTGCAATGGTTTGCGTATGAGTTGCTGTATCAGCCGTAATCGTAATATTGGAATTGAAAACCTCGCAATTATCTGTGCTGACTTCGGCTTGATAAGTACCTGCCTCCAAATTGGCGGGGTTTGTTACTACCTGACCGTTCACTTTGATGGTTACATTTGTCAGTTCAGCAGGTGTTACAACAAAAGAAACTGCATATTTCGGTGCTGGCAGAATAGGTGTGCCATTTGGGTTAAATCGATAATTGCCACCAGCAGCAGTGATTTCATTAAAGAAATCTTCCGTTTTCATGGAGTCAAGGGTCTTTTCTGTTCCAGCATTCTGGTACTTAAAGCAAGCCGGGACATTCTCAGTTCCCACGAAATAATTGTTTTCAAAAGCAGGTGTATCAGAAGAAACACCGCCTGCAATGCCGCCCAAACGCTTATAAGGCGTAGTGGCAGTATATTGAGATAGATTCATTTCACCAGCGAAATAACAATGTTTGATTTCTGTACCTGCACCAACTGTCCCTGCGATGCCGCCGAAATCTGTGGTTCCGTTGCCAAGAGGAACCATTTTCCCTGTGGAATAACAATTGATAATCTTTGAAGCTTGATACAGCTGCCCAACGATTCCGCCGGTACAGGGCGTCCAAGAGGTCATCTCGCCCACATTAGCACAATACTGTACGGTACTGTTTTGAGCAACGCCTACGATACCGCCCATCTGGAAAGAGCTGACATCCTTCGTTATTGAAAAATTCCCCATGTTTTGGCAGTACTCAATCGTGCTATTTATTGCATATCCGCACATAGCCGCAGTACCGTTAATATATTTGTCTGTATCCGTGAACGACACATCTGAAACGCAGTCAGAAATTTTGCTGTCTGCTGCAACACCCGCTATCGTTCCAAAATAGACATACCCCGAATTGGATACATCCAGCTTGCCTTGAATTGTCAAACCGGAAATTTCAGCGCCGTAAACCTCACTGAATAATCCGAAGGACGGATATTCTGTCTTTCCATAGTTTTCGGAAAAATCTAAATTAGAAATCGTATGCCCGTTTCCGTAAAATTTGCCGCTGAAGTAATGCAACAGATTTCCATCAGCATCAAATGTGCTACCAATTGGTGTCCACGCAATACCGGTTAAATCCAAATCTGCATCAAGAGATACAACCGCATCTGTTTTATCGTCGTATTCGCCATTGTCCACAGCTTTTGCAAATTGCAAAAGCTCATCTACTGTTGTGATTGATGTTTTACTGCTTTGAGCGTTCTCTTCTGCAAAAGCTGTCATCGGAACAAGTGCCATCGCGAGACACAACGCAAGCAGAACGCCTAGAAGCTTCTTCTTCATTTTCATTCCTCCAAAATAATTCAATCCGCTACTTACTTCCTCCTACAGCGGACATGCCGGAGAAGATAGAAGGCTTGACCGGAAAAGATTGATTTGCCGGTCGTAGTTAGGACTTCAATATCAAACCACCATCCTTCCGGAAAACGCAAAAAGCCGAAGCCAAGGCATAATGCGCCCTGTCTTCGGCAACTGGATCGTTATTAATTGTATGAAATAAGACTTGAAACGCTGAAAAAGCGGCGCTATGCTCCCGCCGAGCCGAGCCGAGCCGAGCCGAGCCGAGCCGAGCCGAGCCGAGCCGAGCCGAGCCGAGCCGAGCCGAGCCGAGCCGAGAATAGGCGCTGCATTTCCATTCGCCATAGCCAAGCCCTCCTTCCCTCTTGTGATTCTCCACTTATGATTTTACCTACCAATTCAATCATAAGTGGGGGATTACAAAAGCCGAAAGGGAGAGGACTTCTTTACGAAGCCTCTCCCTTTCGGGGCCTTCTTTTTAGAGGAATTCTCCGATTCGGTGGACTTCGGGTTGTAGGTCTACTCCGAATTGGTCTTTGACGGTTGCTTGGATGTGGCGGATGAGTTCGTCGACGTCGGCGGCGGTGGCGTGGTTGGCGTTGACGATGAAGCCGCAGTGCTTCTCGCTCACTTGGGCGCCGCCGATAGCGTGGCCGCGCAGGCCGGCGTCCATGATGAGCTTGCCAGCAAAGTGGCCCTCGGGGCGCTTGAAGGTGGAGCCGGCGCTCGGCATGTCGAGCGGCTGCTTGTCCTCACGGCGTTGGCGGTAGTCGTCCATGTCGGCCTTGATCATCGCGGCGTTGCCCGGGGCGAGGTTAAAGGTGGCAGAGAGCACGATAAAGCCGTCGTCGGCGATGCGGCTCTTGCGATAGCCCAGGTTAAGCTCGTCGGCATCGAACTCAATGATATTGCCGCTGCCGCGGGTGCCGTCGTCGAGCGCGCGGGCGGGCTTATAGACGCGCACGGACTCCAAAACATCGGCCATGCAGGCACCGTAGGCGCCGGCGTTCATGTAGCAGGCGCCGCCGACCGATCCGGGGATGCCCGAGAGGGGCTCCATGCCGGTGAGGTGGGCTTCGGCGGCAGCCGCGGCGACATCGGAAAGCAGGGCGCCGGCTGCTGCCGTAACATGCGTGCCGTCGACGGTGATGTTAGAGAGGCCTTCGCCCAGTGCCACGACGACACCGCGGATGCCCTTGTCACCGACGAGTAAGTCGGAGCCGTTGCCCACGATGGTGAGCGGCAGATCGCAGCGGTAGCAGGTGTCAAGCGTGGCGACGAGGCCCTGCTCGGTATCGGGCGTGACAAAGACATCGGCCGGGCCGCCGATCTTAAACGTGGTGTGCTCGCGCATGGGCTCGCTCATGAGCACGTTGTCCTCGCCGGCAACTCCGGCGAGCGCGCAGAGCAGGTCCTCGTTGAAAAAGTCATTCTCGTGCATACGAATATCCGCCTTATGGTGGTCGTTTTCATTAATCGAATGCAATATACCCCACCCGGATGGATTTGGTGCAAAGCAACCTGACCCCAATGCATCGCATGGCGCAAAGGGGTCAGGTTGCTTTGCGCCAATCGCGGCGATAAAACAGCCGTCTACCGGATTGGTAAAGTGTTTATCATCAAGGTAGAGGGACGGTCGCTATACTTTCAAGAGATTGCGCGAATACTCGGAAGGAGCGAGATGGGCAACAAAGTTACTCTCAAGCAGATTGCCCAGGAGGTGGGGCTTTCCCCCTCGTCGGTCTCGCTTGTCCTTAACAACCGGCCCTGTCGAATCTCGGAAGAAAACCGCAAGCTCATCAAAGAGGTCGCGGCGCGCAACCATTATGTTCCTAACCAGATTGCGCGTAGCCTGGTCATGCGCGAGTCGCGCACACTGGGCCTTATCGTCCCTAACATCGAGAGCCGCTTTTTTGCCTCGCTCGCCGGCAGCTTGGAAAAGCGCTGCCGCGAGGACGGCTACGCGCTCTTTATTACCAGCTCGGGCGGAAGCGCCGAGGACGATCTGGAGCTGCTGCGCCAGCTGGTGACGCGCGGCGTCGACGGTGTGTTCTTGGTCGTGGGCGACGAGTTCTCGGACGACCGCGCCCTGCGCGAAGAAGTCAGTCATCTCCCCATTCCGGCCGTGATGGTTGACCGTGCCATTGAGGGACTCGAGTGCGACAAGGTGATGTTCGATCACGAGATGGGTGGCTACATGGCAACCCGCTATCTAATCGAGCAGGGCCACCGTCGCATTGCCTGCTTGGTTAATGCGCGCCGTTCCAATACGGGTCGTAAACGTCTTGCCGGCTACGAGCGTGCGCTGCGCGAGGTTGGCCTGCCTATTGACGCGCGTTTGGAGTTTGAGAGCGAGTACTACATTCCGAGCGCATACGAGGCCTCGGAGGCGGTGCTCGCAACTGACGCCACCGCCGTGTTCGCAAGCTCGGACAACATTGCCCTCGGTCTGCTCAAGCGCTTGCACGAGATGGGGAAGAGCATTCCGAGCGATATCTCGGTCGTAAGCTATGACAACTCGGCGGCCGACGTTCTCTTTGAGCCGGCGCTGACCGCGATTGAGCAGGATCCTGGTGTCCTTGCGGAGCATGCTTTTGGCTGCATGTCCAAGCGTCTTGCCGGTAGGGGCGGTAGACGTGCCGAAGAGGTCGTTCTGGAGCCGGCGCTTATCGTGAAGGGCAGCGTGCTCGAGCTTACTAAACACAACTAAACACGTTTATCAATTTGCAGAGACTGAATGTGGAACACCTGTGACAGGCAATGCCGCAGGTGAATGTCTGCTTTTGCCTTTCCAGATGGCAAATCAGGATGCTAAAACGTTTTTTCAACATGATAAAACGTTTTAGCAAATATACTAGTCCCAACGAATGGTTGCCGTATTGGAAGGCGACCGCACAGCGAAGGGACATAAACAATGGCTAAAACACTGGGGACGCCGTGGCAAAAGCTGGGCCACGAGGTACCGGCTTCCGAGCTCGAGGGCGTCGACCTGTATTGGCGCGCATCGAACTATCTGTCCGTCGGTCAGATCTACCTTCGCTCTAACCCGCTCATGCGCCCTGACTTTGTCGACGAGAAAACCGGTGAGGTGCGCGACTTTGGTCGCCCGGACGTTAAGCACCGCCTGGTCGGTCACTGGGGCACCACGCCCGGCATCAACTTCCTGTTCGGCCACGTCAACCGCCTTATTGCCGACCACAACCAGAACGCCATTTTCTTGATGGGCCCGGGCCATGGTGGCCCCGCCGGCACCGCCCAGTCGCTGCTCGATGGCACCTACCGTGAGATTCGCCCCGACATCACCAATGATGAGGCCGGCCTGCAGAAGTTCTTCCGCCAGTTCTCCTACCCCGGCGGCATCCCGAGCCACTTTGCGCCCGAGACGCCCGGCTCCATCCATGAGGGCGGCGAGCTCGGCTACACGCTCAGCCATGCCTACGGCGCCGTCATGGACAACCCGAGCCTGCTGGCCGTGGCCGTGGTGGGCGACGGCGAGTCCGAGACCGGTCCGCTCGCGACCTCTTGGCAGTCCAACAAGCTCGTGAACCCGGCAACCGACGGTATCGTCCTGCCGATCCTGCACCTCAACGGCTACAAGATCGCCAACCCCACCATCCTTGCCCGCGTGTCCGACGAAGAGCTCACCAAGTTCTTTGAGGGAATGGGCTATAAGCCGCACTTCTTTGTCGCCGGCTTTGACGACGAGAGCCACGCAAGCATTCACGCGCGTTTTGCCGCGCTGTTCGAGCAGGTCTTCGATGAGATCTGCGACATCAAGGCCACCGCGCAGGCCCAGGCCGCCGCGGGTGAGACCGTGGTCCGTCCGGCCTACCCCATGATTGTGTTTCGTACGCCCAAGGGTTGGACCTGCCCCAAGCAGATCGATGGCAAGAAGACCGAGGGCTCCTGGCGCGCCCATCAGGTGCCGCTGGCGAGTGCCAAGGACACCCACGAGCACTTCCGCGTGCTGCGCGAGTGGCTGCGCTCCTACAAGCCCGAGGAACTCTTTACGCCCGAGGGCCAGGTGCGCCCCGAGGTAACGGCCTTTATGCCGACCGGCGAGCTGCGCATCGGCGCCAACCCCAATGCGAACGGCGGCAAGGTGCGCCGCGAGCTCGAACTCCCCGATATTCATGCCCACGAGATTCCCGTCGCAAGTAAGGGTCACGGCTGGGGCTCCACCGAGGCCGCCCGCGTCTTTGGTGAGTACACCGCCGACGTTCTGGCCAAGAACATGGACGATTTCCGTATCTTCGGTCCCGATGAGACCGCGTCCAACCGCCTGCAGGCTGCCTACAAGGTGACCAAGAAGCAGTGGGATGCTGGCTTCTACGAGGACGATGCCAACGACGAGCTGCTGGCCGGTTCCGGTAAGGTCGTCGAGCAGCTGTCTGAGCACCAGTGCGAGGGCTTCCTCGAGGCCTACGTGCTCACCGGCCGCTCGGGTGTGTGGAGTTCCTACGAGAGCTTTGTCCACGTGGTCGATTCTATGGTCAACCAGCACTGCAAATGGCTCGAGGCCACCAAGCGCGAGATTCCGTGGCGTGCCCCCATTAGTGGTCTCAACATTTTGCTGTCGAGCCATGTCTGGCGCCAGGACCACAACGGCTTCTCGCACCAGGACCCCGGCTTTATCGACCTGCTGCTCAACAAGGCCAACGACACGCATATCGTGAATGCCTACTATCCGGCCGACGCCAACATGGCGCTTGCCGTTGCCGAGCGCGTCTACCAGTCCACCGACTGCGTCAACGCCATCTTCTGTGGCAAGCAACCCGCCCCCACCTTCCAGACGGTCGACGAGGCCAAGTCCGAGCTCGCCGAGGGCGTCGCGACCTGGGAGTGGGCATCGACTGCCGACTCGCTCGCCGAGGCCGACGTCGTGGTCGCCACGTGCGGCGACGTGCCGACGCTCGAGGCTCTGGCTGCAACCGACATGCTGCGCGAGCTGGGCATTAAGGTGTGGTTCGTCAACGTGGTCGACTTGCTCAAGATCCAGAACGTCTGCGAGAACGACCAAGCCATCAGCGATGAGCGCTGGGCTGAGCTGTTCGGCTGCGGCAAGAAGCCCGTGCTCTTTGCATTCCACGCCTATGCCGGCACGATTCGCCGCCTGATTTGGAACCGCCCCGGCCACGACGCCTTCCGCGTCCACGGCTACGAGGAGAAGGGCTCCACGACCACGCCGTTCGACATGCTGCGCCTGAATAACATGGACCGCTGGGCCCTGGCCGCCGACGTGCTGCGCATGGTCGACGCCGATAAGTTTGCCGAGCAGATTGATGAGTGGGAAGCCTTCCGCACCGAGGCCTTTGAGTTCGCGTGCGACGAGGGCTTCGATCACCCGGCCTTTACCGACTGGGTCTGGCCCGACGCCGCAGCCGCAACTACTGCCGACGGCGCACTCTCCGCAACGCAAATGACCGCAGGCGACAACGAATAGCATCCGGGACGGTCTCGCGCTGGGGCCTGCCCCGGGCGGGTTGCCTTGTTCCGGGAAGTGGGCTTCGCGAACTTCCCGGAACAAGGCAACCCGCCCGGAGCAGGCCCTCTCGACCGTTTCGATATGCGGGGGCTGATTATTTTTTATGTAATGGGGACCTTGCTTACGCTGCCTTAGAAGCCGTGCATCTAACTATGGTCAGCCAAGATTACATTGCCGGGGCCGCGAGCGATCCGCTCCTATGTTTCCAAATGAATACGGTGTGAGCGGCTGCGACGGATTTGCCCCGCAAACACTCTAGTATGCTAAAGTACCCAGAAGACCGGCGGAGCTATGCCGGTCTTTCGTTCTATATGAAACACAGCATGAGGAGGCTCACCAGATGACGGCCACACCGTGGGGATTCCGGGACATATTGCCCGAGGAGGCTCAGGCGCGCGAGGAGATTGCGCTGACGGTGAAGGGCTGCTTCAGGGAGCATCGTTACCTTCCGGTCGAGACGCCGCTGCTCGAGGACAAGAGTTCGCTTGAGGAAGGCGGACGCATTGCGGACACGCCGTTTAAGCTCTTTGATGATGACGGTCGCCTGCTGGTGGTCCGTCCCGACAACACGCTGCCGATCGTGCGCTTGGTTTCGACCCGCATGCGCGCGGCCGATTTGCCGCTGCGCCTTCGCTACGAGGCGCCGGTGGTTCGTGAGTGCCAGCGCAATGCCGGCGGCTCGCGCCAGTTTACACAACTGGGCTTTGAGCTAATCGGTGCGGGCGATACCGCGGGCGATGTCGAGATTGTCTCGCTCGTGGCCGAGGCGGTGCGCAAGCTGGCGCTGCCCGATGCACGCATCATCGCAGGTAGCGTACGCCCGTTTAAGGAGCTGCTCGCGGCGTGCGAGGATCGCGAGCTGGCTGCCGAGGCGCTGTGCTGCGTGCACGCCAACGACTTTGTGGGCCTCGATGCCCGCGTGGCGGCAAGCGTCGAGTCCGATGCCGTCAAGGCCGCCATTTGCGAGCTGCCGCGTCTGCACGGCGGTGCCGAGGTGCTCGACCGCGTGGACACGCTGCTGGAGGCCGCCAGCATCGTCGCGCCGCTGACGCGCGAGTTGCGTGCTCTGGTCGAGGGCCTGGCTCCCGAGGACGCCCAGGTGCTGTCGTTCGACTTCTCCATCATGAACTCTTTTGATTACTACACGGGCCTGGTCTTTAAGGCCTACGCCGGCGGTCTGCCCGATCCAGTTGGCTCGGGCGGTCGCTACGACTCCATCTTTACCGGCGCATTTGGCGCGGGGCTCGAGGTGCCGGCGGCGGGCTTCGCCTTTTCGCTCGAGCGTCTGGAGGCCGCGCACACCTCGGCCGAGGACGCCGCTTCCGACGGCGATCACGCCGTGGGCCGTGGCGCCGAGGGTCCGCTGCGCATTGCCGTGCCCAAGGGTTCGCTTAAGGCCGACACCCTTGACGTGCTCGAGGCCGCGGGGCTGGACGTCTCTGAGCTGCGTGACCCCGGCCGTCACCTGATTGTGCGCGGTCGCGACACGCGTGCCGGCAAGGGTACGGTCGGCGATATCGAGTTTGTCATTGTGCGCCCCAGCGACGCGCCCGCCTTTGTGGGCTGCGGCGGCGCCGACTGCGGCATCTGCGGTTGGGACTCGCTTATCGAGGCCGACCTCAACCTGCTGCAGCTGGTCGATCTGGGCTACGGCCTGTGCACCTTTATCGAGGCGGAGCCCGCGTGGCGTGCCGGCCAGGCCGAGCGCAACTATGCCCGCCGCGGGTCGCTTCGTGTGGCCACCAAGTATCCGCGCATTGCGAGCGCCTGGTATGCCGAGCGCGGCGTGAATGCCGATATCGTCTCGCTACACGGTAACATCGAGCTGGGCCCCATCGTCGGTATGACCGACCGTATCGTGGACATTACTGCCACGGGCGCCACGTTGCGCGATAACAACCTGGTTATTACTGGTCGCATTATGGACTGCACGGCGCGCTTCTTTGTCAATCCGGGTGCCGCTCGCCTGGATCCGCGCGTTCGCAACTTGGCCGATCGCTTGGCAGCTGCTGTTAAGGACAAGCATTTTGAGCCCGTCGCGGGCTCGGCACAATAGCGCGAGCACGCACGGGCGCCCCCATATCCGGGCTGCGTGCCGATTGGCGCCGCCGCCCGGCCTTTCGTTTTTCGAACACAACCTCGACCGATAGGGGATACCGATATGAAGACTATCAAGCTTGCTCCCGGTGAGCGCCTCGGTACCAACCAGCTCAACCGCAAGGGCGTGCTGCCGCAAAACATCGTCGACGCCGCCCGTGATATCGTGGCCAACGTGCGCGCCAACGGTGATGCCGCGGTGCGCGATTACTGCCAGCGTTTTGACGGTGTTGAGCTGCAGAGTTTTCGCCTACCGCAGGAGCATATCGATGCTGCGCTCGAAGGCCTTGATCCTGCCTTTGTCGCCGCGCTCGAGAAGGCCGCACACCAGATTCGCGAGTTCCACCAGCGCGAGGTCGAGCAGAGCTGGTTTACCACGCGCCCGGACGGCACGATGCTCGGCGTTAAGGTGACCCCGCTTGCCGCTGCCGGCATCTATGTGCCGGGCGGTCGCGCGCAGTATCCCTCTACCGTGCTCATGAACGCCATTCCCGCCAAGGTGGCCGGCGTCAAACGCGTGGTCATGGTGACCCCGCCGCAAAAGGACGGCCTGATCAGCCCCTACACGCTCGCGGCGGCAAAGCTCGGCGGCGTGGACGAAATCTATATGGTGGGCGGCGCTCAGGCCGTGGCCGCGCTGGCGTACGGTACCGAGACCATTCCGCGCGTCGACAAAATCACCGGTCCGGGCAACGCCTTTGTCGCTGCGGCCAAGCAGATTGTCTCGGGTGACGTGGGTATCGACATGGTCGCCGGTCCCTCCGAGGTCTGTGTGCTGGCCGATGCCACGGCCAAGCCTATGGTGGTCGCGGCCGACCTGATGGCCCAGGCCGAGCACGATCCGCTGGCTGCCTGCTACCTGGTGACCTGCGACGAGCAGTTTGCGCGTGAGGTCGAGGCGGGTATTGACATCCTGGTGGCGCAGTCACCGCGTGCCGAGATCACGCGCGCCTCGCTCGATAACGAGGGCACCATCGTAGTGGCCGCCGACATGGCCGCTGCCGTCGAGGCGGTGAACACCGTGGCGCCCGAGCACCTTGAGCTGCACTGCAAGGACGCGATGGGCCTGCTCGGCGGCATCCGCAACGCCGGCGCCATCTTTGTGGGCGCCTGGAGTTCCGAGCCGCTCGGCGATTATGTTGCCGGCCCCAACCACACGCTGCCGACCGGCGGCACGGCCATGTTCTCCAACTCGCTTTCGGTCGAAGAGTTCGTTAAGCGCTCGAGCGTCATTTGCTATACGCCCGAGGGCTTGCTCTCGGACGCTCCCGCCACACAGCGTCTGGCCGAGGCCGAGGGCCTGTGGGCGCACGCGCTTTCTGTCGCTCTGCGTCGTCGCGTGCTGGAGCAGGGCGAGGATGCCGTGAGTGCCGAGTCTCTGGCCGCGGCCGACCTGACCAAGGTCGCCTGGCCGGGCGATACGACCGCGACGGTTGCCGAGGGTGTGGACCTGGCGGCTGCGGGCGGTGCCGCTGGCGCGGTCGTCGGGGAGGCCTAATATGGCCGAGCTGACGTCTCGTATGAAGGAGCTTGTCCAGCCTTACCTGGCCGGCATTGAGCCCTACGATCCCAACTTTACGCCCACGCGCATCAACCTTTCGGCCAACGAGAACACCTATCCCGTGCCGGCCGGCGTGCGCGAGGCGATCGACGCGGCCCTGGCTGCTACACCGCTCAACCGCTATCCCGATCCCATGTCAAACGACCTGCGCGACGAGCTCGCTGCCTGGCATGGCGTGACGCGCGAGAACATCTGCGTGGGCAACGGCGGTGACGAGCTGCTCTATAACTATCTGCTGGCGTTTGGCGGCGCGGGGAGGACTCTGCTCAACTGCCCGCCGTGCTTTAGCGAGTATGCCTTCTTTGCGTCTCTGTGCCAGACCGAGGTGCGCGACGTTTGGCGCGACCCGGCGACCTTTGAGCTCGACCAAGCTGCTGTGCTCGCGGCGGCGCCGGAGTGCAACCTGGCAATCGTGACCTCGCCCAACAATCCCACGGGTGATGTGGCGCCGCTCGACTTTGTCGCGGCGCTGTGCGATGCGTGCCCCGGCATGGTAATGGTCGACGAGGCCTACGTTGAGTTTGCCGACGATTCGTTTGGCGCGGCCACCACGGCGCAGGGGCTTATTGCCGAGCATCCCAACCTGGTGATTCTGCATACGCTGTCCAAGGCGTTTGGCGCCGCCGGCACGCGCCTGGGCTACGTGATCGCGGCGCCCGAGGTCATCGACGTGTTCGCGGCGATTCGCCAGATCTATTCGGTTAATGTGCTGAGCCAGGCCGCCGCGCTTGCCTGCGTGCGTGCCCGCGATGCGTACGCGCCCGTGGTGGCACAGGTTGCATCCGAGCGCGAGCGCGAGCTGGCTGCTCTGCGCGCGATGGCTGCCGAGGGCTTGCCCGTGGAGGCGTGGCCGAGCGCGGCGAACTTTGTGCTCGTACGCACGCCACATGCCACGCGCGTGCGCGAGCGCCTGCGCGACGAGTATTCGATTTTGGTGCGCGACTTTAGCTATGCGCCGGGTCTTGCGGACTGTCTGCGCATTACCGTGGGCACCCCGCAGGAAAACGATGAGGTGCTGGCTGCGTTTGTCGCGCTGGTGAAGGAGGAGATGTAGATGGGCCGCCATGCCGAGGTAACCCGTAAGACGGGGGAGACCGATATTGTCGTCAAGCTCGACCTGGACGGATGCGGCGTGTGCGATATCTCGACTGGCGTGCCGTTTTTCGACCACATGCTCAACGCTTTTGGCCGCCATGGTCTGTTCGATCTGACGGTGCACGCGGTGGGCGACGTGGAGGTCGATGCGCACCACACCGTCGAGGACACGGGTATCGTGCTGGGCGAGGCGTTTTGCCAGGCGCTGGGCGACAAGGCGTGCATTACGCGCTTTGCCGACGCGGCGATCGCCATGGACGAGACGCTCGTGATGGCCGCCGTGGATATCTCGGGCCGTGGCCAGGCCTACTGCGAGCTGCCCGTACCGACCGAGCGCGTGGGCAGCTTTGATACTGAGCTAGCCGTCGAGTTCTTCTATGCCTTCGCGCGCGATGCCAAACTAACGCTGCACGTGCGCGAGCTGGCGGGCGGCAATTCGCACCACATTATCGAGGCCGCCTTTAAGGCCGTGGGCCGCACGATGCGCCACGCCTGCGAGCTCGATCCCCGCGTGCAGGGCATCCCCAGCACCAAGGGCTCACTGTAACCTGTCCCTTTTTGGCGGGTTTTGAATGAGAAAAGGGAGGGGTCGCGTGGGCGAACCGAAGATCGTGGTGGTCGACTACCACAAGGGCAACTTGTCGAGCGTTGCGCGCGGGCTTGCGCGCGCCGGTGCCGCCGCCTGCACGTCGGACGATCCGGAGCAGATCCGCAACGCCGACGGCCTGGTCATCCCGGGCGTGGGCGCGTTTTACGACGCGGTCGCCTTTATGCGCGAGGGCGGCGAGGCGGACGCGGTGCTCGACGCCGTTGCCGCCGGAACTCCGTTGCTCGGCATCTGCCTGGGCCTTCAGTTGTTTTTTGAGCGCGGCAACGAGGGCGTTCCTGCGAGCGAGAGCGCGGTCGCCGACGGCAACGCCTCCGAGCGGGCCGGTGTCCTCTGGGTCGATGGCCTGGGTATTATGCGCGGTTCGTGCACGCGCCTGGAGTCGAGCCGCCTGAAGGTGCCGCACGTGGGCTGGGACCAGGTGCACATGACGCCCGCCGGTGCGGCCGATCCGCTGCTTACTGGTTTTGCCGAGGGTGCCAACATGTACTTCACCCACAGCTACGCGGTGGCCGACGATTCCGATGCCGCCGATGTGCTGGCGCGCACGCACTATACGCGGAGCTTCCCGTGCATCGTGCGCCATGGCAACGTGTGGGGTTGCCAGTTCCATCCCGAGAAATCCTCCGCGCTGGGTCAGCGCATCCTTAAGAACTTCGTCAACATCGTCGAGGAGGCCGGCCGATGATCCTGTTTCCCGCAATCGATCTGATCGGCGGCAAGGTCGTGCGCCTGGAGCGCGGCGACCGGAGTCGCTGCAAGGTATATTCCGACGACCCCGTGGCCGTTGCTCGCTCGTTTGCCGAGCAGGGCGCAAGCTGGGTGCACGTCGTCGACCTGTCCGCTGCCTTTGGCGAGGACGAGGACACATGCGCTGCCAACTCGGCGGCGATTAAGGCCATCTGCGGCGTCAACGGTCTGTCCGTGGACGTGGGCGGCGGCGTCCGCTCGCTCGCGCGCATCGACGAGTTGGCCGGCTACGGTGCGCGCCGCATCGCACTAGGCACGGTGCTCGTGACCGAGCCGGGTTTTGCCGAGGTGGCGGCCCAAGGCTTTGGCGAGCTGTTGGTGGCAGATATTGCCGCACGCGACGGCCAGGTCAAGGTGAATGGCTGGCGTGACGGCGCGGGCGTGGCGCTCGACGACGCCGTGGCGCAGCTTTCCGAGCTGGGTTTTAAGCATCTGGTGTATACCGACATTGCGCGCGATGGCATGCAGGCGGGCATCGATGTGGCGGCGTATCGCCATGTGGCCGAGGTCGCGGGCTTTCCCGTCGTGGCATCGGGTGGCATCTCGACGCTCGACGACATCCGCGCGCTGGCCGCAGTGCGTGAGGGCGCGATTGAAGGTGCCATTACCGGTCGCGCGCTCTACGAGGGCAACTTTACGCTGGTACAGGCGCTGACCGCCGCCCGAGGGGAGGAGTAGCCCATGCTTACCAAACGTGTGATTCCCTGCCTGGACGTCAAGGACGGCCGTGTGGTCAAGGGCGTCAACTTTGTGAGCTTGCGCGATGCGGGCGATCCGGTGGAGCTGGCGCGCGCCTACGACCGCGAGGGTGCGGACGAGGTCGTCTTCTTGGACATTACCGCCACGAGCGACAACCGTGCGACGACCATCGAGATGGCGGCGCATGCGGCCGAGGAGCTAGCCATTCCCTATACCGTGGGCGGCGGTTTTCGCGACCTGGCGGGCATGCGCACCATGGTTGCAGCCGGTGCCGACAAGGTGTCGCTCAACTCTGCCGCCGTGCGCGACCCGTCGCTGATTAGCCAGGCTGCCGCGGCGTTTGGTAGCCAGGCCGTGGTCGTGGCGATCGATGCCAAGCGCGTCGATTTGCCCGGCGCATCTGGTGCCGACAAGTGGGAGGTCTTCACGGCGGGCGGCCGCAACGCCACGGGCATCGACGCGGTGGCGTGGGCCGAGGAGGCGGCTCGTCGCGGCGCCGGCGAGATCCTGCTCACCAGTATGGACCGCGACGGCACCAAGGCCGGATTTGACCTGGCGCTCACCCGCGCCGTGGCGCGCGCGGTGCCGATTCCGGTGATTGCGAGCGGCGGTGTGGGCGCGCTCGAGCATTTTGCCGAGGGCGTGATTGAGGGCGAGGCCGATGCCGTGCTGGCGGCGAGCGTCTTTCACTTTGGGACGTTCAGCATTCGCGAAGTCAAAGAGTATATGGCCTCTCAAGGCATCCCTGTCAGGTTGGACTTCTAGCGCTGCGGCTTGCCCAGGCACCCGACCTTCCGGCTCCAACCCTCCTCGCGTACTTAAGTACGCGTCGTCGGGCTTGTCGCTCGGAATCTCGGGCACCTGGACAACCCTCGCCGACCTGCGAAGTTTGAATTTGGGGAGAGAAATGGAAGAGATAACCGATCCTTCAAAGCTTACGTACGACGCCCGCGGGCTGATTCCTTGTGTGGTTCAGCAGTATGACACCGGCGAGGTGCTTATGGTTGCTTGGATGAACGAGGAGTCGGTGGGGCTGACGCTCAAGACCGGTACCACGTGGTTTTGGAGCCGCAGTCGCCAGGAGCTCTGGAACAAGGGCGCGACGAGCGGCAATATGCAGGAGGTCAAGGAGCTTTGGGCCGACTGCGATAGCGATACGCTGCTGGTCAAGGTTGACTCGCCGGGTCCGGCCTGCCATACCGGCAACCGTACCTGCTTCTTTAAGAAACTCGCGTAGGGCGGGCGCTCGATTAGACGCTCGGCCAACCAGAAAGGATTGAACTATGGGTGTGCGCACCGCAAACGTTCAGGATGGAAATATCGGTGAGACGCTGACGGGGCTCGCCGAGGTGATTCACGGCCGTCGCGACGCATCGCCGCAGGAGAGCTACACCGCTCGTCTGTTGACCGACGTCGAGGACGAGCTGCTCAAGAAGCTTGCCGAGGAGGCGAGCGAGGTGATCATGGCCTGCAAGGATAACGATCACGATCACATCCGCTACGAGGCCGGCGACCTGGTCTACCACCTGCTCGTGACGCTCGAGCGCTACGGCATCACCCTCGACGAGCTGGCCGGCGAACTCAACGCCCGCCGCCACTAGTCGTTTGGGACAGTCTTTGTTGGTGTAACGGGGTCATGGAAGTTGCGGTGAAATAGGGACTGTTTAAGCGCTTCATCAAGCAAAACAATCCCTATTTCACCGCAACTTATGAAGGGATGGCTAGGCGAGGGGCGTGGATTCCCATTCGCCGGTGGCGTGGGGGATGTCGAAGGTTCGATAACCGCAGTCGTAGGCGTGGGCCTGGGCCTCGCGGATGTTCCAGCAGATGTCGCAGGCGCGGTGCGCGTCCGAGCCAAAGGTAATCGGTACCTCGGCGTGGGCGAAGCAACGCAACAGCCCAGTCGCGGGATAGTAGTCGTCGAGGCCCTTGCGGGGTGCGGCGGTCGAGACCTCAACGCGGCGACCCGTATCGTGCGCGCACTCGGCCATCTGCTGCCAAAACGGTGCGGGGTCAAAGTCGGGCGCAAAGCCTTCCTTCGAAAAGCGCATGACCAGGTCGGGATGAGCCATCACATCAAAGTTAAGTGGGCTTTCGCAGGCGCGGCACCAGTCGTCGACATAGCGCTCCCATACGCCGCGCACGCCCAAGTTTTCCCAAACATGCAGGTTGGTGTCGTCGTCGATCCAACCGCAGCTCGAATCGGGCGTATCGGGACGAGCGGCGTCCTCCGTCCCCGCCGTGCCCGCAGCGCCTGCCGCAATATCGCCTGGGTTGCCAATCCAATGCACACTGCCCAGGCGCACGACGGCGCCCTGGGACCAACGATCAACCAAAGGCTCGCAGCCCTCGTACCAATCGCATTCAAAGCCATAGATAAAGCTGAGCTCCGGCGCAATCTGCGCGGCAAGCTTGCGAGCATCCTCAAAAGCCAGACGATGTGCCGGCAGGTCGCCCTCAGTAACCTGCACTTCGCAGTTGGCATCCATGCTGGCGGGCAGGGTGAGATGGTCGGTTGAGACCATGACGCGGCAGCTGGCCGCAGCAGCGGCGCGAACGTTGTCCTCAAACGAGGCATGACCGTCCGAGAACGAGGTGTGGGTGTGGCAATCGACCAGCGGGCAAGCAGGCATGGCAGCTCCTTTGCGTCAAGCGAATCCGCTTCATTGTAATGGCGCAGCCTCGGCGCGTCGTGCACGCGGGGGGGCCGAAATCGACTGGAAAGGGTGCGCGGTGCGGCTCTACTCCAATACATGTACATCAGCCTCCAAAAGCTGCAGAAAATGACATGTTTGGAGGCTGATGTACATGTTTGGATGAGGCGGTGGAGTGTCGGTTTCTTGCGGGCAAGGAAAATCGCGCTCATCGCGCGCCGTCACATCCGCGCCGCCCGCGATGTGCTAGCGTTTGGATGAACAAAACGAGCCCGCGCGGAAAGGATCCGGACCGTATGCAATGCGATAGCACATCCCCGCTGTCCCGCGAGACCGATGCGCCCGAGACCATCGTCAAGCTGGAATGCGACATCGACGACGCGTCGCCCGAGGTGCTCGCCTACGCTGCCGACCGCCTGCGCGAGGCGGGTGCGCGCGAGGTGCATTGGCTGCCCCTCTATTGCAAGAAAGGCCGTCCCAGTTGGCAGCTACAGGTAATCTGTGCTCACGAGGATATCGAGCGCCTGCAGACGATTATCTTTTTGGAAACCACGACCAACGGCATTCGTCGCCAGGTCATGGAGCGCGTTTGCCTGCCACGCCGCTTTGAGCGCGTAACGACGCTATGGGGCGAGGTGTCCGTCAAGGTGGCAACCCTGCCCGACGGCAGCGAGCGTGCAGCGCCCGAGTACGAGGACTGCGCCCGTCTCGCTCGCGAGCACAATGTGCCGCTCCAGCGCGTGATGCAGGCGGCACAAGCCGTGGCACTGCGATTTGAATAACGCGGCTGGTGGCGACATCCTGCGCCCAGCCATATCAACCTCATTCGAAAGGATCTCCCCATGAAATACCTCATCGCCTCCGACATCCACGGCTCGGCATATTGGGCCGAGCGCCTGGTTGCCGCCATCGAGTCCCAGCAGCCCGACCGCATCGTGCTGCTGGGCGACCTGCTCTATCACGGTCCGCGCAACGACCTGCCGCGCGATTACGCCCCCAAGCGCGTGATCCCGCTGCTCAACGCCCTGGCCGACCGCATCATCGCGGTACGCGGCAACTGCGATGCCGAGGTCGATCAGATGGTGCTCGACTTCCCCGTCATGGCCGACTATGCCACGCTGTTCGACGAGACCGGCCGCGAGCTGTTCCTGACGCACGGCCATGTCTTTGGCGCCGGCATGCACAACAGCGTCGACCACGCGCCCGCGCTGCCCGAGGGCTCCGCGCTCGTCTACGGTCACACGCACATCAAGGTCAACGAGGAGGGCGCCGCGCACCCGGGCCTGTGGCTCTTCAACCCCGGCAGCGTGAGCATCCCCAAGGACGGCACGCATAGCTACGGCATCTACGAGGGCGGTGCGTTCCGCCACGTGATCCTGGAGGAGGAATAACCATGGCGCAGCACATGGCTCAGCAAAATGCCGAGGGTTCGCGTGACCTGTCCACGCTGATAGACGCGTCGGCCGAGCTGCAGCATCTGGTGCAGACCATCTGGCGTCTGCGTCAGCCCGATGGCTGCCCGTGGGATCGCGAACAGACACACCGCAGCATCGGCAAGAACATGATCGAGGAGGCCTACGAGGCACTCGACTGCATCGAGGCGGACGACGCGGTTCACCTACGCGAGGAGCTGGGCGATGTGCTCATGCAAGTAGTACTGCATGCGCAGATTGCGGCGGACGCCGGCGAGTTTACGCTGGCCGATGTGGCGCGCGATATCGACGCCAAGCTCATCCGTCGCCACCCACACGTGTTTGGCGATGCGGATGCCGAGAGCTCCGACGAGGTGCTCAAGATTTGGGACGAGGTCAAGCTTGCCGAGAGGGCTGCCAAGGACAAGGCCGTGGCGGCGGGCGAGGCCGCGCCCGAGGGTCTGCTCGACGGCGTGCCCACGCATCTGCCGGCGCTGATGCAGGCTCAGAAGGTGTCGCGCAAGGCGGCTGCCGTGGGCTTTGAGTGGGAGACGGTCCAGGACGTGTGGGACGAGGTCGCCGAGGAACGTGCCGAGTTTGAGGCCGAGGCCCCCGGAACGCCCGAGCGCGAAATGGAGTTTGGCGATCTGCTCTTTGCCCTGGTCAACGTCGCGCGCAAAGAGGGGATCGACGCCGAGAGCGCCCTGCGCGCCAGCACGGCAAAGTTCCGCCGCCGCTGGGCCGCGATGGAGCAGATGGCGGCCGATGCTCACGTGGATCTTGCCGAGCTTTCGACCCACGGCCTCAACGACCTGTGGGATGCCGCAAAGGCGGAGGAGTAAGACTGCGGGAACGACGGGCTGATACGCCTCATCGTTCCCGCTAAATTTTTCGAAAATCAAGTGTATCCCTCGGCTAACTTAGGGCATAATGCAAAAAGTGCGACATGGCTAACTTACGGAGACGCACCGATGGTGCACGGTCAGCCGGTCGCTTGCATCCACTACGTTTCCAAGTGAGAGGGAGACAACATGAGCGATATTTTGGACGTCTACGGTCGTGAGGTGCTCGACAGCCGCGGCAACCCCACCGTCGAGGTCGAGGTCGTGCTCGAGGACGGCAGCTTTGGCCGCGCAATGGTGCCTTCGGGTGCTTCGACTGGCGCCTTTGAGGCCTGCGAGCTACGCGATGGCGACAAGGGCCGCTACCTGGGCAAGGGCGTTTCGCAGGCCGTCGAGCACGTCAACAACGAGTGCGCTAACGCCGTCGTGGGCCTCGACGCCTTCGACCAGCGCGCCGTCGATGCCGCGCTGATTGCCGCGGACGGTACCCCCAACAAGACCAAGCTCGGCGCCAACGCCATCCTGGGCGTGTCGCTGGCCGTCGCCCGCGCCGCTGCCGAGTCGGCGGGCCTGTCGCTGTACCAGTACCTGGGCGGCGTCAACGCCCACCTGCTGCCCACACCTATGATGAACATTCTCAACGGCGGCGTGCATGCCGACAACAACGTTGACTTCCAGGAGTTCATGATCATGCCCGTGGGTGCTCCGAGCTTTGCCGAGGGCCTGCGCTGGTGCGCCGAGGTCTACCACACCCTCAAGGGCGTGCTGCACGAGGCCGGCCTGGGCGGCGGCGTGGGCGACGAGGGCGGCTTTGCCCCCAACCTTAAGACCAATGCCGAGCCGTTCGAGTACATCACCAAGGCCGTCGAAAAGGCTGGCTTTAAGCCCGGCGTCGACTTCATGTACGCCATGGATCCGGCGTCCACCGAGTTCTACAACGCTGAGACCGGTATGTATGAGCTCAAGGGCGAGGGCGTGGAGTACACGAGTGCCCAGATGGTCGATTACTGGGAGAAGCTCGTCGACACCTATCCCATCATCTCCATCGAGGACGGCATGGCCGAGGAGGACTGGGGCGGCTGGGTCGAGCTTACCCGCCGCATTGGCAACAAGGTGCAGCTGGTGGGTGACGACCTGTTCGTCACTAACACCGAGCGCCTCAAGAAGGGCATCGAGCTGGGTGCCGCCAACGCGATCCTGGTCAAGGTCAACCAGATCGGCACGCTCACCGAGTCGCTCGAGGCCATCGAGACCGCCAAGGAGGCCGGCTATGCCTGCATCGTGAGCCACCGCTCCGGCGAGACCGAGGACTCCACGATTGCCGACCTGGTCGTGGGCGTCAACGCCGGCCAGATCAAGTCGGGCGCCCCGTGCCGCAGCGACCGTATCGCCAAGTACAACCAGCTCATCCGCATCGAGGACGAGCTCGAGGGCAGCGCGCGCTACGCCGGCAAGGCCGCGTTTTACAACATTCGCTAAACAAGTGGTGCGCGCGGGGGCGGGGTTGACTCGACGCCGCTCCACTTCTGATGGCCGCCATTGGGCGCTGGGCCATATGGCTCAGCGCCTTTTTTATGTCGAGCAAAGGCTGGCGAAGGCAGTGCGGGCGCTCGTGCTATAACTAAAGGACTTAGCGCAAACAAACCTCAACCGCACAAGGCGCACATGGATCAGATTTACGACAACAGGTACTATTCCGCCGGTTCGCGTGAGCCGTCGCCTCGCCGTGCGCGCACGGTGCAGCTCGGTGGGTCCGCCTACGCCGGTGCCGACCGCTCCGCGCAGCGCCCGACAAGTACCTCGCGCCCCAATGCTCAATCGAATACTTCGGCAGATGGACCGGTGCGCCCGGCGCACTCGGAGCATGCTCAGCGTTCCTCGGCTCAAACGCATGAAAAGCCGAGTAGGCCCTCGAACCGTCTTTCGGGCTCGGACTTCATGCATTACGCTAACGATAACGCGGTGGTCAAGGCAATCTACGACTTTACCCACGGTCCCCAGCGGGGGCTGTTTGTTGGCATTGTCGTCGCCCTGGCGCTTGTGAGCCTGTATTTCCCCGTGCGCGACCTGTATGTGGCAAAACGCTCGAGCGACATCTTGGCCAAGCAGGTCGAGATTCGCGAGCAATATAACGACGACCTGCAAAAAAGCGTCGACAAGCTGCTCTCGGAGGAGGGTATCAAGGACGCGGCATCCGAGGACCTGGGCCTGGTGATGCCCGGCGAGAAGAGGATTGAAGTGCAGGGCCTGGACGACGATTCGGATGCCTCGTCGAGCAAAAAGTCCTCAAACGCCAAGAAGGCCAGCGAAGTGGCCAAGGAAATCGATGAAGTCGGTAAGGACGCGCCGTGGTACATCCAAGCGCTCGACATGCTGTTTGGGTTTAACGGCGTCGAGGGTCAGACGGTCGTGTCCAACGGCAAATAGCGCCCGGAGGGGAGCTCGCAATGACAAATTGCAAACGCTATAAGGTGGCCGCGATCGACCTGGGAACGGTGTCGTCGCGACTGGTGTTGGCCCAGGTCGAGGGCGGGGCAATCGTGGAATCGTCCAAGCATACCGAGATTACCGATCTGGGTGAGGGCGTGGACGCGACGGGCCGCTTTTGCGAGGCGGCCGTTGAGCGCGTGCTCGCTGCGTGCCGCATGTTTGTGGACGAGGCTCGTGCCTTTGGGGCCGCGTGCATCTGCACCACCTGCACGAGCGCCGCGCGTGATGCGTCCAACGCAGCACTGCTGCTGGACGGCCTGCGCGATCTGGGGCTTGAGCCACAGGTGATTCCGGGCGAGGTCGAGGCACGCCTGACGTTTTTTGGCGTGGCGCACGACTTTGCCGGCGAGCGCATCATTGTTGCCGATTCGGGCGGCGGATCCACGGAGCTCGCGACGGGCGTCTATGCGCCGGAGCGTGGCGTCTTTGCGCTAGAAGGGACGCGCTCGCTGGACATTGGCTGCCGCCGCGTGACGGAGCGGTTTTTCTCGACGCTGCCACCCGCACGCGGCGAGCTTGCTGCCGCTGCCGCGTGGGCAGGCGAGCAGTTCGCCGCCTATTTTGAAGGCCTGCCCAGCGACTTTGAGCGCGCCGAGCGTCTGGTCGCGGTGGGTGGCACGGTGACTACGCTGGTGGCTCTGGTCCACGAGCTGGAACCGTACGATTCGAGCTTTGTTCACCTACGCGAGCTGTCGCTGGAGCAGGTCTCGGCTGCTATCGAGCGCATGTCTGTGTTGGACGCGGAAGGCATCGCCGCGCTACCGGGTGTACAGCCCAAACGCGCGGGCGTGATCTTGGCTGGCGCCGTGGTGATCCGCGAACTCATGCGTGCCGGCGGCTACAAGACGCTCACCGTAAGCGAGAACAGCCTGCTCGCCGGTATGGCCGCCACCATCAACGAGACCCTCGACGGCGCGACCCCCACCATCGGCTGGACCCCCAGCCTCAGCGCCCTCTAAATAATAAGTTGCGGTGAAATACAGACTAAAATCGCCCTTTCGGGCACCAAACAGTCCCTATTCCACCGCAACTCAACAGCCGGCACCTGGGGACGTTCCTTTTCTGCCGGCACCTGGGGACAGTCCTTGCGGGGCGTCCCCATGGCGCCTATGCCAGCTTGTCGATTTGCCCAATCTCCCAAAGCGGAATATTGACGAGCATGCCCTCGTCTCTATATGCCGCTAGGGAGGTCCTCACGCAACGCTCGAGTTTGAATTTTTCGCAGGCTATTTTCAGACTCTTCGCTTTAAGGTTCTCTGCCGCCTTGACCTCAAGCGGAAGCACGGTTCCCGCATGGTCGATGGCAAAGTCGGTTTCGGCATTGCCAGAGGTAGAGGACCAATACGCGGGATTTTTGCCTTGCAGCAAGAGTTCCTGCGCGACGTATTGCTCGGTGAGCGAGCCCTTAAATTCAGTGAAAACAGCGGGCCCGTTAAGGACGATGGCAGGTGGGAGGTTGGAGAGCGCTCCGAGGATACCGGTGTCAATGCAAAACAGCTTGAAGCCCGAGAGGTCCTCGTAGCTCGAGAGCGGTGCCCTGAGGGCGGAAACGCGCGGCACCTTATGAATGATTCCGTAATCCATGAGCCACTGGAGACTCTCTTCGAAATCGCGTGCGCGCGCCCCGGGGCGAAGGGCTCCGTAGACGAACTTTTTGTTTTCCTTTGCAAGCTGGCCGGGCAGGGATTTCCAAACCAACCTCATGCGCTCGACAATGCGGGCGGGTGCATGTTTGCCAAAATCGGATTCGTAAGCCTCGATGATTTGCTGCTGAAGCCTACGGGCTTCGATGAAGTCGCGTGTCTCGGTGAAAGCGGAGACAACTTCGGGCATACCACCGACAACAAAGTATTCCTTAAGCAGGTGCTCGAGCTTTTCGGTAACGTTTGCCAGAAGGTTCATGTCTGCGGCAAGGATAGCGTCGGCGAGCGGGTTGCCGTCGACGGCACGAACGAACTCAGCAAACCCCATGGGACGCATGGTGAGCTGGTCGATTTTACCGACGGGAAATGACTCGTTTTCGCGTCGAAGTGCGAGGCCCATATAGGAACCGGCAGCCACGATGTGGTATTCGGGTGCAAGCTCGTTGAAGTACTTGAGCGAGGTGATGCCGCGTGGCGCCTCCTGGATCTCGTCGAAAACGATGAGCGTGTCCGCCGGCGTTACGGTTTGGCCGCGCAAGAGTTCTATCTGAGAGATGATACGCTTGGGGTCGAGGTCCCCATCGAACAGCGAGCGTGCGCTCGGCTCGAGCATAAAGTCAAAACGAATGACGTTTTGATATTGCTGGCTTGCGAATTCGTTAAGAAGCCAAGTCTTACCTGTCTGGCGGGCCCCCTTAAGCAAGAGAGGTTTGCGATTCGCCCTTGATTTCCAAGCGATAAGTTCACTCATAAGCTGTCGCTGCATATTGCCTCCCAACCCTTTCGGATAGTATAAGGCCATATGCGCATTTCCCTTGAAAAATGTGCGAGACAACCACGTCTTTCCATCGAAAAATGTGTAAGACAACCACGTTTTTCCATCGAAAAATGTGGGAGTATCAACCTAAGTTGCGGTGAAATAGTTCCTAAATAGGCTGGTAAACAGCATAAACAAGAACTATTTCACCGCAACTTAGAGCCCCACCGGCGTTCAAAAGAAACGAGCCCGCATCCCTTGGGGACACGGGCTCGAAAGCTCCATATGGTAGGGGCGGTGGGACGTCCGCGCATTTGCTGCGCAAATACGCACCGGCTTCGGCCGCCTGTCGGCGCCCTCGCCGGCTCGCTTCGGACGCTGCGCGTCCGCTTAACGCTCGCCCCCTCGCGGGTTCGAGCCCCACCGGCATCTTAAAGAAGCGAGCCCGCATCCCTGGGGAACACGGGCTCGCAAGCAATCACATGGTAGGGGCGGTGGGACTCGAACCCACAATCCTTGCGGCGAGGGATTTTAAGTCCCCTGCGTATGCCAATTCCGCCACGCCCCCGTGAGACTAGAAGTCTAGTACAAGCCGTCCGCTACGCGTTGACGGCCATCGAGTGTTTGCCCGACTTCTCAAGGAACTCTTGGAACTTTGCCTCGTCGCCCTTGTTTTGGTACTGCAGAGCCAGCAGGTACTCCAGTCGGCAGCGCTTGACCGGGTCGTCGCCGACATCCTCGAGCATGCGCTCCAGCTCGGGAATGTCGTTGTGGCGCTTGAGGATCATCGTGTCGTACATCAGTTGGCATTCGTGCGCGACTGCCTCGGCCTGACCGCCCTCAAAGCCCTTGATCTCGTGCAACAGCTCTTTGGACTTTTTGCGGTCCTCCTGGCCAACATAGTAGTTAAAGGCCTTAATCACCAGGTCGACGCGCTGCATCTTGGGGAGGTTGAGCCCCAGCAGCAGGTCGAACATCTCGCTGGCACGCTCGTGGTCCTCGCGCAGCAGATAGGAGTTCAGGCGCAGGTAGTCGCGGTTGTAGCGTGGGTACAGCATGCTGGTGAGTTTGCCGTCGAGCAAACGATCGAACTCGTCCCACTGCTTGGCGGCCATCAACTGCTGCAGACGCTTGAACGTGGTGCGTTTTTTGACGCTAAAGAACACCGACACGGCGATGCAAATGATAACGACGGCGGTCCAGAGTGTGCGGGAATCGGGCATATTAGGGTCCTTAGTCACTCATAAAGCGAGCGGTATGACAACACGTACTAGATATATTATACGCAGCGCGCAAGCAAACTGGCATAAAAGCTCATCGAGGCTGAGTGCCATCGCTCGCTGCGGTACACTTACCTAAAGTAAACCATGAAGGGAGACATTACCTATGAAGAAGATCGTTTTGGCTTGCGGTGCTGGCGCTGCTACTTCCACGCTTGTTGCCCAGAAGGTCGCCACCATGCTCGACGCCAACGGTTATGCCGACAAGTACGAGATCGTGCAGTGCGCCATCTCCGAGGCCAAGGATTACTGCGACGAGGGCGCTGACCTGCTGATCGCCACCACCGTTGCCCCCGAGGGCCTCACCTGCCCGTACGTGAGTGGTGTGCCCTTCATGACCGGCATGAACCGCGTCGCTGCCGAGAAGGCCGTTCTCGACGTCATGGCTCAGTAGGCGCTGACTGCATGAGTGAGCAGAACGCCAATCCGGTAGAGCTCTTTGGTATGCGCGTTGCCCATGTGGGCATTAACGCCGCCGACCCGGCAGACGCCCTGGAGATCGCGGAGCTGTTCTCGACGATGATGGGCCTGCCTGTTATCGAGACCCCGGTTTCGTACTTCAACGATTCGCTGGTCGAGGTCATGAAGCAGAACGGTCGTGGCACCAAAGGCCACATCGGCTTTGCCGTTAACGACATCGATGCAGCTGAGAAGTGGTTTGCCGAGCGCGGGCTCGAGGTCAACGAGGAGTCGCGCGCGCTGCTACCCGACGGTGGTACCAAGCTCGTGTACTTTAAGCGCGAGTTCGCCGGCTTCGCCGTGCACCTGTGCCGCGAGTAGCGCACAAGCTGTCATAGCTAGCAAAAAGGGATAGGGCTGCGTGGCCCTATCCCTTTATTTATGCCGAGGGGCTTCCTACCGCGGCAGGCGAATCGTAAAGCGGCTGCCGACGCCCTCGACCGAGGTCACGCCGATGACGCCGCCGTGGCTATCGACGATCCACTTGGCGATGGCGAGCCCCAGGCCCGAGCCCTGCGCTCCGGCATCGCGCGCGTTGTCGGCGCGGTAGAACCGCTCGAACGCGTGAGCTGCGGATTCCTGGTTCATGCCGATGCCCTCGTCCTCAACGCTTATGTCGATCGTGCCCGCGCCCGCATCCGGCGCTACGCCAAACGAGATGGGCGTGCCCGCGTCCGAATACTTGGCGGCGTTTTGCACGATCACGCGCAGAGCCTGCTTCACGAGCGCGACATCGACGGACGCGTCGCAGCGCGGGTCGCTGATAAGCGCAGCGTCAAAGGCCAGCCGATACGTGTGCCCGGCATCGATCATCTGCGATTCTTCGCAAACCTCGCCGACCAGTGCAGCCAGGTTGGTATGCGCACGCCGCAGGACCGTGCGCCCGGCATCGCCGCGCGCCAAAAACAGCAGCTGCTCCACGAGCTCCTGCATGTGCTCGCTTTCGGCCTTGAGGGACGCGATGGATTCCGCCAGCACGTCCGGGTCGTCTTTGCCCCAGCGGTCGAGCATGTTCACGTAGCCCTGAATCACCGCGATGGGCGTGCGCAGCTCGTGGCTTGCATCGTTGACAAAGCGCATCTGCTGCAGCTTGGCCTCTTGCATCTGGCGCAGCAGGCGGTTGAGTGCGACCTCGATGCTTGCCAGGTCGGCGTCGCCGGTGGTGACGCTCGGCGAGTCGACGCTCGCGCGCTCGATGGCTTGCTCCAGCGTTTCCATCTTGCCGCCGGAGAGCTGCATGCGGCCGAGCTCGTCCACGCGCAGGGCCAGGTCGTTGAGCGGCGCCATGGTGCGGCGCACACGGCGAGCGCCGCCGAGCATATCGAGCATGCTGATGACCTGCCAACCTACAACAACGATATAGAGGGGCCAAAGTGCGATGAGGTCCTGCGCGAGGGGGAAGGTCTTGGTGGTACGCGCAAGCTCGACGGTATAGGTGAGCGTTGTCAGGTCCCAGCCGCGCGCGGGCTTCAGCGACATGCCGCGAACGGTGGCGCCGGGGATCCATCCTGCGGTAAACGCGCTGTCGGGCAGTGTCTGGTTGTATCCATAGACGAGGATCGCCGCCGCAATCACCACCAGCAACAGATCGAGCCAGACGTAGCTCATCAGGCGGCGCCACATATAGCTCCAGTTGATGGCGCGGGCGATGGAGGTGACGCGCTTGGCCTCGGCGTTACGCGCGGCAGACATAGCCCACCCCGCGCACGGTCTGGATGATGCGGGCGCCGCCGGCGTCCTCGATCTTGGCGCGTAGATGCGCGATGTGCACGTCGACGTTGTTGGTGTCGCCCATGTATTCGTAGCCCAGCGCTTCGTGCGCGATGCGTTCGCGCGTGAGCACGGTCTCGGCATGCGCCATAAGCAGGGCGAGGACATCGAACTCGCGGGCCGTGAGCACAATGGGCGAGCCGCCGACCGTGACTTCGCGGCGGTCGGGGTCGAGCGCAACCGAGCCCACGGCGAGCGTGGCGGGGGAGAGCGAGGCGGAAACCTGGGTCGAGTCACTGACCGGGGGCATCGCAGTGGCGCCGACACCCGTGCCGCCTGCCGCGCCCGTCCCGATGCCGCCAACGCCCGAAGCCGCCCGCACGGCCTCCGAGCGCTTCAACGCCACGCGGATCCGTGCGAACAGCTCCTCAATCGCAAACGGCTTGGTCAGGTAATCGTCGGCGCCGGCATCGAGCCCGGCCACCTTGTCCATCACGGCATCGCGCGCGGTGACCATTATCACCGGCACATCCTTGTGCTTGCGGACGCGCCGCAGGACCTCCATGCCGTTGAGCTGCGGCAACAGCACATCGAGCAGAATAAGATCGTAGTTGCGCTCCAGCGCCAGGTCCACGGCGGTGCGGCCATCGGCGGCGTGTTCCACCTGGTAGCCCTCGTGCTCCAGCTCGAGCGTCACAAAGCGGGCGATTTTCTCCTCGTCCTCTACGATCAGGATCCGTGCCATGCGTGCCCCCGTCTGCGATTACTTGTCGTCGTTCAGATTTTGCTTGATGTCGTCCGCGGCATCGGCGGCGTGATTCATAAGGTTGTTGATACTGCCGGGCACGTCGCCGTCGCTGTCGATGCGGTAGCGCATGCCAAAGAACAGGCCAATCAGCATCAGCCAAATCGTAGCGCCCCAGGCAAACAGGGCGATGATGGGGATCAGGATGGGGATGTTGAGGATGATTGCATCGCGGCGCGTGGCGATAAACTTGGTGTCCAGGCTCAGGCGGAAGAGCTTTTTGAGGTACTCCCATACGCTGTCCATCTTCTTGGAGAAGTCGGTCTTTTCGCTCGACTTCTCGTAGGCGGCCTGCGCGGCGACCATCTCGGCTGAGGGCTCATCGACTGGCGCGGACTCGGTGGCGGCGTGCGCCGACGTGGTCTGCGTCTTGCCCTGCGACTCGAGCCAAATGATGGCGTCCAAAACGTTGCCGTCGGCGGCGTCGAGCGCGGCCTTGGCATCGGTGTAGCTCACGTTGCACTTGGTGCGGATGGTTTCAACTTTTTCGAGGTCGTCCATGACCTGTCCTTTCGTTCGATGGGCGCGACGCCGGGCGATTTGCCCGGGCGCGAGCGTTGCGTTCGGCGGTCTGCGTTGCGCGGCGCCGCCCCGCCCTTGGTCGAACTCTATAGTGCAGGTTATAGATTAAGCGATTCTTGAGCCAAGATTAACGTTGGATGAGTTTTTGGGTAGCGGTGGGAAAAGTATTAGACCTCGATAGCGGGGGATGTGGTGCCGGTGCAAAACGGCGTCAAAGGTTGGTCGAGCAGGCGGTTTCTCCATTGATGTCCGCACAGCATGTGACACTTACCCTGCCGCCCCGCTCTGTCGCGGCGGCATGTATCTGAACAACGACCCTCTAAGGAGTTCGATATTGATGAGTGACAACACCAAGCATCTCGCAAAGAAGTGCGTCAAGGACGCGTGGCCGTGCCTCGCGTTGCGCCTTGCCGGCACAGCGGTTGCGCTGCTGGCTGTTCTGGGGCCATTCGACGTGCTCCGAAGTGCTAGCTCTCTGCACGTTTGCATGGCCCTTGCCGGCGCCATGATGACCGGTGGCGCGCTCGATTTGATCTTTTGGGTGCTCGACCCGTTTGGATGGAAGAACGAGGGGTAAGCCCTAAGGGATGGAAGGGCTGGAACGGTTGGCTTAGTGATCGTGCAGAATGTGGGCTAGCGACTTACAGGGAAGTGGTAATCCGATGACGGTCTATGTGACGGGCGATATTCACGGCGGCCTCGACATGCAAAAGCTGCGCGACTGGGATCTTGGGGATAGTTTGACGAGCGACGACTATCTGATTGTCGCGGGCGACTTTGGCTTTCCGTGGGATTTCTCTGCCGAGGAATGTGCCGATATCGCCTGGCTGGAGTCGCGCCCCTATACCGTGCTGTTCGTCGACGGCAACCACGAACGTTTCGATCACTGGGCGGAGCGCCCCATGGAGTTGTGGCACGGCGGGCTGACGCAGCGCCTGTCGGATACCTCTCCTATACGGCGCCTGACGCGCGGCGAGGTTTTTGAGCTTGATGGCTCAACGATCTTTACCATGGGCGGCGCCACGAGCGTGGACAAGGAATACCGCATTCCGTATTCCAGCTGGTGGCCGCAGGAGTTGCCGGACGAGCGCAACTTTGAGGAGGCGCGGACAAAGCTCGACAGCGTGGGCTGGAAGGTCGACTACGTGATCACCCACACCTGCTCCACGCGCATGTTGTCGCCCACGCTCTATCCGGCGCCCGGCTGGAATTATCCCGATGTCGATCGACTCACCACGTTTTTTGACGAGCTGGAGGACCGTCTGGACTACAAGCGCTGGTACTACGGGCATTTTCATCGGGATGTCAACCCGGCCGAGCGCCATACCGTGCTCTACGACTGCATCGTTCGCCTGGGCGACGAACTCCAGCCCTGGGATGTTGCGTAGAGGCGGGGTGGCTGGCTACTCGACCGTTACAGTGATGTTCTCCCGATGCGCGCGGATGACGTCCCAGCTAAAGTGCTCGACCAGCTGCTCGGCGGTACGCGGCGTGGTGTCCGGCGCGATGCCTGTTTGCCCGGCGAGCCATCCCAACAGCGCCTCGGGTGTGCCAAAGCGGGTGCGGAGCTCGCCCAGGTCTAGGTCGCGGTCGCGCTTGGAAAGGCGGCGGCCGTCCGGTGACATGAGCAGCGGAATATGTGCGTAGTGCGGTGTGGGCAGTCCCAGCAGATGCTGCAGGTAGATCTGGCGCGGCGTGGAGCCCAGCAGGTCGCATCCGCGCACGACCTCGGTGACGCCCATGGCAGCGTCGTCGACTACCACGGCTAGCTGGTAGGCAAAAACGCCGTCGCTGCGGCGCACCAAAAAGTCGCCGCACTCGGTGGCGAGTGCCTCGCATTGGGCTCCGTACGTGCGGTCAACGAATTCGATCACGTCGTCTGCGAGGTCGTCGACGGTGGGCACGCGCAGGCGTGTGGCCGGGGCGCGCAGGGCGCTGCGGCGGGCAACCTCCTCGGCAGAAAGGCCTCGGCAGGCGCCGCGGTAGATGGGCGTGCCGTCGCTGGCGTGCGGCGCGCTCGCGGCGTGGAGTTCGGCACGCGTGCAAAAACAGGGATAGGTGAGGCCGGCGTCTTGCAGCTGGCGCAGGGCGTCCTCGTACAGATCCAGGCGATCGTGCTGGTAGTAGGGGCCTTCGTCCCACTCGAGCCCCAGCCAGGTTAGATCGTCAATCAGTTGAGCGGCAAGTTCCGGGCGCTTGCAGCGATCGTCCAGGTCCTCGATGCGCAGCACGATGCTGCCGCCCTGGCTGCGGGCCGAAAGCCACGCACACAGGCAACTGAACACGTTGCCCAGGTGCATGCGGCCCGAGGGCGACGGGGCAAAGCGGCCCACGACGGGGATGGGCGCTGCCGTTGCTGGTGCGTCCGCGGCGTGTGTTGCTATGTTGCATGCGTTGATATCCATGCGGACGAGTATAGCGCGGGGCGCGGTGGGGGAGACGCTGCCGTGGCCTGCAAGTTGCCGAGGCCGCGCGTTGCGCGTGCCGGACCACCGGCTCGATAGCTCGATCGCCGCCCGCCAGCCCAACCCCTCAAACGACAGAAACCCCGGCAGCTCTTCGCAACTGCCGGGGTTTCCGCGGAAAAGGGGGACATGATCCTCAAGCGAACGGCAAAGGGGCAAACCGTTTTCGCTCAACTGCTTTATGCCCCTTGCTCGCGGACTCAATCAGTGCGCGTGCGGCAACACAAAGCCGCTACACCTGTGACGGAGCTATGAAGTGGTATCTATTGCCGGAGCGGGCTATGCCAAGGAGTGTCCCAGATTGCCGGCAGATAAGGAACGTCCCCAGGTGCCGGCCGCGGGCGTGACTTTCGTCCCGTTTGATACTCCGCTGGCCTAGATGTTCGTCATGTGCGCCCGTAAACGTGGGACAATGGCGTTGCTGGTATCACAGACAAAGGATGTGCCTATGAACACCCTCGCCGCCAAAGTCAGCCGGCCGCGCCACCTGTTTGCGCGATTCGCTTCCGTCTGCGTGCTCGTCGCGCTTGCGTTGTTGCTGCTGCCTGTCGCCGCGCACGCCGACGGCTACTCCATGACCCAGACCTATATCAGTGCCACGGTCGAGGCCGATGGATCGCTGACCGTTGTCGAGGGACGCCAGTTTGATTTCGACGACGACATCAACGGCGTGTTTTGGGAGATCAATACGGGCTCCAACCAGCAGGGCGGCACGGCGGGCGTCGACGTGCTGAGTGTCGAGGAAGAGGACACCGCGTTTAACAAAGTCGATAGCGCGAACAAGGGCGACTCTGGCGTCTACACGGTCGAGCAGACCGGTGACGGCGTAAGGATTAAGGTGTTCAGCCCTCACGAGAGCGGCGACAGCGCAATCTACTACGTGAGCTACACCATGACCGGTGCGGTTATGAACTGGGCCGATACCGCCGAGCTCTACTGGAAGTTCGTAGGTGACGGCTGGTCTGCGGATTCCGATGACGTCGAGATGGAAGTGTGCTTCGCGAATGCCGCTGCCGGGACGGCGGCCGTCAAGGGCGATAACTTCCGCGCATGGGGCCATGGTCCGCTGACGGGCGACGTGTCGCTCGATGAGGACGAGCCCATGGTCACCTATACCATTCCCTGCGTGCACCAGGGCGAATTCGCCGAGGCACGCATCGCCTTCCCTAGCGACTGGGTGCCATGGCTTTCCGCTTCGAGCGAGGAGCGCATGCCGACAATCCTGAGCGAGGAGAAGGCGTGGGCCGACGAGGCCAACGCCCGCCGCGCCCGCGCGCACATGATTGCCAATGCACTTGCCGCGCTAAGTGTTGTCGCGGCGGTGGCCTTTACCGGCACAATCGTTGCGCTCAAGCTGCGCCGCCGCAAGCCCAAGCCGCTTTTCCAGGACGAATATTTCCGCGATGTGCCTTCGGCCGACCATCCCGCCGTACTTTCGGCCCTCATGAGCTGGAACGAGGTGCCCGATCAGGCATATATCGCAACGCTCATGAAGCTCACTGACGACCGTGTGATCAAGCTGGAGCAGGCGACAGTGACCAAGGCCAAGAAGGGCCTGTTGGGGCGTGAAAAAGAAGAGCAGACGTATCGCGTGACGGTGAGTGATGCGGGCTGGAAGTCGGCCAAGGGCATTGACCGCATGGTGCTCAAGGTCTTCTTTGCCGGTGCTAAGCCCGACGAGAACGGCGATCGCTCGCGCACGTTTGACGAGCTGCAGCACTACGTCAAGCAGCACGCTACGCCCGTGGGCGACAAGCTCGAGGACTATCAGAACACCGTTAAGGGCAAGCTGGCCGATAGCGAGTACGTTGCCTCGGACGGCATCGTTGCAATGGTGTTTTGCCTGGTTCTTGGTATTCTGATCGCCTTTGTTCCCATGGGTTCCATTTTCTTTACCGACGGCGCACAGGTGAACATTATCGCCGCGCTTATCTCGGTGCCGATTGTGCTGGTGGGTATCGGCGTGGGCCTTACCTTCCGCCGCTTTACGCCGGAAGGTGCCGAGGTAGCGGCCCGCTGCAAGGCGCTTAAGCATTGGCTCGAGGACTTCACGCGCCTAAAGGAAGCCGTCCCCGGCGATCTGGTCCTGTGGAATAAACTTCTGGTGATGGGCGTGGCGCTGGGCGTTTCGAAGGAAGTCCTGCGTCAGCTTGCCGAGGCTGTTCCTCCCGAGGTGCGCGAGGCCGACGGTTTCTACGACAATTACCCCTGCTACTGGTGGTACTACCATCATTACGGTATCGATTCGCCGCTCGATTCATTTAACGATGTGTATCACGAGAGCATCCGTGAGCTGGCTTCGAGCTCCGACAGCTCGAGCGGCGGCGGAGGCGGCGGCTTCTCGGGCGGCGGCGGAGGCGGCGTCGGCGGAGGCGGCGGCGGAACGTTCTAACGGTCGTAAGCTATGGGATGGGCTTTTCTCGACAGCTGTCGGGGAAAGCCCATCCCCTTTTTATGCGCTACCTACGAAGACTGTCCCCAGCGACTAGTCATTTAAGAACGTCCCCAACGACTAGGTATGGCTGCTGGGCCTAGACGGTTAGGTCCAGCTCGTAGAGGAAGCTTTCGCGCGGCATGGCGTGGCGGCGTTCCTCGCGGTTGGCGCGGTGCGTGGCGGTGCGCTTAAAGCCGTGCAACTCGTAGAACTTCCACGAGCAGTTGGAGTCGGTGTACAGGTGTGCGCTGGTCGCCCCGCGCGAGGAAAGATACGAGACCGCGGCATCGAGCAAAACCGAGCCAACGCCCAGGCCATGGACGTCGCGATCCACGGCAAGCAGCGTTACCTCGTTGTCGTGCGGTAACGGGCTGCTCTCGAGCAGGCGGTTGTTGGTTCGGATGGTTGCGCGCACAAACGAGAGATACTCGGCGCACGCATCGGGCTCCAGCTCGCGCATCTGCGACAGCAGTGCACGCTCAGTATCCATCCAATGTTCGTTGATAGTGACGCCGGAGCTCTGTCCTGCGCGTGCAAGCGCAATGCCGCGCGCCTGACCGTCGATTACGGCAACCTGTGAAAACGTCGATGAAGAAAGGCAGTAGGCAAGATCGCACGCGGCTTCGAGGCGGTTGTACTCATCGTTATCCGAGTTGTTGTGCCAAAGCTGCTGCAAGATCAGCGCGATGGCGTCGAAATCTTCGGTATCAAACGGTCGGTAGAGAACCCGCGAGACCATGGTGCCTCTTTCTATTGCGGATGCATATCGAGCACAGTTCTACCACGCCGTTGGCATCTAATTATGGTGCCGCTGTGTTCCATGAACTCACCGCGCCCGGTGCCACGCCCATACCCCCGCTCGAAGCTTTTTCTGCACAGCCGTGCGTTGCGGGGTGCATCGTCGCGCTCGATGCGCTACATTGAATCAGTATTTTCAATGCCGCTGCGCGAGCGCTGCAGATCGACGTATCACCGACTCACAGAGCACGGCGGCGTACCAGACAGGAGGACTGCATGGGATCTGATGTGAAGATCGCACGCGCGTTGATCTCGGTTACCGATAAGACGGGCGTCGTCGATTTCGCACGGACGCTGGTTGACGACTTTGGCGTCGAGATCATCTCTACGGGCGGCACGGCTCGTGCCATCGAGGACGCGGGCGTTCCCGTAACCCCCATCGAGGAGTTCACGGGCTATCCCGAGATGATGGACGGCCGCGTCAAGACGCTGCACCCCAAGGTCCACGGCGCGCTGCTGGCCCGCCGCGATTCCGAGCAGCACATGCAGGAGGCCGCTCAGCACGGCATTAAGCTGATCGACCTGGTCGTCGTCAACCTGTACGAGTTCGAGAAGACCGTCGCCAACCCCGAGGTCACCTTCGCGGATGCCATCGAGCACATCGACATCGGTGGCCCCTCCATGCTGCGCTCTGCCGCTAAGAACGCCGCGAGCGTTACCGTCATTTCCGACCCGGCCGACTACGACGCCGTCCTGGCCGAGATGCGCGAGACCGGTGGCTGTACCACGCTCTCCACCCGTCGTCGCCTGCAGGTGAAGGTCTACCAGACCACCGCCGCCTACGACACGGCTATCTCCCGTTGGCTTGCTGCCCAGGCAAGCGACGTGGCGGACACCTCTGCCAAGCTCGAGATCTCGCTGGAGAAGGTCGACGACCTGCGCTATGGCGAGAATCCTCAGCAGAAGGCTACGGTCTACCGCTTTGCCGAGGGCTGCGAGAACACCGCGAGCTCGCAGTTCCCGCTCGTGGGCTCCGAGCAGATCCAGGGCAAGCCGCTCAGCTACAACAACTATCTGGACGCCGACGCCGCTTGGAACCTGGTCCGCGAGTTCGACGAGCCGGCCTGCGTGATCCTCAAGCACCAGAACCCCTGCGGCTCTGCCGTTGCCGAGGACATCACGGCCGCCTACGACCGCGCCTTCGCCTGCGATCCCAAGAGCGCCTTTGGCGGCATCATCGCCTGCAACCGCGAGGTTCCCTTTGATCTGGTTGAGCACTTCGCCGATCAGAACAAGCAGTTCGTCGAGGTCATCATCGCCCCGAGCTACACCGCCGAGGCACTCGAACGCATGGCTAAGCGCCCCAACCTGCGCGTGCTGGCTACCGGCGGCGTGGACCACGGCGCCCAGGTGGAGCTGCGCTCCGTCGACGGCGGCATGCTGGTGCAGGAAGTCGACCACGTGACCGAGGATCCCGCGACCTTTACATTCCCTACCGACCGCAAGCCCACCGACGCCGAGATGGCCGAGCTCGAGTTTGCCTGGAAGGTCTGCAAGGGCGTTAAGTCCAACGCCATCCTGGTCTCCAAGGGCAAGGCCGGCGTTGGCATGGGCCCGGGTCAGCCCAACCGCGTGGATTCTGCGCTGCTGGCCTGCGAACGTGCCGAAGACTTCTGCGAGCGCGAGGGTGTGGAGAAGGGCGGCTTTGCCTGCGCAAGCGACGCGTTCTTCCCGTTCCGCGACAACGTCGACGTGCTTGCCGCGCACGGCGTGACCTGCATCATCCAGCCCGGCGGCTCCAAGCGCGACGACGAGAGCATTCAGGCCTGCAATGAGCACAATATTGCTATGGTGTTTACGGGCGCCCGCCACTTCCGCCACTAAGCAAGGTGCGGTGGCTGGGCAAGCCTCGCCGACCTGTTAGGTTGACTGGGGAGGATGGGATGTTATCTCGTCCCTTGGACTGGCCTCGCTCCTAAAATAATCTTCGCAAAAGACGGCTGCTCCGTTTGGAGGGCCGTCTTTTTGGTATAAGAGGACGGAATGACTAACACGAAAGGTACAACCATGCCCCAGATTGATGATGACGAGCTGTTTGGCAATACCGAGGATCAGCGTGCGTACGAGGACTTTTGCGCCAATCAGGAGGCGGTCGAGAAGTTCACGCTCGACAAGCCCGCGCTCATCTGCCGTTGGCGCATGTCCAACAAAAAGGTGCCCATGCTCAACCGTCACATCCGCGCGCTGTCCGAGCGCCTGGTGCAGGGCGAGCCGCTTACCCATAACATGCTCAGCTGGGCAAAGCAGCACGTTGAGTGGTCACTTGCCGAGGGCGACTACACCGCACGCGACGGCGTGCTCATGCTGGTGATCGACGTTAACGGCAATGCCGCCATGACGGTGGGGGAGTACGAGCCGCTGGCCGACACGTCGGCCAAGGCGCTGCGTGCCCGTTCTGCCGAGGCTCGCTCCGAAGCCGACGAGACCGGCGTGGCGCCCGAGCTGCTCGCCGCCGTCAACAACGGCGAGCTTGCCTTTGTGGCGCCGGCGGACGAGTGCCTGTGCGGCACGGCAACGCTCATCGAACAATTGGCCCAGACCAAGGGCATCCCAGTCACGCGCGTAGACATTCCCGCGCAGCTCAAGGGTGCCTTGTTCCTGGTGAGCGACGAGCACGGCGTGGTCCCCGCAACCGAGACGGACGCCGCGGAGGCCGACGCCGCCACGGTCGCCTTCTTTGCCGACGGCTACGAAAAGCTCCGTGCCCGCCGCTAAATGATGTTTCTGGGACGGGGATTAAAAACTCATTTAATTCCCGTGCCCGTTGCGAGCGAGGGGCAAGCCCCTGCCGCTCGCGAACAGTTCTGTCACCTTGGTGACGCGCAAGGCGCGCACCTGCGGCTCCGCAGCCATAATGGTGGCAAGACAACCAAGGGGGGAGCGGAATCCATGGCGCTGATCTATATCGTTGAGGACGACGAGCCCATTCGTCGCGAGCTTGCCGATATCCTTGCCCGTGCGGGTTTTGAGGTCGAGGCATGCGAATCATTCGAGCACGTTTCGCGCGATATTCTCGCCGCCGCGCCCGACCTGGTGCTGCTCGACCTCACGCTTCCCGTTAAGGACGGCCAGCATATCTGCCACGAGGTTCGCCGCGAATCCGAGGTTCCCATCATCGTCCTCACGTCGCGCACGACCGAGATCGACGAGGTCATGGCCATGACGCTCGGCGCGGACGACTTTGTTCCCAAGCCCTACAGCGCCCGTGTGCTCGTGGCGCGCATCAATGCCTTGCTGCGTCGCACCGCGGCGGCAGGCGAGCGCAGCACGCTCGTCCACAAGGGGCTGGAGCTCGACCTCGCCCGCTCCATGGTCACCAATACGGCAACCGGCGACAGTACCGAGCTCACCAAAAACGAGCTGCGTATCCTCTCGCTGCTCTTGGGTCGCGCGGGCAAGATCGTCTCGCGTCCGGCCATCATGCAGGACCTGTGGGACTCCGATGCCTTCGTGGACGACAATACACTCACCGTCAACATCAACCGCCTGCGCACCACGCTCGAAAAAATCGGCATCAAGGGGTATTTGACGACGCACCGCGGCCAAGGCTATTCGGTCTAGGGGCCGGCTATGTCGTTTGCCAAGTTCTTTAAAGACGCGCTGCTTCCCGTCGCCGTGTGGACCTGCGGCGTGCTGCTGAGCTGCTTTGTGCTGACGGTCGCCGGCGCACCCGTTTCTATCGTGGCCGTGGCGGTCGGCGTGTCCTTTATCTTCGGTATGCTCGGCATCGTGATCGAGTACGCGCGTCGTCGTCGTTTTCTGCGCCAGCTGGAGCGTGCAGCAGAGGAGCTCGAGAGTCCCGCATGGGTGCAGGAGATGGTGCAATGCCCGACCTATGCCGAGGGCGAGCTCGAGTACGAGGTCTTGCGCCGGGTGGGCAAAGCTGCCTGCGACGAGGTTGCCGAAGGCCGTCGTCAGACCGATGACTATCGCGACTATATCGAGAGCTGGGTCCACGAGGCCAAACTGCCCCTGGCGGCGGCCCATCTAATTTTGGAAAACTTGGACGGCAGCGAAGACGACCTGTCGCGCGTGGATGACCTGGGCCGTGAGTTGGCTCGCGTGGAGCGCTATATCGACCAGGCGCTGTACTACGCGCGCTCGGAAGTCGTGGAGCGCGACTACCTGATTCGCCGCTGGGATCTTAAGACCTTGGTGACGGGCGCGATTAAGGCCAACGCGCGCGAGCTCATCGCGGCGCACGTGGCGCCGGTGTGCGAGAACCTCGACTTTGAGGTCTTTACCGACGAGAAGTGGCTCGAGTTTATTCTGGGCCAGCTCATTCAGAACAGCATTAAATATGCGCGTGAGGATGGCGCAAAGATCGTGTTTTCGGGCGCGTTGCTGGACGAGGGCCTGTCAAGCGAGCGCATCGAGCTTACCGTCGCGGACAACGGCTGCGGCGTGTGTGCGGCAGACCTGCCGCGCGTGTTCGAGAAGGGCTTTACCGGCGACAACGGCCGCACCACCAAGCGCGCAACAGGCATCGGCCTCTACCTGGTGGCGCGTCTGTGCTCCAAGATGGGCATCGACGTCACCGCAGCGTCCGAGCCCAGCGAAGGCTTCGTCGTCACGTTTGCCTTCTCAACCAACAAGTTCCAATACTTTGAGTAGTTAGCCCGTATGGCGTAGCCGTTCAGGATTTTCCCATTTAAGAAGAAATCAGGCTTTTCGGCAGCTATATTCCTGAACGGGAACATTGCTAATGTAGTCAACGCTATATTCCCGTACATGAACATATTGCTACAGGTTTATACTATGTTCACGAACAGGAATATAGCTGGAGGCGTCATGAGAACGGTGACAACGATTAAAAAGCTGGATGGGCGCATCAAGCTCAAACCGTCGGAAGTCGCTTTCTCGGAGCGCACGGTTTTCGATCCCGCCGAGATAGGGAAGGCCCTTAGGCTCAGAAGGCGTGAGCTCGGCTTGACTCAACGTGACGTCGCGACTATGACGGGTCGCAGCCTTCGTGTGATCGGTGATATCGAACGGGGGCGGACAACGGTCGGAATTGGTGTCATTTTCGATTACGCCTCCATCGTGGATATTGATTTTATTCTGAAGGTGAGGGGGAAGTAATGGATGGCACGCTGTTCGTTCACCGTGAGTTTAATGGGTCTTACCAGCTGGTTGGCATACGCACCGGCGAAGGTCGGTCTCTACCATACGGGCGATGACCCATGTGGCGGATGGTACCTGCCTCATGGAGCGGCCCCATCTACGCACATTCTCAAAGCGGGGTCGAAAACGTTCCCAGGCGAGACGGTGTGTGAAGCGATGTGCGTGAGAGCCGCCTCCCTGATGGACCTGTCGGCCGAAGAGTGTTTTCTTATCCGAGTTGAGGATGCCGAGCCAATTATCGCCGTGAGACGATTTGACCGAGTAACGCCTGATGCCGGATGCTCGGTTGACGGATTGCCAATTCCATACCGTTTGCACCAGGAAGATGTTTGTCAGGCCAAGGGCATTTCGCGTGAGCTTAAATATGAGCCCACGGGCGTCAATTACCTGGGGCTTATCGTCGATGCGGTGCGAAGGGCGTCGACGAATCAAATGGAGGACAGGTTCCTTGTCGGCTATAACCAGCTGTTCGACTATGCCGTAGGTAACTGCGATAACCATCTAAAGAACTGGTCGCTCGTATGGGGCGAAAGTTGGAAGCAGGTGAGGTTGGCGCCGCTCTATGACGTGCTGTGCACAACGGTTTACCCCAGTCTCGTTCGTGAGATGGGCGTCTCGTTTGGTGGGAGCCGCAAGATTAACGACGTAACGCGCGGGTCGGTGATGAGCCAAATGATTGGGGCGGGTTTGCCCGGGGGAATTGTCGCCGGAATGATTGCTGATACCTGCAATGAGGTTCCAGACGCGCTAAGAGACGCCGCGCGCGGTCTCAAAGAAGAGGGTTTTCCCGAGGCGGAGGTAATGTTCGAGAAGATCATTCCAGAAGTGCAAGCTCGTCTAAGCAGGATCGCCTTATAACAAAAACGTGCCGCCCCAAACAAAAACGTGCCGCCCCAACCGGGGCGGCACGCTATCTTTTATCAGCCAACTCGTTGAAGTACGGTGACGAAGGCGCAAGGCCGGGAGGGGTTATCTAAGCCGACATCCCGCAGCCGCGAAGCGGCGAGGACGTCGGCGTGATAACCCCGCAGGCCTTGCGCCGACGGGAAGGAACCTACTTCACGACCAGAATGTCGCAGTCCGTATTGCGCAGCAGGAACGTCGAAATCGAGCCCAGTAGCGCGTACTTAATTGAGGACAGGCCGCGTGCGCCGCAGAGCACCAGATCGGGCTTGACCACGTCGAGCATCTCATCCTTGAGCGTCTCACGAATGCGGCCGGTGCGAATCATGACCTCGACCTCGGGAATGTCGGGATTGGCCTTGGCCTCCTCGAGTTGCTTGGCGATGGAGTTGTTAAAGGCCTCCTCCAAGCCGTTGACCAGGTCGACCGGATAGGAACCGGCGCTCTCGAGCGCGGTGGAGTCGATAACGTGGCCGATGATCAGCTTAGCGCCGTTGTTCGCGGCGACCTTGATGGCGCGTGCGAGCACAAAATCCTGCTGCTCAGTACCGTCGAGTGAAACAAATACCTTGGTATAGCCCTCGTTCATGGTTTCCTCCTTGGTCTATCGCACGGGCGCGGGGCTCGTGCGTCGGGCGGGCGCGGGCGCGTTGGCCGCCGGACACTTTATCTTGTTGCAGTTATACCCAAGGATTTCGGTTTGACCGCTCGCAATTCTGTGAACGGGCGAGTTTTTTGGTAAGGGTAGGCACAGGCGTGCCGCCAACGGTTGATAATGGGACATCGCCCGCACCGTCCGCAGAACATCTACCGGCGGGTGTCTAATGAGGGGGTCCCTTTGGATATCATCGAGCTTCTAAAATCTGCCTTCATGGGCCTGGTCGAGGGCATCACCGAATGGCTGCCTGTTTCGTCGACCGGTCACATGATCTTGGTGGACGAGTTCGTCAAGATGAACGTGAGCGAGACGTTCTGGAATATGTTCCTGGTTGTGATTCAGCTTGGTGCCATTTTGGCCGTCTGCGTCCTGTTCTTCCATGAGCTCGACCCGTTCTCGCCCAGCAAGGGCAAGGAGGGCCGTCGCGACACCTGGGTGCTGTGGGGCAAGATTGTGCTCGGCTGCATTCCCGCCGCGGCGATCGGTCTGCCGCTCAACGACTGGATGGAGGAGCATTTCTACAATGCTCCCGTCGTGGCGCTGGCGCTCATTGTGTACGGCGTACTGTTTATCGTGATTGAGAACTGGCGCGCGAGCAAGCGCGAGGAAATGGCCGTTGCCGGTTCGTTTGGTTCGCGTGCTGTGGTGGCGGGCGGACGTCCCGCCGGTGCGCACTTTGCGGCGCCCGCCGCGGCTACCGCTGAGGATGAGGACGATGACGAGAATTTGGACTTTGGCTCCATCGCCACGCTCGAGGACCTGAGTTGGAAGACTGCGCTGGGTATCGGCTGCTTCCAGGTGCTTTCGCTGGTGCCTGGTACGTCTCGTTCCGGTTCTACCATCATCGGTGGCCTGCTTTTGGGCTGCACGCGTTCGGTGGCGTCCAAGTTTACGTTCTTCCTGGCCATCCCTGTCATGTTTGGCGCGAGTGCGCTCAAACTGGTCAAGTACTTCATCAAGGGCGGTACGTTCGGCGCCAACGAGGTCGCAATCTTGGGCGTGGGCTGTGTTGTGGCCTTTGTGGTTTCGCTCATCGCCATCAAGTGGCTCATGGGCTTCGTCCGTCGTCACGACTTTAAGTGCTTCGGTGTTTACCGCATCATCCTGGGCATCGTAGTGCTCGCGTACTTCTTTGTCCTGGAGCCGATGCTCGGCCTCTAACTTAGTAGTCGCTCTGGCAGCCGCTCGCTGTCGTATTCGAATACGCGATATCTATCGGAGTTGCGGTGAAATAGGGATTAAAAGGCCTTGTTGAAGGCTCCAACAGTCCCTATTTCACCGCAACTTTTTTGGTGCATTGGGGTCAAGTTACTTTGCACCAACTTGGTACAGACAAACCCGACCTCTTTGCACTTATTATTCGGCCACGGTGTGCTTGGGCTTGCGGTTAAAGACGAGCTTGTCTACTACGGCCTGTAGCGACATGCGACGGACGGTGTCGTAGGCTTCCTGCGTGCTGTAGGCGCAATGGGGTGTGACGATGCAGCGCGGATGCGCGATCAGGGCCTGGTTGGGCGCGGTCTCGTCGGCGAGTACGTCGAGCGCGGCGCCGCAGATGCCGCGCGTGCCACCGCTGGCGATGCCCTCGTTCAACGCGGCGACCAGGGCATCCTCATCCACGATGGGCCCGCGGGCCGTGTTAATCAAAAATGCCGTGGGCTTCATGAGTGCAAGCTCGCGCTTGCCGATGAGTTTTTCGGTCTCTGGAATCAGGGGACAGTGCAGACTGACGATATCCGATGTGCCGAGTAACTCATCGAGCGTTTGTGCTTTGGCACAGCCTGCCGCAGCGAGCTCTTCTGCACTCTTGGTCGGCGCCCACACCAGCACCTTCATGCCAAGCGCTTGTGCGATGGGCGCCACGGCACGCGCGATGCTGCCAAAAAAGACAAGCCCCAGTGTGCGACCCTGCGTGCGGTGCATGGTATAACCGGCAAGTGGATTCCAAACGCCGTCACGCACATCGCGGTTAAGAAACGTAACTTGGCGCATCAGGTCAAGCATCAAAGCGATGGTGTGTTGAGCGACGTCGTCTGAGCAGTACCCAGGGCAGTTGGTGACGGTGATGCCATGAGAGGCTAGGAGTTCGACGGCAACGTGGTTAAGGCCGATAGACATGTTCGAGACAATGCGCATCCCCGTGGCGGCCATGGCGTCGGCACATGCATCATCGACGGGGCCGAACTCGCCGACAAAGCCCTCGCAGCCTGCCAGCTGCTCGACGGTGGGGCAGACATTGGGCTCGTGCGCGCAGCCCACCAGCTCAATCTGATCGCCACCTTCGATTGTGCCGAGCGCCGCCTGACCCGCCTCGGTCGAACCATCGACCATGTAATAGAGCACCCTATGCTTCACGGCAACCCTCCTGCCATGTGGGGACGGGGTAGAAATGGTAGACATTCTATCCCTCCGAGCCAATCGAAGTTGCGGTGGAATAGTTCCTGTTTGGGGGCCAGAAGGCTGGTTTCAGGAACTATTTCACCGCAACTTATTTGGTGATGCTTGGGTGGTGGTGGCGCACGGAGTCGTGGTGTGATTTGCGTCGGTGTCCGCGCGGCTCGGTATACTGGTACGGCTCAAACTATGGCGCCGCCCGCAGGCGCGCCGTCCGTCAGATGAGGAGTCGCCCATGACCCAGCCCCTGCCCTGGGAAAAGAACGCCGCGGTGCCCGTGCCGCCCGCGCCGGAACCCGTGCCGCTCGATGCATATGTTGCCCCTGCAGTGCCGGAGCCCGAGCTCGTCCCGCTTGACATCTATGACGCTCCCGCGCCGGCACCCAAACCCGCCAAGCCGCTCGTCGACATCGACAGCCTTAATCCCGCCCAGCGCGAGGCGGTCCTGACCACCGAGGGCCCGCTGCTGGTGCTCGCCGGCGCCGGCTCGGGCAAGACCCGCGTCTTGACCTTCCGCATCGCCCATATGCTCGGCGACCTGGGCGTTAAGCCCTGGCAGATTCTTGCCATCACGTTTACCAACAAGGCCGCGGCCGAGATGCGTGAGCGTCTGGCGGCACTCATCCCCAGCGGTACCCGCGGCATGTGGGTGTGCACCTTCCATGCCATGTGCGTTCGCATGCTGCGCGAGGACGCCGACCTGCTGGGCTACACCGGTCAGTTCACCATCTACGATGACGATGACTCAAAGCGCATGGTGCGTGACATTATGCAGGCGCTCGGTATCGAGCAAAAGCAGTTCCCCATCAACATGATCCGCAGCAAGATCAGCTCGGCCAAAAACGCCATGATCGGCCCCGGGGACATGCTCAAATCCGCCGATAGCCCCAACGACAAAAAGGCCGCGCAGGTCTACCTGGAGCTGGAACGCCGCCTGCGCGCCGCCAACGCGATGGACTTCGACGACCTGCTCGTGCGCACGCTCGAGCTGCTGCGCACCCGCCCTGAGGTGCTCGATAAGTACCAAGAGCGTTTCCGCTACATTAGCGTCGACGAGTATCAGGACACCAACCACGTCCAGTACGAGATCGCCAATCTATTGGCCGCCAAGTACCAAAATCTCATGGTCGTAGGCGACGATGATCAGTCCATTTATAGCTGGCGCGGCGCCGACATCACCAACATCCTGGACTTTGAGAAGGACTTTAAAAACTGCAAGACCGTCAAGCTGGAGCAGAACTACCGCTCCACGGGCCATATCCTGAGCGCCGCCAACGCCGTGGTTCGCCACAACTCGCAGCGCAAGGATAAGCGCCTGTTTACGGCCGAGGGCGATGGCGAGAAGATCCAGGCCTTCCAGGCGAGCGACGAGCGCGACGAGGGCCGCTGGATTGCCGGCGAGATCGAGAAACTGCATGCCAAAGGCACGAGCTACGACGACATCGCCGTGTTCTATCGCACCAACGCCCAGTCGCGTATTCTCGAAGATATGTTCCTGCGTGCGGGCGTGCCCTACAAAATCGTGGGTGGCACGCGATTCTTCGACCGTGCCGAGATCCGCGATGTCATGGCCTACCTCAAGATGATCGTGAACCCGGCCGACGAGATGAGCGTCAAGCGCGTCATCAACACGCCGCGCCGCGGCATCGGCTCCACCTCGATTCAAAAGATTGAGCAGCTGGCACGCGACAACCGCTGCTCGTTCTTTCAGGCCTGCGAGATCGCAACAGCCGAGACAGGCATGTTTAGCGCCAAGGTGCGTAACGGCCTGTCGAGCTTTGTGTCGCTGGTGCGCGAGGGTCGTCGCATGGACGGCGAGCTCAAGGACGTCGTCGAGATGATTGTCGACAAGACGGGCCTGCTGCAGGCCTTCCGCGCCGAGGGCACCATGGAGTCCGAGAGCCGCGCCGAGAACATCCAGGAATTCCTGGGCGTCGCCGCCGAATTTGAGGAGACGCACGAGGATATCGAGGGTACGCTCGAGAGCCTAGAAGAGCTGCGCGCTGCCGGTGTTGCCGATGTGCCTGTCAGCGCCGAGCCCGAGCCCGTCGTGGTGAGTGCGCCCGCGCCCGAGCCGGGACCGTCCGCCCCGGCATCCTCGTTTGAGGCGCTGGTCGGCGCTCGCGACGCCGCTGGTTCCAACCCGCTCGATAGCCTAGCCGCTCCGGCGCTGTCTCCGCAGGATGCCCTGGCCGCCGCCATCGCGGGTAACGCCTATGCCGCGCCGACGGAGATGCCGGCGGGTGCCGTGCATGCCGACGAGATCGAGCGCACCTACGGTCCGCTTACCTGCAAGGCACTGCCGGCTCTCATGGAGTGGCTTGCCCTGCGCTCCGACTTGGATTCTTTGGCAGGCGAGACGCATGCCATCACCATGATGACCATCCACTCAGCCAAGGGCCTGGAGTTCCCGGCGGTGTTCGTGGCCGGCATGGAGGAGGGCATCTTCCCGCACGTGCACGACTTTGGCGGCAGCGATGATCCGGGCAAGCTCGAGGAGGAGCGTCGCCTGGCCTACGTCGCCATCACGCGCGCCCGTAAACGCCTGTTCTTGACCTATGCTGCCACGCGTCGCACCTACGGCTCGACTTCTGCCAACCCGCGCTCGCGCTTCCTCAACGAGATTCCGTTTGAGGATATCGAGTTTAGCGGCATCGGTTCTGCCGGTTTTGAGGGCACGGGCTGGGAGAAACGCGGCGACCGTCACGGCACCTTTGGCTCGGGTATGGGCTCGGATATGTACGGCGGCAAGGTGTTCGGTTCGCATACGCGCTCGACCGGCGGTTCCGGTTCGCGCGGCGGATCGAGCTTTGACGACTTCTTTGGTGGCAGCAGCTATGGGACCGAGCGCCATCGTGGAGTCTCGCCCGACGCCGGCCGTGTTGCCTCGACCTTTGGCTCGGGTGCGCCGCGAGCCAAAAAGCCGTCATCTAAGGTGTCGCCGACAGTGGAGCGCAAGGTCGATCGCGCTAGCGCGTCGCAGGACTTTGCCGCAGGCGATACCGTGAGCCACAAGACCTTTGGCACGGGCACCGTGATCTCGGTCGCCGGAGACATGATCGAGGTTCAATTTGAAAAGACCGGCCAGACCAAAAAGCTAATGAAAGGTTTTGCACCGATCGTCAAGCTGTCGTGATCCCGGCGGACCTGGGCGGGCGTATGGGGCAACATCGCCTGCTCGGGCAGTCCTGCGCAAGACGGAGAGCACATTAAGTGCTCTCCTTTGCGTGCGGAACTCGCGATCGATGTTGCCCCATACGCCCGCCCAGGTCCTTGGGTAACGTTGCTTGCGAACGTCGCTCTGCTCGTCCGCTTTTTTGATCTGGAGAGCCGGGTGGGCTGATATATATGGATAAGGGGCCCTCCGCTGGTGGACGGGGGAGCCCCTTGTTGCGTTTTGGTTGTTGTTGCGACCTAGAGGTGGCTGATGATCAGTTCCATCTTGCCTTCGAGGTCGATGGAGCTGACGGTGTTCGGGGCCAGCAGGTGGCTTCCCTTGTGGACGGGGTCGCCGCAGACGGTGCCTTCGCCGTCGATGACCGACAGGCACATGAAGGGCCAGCGCTGGTCGAGGGTCTTGCTGCCGTTGACGCGCACGCGATCGACGGTGTAGCAGGGGTTGGACTCGAGCTCGGTCACGCCGTCCACCTCGGGCGCGGTCACCGTGCCGTCGGTCGGAGCCTGAGCATCAAAGTCGATGCAGTCGAGGCTCTGCTCAATGTGCAGCGGGCGCAGCTTTCCGTCGGTGCCGGGACGGTCGTAGTCGTACAGGCGATACGTCACGTCGCTCGACTGCTGCGTCTCCAAAATGAGCGTGCCGGTCTTGATGGCATGCACGGTACCGGAGTCGATCTGGAAAAAGTCTCCCTTGTGAATCGGCAGCACGTTGAGCATCTCGTCCCAACGGCCCTCCTCGATCATCTGTGCAGCCTCGGCGCGGTCATGCGCGCGCTGGCCGACGATGATCGTGGCACCGGGCTCGCAGTCCAGTACATACCAGCACTCGGTTTTGCCCAGGCTGCCGTTCTCGTGCTCGGCGGCGTACTCGTCGTTGGGATGAATCTGGATTGAAAGGTCGTCCTTGGCATCCAGAATCTTAATGAGCAGCGGGAACTCCTTGCCCTCGCAATTGCCAAAGAGCTCGCGGTGCTCGGCCCACAGCCATGAAAGCGTGTGGCCTGCATACGGGCCCTCCGCAATCTGGCAGTCACCGTTGGGATGGGCCGAGATGGCCCAGCACTCACCGATGGGACCTTCGGGAATGTCGTAACCAAATACGGTTTCGAGCTGGCGGCCACCCCAGATTTTCTCGTGGAAGATCGGCGTCAGTTTAATCAAATCGGACATATTCATACCCCCATCATGTTGCGCGGGCGTTGCACAAAACAGCTCAAAACGAGCGCCCGCGTGACTACAAAAACCTATGCCAACGTTACGTTGTGCAGCTCAAAGCGGTCGCCAACGTTGCGCGAGACCGAATACTCAAAGGCGGCGCCGCTGTCCAAAAAACCAATCTGGGTGAGCTCGAGCAGGGGAGAGCCAAGTTTGGTGTCCAGACGCTCGGCTTCTTCCTCGGTTGCTGCCACGGCGCGAATGGTACGGTGGAAGCTCGAAATCTTTAGCCCGCATTGCTCGCGGATGAAGCGGTAGACCGATCCGTACAGGTCCTTCTTTTTAAGGCCTGGAATCAGCTCGAGGGGCATGTAGGTGTACTCGATAACGATGGGCTTCTCATCGGCCTGACGCACGCGCACGACGTGATAGGCAAAGTCATCCTCGGCAATTCCCAGCTGGGCTGCGATGTCCGCCGGTGGATTAACGATCGAGAAATCGTAGACCACCGAGGTCACCTTCTCCCCGCGATGCTCATACGAAAAACCCTGGGCACGGTCGTTTTTGCCCTGGAAAAACGCCTGGCCGGGAAGTCCCGCCGTGTCCTTAACGTAGGTACCCGATCCGCGTCGGCTGGTAATAAGACCTTCCTCGGTGATTTGTTCAATAGCTCGTTTGACGGTGATTTTTGAAACGCTATAGAGCTCGCAGAACTCAACGACGGTGGGAAGCTTGTCGCCCGGTTTAAGAGCGCCATCCCCAATACTTCGACGAATATCTGCAGCTATCGCCTCGTATTTGGGAATCAAGGAACCTCCTTTCCGACATATATCAATACGCAAGTAAGTATAACCCTTAACAAGGCACCCATATAACCTTTATCTAAGAAGCTCGAGAAAGAAAAAAGAAAAAGACGCTTTACTTTTAGAATTAGAGCGCTATAGTTTAAGCAACGAACGGAATCTTTCCGCAGAACAGGATCGACCGTTTGGGGACGGTTTTGTTTTGGCGGGTTGGATATCGGTATGACCGGTGCGCGCCCGCGCCGGATAACCTGCCAAAGCAAACCCGTCTCCAACCGGAAGCTCTAGAACACGAAAGCGAGGACTTTGATGGCACAGTATCAGCTGCCCAACGACTTCTTCTTTGGTGCTGCTATGTCCGGCCCGCAGACTGAGGGTCAGTGGAACCAGGGCGGCAAGCTCGAGAACCTGTGGGACACCTGGTCCATCCAGGATCTGGGCTCGTTCTACAACTGCGTTGGCTCTTACGCCGGCAATGACTTTATGGCCAAGTACCAGGAAGACCTTCGCATTTTGAAGGACTTGGGCCTGGATACCTATCGCACTTCCATCCAGTGGAGCCGTCTGCTCGATGCCGACGGCAACCTCAACGAGGAAGGCGCCGCGTGGTATCACGAGTTGTTCCGCGCCTCTCGCGAAGCCGGCCTGGAGCCGTTTGTCAACTTGTACCACTTTGACATGCCCACCTACCTTTTTAACCGTGGCGGCTGGGAGAGCCGTGAGGTTGTCGAGGCTTACGCACATTACGCCGACGTCGCCTTCCACGAGTTTGGCCAGGAGATTAAGTACTGGTTCACCTTTAACGAGCCCATCGTCGAGCCCGAGCAGCGCTATCAGGAGGGCGTGTGGTTCCCGCAGCTCCACGACTTCAACCGCGCCCGCACCGTGCAGTATCACATCTCGCTGGCGCACGCGCTGGCCGTGGCCAACTATCGTCGCGCCTATGACGAGGGCGCTATTCGCGCCGATGCCAAGATCGGCATGATCAACTGCTTTACCCCGGTCTACACCAAGGAGAACCCCAGCGAGGCGGACCTCGAGGCCGTGCGCATGACCAGCGGCATCAACAACCGCTGGTGGCTCGACCTCATCACCAAGGGCGAGCTTCCTGCCGACGTGCTCGACAGCCTGGCCGAGGGCGGCGTTAAGCTCCCGTTCCGCGCCGGCGACCAAGAGATCCTCAAGCAGGGTGTTGTCGACTGGCTCGGCTGCAACTACTACCACCCCACGCGTGTTCAGGCGCCGGCGAGCAAGGTCGACCAGTACGGCCTGCCGCACTTTGCCGACGAGTACGTATGGCCCGACGCCGTTATGAACGAGAGCCGCGGCTGGGAGATCTACCCGCAGGGCCTCTACGACTTTGGCATGGACTGCGCTAAGAACTACCCCGATCTTGAGTGGTTCGTTTCCGAGAACGGCATCGGCATCATGGACGAATACAAGAACCGTGACGCCGAAGGAACCATCCAGGATGACTACCGCGTCGACTTTGTACGTCAGCACCTGGAGTGGGTGGCCAAGGCCATCGACGAGGGCGCCAAGTGCCGGGGCTATCACTACTGGGCCGTCATCGATAACTGGTCTTGGGCCAATGCCTTTAAGAATCGTTACGGCTTTGTCGAGGTCGATCTCATGGACGGCTATAAGCGCCGTCTTAAGAAGTCGGCGGCCTGGCTCAAACAGGTCGCCACGACCCACGTGGTTGATTAGCGACCGGGCGAACGCCCAGACCGCGCGCCGCCGCGCGCAACACATGGCACATCTGGTGGCAGAGGGCGACAGACCACCGTGCGCATAGGAAAAGGCCGGATTTGAAAGTTAGGAGCAATCATGGCCAGTGACAACGGAAAGAGCTTCCTCGACAAGTTTGCCGAGGTCTCTGCGAAGGTGGGAAACCAGGTTCACCTGCGTTCCCTGCGTGACGCCTTCGCGACCATCACGCCGCTCTATATCCTTGCGGGTATCGCGGTTCTTATTAACAACGTCGTGTTCCCTCTGTTCCCGCTCGATGCGGCGGGCCTTGCCAACCTTCAGACGTGGGGCTCGGCAATTACGCTGGGCACCCTCAACGTCTCTGCCATTATCTTGGCCGGATTGATTGGCTACAGCCTCGCCAAGAACAAGCGTTTCGATAACCCGCTCGCTTGCGTGGTCGTCGCCATCTCTGCCTTCGTCATCATGATGCCGCAGCAGATCACCGCCTCGCTTGCCGCCACGAGCCCACTGCTCACCGACAAGATCACCTCCACCGAGGTCACGGGCGCCCTTTCGACTGCCAACACCGGCACCAACGGTCTGTTCTCGGCTATTATCATCGCCCTGCTTTCCGTCTCGCTCTTCATCAAGATTTCTGGCGTCGAGAAGCTCAAGGTTAAGCTGGGCGAGGGCGTGCCTCCCGCGGTCTCCAACTCCTTCAACGTCATGATTCCGATGCTGCTTAACCTCGCGGTCTTCGCTCTTGCCGCAGCCCTGCTCGCCGTGTGCGCCGGCACCGATCTGTGCACCATCATCTCCACGTGCATCTCCAACCCGCTCAAGAGCATCATGAACGCCGGTCCGTGGGCTGTTATCCTCATCTACACCCTTGCTAACCTGCTGTTCTGCGTCGGTATTCACCAGTCCACCATCTCTGGCGCTACCGTCGAGCCGATCCTGACCATGCTCATCGTCGACAACATGGCTACCTTTGCCGCCGGTGGCACCATCCAGCCCGATCACTACATGAACATGCAGATCGTTAACAGCTTCGCCCTCATCGGCGGCTCGGGCTGCACCCTCATGCTCCTGCTCGACACGCTCCTGTTCTCCAAGAACAAGGCTTCCGAGACCGTTTCCAAGATGGCTATCCTGCCTGGTCTGTTCAACATCAACGAGCCGGTTATCTACGGTTACCCCATCGTGTACAACCTGCCGCTCATGATCCCGTTCGTTCTTCTTCCCGATCTGTTCATCGGCATCACCTATGGCCTTACCTGCGCAGGCATCATCAGCCCCTGCATCGCCCAGGTGCCCTGGACCATGCCTCCCGTCATCAATGCCCTGCTCGCTACGGGCTTTGACTGGCGCGCCGGCGTGTGGCAGGCTATCGAGATTGTCATTGGCATGGCCGTCTACCTGCCCTTTATGAAGATTTCCGAGAAGGCAATCGCCAAGCAGGAGGCTTTCGCCGAGTAGAACGCCTAACGTTCGTCCCTTTCACCTTTGCGGGCGCCGGTACGCGGTGCCGGTGCCCGCAGCTCTCTCCCTTGTGTAAAGATGCAGGGGGGTGGGCACAATAGCCGCAAGGAATAAAACCAGTTGTCGTCTGCGCGCCGCGCAGTTATAAGGAGGAAACCATGAAGAAGATCATGCTCTGCTGCAATGCCGGTATGTCCACGAGCCTGCTGGTCCAGAAGATGCAGGCCGAGGTTGCAAACCGTGGTCTGGATATTGAGGTCGAGGCTCGTCCCATGAACGAGGCCCACGATCACCTGGACGAGTGCGACATGTTGCTGCTTGGTCCGCAGATCGGCTACACCAAGGGCGATTTTGAGAAGGAGGCCGCCGGCCGCTTCCCGGTCGAGGTTATCAACATGGTCGACTACGGCCGCATGAACGCTGCCGGCATCATCGACCACTGCGTCAGCGTGATGGGCTAGGTGCTCTGCATGGAGGATATGAACGAACTGCAGATGACCTGCTTTGAGATCATCAGCTACGTCGGTACCGCCAAGAGCATGTACATCAATGCCGTGCAAAAGGCCAAGGAGGGCGATTTTGACGCCGCCGAGGAGCTTATCAAGCAGGGCGACGAGGCCTATAACGGTGGCCACGATGTTCACATGGGGCTTCTGAAGAAGGAGGCCAACGGCGAGCGTAACGGCGAGGCCCCGTTGATTTTGCTGCATGCCGAGGACCAGATGGCCGGCACCGAGACCATGCGCGTCATGGCGACGGAGCTCATCGAGGTTCACAAGCAGCTGCAGGCACTTCAGGCCTAGTCGGCGTTATCGCCGCGACGGACCGTGCGGTCCAACAGACAACATAGTCCCTTTGACGGGCGCCGGGAGCCTCCGCCTCCCGGCGCCTTTATTTTTGGGGATGGTCTTGCGCGGCCTGTTGGGCAGCCAATTGCGTTACCCCAGATAAAACCTGCCAAAACAAACCTGTCTCTTTTTGGTAGGTTTTTGCCTTGGGAGCGGTACCATACAGGCAATGTTTAAACGAGAAAGGTGGGCTCTCATGGAACCTAAGCAGTACTACATCGGCATTGACGTCGGCGGCACTTCGGTTAAGGAGGGTCTGTTCGACGAGGACGGTAACCTGCTGGCCAAGGCCAGTGTGCCCACGCCTCCCATCGTTGACGCCGCAGGCTTTGCCGCGGTGACCGAGGCTATCGACCAGGTGGTCGCCAAGGCGCAGATTCCGCGCGCCTTTGTGGCAGGCATTGGCCTGGCCGTTCCGTGCCCCATCCCGGCGTCGGGCGATGCCAAAGTCAAGGCCAACATTGCCATTAACCTGCCCGAGCTGAGGATCGCCATTCAAAAGCACTGCCCCGATGCGGTCGTTAAGTATGAGAACGATGCCAACGCCGCTGCCATGGGCGAGGCCTGGCTCGGCTCTGCCAAGGGCGTACAGAACGTGGTGATGGTCACCATCGGTACCGGTGTGGGCGGCGGCGTTATCGTTAACGGCGACGTGGTATCGGGCGTTGTGGGTGCTGGCGGTGAGATTGGCCACATGTGCCTGAACCCGGCTGAGGAGCGCACCTGCGGCTGTGGCGGCCATGGCCATCTGGAGCAGTATTCCAGCGCCACTGGCGTGGTGAGCGACTACCTTGCTGAGTGCAAGAAGGCGGGCGTCGAGCCCATCGAGCTCACCGGGCCTTCTGATTCCAAGGACGTGTTCCAGGCCTGCCGCGAGGGTGACAAGCTCGCGCTGGCAGCTGCCGATACCATGGCCGACTATCTCGGCCGTGCCCTGGCGCTTATTGCTAACGTGGTTGACCCCGAGATGTTCCTGATCGGTGGCGGCGCGTCCGCTTCGGCCGATGTCTACCTCGACAAGGTCCGCGAGCACTTCCAGCGCTACGCGCTTTCCGCCTCGCGCGAGACGCCCATCAAGGTCGCTTCGCTCGGCAACGACGCCGGCATCATCGGCGCCGCCTACGTAGCCCTGCGCGCCGCCGGTAAATAGCTGGTGCAAGGGGGTCAGGTTACTTTGCACCAACACGGTGCAAAAGGGACAGTCTTGGCCCCCATGCCTGCCCCAAAATATGCCGTGACCCTTCCGTCTGCGAAGGCTCGGCATCGGCGTGCTACCATAGCTACGTCCAAGTACACATATCAAGTGGAGGATATCCATGGCAAACGTTCTTGTCTTTGGTCACCAGAACCCCGATAACGACGCCATCATGAGCGCCGTCGTCCTGTCCCAGCTGCTCAACCAGGTTGAGTATGCCGGCAACACCTACGAGGCCTGCGCCCTTGGTCAGCTTCCGGCCGAGTCCGCCAAGCTGCTCGCCGACGCCGGCATCGCCGAGCCCCGCGTGATCGAGTCCGTCGAGGCCGGTCAGCTCGTCGTCCTCACCGACCACAACGAGTCTGCCCAGTCCGTCGCCGGCCTTAAGGACGCCACGGTCTTTGGCGTTGTCGATCATCACCGCATCGGCGACTTCGAGACCGCCGGCCCGCTGCACTACATCTGCCTGCCCTGGGGCTCCAGCTGCACCATCGTCACCAAGCTCGCCGGCGTGCTCGGCGTTGAGCTTTCCGACGTCCAGGCTAAGCTGCTGCTCTCGGCCATGATGACCGACACGCTCATGCTCAAGAGCCCCACCACCACCGATGTCGACCGTGCCGTCGCCGCCAAGCTCGGCGAGCAGGTGGGCGTCGACCCGGTCAAGTTTGGCATGGAGGTCTTCCTCACCCGTCCGTCCGGCTCCTTCACCGCAGCCGAGATGGTCGGCAACGACATCAAGATGTTTGAGCCCGCCGGCAAGAAGCTGCTCATCGGCCAGTACGAGACCGTCGACAAGACCCGTGCGCTCGGCATGATCGACGAGATTCGCGAGGCCATGCGCGCCTACGCCGCCGAGAAGGGTGCCGACGGCATTGTCCTGTGCATCACCGACATCATGGAGGAGGGCTCGCAGGTCCTGCTCGAGGGCGAGACCGAGGCCGCTCAGAAGGGCCTGGGCATTGCCGACGAGCACGACGGCGTCTGGATGCCGGGCGTCCTCTCCCGTAAGAAGCAGGTCGCTGCCCCCATCATGGCCGCCTGCTAGGTTTAGTTGACCAAACGCCACGACCGGATCGCGGACGCCCCGCGCTCCGGTCGTTTTTTGTGCACGGCTCCGCGTCGTCTCTTGGACAGGCGTGCCCGCGCCGTTGAGCAAATAATGTTCAACCTGTGGTTCCGCTTTTCGGCCACGCCTGCGTGCTTGTCGTGCAGGGTAGGCTAGATGCAAGCGTAATACGTTAGAGCGCGGCGCCGCCACTTGGGCGGGCCGTGCTTTTTTAAGACGGGAACCTTCCCGTGAAAGGAGCCGCCCATGGCAGCACCCGAGCAGCTGTTCAACGTTCGTGAGCGCAAGCGTTTTGAGCGCCACGACATTTGGGAGCGCATCGCCGAGAACGGCACGATTTCCGCCGCCGTCATGGTCTTCGCCGCCATCGCCGCCGTCATTTGCGCCAACACCGATGCCTACGAGGCTATCCATCACTTTTTGGAGACCCCGCTGTATGTGGGTCTGGGCAACCTGACGGCCGGTCTCACCGTCGAGCTTTTCGTCAACGACTTCCTCATGGCGATCTTCTTTTTACTCGTGGGCATTGAGCTTAAGTACGAGATGACAGTTGGCGAGCTCAAGAACCCGCGCCAGGCCATGCTTCCCATGCTGGCGGCCGTGGGCGGCGTCGTCGTTCCCGCCTGCATCTACCTGATCTTTAACCATGCCGGCGCCCGCAACGGTTGGGCCATCCCCATGGCAACCGATATTGCCTTTGCGCTGGGCGTGCTGTCGCTTTTGGGCAATCGCGTGCCCAACGGCGTGCGCGTGTTCTTCTCGACGCTTGCCATCGCCGACGACCTCATCTCCATCGCCGCCATCGCCATTTTCTACGGTCAGAGCCCCAATCCGTTTTGGTTGGGCGCCGCCGCGCTTGTGACCTGCGCGCTCGTGTGGCTCAACAAGACGCAGCATTACCGCCTTGCCCCGTATTCGGTACTGGGCCTGCTGCTGTGGTTCTGCATGTTCAAGAGCGGCGTGCACGCTACGCTCGCCGGCGTCATCCTGGCCTTCACCATTCCGGCCAAGTGCGGCGTTAAGCTCGATAGCCTCACCGATTGGTTGGGCGAGTGCCTGCCGCTGCTCGATGACCGCTACGACGACGAGGCACACATCCTGGGCCAGCATGACTTTACCGTCTCGACCACCAAGGTCGAGCGCGTCATGCACCGCGTGACCCCGCCGCTCATCCGCATGGAGCGTCTGATCTCCACGCCGGTCAACTTTGTGATCCTGCCGATCTTTGCGTTCGTGAACGCGCAGGTTCGCCTAGTGGGCGTGGATATGAGCACGTTGCTCACCGACCCGGTGACGCTCGGCGTGTACTTTGGCATGCTGCTGGGCAAGCCGATCGGCATCTTTGGCATGACGTTTGCCCTGGTTAAGTTTAGGGTCTGTGAGCTGCCGCACAATGTCAACTGGCACATGATTGCCGGTGTGGGCATTCTGGGCGGTATCGGCTTTACCATGTCGATCCTCATCAGTGGCCTTGCCTTCCCGACGGCTCAGTTTGAGGTTCTGGCTGCCAAGGCCGCTATTCTTGCCGGTTCGGTCACCGCGGCCGTGCTCGGCATGATCTACATGAGCGTGGTCCGCAAGCATCCCGCGCCCAAGGGCGAGTAAAAGCACATACAAGTTTGAAAACGCCGCCTGTGAACACCATCGCAAGCGGCGTTTTAGTCATTGGGGACGTTCTTAAATGACTAGGGCTATTCCACGGTGCCGTAGACGGCGCCCCAGCCGTGGGCGGCCAAGGCGGAGTTGAGCTGGTCGCAAAGCGATTGGCGGTCGTAGTAGCCGGGCGGCAAAAGGTTGACGATTTCCATGAGGTCGGGCGCGAGGTCCAAGATCTCGGCCTGCACGATCAGATCCAGGCGGTCGATGGCGTGGCGGTCGTAAAATAGTCCGTCGACCAGGCGCTGCAGGTCGCCGAATTCTTCGGCCTGGAACGATCCGTACTCCATAGTGCCTCCTTGGGCGCCCCACGCCGGCATGCGCGGCGATTCGTAATTTATTGCGATGTACTTAATCTATCACGGCTTCATAACGTTGCGGCGGTGGCGGTCTATACTTAGACGAACTGCAACGTACCGCTTCGCGAAAGGTCGCACCCCATGCAGACGATCTACCAGAAGATGGAAACCACCGAACTCGATGCCGCCATCGAGGCGCTCAAAGCCGAGGTCGCCGAGGTCAAGGCCAAGGGCCTGGCGCTCGACATGGCGCGCGGCAAGCCGTCGCCCTCCCAGGTGGACATCTCGCGCCCCATGCTCGATATCCTCAATGCCGACGCCGATCTGCACGACGGCAACGTCGATTGTTCCAACTACGGCTGTTTTGAGGGCATTCCCTCGGCACGCAAGTTGGCAGGGGAGTTCCTGGGCTGTCCCGCCGAGCAGACGCTCGTACTGGGTTCGTCGAGCCTGCTGATTGAGCACGACATCGCCGGCATGTTCTGGCGTTGCGGCTCGTGCGGCAGCGAGCCTTGGGAGGCTTACGAGGCCGCGCACGACGGCAAGAAGGTCAAGTTCCTGTGTCCCGTTCCCGGCTACGATCGCCACTTTGGCATCACCGCCGACTTGGGCATCGAGAACGTCCCCGTCGCGATGACCGACAACGGCCCCGACATGGACGAGGTCGAGCGCCTCGTTGCCGCCGACGATTCCATCAAGGGTATCTGGTGCGTGCCCAAGTATTCCAACCCCACGGGCATCACCTTTAGCGAGGACACTGTGCGCCGTCTGGTCGAGATGCCCACGGCCGCGCCCGATTTCCGCATCTTCTGGGACAACGCCTACTGCGTGCACGACCTGTACGACGAGACCGACGAGCTCGCAAACATCTTTGACCTCGCTCGCGCGGCGGGCACCGAGGACCGCGTGGTGGCCTTTGCCTCGACGTCCAAGATCACCTTCCCGGGCGCCGGCATCGGCTTTATCGGTGCGAGCCCCGCGGTCATCGCCGAGTTCTCCAAGCGCCTGAAGGCCGGCCTCATCAGCGCCGACAAGCTCAACCAGCTGCGTCACGTGCGCTTCCTTCCCACCATCGAGGCGGTCAAGGAGCACATGAAAAAGCATGCCGAGTTCCTGCGTCCGCGCTTTGAGGCCGTCGAGCGCAAGCTCACCGAGGGCTTGGGCGACACGGGCTGTGCTACCTGGACGCACCCCCGCGGCGGCTACTTTGTAAGCTTCGATGGTCCCGAGGGCTCGGCCCAGAAGGTCGCCGCGCTTTGTGCCGACCTGGGCGTCAAGCTCACGCCGGCCGGTGCCACCTGGCCCTATGGCAAGGACCCGCGCGACACCAACATCCGCATCGCGCCGAGCTATCCCACGGTCGAGGACCTGGAGGCCGCGCTCGATGTGCTGGTGCTGGCCGTTAAGCTCGTCGCTGCCGAGCTTGCGCGTGCCGAGCGCGCCTAACGCGCGGCTTCCCGTACTATCCGCACTTTCGATACGTAAAGGAGCATATACATGGATTTGGGTATTTCCACCAACCCCACGCCAGAGCTCTACACCATTAAGGTAACCGGCGAGATCGATATCTCTAACGCCGATAGCCTGCGTAATGCTATCGACCTGGCGCTCGAGCAGCCCACCGAGGCCGTTGAGCTCGATTTTGCCCAGGTGAGCTACATTGATTCGACGGGCATTGGCGTGCTCGTGGGCGCCGCACACCACGCGGTCGACCACGGCAAGCGCTTTAGCTGCACCAATGTGCAGCCCCCGGTGATGCGCGTGGTTCAGCTGTTGGGTGTCGACCAGGAGATTTCGATCACCGCGGCATAGTCTTTGCTCCCAAAAGGGCGTGCCGTTTGGCATATGTTTGTGATGCGCTCGGACGTTTTGGCGTCCGGGCGCTATACTTGACCGAATGAATAGACGAGTTCCGGCCGAATGGCGCGGTGCGGGCTCGACTCACATCGAGCCTTGGAGGTATGTGTGTTTGGTATTGGAGAGGGTGAGCTCGCGATCATCGTGGTCTTCGGCTTTTTGCTGTTTGGCCCGGATAAGCTCCCGCAGATGGGCCGCACGATCGGCCGTGCCATCCGTCAGTTCCGCGAGACGCAGGAAAAGATGACGGCCGTTGTTCAGTCCGAGATTATCGATCCGGTGAGCGAGGCCGCGTCGGCTCCGGTCAAGCCCAAGAAGGCTGCCGTCGACGACGATTCCGATGCGGACGAGGATGCCGCCGAGACGGCAGCGCCCGCCAAGAAGGAGACCTTTGCCGAGCGTCGCGCCCGCCTTGCCGCCGAGAAGGCTGCAAGCGAGGGTGCTGCTGAGGGCGAGGGCGCCGAGCCTGCCGCTGCTGCCGATACCGCCGTCGAGCCCGAGCCCGAGCCTGCTGCAGAGCCCGAGCCGGAGCCGGCAGAGCCCACGACGGCTGATCTCTATGCCCGTCGCCCCCGCAAGCGCAAGGCCGTCGTCGACCAGCTCGCCCGCGAGCTCGAGGCCGAGGACGACGCCGCTGCCGCCGCTGCCCCGAAGGGAGGCGATGAGTAATGCCTATCGGACCTGCGCGTATGCCGCTCTTCGATCACCTGGGAGAGCTCCGTCGCCGCCTGACCATCGTGGTCGTCTCGGTGTTTGCCGCAGCTATCGTGTTGTATTTCGCCACGCCCGTGGTGCTCGACATCCTGGAAGACCCCATCCGCTCCTTTGTGCCGGATGGCAAGTTCTACATCACCACCACACTCGGCGGCTTTGGCTTGCGCTTCTCGCTGGCCATCAAGATGGCCGTGGTCATGTGCACGCCCATGATTATCTGGCAGATTCTGGCGTTTTTCCTGCCGGCGCTTCGCCCCAACGAGCGCAAGTGGGTCGTGCCCACGGTGCTCGCCTCGACGGTGCTGTTCTTCCTGGGCGCAATCTTTTGCTACTTCATCATCATTCCCGCGGGCTTTGAGTGGCTCATCGGCGAGACCTCGGCCGTCGCTACGGCGCTGCCCGACCTGGAGAACTACGTCAACATGGAGCTGCTCTTTATGATCGGCTTTGGTGTGGCGTTTGAGCTGCCGCTCATCATCTTCTACCTGTCCGTTTTCCACATCGTGTCCTACGCGGCCTTCCGCAGCGCCTGGCGCTACGTGTACGTAGGCCTGCTCGTGGGTTCGGCTGTGATCACGCCCGACGGCTCGCCCGTCACCCTGGGCCTTATGTACGGCGCCCTGCTCTCGCTCTACGAGATTTCGCTTGCCATTGCCCGTGTGGTCATTACCGCGCGCGAGGGCAAGGAGGGCCTGTTTGTGAGCCGTCTGGACCTGTTCTCGGACGATGAGGACGACGAGGAGTAAATCGGTATGCACGAGGTTGGCATTGTCAACGGCATACTCGATACAGTGATTCGCGCGGCGCGTGGGGCGGGGGCCTCGCGCGCCGTTTTGGTAACGCTGCGTATCGGGGATATGACCGAGGTCGTGCGCGAGGCGCTCGACTTTGCCTGGGAGACGTTTCGCGACGAGGACCCGCTCACGCGCGGCTGCGAGCTTGCCGTGGAGGAGGTCCATCCACAAAGCGAGTGCCTGGACTGCGGCGAGGTCTTTGATCACGACCGTTTCCATTGTCGCTGTCCCCAGTGTGGCGGCTCCAACGTGCGTCTGCTGCACGGCCGCGAACTCGACATCGCAAGTATCGAGATCGAGACCCCCGACGATTAGCCCGCCAGCAACCTGGGGACGGGGTATAAATGGTAGAAGTAAGGAGCGCCGAGTATGGCCGAGAAAACGATTGATATCGCGTCGCCGATCCTGTCGCGCAACGAGCGCCTGGCAGATCAGCTGCGTCAGCGATTTAATGAGACAAACACCTACGTGATCAACGTCTTGTCGAGCCCCGGCTCGGGTAAGACAACAACGATTCTGGGCACCAACGAGCGCCTGCGCGACAAGGCCGGCTTGCGCTGCGCCGTCATCGAGGGCGACATCGCCTCGGACGTCGACGCCATCACCATGAAGGAAGCCGGCATGCCTGCCATCCAGATCAACACGGACGGCCTGTGCCACCTCGAGGGCAACATGATCATGGAGGCCGTTGACGCGTTCGACCAGGCCGTGGGTCTGGAAAACATCGACGTCATCTTTATCGAAAACGTGGGTAACCTGGTCTGCCCAGTCGACTTTGACCTGGGCGAAAACCTGTCCATCATGATTCTCTCGGTGCCCGAGGGCGACGACAAGCCCATCAAGTACCCGGGCATCTTTCAGCACGCCGGCGCGCAGCTGCTCAACAAGGTCGATGTGGCCCCGGCTTTCGATTTTGACATGGATAGGTATACTAAGACACTCGATGACCTCAATCCGCAGGCGCCGCGGTTTGCCGTGAGCGCGCGCAAGGGCGAGGGCATGGATGCCTGGTGCGATTGGCTCATCGGGCAGATTGAGCAAGCAAGGGCGTAAGTCGGCCGCCATACGGGCGGGCGTAGCCGCAGAGATACGAGATAGGAGCCTCTTTTGAAGCTCATCATCGCCGAGAAAAACGACGCCGCGCGTCAGATTGCCGAGCGTCTGTCCACGGGCAAGCCCAAAAAGGACAAGGTGTACAACACCGCCATCTACCGTTTTGAGTGGAAGGGCGAGGAGTGCGTGACCATCGGCCTTGCCGGTCACATCCTAGCGCCCGATTTTTGCGACAGCGTGCTGTTCGATAAAAAGCTGGGCTGGTATTCGGTCACCGAGGACGGCGAGATGCTGCCGGCCGACATACCCGATGGCCTGGCGCGTCCGCCCTACGACACCAAGCGCAAGCCGTTTCTTGCCGATGGCATCTCAATCAAGGGCTGGAAACTCGAGAGCCTGCCTTACCTCACCTGGGCGCCCGTCATTAAGCTACCGGCCGAGAAGGAACTCATTCGTTCGCTCAAGAACCTCGCCAAGAAGTCCGACAGTGTCATCATCGCCACGGACTTCGATCGCGAGGGCGAGCTGATCGGTTCGGACGCCCTCAACAAGGTGCGCGAGGTTGCGCCCGACCTGCCGGTCGCCCGCGCCCAGTATTCTTCGTTTACCAAGGCCGAGATCACGCAGGCCTTCGATAATCTCGTCTCGCTCGACCAGAATCTGGCCGACGCCGGCGAGAGCCGCCAGCACATCGACCTCATTTGGGGTGCGGTGCTCACGCGCTACCTGACGCTCGCCAAGTTTGGCGGCTTTGGTAACGTGCGCTCTGCCGGCCGTGTGCAGACGCCGACGCTTGCCCTGGTGGTCGAGCGCGAGCGCGAGCGCATGGCGTTTGTGCCCGAGGACTATTGGCAGATCCGCGGCATGGGCGCCGCACAGGGTGCTGCCGAGGACGACCGCTTTAAGATTGCGCACAAGACGGCGCGCTTTACCGACAAGGATGCTGCTGAGGCGGCGTACGGCCACGTTGACGGCGTTGCGACGGCAACCGTCGCCGCGGTGACCAAGCGTTCGCGCAAGCAGCAGCCGCCCACGCCGTTTGCGACCACCTCGCTGCAGGCTGCCGCCGCAGCCGAGGGCATCTCACCTGCGCGTACCATGCGCATCGCCGAGTCCCTCTACATGGCCGGTCTCATCAGCTACCCGCGTGTCGACAATACCGTGTACCCTGCGACGCTCGATCTGGGCGCCGTGGTGAGCGACCTTGCAAAGATCAACCCGGCGCTGGCGCCCGTGTGCAAAAAGGTGCTCGCCGGCCCCATGAAGCCCACGCGCGGCAAAGTCGAAACCACCGACCACCCGCCTATCTATCCCACGGGCGAGGGCGATCCGTCCGCGCTCGACGGTGGCCAGCGCAAGCTCTACGACCTCATCGCTCGTCGCTTCCTGGCAACGCTCATGGGTCCCGCGACCATCGAGAACACCAAGCTCGAGCTCGACGTCAATGGTGAGCCGTTCGTGGCTTCGGGCGATGTGCTCGTGACCCCGGGTTTCCGTGAGGCGTATCCGTATGGACTCAAGCGCGACGAGCAGATGCCGCCGCTGGAGCAGGGCGATGCGGTCGACGTGTTCGACATTAAGCTCGAGGCCAAGCAGACCGAGCCGCCCGCACGCTACAGCCAGGGCAAGCTCGTGCAGGAGATGGAAAAGCGCGGCCTGGGCACCAAGTCCACGCGCGCGAGCATCATCGAGCGCCTGTACGCCGTGCGCTATCTCAAAAACGATCCCGTGGAGCCGAGCCAGCTGGGCATCGCCATCATCGATGCACTGTCGCAGTTTGCCCCGCGCATCACGAGCCCCGATATGACCAGCGAGCTCGACGGCGACATGACCCGCGTGGAGCGCGGCGAGGACACCGAAGAGCATGTCGTGACGCACTCGCGCGCGCTGCTGGCCGGTGTGCTCGACGAGCTGCTCAAGCATACGCAGGAACTGGGCGATGCTATCAGCGACGCCGTCACGGCCGATGCGCGCGTGGGCGCCTGCCCCAAGTGCGGCAAGGACTTGGTTATGAAGACGAGCGCCAAGACCCGCGGCAGCTTTATCGGCTGCATGGGCTGGCCCGACTGCGATGTGACCTATCCGGTGCCGAGCGGCGTCAAGGTGAGCCCGCTCGAGGGCGAGGCTGCTGTGTGCCCCGAATGCGGTGCGCCGCGCATTAAGTGCCAGCCGTTCCGCCAAAAGGCTTTCGAGATTTGCGTGAACCCCACATGCCCCACCAACTACGAGCCCGACCTTAAGGTGGGCGAGTGCAAGGTGTGCGCCGAGGCAGGACGCCATGGCGACCTGATCGCACACAAGAGCGAGAAGAGCGGCAAGCGCTTTATCCGCTGCACCAACTATGACGACTGCGGCGTGAGCTATCCGCTGCCGGCGCGTGGCAAGCTCGAGGCGACGGGCGAGACCTGCCCCGAGTGCGGCGCCCCCATCGTGGTGGTCAACACCGCGCGCGGCCCGTGGCGCATCTGCGTGAACATGGACTGCCCGACCAAGGAGAAGAAGCCCGCCCGCGGCCGCAAGACTACGACCAAGGCGAGCACGGCCAAGAAGGCGACGGCGGCCAAGAAGACGACGGCCAAGAAAGCAACTGCCGCCAAGAAGACGACCGCGAAGAAGTCGACTACCAAGAAAGCAGCCGCCGACAAGTAACGGCGCAGTCGAAACATTGCCCAAAAAAACGAGCGAGGACCCCACGATCCTCGCTCGTTTTTTGACCGGCAGTTAGGGACGTTCCTTTTCTGCCGGCAGTTTAGGAACGTCCCTAACTGCCGGCTCGGGAACGACAAAGCGCTAGTTCACTTCGACGGGTTTGGCGCCGGGATAGCGCTCCTCAAAGTCTAGGCGGTACTTATTGTCATTGGTGCCCGCCACGTTGTCGCGCGACAGCGGCGCCACGATCTCATTCTTGTGGTCCGCAGGCTTGGCGTATTTCAGGCTGATCTCCCAAGCATCACAGATTGCGTCAATGCGGTGATCCAGGTCGTCATACAGGGCAACGATGTCTTTCCAGGAACTGTAGTTCTTAGAGCTCGTCGGGACGTCCAGGTCCTCGACGATGTCGTAATACTGCTCGATGGTGTCCTCTGTGCGCTCGGCGACGTCGGCGAGATTTTGACGGGTGGTGCGATCTTCTTCCAGATAGCTGCCGTTGAAGTTCTGCGCGCAGCCACGGACGTAGTTGTCGAGGTCTTCGAGCAAGTCGTAGTATTCGCTCAGTCGGCGGTAGAGGTTCTGCTCGGAGAGCGTTGCTTCGCCGCCATCCTCGTCGTCATCGTCATCATCGTCGTACAGGCTGTTGGGATCGCCGAGAGGCTTTAGGTCATCTTCGTCGACGTCATGGTGCAGCTTAGCTACCTCGGCAGCCGTCTGCGTGGCGGCGTTGTCGAAAGGTCTGATTGCAAAGAAGATGACCAGGGCGATGATGATCGCCACCAGCACAACGATAACGGCGATAAGCGGCCCGGTGCCGCTCTTTTTGGGAGCGGGGGTCTGTGGCGAAGCGGGCGCGTATGCGGGAGCCGGCTGCTGTTGGGGCGAGCCGCTCGCGACGGGTATGCGCTGCGTGGTCTCGACGGCCGCGGGGCTTGCGGCGGGGTCGGGTCGATAGGCGAGGGGGTCGTCCGCCTTGGCTTGCGGCGTATCGAGGGAACCGGTCTGCTCAAAAGCGGGCTGGCTATCGCTCGCGACTGTTTGCTCAACGGGTGCACCGCACGAGGTGCAGAACTTGGCATTATCTGCAAGAAGCTTGCCGCACGAGGCGCAATACCGAGACATTGCCACTCCTTTCACCGCAACTTTGGAAAGGCACCTTTAGCCATTGGGGACGCACCGAGCACTGGGGTATCATGGCTTGGTTGATATATCTGCATTTACGCGCCTTGTAGGAAGGGGCTGCGCCCATGGCTTTTGAGCCCGCTCAACATAGCTTTATCACGCTCGAGGGCGTCGACGGCGCCGGCAAGTCCACGCAGGCGCGCCTGCTTGCCCGTGCGCTCGAGCTCGCTGGCTACCAGGTTGTGAGCCTGCGCGAGCCGGGCGGCACTGCCATCAGCGAAAAGATTCGTGCCCTGCTGCTCGACCCCGCCAATACGGCGATGGGCGACACCTGCGAGCTGCTGCTCTACGAGGCCGCGCGTGCCCAGCTGGTGCACGAGGTCATAGCTCCCGCCCTCGCTGCCGGCAAGGTGGTTCTGTGCGACCGTTTCTACGATTCCACGACCTGCTACCAGGCGTTTGCCGACGGCCTCGACCGCCAGATGGTGCGCGATGCCAACAACCTGGCTGTCGCCGGTACGCATCCGGCGCTCACGCTCGTCTATCACATCACGCCCGAGCAGGCGGCGCTGCGCATGGCGGCCCGCGGTGCGGCCGATCGTATGGAGGCAAAGGGCATGGCCTTCCAGGAGCGCGTTTATCAGGGATTTTGTGCCATTGCTGCCGAGGAGCCAGACCGCGTAAAGCTCGTCGACGCCACCGCGACCATCGAGGAAGTCTTCGCGCAGACGGTCGAGCTGGTTCGTGAGTACGGTCTCGACATCCCCCAGGATGCCGTCGCCGCCGCGCTTGCCCAGGAGGCCGAGTAGCATGGCCCCCGCTCAGGCAAGTCTGCTGGCCAAGCTAGACACCCAACAGCGCGTGCGCGACTTTTTGACCAATGCCGTCACCAGCGGTCGCGCATCGCACGCCTACCTGTTTTTGGGCGCGCCCGGCGCCGGTAAGCTCGACGCCGCATGGGCGCTTGCCCAGGCATTCCTGTGCGAGCAGGACGGCTGTGGCTCGTGCGACAGCTGCGTACGCGTCGCCCGCCATACGCATCCCGACGTGCACTATTACACGCCCGAGAGCGCTACGGGCTACCTCATCGCGCAGACCCGCGAGCTGCTCGACGACGTGCCCCTGGCCCCCATCCGCGCCAAGGCAAAGGTCTACATCATCGACCGTGCCGAGCAGCTGCGCGCCAACACCGCCAACGCGCTGCTCAAAACGCTCGAGGAACCGCCCGAGGGCGTCATGTTCATTCTGTTGGGCACCTCGGCCGACGTGATGCTGCCCACCATCGTGAGCCGCTGTCAGTGCGTACCGTTTCGGCTGGTTTCGCCCACTGTGGCTGCGCAGGCCGTGAGCCGCGCCACCGGTCAGGACCCTGCGCGTTGCCGCATGGCCGTCGCTGTGGCGGGAAGCCCCACGCGTGGCATCGAGTTTCTCAAGAGCGCCGAGCGCCAGGACGCCCGTCGCCAGATGGTCCGTGCCATCGACTCGCTCATCGCCGCCGACGAGGCCGATGTGCTCAGTCGCGCCAAGTCGCTCATCGTCGCCGTCAAGGCGCCGCTCGCCGAGGTCAAGTCCACGCAGGAAAAGGTGCTCGAGCAAAACGCCGACTACCTGTCGCGTGGAGCATTGAAGCAGCTTGAGGACCGCAACAAGCGCGAACTCAACGCGCGCGAGCGTTCGGGTATTATGGAAGCGCTGGCGAGCGCGCGGACGCTCATGCGCGACGTGCTGCTGACACTTCAGGATGAGGCGGCAGACGTTGTGAACGAGGACGTGCGCGACACGATCGGGCGGCTTGCCGCGGCGACGAATGTTGCGGGTGCCACCCGGGCGCTTGAGGCAGTCGCGACCGCTGAGCGCAACATCGCCAGAAACGTTACTCCCCAGCTGGCCATCGAGGTCATGCTGTTCGATATCAGGAAGGCACTGAAATGCCGTTAGTCGTACCCGTTAAGTTTACCTACGCCTCGCGCGACCTGTGGTTCGACCCGCAGGATCTGGATATCCTCGAGGCCGATTATGCCATTTGCTCCACCGAGCGCGGAACCGAGATCGGCCTGGTCACGGCCGATCCCTTCGAGGTGCCGCAAGACGAGATTGGCCAGCCGCTCAAGCCCGTGTTGCGCGTAGCGAGCGACATCGACCTGCAGCTTGCCGACGACCTGGCTATCCAGGGTGACGAGGCCATGGTCGACTTCCGCCGTCTGGTCAAGGAGCTCGACCTCGAGATGAAGCCGGTCGGCGTCGAGTACCTGTTTGGCGGCGAGAAAGCTGTGTTCTACTTTGCTGCCGAGGAGCGCGTCGATTTCCGTCAGCTCGTCAAGGACCTGTCCTCGACGCTGCACATTCGCGTCGACATGCGCCAGATCGGCGTGCGTGACGAGACCCGCCTGGTGGGCGGCTATGCCCAGTGCGGCCAGGAGCTCTGCTGCACGCGCTTTGGCGGACAGTTTGAGCCGGTTTCGATTCGCATGGCAAAAGAGCAGGACCTGCCGCTCAACTCGTCCAAGATTAGCGGCGTCTGCGGCCGCTTGATGTGCTGCCTGCGCTACGAGTTCGAGGCGTACAAGGACTTTAAGAGCCGCGCGCCCAAAAAGAAGACGCTTATCGATACGCCGCTTGGCAAGGCGCGTATCCAGGAATATGACACGCCGCGTGAGCAGCTGGTGTTGCGCCTGGAGAACGGCAAAGTCTTTAAGGTCAACTTGGCCGACATGACCTGCTCCGAGGGCTGCAAAAAGAAGGCCGCCGAGCAGGGCTGCAACTGCCGCCCCGACTGCGTGACGCGCGATGTGCTCGAGCGTATCGAGTCGCCCGAGATGCGCCTGGCGCTTATGGAGCTCGACCGCGAGAACGGCGTCGACGTGGGCGATGGCCTGTCGAGCGCCGACCGTCTGGCCGGCACGTCGATGCCCAAGCGCCGCCGTCGCGATGCGGACGCCGATACCCGTGCCGGTCAGAGCCAGGGCGAGGGTCGCGGCCGCGGTAAGGGTCGCGGCAAGGCCGAGGCACCCGAGGCCGAGGAGGCTGCCGGTGGACGTCGTCGCCGCAAGCGCTCGGGTTCGGGCGATGCCGGCGAGGCCGCTCCCGCAGGCAAGAATTCCCCCCGCGAGCGCGAGGCTCAGCAGCCCCAACAGCAAAACCGCGGCGGTGGCATGAATCCCACGCGCCGTCGCCGCCGCCATTTGTCGAGCGAGGAGCGCGAGGACGCCTTCCGCGCCGCAGCCGCTCGCGAAGCCGGTGCCGGCCCCAAGGGTGGTTCGGGTTCCGATGCGCCTGCCGACAAGGGTGGCAAGCAGCGCAACGATGACGAGCGCACCCCGCGTCCGCGTCGTCGCCATTCCTCGGGCACGCAGCAAAAGCCCTCGGTGCCCTCCGTGGCCGATCAGGTCTCGGATGGCGAGGTCAAGGTCACACGTCGTCGCCCCGGAGATGGCGGAGGGGCAGCTGCCAAGGCCGTGCGCGGTGCTGCTCGTGACGAACGCGAGTCGCGCGAAGATCGTGGTGGCGAGGGTTCGGCCGACCAGGGCCAGAAGCGCCGTCGCCGTCGCCGTTCCCGCAAGCCGCGCCAGGACGGTGGCGAGGGCTCGACCCAAAACTCGTCCGCACCGCAACCGCCCACCGGCGAATAGCGCCCGCAAACGGATTTAACCTGCCTGACCCCAAACGCGTCGGGGTACCATAGCGCTGAATCAACGACCCTCCCTGCGACCGAGCGTAGGGAGGGTTGTGTCGTGAAGAGACATTTGAATGTGTTGGGATGCCTGCAAGGTGCCGGCATCCTACCGTTTGCGGACGAATTGCTACCGTTTGCCGAGCGGGCGGCGCACGAGGCGCTTGAGGCGTTGTCGCCCACGCGATGCGCCGGCTGCGAGCGCGCCGGTGCGCTTATTTGCCAAGACTGCTTGGCGGCGCTCGCGCTCATCGACCCGCGGCATAGCTGCACTCGATGCGGCGCCCCGTTTGGAGACTTGCTGTGCACCGAGTGCTCGGTCGAGGGCTCGTCCTCGGCGATGGCCGAAGCATTCGACCGGTGCCTGGCATGTGCCGTTTACACGCATCCGCTGCCGCGGATCATTAAGGCGTACAAAGACGCGGGCGAGCGACGCCTGGCGCCGTATCTGGCAGAGCTGCTATACGACACCGCCTTGCATGCCCAGGCCGCGGCGCCCGATCGCTTAGGCGGTGTGTTGTCCGGCGCCGATGCCGTGGTGTTTGTGCCCGCGACGGCGGCGGCGTTTCGGCGACGCGGCTTCGATCATATGGAAGCCATCGCGCGCCCATTTTGCGAGCTGTCGGGTGTTCCGCTGCTCGACGCCCTCGTTAAGTACGGCCATGGCGACCAGCGTGAACTCGGTCGTGAAGAACGCCGTGAACGCGCCCGAGGCATGTACGAGACCGTTGAGGACGTGCGGGGCCGCCGCCTGCTGCTTATCGACGACGTTATCACCACGGGTGCGACGATGGCAGCGGCTTCGGCGGAACTCAAGCGCGCCGGTGCCGCGGCCGTTGATGGCCTTGCTATCGCGCGCGTTTGGTAGGGGTGATTCGTGTGGCGGTAACAATCAGGCAGTGTGACAAACCGACAAAAGAGCAGCTAGCGGCTTCCGTTATCCTGACGGGCGCCTCGGCGTTGCGTATGATTCGAGCCGAGCGCCGGCAGATGGGCTACATCGGCTGGAAGGACCTTGAGCCCGAGGAGGAGCGCCGCGTGCTGTGTACGTCATCGCCTTCGGCTGAGGATATCTGTCTTTCCGACCTGGTTCGAATTGGAGCCAAAAGCGGAGAGGTGCAAGAAGATCTGTGCTTGCTGGTGGGATCTGCGGCGCAGCGCCGCCGCATGCCTGGCGTGGGCTGGTCCGTGTGTTCCGGGTTGCCTGCCGGCTCGATTCTAGAGGTGGAATCGGGGGTGTACAGCCTATCTCCCGAGGCCCTTTGTGTTGCCGTCGCCCGCGAGGTCGGCTGTATCCAGGCGTTTGCTCTGGCCCAGGAACTGTGTTCCAAGATTTCACTGAGCGATCGCGGGAAGTATCTACCTCCCTACACCTCGCCTGTTGCGAATAGACTTGCAAAGGATAAGGACCAACCGGCAGACGTGGGCTACTTTGAAGTCGAGCCGGTGCTGACGCCCGATCGCCTGGCAGATTACCTTGCGGCATGCAAGGGGAGTGCGGCCAAACAACTGCTACGCCTGTGTCCCTATCTGTCGGAAAACCTGCGCTCACCCATGGAGTGCATCATGCTTGCCATGTTTTCGCTTCCGTTTTCCTATGGCGGATTTGCCTGCGGTCCCTTTAAGACCGACTACAAGATCGAGTTCGATGACCGCGCGCAGGCAATCTCGGGGATGCCGCATGCAGTTTGCGATGCGTATCAGGAGGCAGCGCGGTTTGACCTGGAATACAACGGTGAGCTGGGCCATTCCTCCCGGAAGGGACGTATCCATGATGAAAAACGCAACACGGGCTTGATTACTATGGGAATCGAGGTCGCGACGGTCAACAACGAAATGCTCTGTGACATGGAAGCGATGGAAGCGCTCGCATGGCGCATCCACCAGCGTATGCGAAAGCGGTACCGGAATCGTGTCGATGTCCGCAGAAAGAAGCAAGAGGCGTTGCTTAACACGCTGCGGGCGTGTTTTGGGCTTAAACCCGCCTAACAATGCTCTGAAACAGGGGGTTGGATATATGCTCTGGCCAAAATATAGCAAATATGAGTACTGCTACAAATTCAGTAACAGCAAAATCAGAGATTTTGGGACTGGAAGATGGCGTAAATTAGAAAGATATTAAACAAATGTGGAATATCCTGGCATCAATCTGATGTTATAGAGCGCGAAAACTGCTTGCAGATCCAAAAACTCCTGCTACTAAATTGGTAACAGTACTCATATTTGCTATTTTTTGGCCACGGCACCCTGAGACGGGTGCCCCGGAGCTCCCCGTAGGGGAGCTCCGAGCTTCATGGGGGCACGAATGGTCCGCTCCGACCTGCAAAATCTGTGCTCACGGTGCGAATGACGCCCCTAACCTTAAACTTTAGCTTGAACTTAGCTATAATGCGCTACGTTCCTGCCAGGCTGTGGTTGCGGACGGACGAAATGTCCATCCTAGTCCAAGACAGACGCGGTCAAAGGGATCCACGTAAGCGACCGCGTGCGCGCGGCGCGATCATGGCGCGTCCTAGATGTAAGCCGCACCGTCCGTTCTACTTTCTTTGGGGCAATACCGCCTCGCGGGCGAGCGGGCCAGTCGTGAAGGTGGCTGCGGCCTCCCGAGCAAACACCCCGGTGCGCAAGTGTGGGGTCAAATACCAGGTCAGCTGGTGGGAACAACCTGATATTCCGCGCAACGCACGGATCGTATACGACACAGAAGGCAGGGTAGTGGACATGGTGAGGGGCAGCTTGATGCACGCGGCTCGGTTAGGTGCTGGGACCGCAGCGGTCATCGCCGTTTTGGGCCTGAGCGGATGCGCGTTCAACCCGCTGTCTACGTTCACGACTCCCACGATCGACCAGATCGAGTACGAGACCGTCACGCCGGCGGTGTCGGACGATGCCCTGGTCACTCCCGGAACCCTGACGGTCGCCCTCGATACTTCCGATGCGCCGCAGGCCATGCAGGGCGCCGACGGCGAGCTCACGGGGTATGCGGTTGACGCCGCCCGCGCCCTCGCAAGCCGCATGGGCCTTAAGGTCGCCTTCGTCGATGCGTCCTCGGCAGGTTCCGCGCTCGGCGACAAAAAGGCCGATATCTTTATCGGCGAGATTAACTCCACGGACGGGGACATTAGCTCGCTCGGCACCTGCCTGTACGATGCCACTTCCGTGTTCGGTAAAACTAGCGATGGTGGGTCGCTAAGCGTTTCCACCGATACCCTTAACACGTCCACCCTGGGCGTTCAGGCGTCCTCGGCCTCGCAGGAGGCGCTTGCTAAGCAGAGCATCACCGCCAACCAAAAGACCTACTCCAACATCAACGAGTGCTTTGAGGCGCTTGAGTCCGGCGAGGTCGACTATGTGATCTGCGACTCCACGGCCGGCGGCTACCTTGCACGCCTGATGAGCGAGGTCTCCTATGTCGGTTCGCTCGAGGCGCCCTCGACGCTTGGTGTTGCGGGCCTCTCATCCAATGACGAACTGTGTCGTGCTGTGAGCGATGCCCTCGACGACATCACGGTCGACGGTACACTCGAGGCAGTCCACTGCGTCTGGTATGGCAGGATGCCCTACGACCTCACCACTAAGACGGTTTCGGGCGCTAACGTGCAGCCGGGCGACTCTGAGTCCGGTGAGACCACGTCCTCCGGCAGCGAGTCCTCCGATTCCAACAATGAGACCGCATCCTCCGAGGACAAATCGTCCAGCCAGGAAGGCGCCATCACCGACGACGACATTAACAAACTCAATAGCTAGTTATTGCTAGGGGTGGTGTCTCCTATACGTTGGAAAGGACACCTCTTCACGGTTTCAACACGCACTGCCGGGCTTCCCCAATAGGGGAGCCCGGCTTTTTCATCCCTATAAAACCAGCAGGTCAAAGCTAATTTTCGGGACCAAATACAAAGCCGCCGACGTCCTCCCATAGCGCACTTTGCCACGGAAAAGTGCGAGACTTCGGTATGCGGTATCAAGCAATCGTTATTCGGGTCTTTGGGAATTCGCGTGATTAAATGCACGGCAATGGGTACATAGCCAGTACAGTAAGTCCCCGAGGCAGATTGGAGCCACGTATGGATATCAAGGTTTCTGGACGCAAGACGACGGTAACCGATGCTCTGCGTGCGCATGTGGATGAGAAGATCGGCGAGGCGCTCAAGGTTTTCGATATCGAGCCCATGACGGTCGACGTTGTACTTCGCTATGAGAAGAACCCCTCGAACCCCAACCCGGCAATCGTCGAGGTTACGGTTCGTGCCCGCGGTTCGGTGATTCGCGTTGCCGAGCACGGTGCAGATATGTACGCCGCCATCGACCTCTCCGCCGATAAGGTCACCCGCCAGCTGCGCAAGTTCAAGACCAAGGTCGTGGACAACCGCCAGGGCGGTGCCAGCGCGGCGGATGTCGCACCGGTCGAGCGCGTCGAGGATCTGGCCGACCTGCTGCTGCCCGAGGAGGAGGACGACCTGCTCGTCCGCGAGAAGGTCATCGATGTCACCCCGATGACTGAGGAGCAGGCGCTGGTGCAGACCGATCTGCTGGGCCACGACTTCTACGTGTTCGAGAACGCGACGACTGGCCTTATCAATGTGGTGTATCACCGTAAGAATGGTGGATATGGCATCATCAAGCCCCGCATCGAAACACTTGACGAGTAAAATACGTTAACTTGCATGAGTTAACGGCCGGCGGCCATCCCATGCGGATGGCCGCCTTTTTACGTAAGGAGTCGCTTTGATGGACAAGGCTGCATCTACCGGCCATTCGGACCGTTGCCGCATCGTCGTCGATACCTGCTGCGACTTTAGCCCCGAGGTCGCCGCGAACCTCGATGTCGATATCTTGGGCTTCCCCTTCATTATCGATGGCGAGGAGCGCACGGATGACATCTGGTCGAGCATCACACCCAAGGAGTTCTACGACCGCATGCGCGCCGGCGCTCGCGTGTCTACCTCGGCCGTGTCGCTCGGTCGCTATATCGAGTTCTTTACCGAGTGCGCCAAAGAGGGCACGCCCACGGTCTACCTGTGCTTTACCTCGGCGCTGTCGTCGAGCTACAACTCCGCGTGCCAGGCGGCAGATGCCGTGCGCGCCGAGTATCCTAACTTTGAGCTCTACGTGGTCGACAATGCTCTGCCCTGCGCGACCGGCGCGCTCTTGGCGCTCGAGGCCGTGCGCCAGCGTTCGGCGGGACTGACCGCCAAGCAGCTGGTCGATTGGGCAAACGAGGCAAAGACCTATGTCCACGGCTACTTTACGCTCGAGAGCTTTGACGCGCTGGCTGCCGGCGGCCGCATTCCGCCCGCGGCGGCACAGCTCACGGCAAAGCTCGACGTCAAACCCGAGCTGTCCTACGACCTGGCCGGCTCGCTGTCGCTGATCGGCGTCAACCGCGGCCGCAAGAAGGCGCTCAAGTCCATCCTCAAGTCGTTCCGCGAGAACTACGTGCCCGATCGCACCATGCCCATCGCCATCATGACGGCCGATGCCGAGAAGGACGGTGATTGGCTCGAGGCCGCCATCCGCAAGGAGGAAGGCTGCGCCGACGTCACCATCATCCGCGGCTCCGTGGGTCCTACCATCGGCTCGCACGTGGGCCCCGGCATGGTGGCCTGCGCGTTTTGGGGCAAGAATCGTGCCGAGAAAGCCTCGTTTTCCGACCGCATCGCGCGCCGTGTGCGCGGTGAGTAGGTAGGCGCCACGATCACAGGCGTCCCGCAGCCCAAGCGCTGGCACTGAGTATTCACCCTGGTAACAACACCCAACCCAAAAGGAAAGGTTTCATGGCAAATAAGCTCTCCGTCGCATTTATCGGCACCGGAATCATGGGTGCTCCTATCGCCGGCCACATCCTGGATGCCGGCTATCCCGTCACGGTCAACAACCGCACCAAGTCCAAGGCCGCCGCGCTTATCGAGCGCGGTGCCGCCTGGGCCGATACGCCGGCCGATGCCGCGGCGAACGCCGACGTCGTCTTTACCATGGTGGGCTATCCCTCCGAGGTCGAGGAGCTCTACCTGGCGGGCGACGGCCTGCTCGCGTGCACCAAGCCGGGCGCGGTCTTGATCGACCTCACCACGAGCTCGCCCGAGCTCGCCCGTGACATTGCCGAGGCCGCCCAGGTTTCTGGCCGCATGGCGTTTGACTGCCCCGTCACCGGCGGCGAGTCGGGCGCTATCGCCGGTACGCTCACGGCTATCGTGGGTGCTACCGAGAACGACATCGCGCCGGTCCGCGACATCCTTGCCACCTTTGCGGCCAACATCTGCTGCTTCGATGGCGCCGGTAAGGGCCAGGCTGCCAAACTCGCCAACCAGGTGTCGCTGGGCGCCTGCATGGTCGGCATGGCAGACGCCATGGCATTTGCCGAGCTGAGCGGCCTTGACCTGGAGAAGACCCGCCAGATGATCCTGGGCGGTACCGGCAAGTCCGGCGCCATGGAGAGCCTGGCGCCCAAGGCGCTCGACGGCGACTACAAGCCCGGCTTTATGGTTGAGCACTTCATTAAGGACCTGCGCTTGGCACTCGCCTATGCCGACGACCGCGAGCTTGCGCTGCCCGGCGCCGACGTGGCCTTTACGCTCTACGACATGCTCGACGCCATCGGTGGTGCCAAGCTGGGCACCCAGGCCATCACGGTCCTCTATAAGGAGGAGGCCGACGCCATCGCCGCCGGTCTGGACTGGTCGCAGTATCGTCCCGAGGAGCATGGCGCTCACGAGGACGGCTGCGGTTGCGGCGAGCACGGCGACGACCATGAGTGCGGTTGTGGCCACCACCATGGCGAGGACCACGAGTGCTGCGGCGGCCACGGCCATGACGACGGCCATGAGTGCTGCTGCGGCCACCATCACGGGGAGTAGCGCCCATGAGCTGGACGTTCGTGGTACTAGCGCTGGTGCTCTTTCTCTTTGCGATCTACATTGGCTTTTTGTGCGGCCAGTGGGCGTGCGAAAAGCGCGTGATCACCAAGCGCGACTACTGGATTGCCAATTTTGCAGGAGCGGCGGCAGTCGTCCTACTGACCTGGGTGTTCTCGCTGTTCCCGCTGGTGCAGTTTGCGCCGATCGGCTGGCTCGGCGGCTTTATCGCCGGTCTTAAGATGAGCTTTGGCGAGTCCGTCGGTCCGTGGCGCAAGCACGACGAGGTCTTTAACGTCAACAAGGCTCATCGCGCCGCCGCCGACGCGGGCGACGCTGAGGAACGCCGCCGTGCGCGTCGCAATGGCGCGGCCGACCGACAGCTCATCTCGGTCACCGATGACAGCAAGGGTGCTGGCAAGCACGCTAAGAAATAGTAAGAAGAGGTAACTATGGCAGAAAACAAAGACGAACAGCTCACCGACGAGGAGCTGGCACAGCTTCAGCTGGCAGAGGAGAACGAGAACGCCGTCGACCGTCTGGTCAAGGAGCTCGGCTGCCCCACGCGCCGCATCCGCCAGTTTGCCGCCCGCGTGCTGCACCTGCTTGCCGAGCGCGATCCGCAGCGCGCCGTGCCCTGCGTGCCCGCGCTGATCGAGGCGCTCGACCGCCCCGAGGCGCAGACCCGCTGGGAGGCCCTCGATGCCCTGACGGCGCTCGCTACCACCTGCCCCGAGCAGCTGGGCGATGCCTTTGAGGGCGCCGAGACTGCGCTGTTCGACGAGATCTCCTCCACGCTGCGCTATGCCGCCTTCCGCCTGCTGTGCGTGTGGGGTGCCACGAGCGTCGAGCGTTCGCGCGAGGCTTGGCCCATCCTGGACGAGGCCATCCAGTGCTACCACGGCGACCTCGAGTATCGCGACATGCTCGGTTGCCTGTACGAGTTTTGCCAGGGCGAGATCGACGCCGAGGTTGCCGAGAAGCTCGCGCTGCGCCTTAAGTTCGATGCCGAGAACGGCAAGGGCAGCTATCTCAAGGCCCGTTCGAGCGAGATTTGCGAAATGCTTGTTAAACGTTTTGGCCTGGATCTCTCCAAAAAGAAGAAGCGTGCTAGCGTTAAAAAATCTGATGACGCCGAAGACGAGGAGTAACAGATTATGGCGCACGATGTAGTCCTGATTCCCGGTGACGGTATCGGTCCCGAGATTACGCAGGCCATGCGCCGCGTGGTCGAGGCTGCCGGTGTCCAGATCAATTGGAACGTCCAGGAGGCCGGTGCCGGCGTCATGGACGAGTTTGGCACGCCGCTGCCCCAGCACGTGCTCGATGCGGTCGCCGAGACCAAGGTTGCCATCAAGGGCCCCATCACCACGCCGGTCGGCACGGGTTTCCGCAGCGTCAACGTGGCCCTGCGCAAGCACTTTGACCTGTACGCCTGCGTGCGCCCTTGCCTGTCGCAGCCGGGCGACGGCTCTCGTTTCCGCGGTGTCGACCTGGTTATCGTGCGCGAGAACACCGAGGACCTCTACGCCGGCATCGAGTTCGATGAGGGCGCTGCCGAGGTCGAGGAGCTCTCGCAGCTCGTCGAGCGCTCGGGCCAGAAGACCTTCGCCGCTGATTCCGCCATTTCAATTAAGCCGATTTCCATCGCCAAGAGCCGCCGCATTGTGGAGTATGCCTTTGAGTATGCCCGCCGCTGCGGCCGCAAAAAGGTGACGGCCGTGCACAAGGCCAACATCATGAAGGCGACCGACGGCCTGTTCCTGCGCGTGGCGCGCGAGGTGGCCGCCAACTATTCCGATATCGAGTTCAACGACAAGATCGTCGACGCCACCTGCATGGGCCTGGTCCAGAACCCCAACGACTTCGATGTCCTGGTGCTGCCCAACCTGTACGGCGACATCGTGAGCGACCTGTGCGCCGGCCTGGTGGGCGGTCTGGGCATGGCCCCCGGCTCCAACATCGGTGCCGACTGCGCAATCTTTGAGGCTACGCATGGCTCCGCGCCCGATATCGCTGGCCAGGATATTGCCAACCCCACGGCCGAGATTCTGTCCGCTGCGATGATGCTCGACCACCTGGGCGAGAACGATGCGGCCAATCGTATCCGCGCTGCGGTGTCTGCCACGCTCGACGAGGGCGAGCAGGTTACCGGTGACGTGCGTCGTGCCCAGACCGGCTCCGTCGAGGGCGCCGTGGGCACGCAGGCCTTTGCCGATGCCGTTATCGCGCACCTGGCCTAAGGCATGCACGCTGCAAACGCCTAAATAGTACTTAAGTGTTTGCGTATAACCTAAGAATCAATACGCCCGGCGCTCTGTCGGGCGTATTCTATTGAAGACTATGTTTCCTAACAAGGAGTAACCGATATGGGTCTGATTCAAAAGAAGGACGAGAAGGACGAGATCGACGGCATTCAGATCATCGAGCGCGGCGAAGGCCCCGACGGTGATGAGGACGAGAAGATCGACCTGGTCACCGGTACGTCTGCCGAGCACATTGCTGCCGGTACGACGGCCGAGGAGGAGGACGCCCGACTGGAGGCTCAGATTGCCGCGGATGCCGCTGACGAGAACCTCATGCCCGAGGCACAGGACGAGGACGACGATATCCTGGGTTCCGACGAGGACGACCACGCATCCAAGCACAAGAAGACGATGATCGCCGCCTTTGTGGTTGCCGTCGTGATTGCTGCCGTGGTCGGCTTCTTTATCGGCAACGGTGGCTTTGGCGGCAAGGGCATTGGCTCGTCGACCCTGACCGAGGACCAGCTCGACTCGACCGTGGCAAGCTATAGCTACAACGGCAAGAAGAGCGATATCACCGCGCGCGAGGCCATCGAGAGCCAGTACAGCCTCGATACCGTCAAGGATAGCGATGGCAACTACACTGCCCCTTCCGCCGATGTCATCCTTTCCTACGTGCGTAACAAAATCCTGCTCGACGCCGCCGAGGACGAGGGCATTACCGTCTCTTCCAAGGAGATGAAGAAGTACGCCGAGGATTCCATCGGCACTTCGGACTACAAGACCATGGCCACGCAGTATGGCGTGTCCAAGGACCAGGCCAAGCAGATCGTCCGCCAGTCCGCGACGCTGCAGAAGCTCTACAAGAAGAAGGTCGGCGACAGCTCCGCAAGCATGCCGACCGCTCCGACCGAGCCTTCTGACGGCAACGAGGATACCGCGAGCAAGGATTACGCCGACTACATCATCAAACTTGCCGGCGACGAGTGGGATAGCGAAAAGGGCACCTGGAAGGACGCCGATAGCACCTACGCTAAGGCCTTCGCCGACGATGCCTTTACGGCCGATAGCGCTACCTATAAGCAGGCCATGACCGCCTATTACACCGCCTACCAGCAGTATTCCTCGCAGGCTTCGAGCGCTAGCTCCAAGTGGACCGAGTATGCTAACGGCCTCTACGCCAAGGCCAACATCAGCATCTACGGCCTGTTTGCGTAAGGTTTGCCTGCACTACTGCGCGCTAACCGATCTACCTGATTGAGCCCGCTAGAACGGACAACGTTCTAGCGGGCTTTTTGTTGCCGAAATCAATAGGATAGGCCTCGCGCCCGCACAAGCGCTCCATCGGGTTCCCCTAATTCATCTGGGAAAACAACTGCAAACGATTGCAAGTGACCGGTGAACGGTCGAAAACTACCGTTCACCGATAATCTCAAAACTGGTTCTAACTGGTATTAAGTCAAAAAGACCAATTCACATATCTTCACAATGACCTGCAATTTTTCTACACGCTATTTTTAGCCGCCCTGTGTTGTTTAGACACAGGAAAAGATCCGATTTTTTGCCAAAGCATTTCGAAACGGTTTCAAAACCGCAGGTAGAAGTGTTAACGACCGGTAAACGGTCGATTTATCACCGTGAGCGGTGCAAAAACGTTTTACCGTATGAATCAACGAAAGCGACCTCTTCTGGGGTGATATAGTGACAACAACACGTCACGTGGTTACTACCAGTTTAGAAACCAATGGTCTTCAAAGAACGCTTTCTAAGAAGCTTTAAGGGCGAGTGCCCGCTGGCTTCCGAAAATCATCGGACTCAGATTGTACACACCTTCGGAAGGGAAATTTGAATGGTTGGCTTTATTCTTACCGGTCATGGACAGTTCGCACCCGGCCTTGCAAGCGCTATCGCTATGGTCGCCGGCGACCAGCCTGCTTTTACCGTCGTTCCTTTTGAGGGCGACCAGGCCGCATCCTACGGTGAGGATCTCCGCGCCGCTATTACCGCCATGCGCGAGGAGTGCGATGGCGTGCTCGTCTTTACCGACCTGCTTGGCGGCACCCCGTTCAACCAGTCGATGATGATTGCCCAGGATGTCGACAACGTCGAGGTTCTGACTGGCACCAACCTTCCCATGGTTATTGAGCTTCTGTTCCTCCGCGGCAATGCCACGCTCGCCGAGCTTGGCGAGCAGGCCGTGACCGTTGGCCAGACGGGCGTCACCGCCCAGACGGTCGCATCCGTTGCCGGCTCCGAGGAAGAGGATATCTTCGGCGACGAGGACGGCATCTAATGGCCGATTTCGGAGCCAGCGTCCTGAGCTCCTCGGTCGCCCTTTTAGGCCTGCTTGTCATCATGGGCTTGATTTACACCATCTGGTCGCAAATCAACATGAAGAAGAAGCAGAAGTACTTCAAGGAGCTGCACACCGAGCTCAAGCCGGGTCAGGAGGTTCTTTTCGCCGGCGGTATCTACGGAACCGTCAAAGGCATCGAAGGCGAGAAGGTCCAGATCAAAGTCCGATCCGGAGCCGTCGTAGATGTTTCGCGTTACGCGATTCAGGAGATCAAGTAACTGTCGTCAGCAAATATCGAAAGGAAGCTGATCAACATGGCAGAACCCAACATTCTTCTTACCCGCATCGATAACCGACTGGTTCATGGTCAGGTTGCCACCCAGTGGAACTCCACTCTGGGCTCCAACCTCATCCTCGTCGCCAACGACGACGTGGCGTCCAACACCATGCGCCAGAACCTCATGAAGATGGCCGCTCCCGCCGGCGTCGCTACGCGTTTCTTCTCCCTGCAGAAGACCATCGACGTCATTGGCAAGGCGAGCCCGCGCCAGAAGATCTTCATCGTGGCCGAAACACCGGAAGACGTGCTTACGCTCGTCAAGGGCGGTGTGCCTATAAAGAAGGTAAACATCGGCAACATGCACATGTCGGAAGGAAAGCGCCAAGTCGCCACCTCCGTCGCAGTTAACGACGAGGATGTCGCTGCGTTTAAAGAGCTGCAGGAATTGGGGGTGGAGTTGGAGATCAGGCGCGTTCCGAGCACGCCTGTTGAGGACACGAGCAAGCTCTTCTCGTAATCCTCGTGATCCACGTTGTCAGGAGTGAAACCCTGACGTTCTGTACGTGATATCCAAAGTGCGTACATTCATTTTGAAAGGAGGAGCAAGATGGAATACTCGATCATCCAGATCGCTCTGGTCTTCGTCGTCACGTTCATCGCGGCAATCGACCAGTTTGACTTCCTCGAGTCTCTCTATCAGCCCATCGTCACCGGCGCCGTCATCGGTCTTATCCTTGGCGACCTCAACACCGGTCTTCTCGTGGGTGGTACCTATCAGCTCATGACGATCGGCAACATGCCGATCGGAGGCGCTCAGCCGCCTAACGCCGTCATCGGCGGCATCATGGCAGCCATTCTCGCTATCGCCACGGGCCTCGAGCCCAACGCGGCAGTCGGCCTCGCCATTCCGTTCGCTCTGCTTGGCCAGCTTGGCGTTACCCTGGTCTTCACGCTTATGTCCCCGCTTATGTCCACGGCCGATAACATGGCTCACAACGCGGACACCAAGGGCATCGAGCGCCTGAACTACTTCGCCATGGCTCTGCTTGGCCTGATCTTCGCTGTCGTCGTCACCCTGTTCTTCATCGCTGGCGCTACCATCGGTCAGACCATCGCTTCTGCCATCCCGACTTGGCTGCAGACCGGTCTGTCCGCTGCAGGCGGCATGATGCGCTTCGTCGGCTTCGCCGTCCTGCTCAAGGTTATGATGAACCGCGATATGTGGGGCTTCTTCCTCATGGGCTTTGGCCTCGCGCTCATCACCGTTGCCAACGATTCGCTGGCAACCCCTGCTCTGCTCATCCTCGCTCTCATCGGCTTCGGCATCGCTTTCTGGGACTTCCAGCAGCAGACCGAGCTGAAGGGTGCAGCTGTTTCTGACGGAGGTGACTTCGAAGATGGCATCTAATGAGTATGTGATCCCGGAGCACTACGAGGATCTCACTCCTGCTCCGCAGCTCGACCAGAAGACCCTCAACAAGATGGCTTGGCGCTCCTGCTTCCTGCAGGCCTCGTTCAACTACGAGCGTATGCAGGCCGCTGGCTGGCTCTACTCCATCATCCCCGGTCTGGAGAAGATCCACACCAACAAGAACGACCTCGCGGCTTCCATGAGCCACAACCTGGAGTTCTTCAACACCCACCCGTTCCTCGTCACCTTTGTTATGGGTATCGTGCTTTCGCTCGAGCAGAACAAGGTTGACATCCCCACGATCCGCGCCGTCCGCGTCGCCGCAATGGGCCCGCTCGGTGGTATCGGTGACGCCCTGTTCTGGCTGACGCTCGTGCCTATCACGGCCGGCATCACCTCCAACATGGCCATCAACGGCAACGCCGCTGCGCCGATCATCTTCCTGGTGATCTTCAACGTCGTCCAGTTCGCTCTGCGCTTCTGGCTCATGAATTGGTCCTACAAGCTCGGCACCAGCGCTATTGACGCTCTGACTGCTAACATGCAGGCCTTCACGCGTGCCGCTTCCATCATGGGCGTCTTCGTCGTCGGTTGCCTGGTCGTCACCATGGGTGGCACCCAGATCAACCTCCAGATCCCCAACGGCACCACCCGTGGCCTCTCCGCCAATACCGTGATCGTCTCCGAGAAGGAGGCCGAGAACTTCACCGGTATGGAGGGCATCGATACCGAGACCGCTGAGGCCGGTACCATGGCTATGACCGATGAGGACGGCAACGCCCTCACCGCCACCGATGCCGACGGCAACGCTGTCGAGTGCGGCGTCACCGATCTGGGCAACGGCATGGAGTCCGTTACCTACGGCACCGTCACCGAGGATCCGGTCAACTTCTCTGTTGCCGACACCCTCAACACCATCGTCCCGAAGCTCGTCCCGCTTATGCTTACGCTGCTGCTTTACTACATGTTCGCTAAGCACAGCTGGACCCCGACCAAGGGCATTCTCCTGCTCTTCGTCCTTGGCATCCTGGGCGCTGGCCCGCTTGGTCTCTGGCCGAGCATCTGGTAAGGCTCTAGCTTGAGGGGTGTGTCCCTACGCGGCTCACACCCCGACCCCTTAAGCCATGTGTATGTTAAAAGCCGCGTGCTCGAAAGAGCGCGCGGCTTTTGTTTTCTTGATGATTCGGGTGTGGCGGACAGATAATGCTAAACACCCTAGGTAGTTAGCCGAATTCGAGCAAAAGGGAGGATAGGATGGCAATCGGAGCGCGCAAACAGCCCCTTTACGATCAGCTGGTCGATATTCTGACCGAAAAGATTGACCATGAATATCATGCCGGTGACATGATTCCTTCCGAGCGCGAACTTTCGGAGCGCTATGGTCTCTCGCGCACCACGGTGCGCCTTGCTTTGCAGGAGTTGGAGCGTTTAGGACTGGTGGTTCGGCAGCACGGTCGCGGCACCTTTGTGACCGACCGTTCGGCAAAGGCAACCAATCTTATGCAGTCCTACAGCTTTACCGAGCAGATGCGCGCGATGGGTCGCGACCCCGAGACCACGATTCTCGAGTTTTGCGAGATGGAGGCCGATAAGAATCTGGCCGAGCATATGGGATTGCGTATCGGTGATCGCATTTTTAAGCTCAAGCGTCTTCGTTCTGCCGACAACATGCCCATGATGGTCGAACGCAGCTATCTACCGGTTCGTCAATTTCTGTCCCTAAAGCGACCGCTGCTGGAGCGTAAGCCGCTTTACGATGTGATTGAGCAGGACTTTCAGCAAAAGATTCGCGTGGCCGAAGAGGAGTTCTATGCGAGCATAGCCCGTCCTACCGATGCCCACCTTTTGGGAATTGTCGAGGGCTCGCCTGTGCTCGATTTGGTCAGGACTACGTATAACGAGTCAAACGAGGTTGTGGAGTATACGCTCTCGGTTGCTCGTGCCGATCAGTTTAAATACAAGGTTTACCACCAGCGTAGCGATTAGTGTCCGCATCGTCTCCATATGATGATTCTTTGCATTTAACTGGTTACTACCAGATAACCAACTGAAGTGTATAATTGCACGTCAGAGGATTACTTCTAGAGAGAGGTATTAAAAATGTTCGAGAAGAGTGTCGAGGAGCTCACCGAGCTCGGCGCCCAGATTACCACGGCCGAGATTGCTCAGCAGCCCGAGCTTTGGCGTGATACGCTCAACATCTATCGCGAGAACAAGGAGGCCATCGAGGCCTTCCTGGCCGAGGCTCGCGCTATGGGCGAGGGCCGTCTGTCCGTTGTCTTCACCGGTGCCGGTACGTCCGACTATGTTGGCGATACCTGCGCCCCGTACCTGCGTCACGCTGGCAACACTGATCTCTACGACTTTAAGCCCATCGCCACGACCGACATCGTGAGCGCCCCGCGCGACTTCCTGCGCGCCGAGGATCCCACGCTCGTGGTTTCCTTTGCCCGCTCTGGCAACAGCCCCGAGAGCCTTGCCGCCGTTGCCGTTGCCAAGGAGCTCGTCCACAACGTCAAGTTCCTCAACATCACCTGCGCTCCCGAGGGCAAGCTCGCCGTCGAGTCTGCCGATGATCCCAACGCGCTGACGCTGCTCATTCCGCGCGCCAACGACAAGGGCTTCGCCATGACCGGTTCTTATTCCTGCATGACCCTGCTCTCCACCCTTATTTTCGACACTGCCTCTGACGAGCAGAAGGCCGAGTGGGTCGAGACCATCGCCAAGATGGGCGAGGAGGTCATCTCCCGTGAGCCCGAGATCGCCGATTACCTGGCTGGCGACTTCAACCGCGTGACCTACTTGGGTTCTGGCTCCTTCGGTGGCCTTGCCCAGGAGAGCCAGCTCAAGATCCTCGAGCTCGCTCACGGTCTGGTCGCTACTTCCTACGACACCTCCATGGGCTATCGTCACGGACCTAAGTCCTTCGTCGACGATAAGACGCTCGTCTTCGTGTTCGTCAACAACGACGCCTACACCCGTCAGTACGACATCGACATCCTCAACGAGATCGGTGGCGACGAGATCGCTCAGCACACCATCGCCGTTCAGCAGGAAGGTGCCACCGTCTATGAGGGTGAGTCCTTCACCTTTAAGGGCTACGAGGCACTTCCCGAGGGCTACCTTGCTCTGCCGTTCGTGATGTTTGCCCAGGCTATCAGCCTGCTCAACTCCGTGCGCGTGGGCAACACGCCCGATACGCCGAGCCCCACCGGCACGGTCAACCGCGTGGTTAAGGGCGTGACGATTCACCCCTTCACCGCTTAATCGCGTCCCCCTGTAAGGGCGCCCGTCCGCTCATAACGGCGGGCGGGCGCTTTTTGTTTTTACATGGACCGGGTATAAGTATCACCACGGTCAACTGCTTCAAGAAGCAAGGAGTGCATATGAGCACATACGCAATTAAGGCTGACAAGTTCTTCTTGCCGGCAGGCCCGCAACTGGGCGGCTATCTTATGGTCGAGGACGGCGTCTTTGGCGCCTGGCAGGCCGACGAGCCCTCTTGCGAGATTAAGGACTACACGGGATCGTGGATCGCACCGGGTATGGTCGATACTCACATCCATGGCTTCTACAACCACTCAACTACCGATAACGATCCCGAGGGCATCGATATCAGCTCAACCGAGCTCGCCCGTCGCGGTACCACCAGCTGGCTGCCCACGACGTTCACCGATGGCGTCGAGCAGATCAAGGACGCCTGCGCCGCTATCGCCAAGGCGGACGAGGGCCGCGGCCCCGACTTCTGCGGTGCTCGCATTCAGGGCATCTACCTGGAGGGCCCCTTCTTTACCATGAAGCACGTGGGCGCGCAGAACCCCGCTTATCTTATCGATCCCTCCGAGGAGGTCTTCGATCAGTGGCAGGAGGCTGCGGGTGGTCGCATCGTTAAGAGCGCCATGGCGGCCGAGCGCGACGGAGCTGCCGCCTATGCTGCCGCCCTCAATGCGAAGGGCGTGGTGACCAGCATCGGTCACTCCGACGCCACCTATGATGAGTGCATCGCCGCCATCAACGCCGGTGCCAGCTGCTTTACGCATACCTATAACGGCCAGCGCGGACTGCATCACCGCGAGCCCGGTGTCGTGGGTGCTGCCATGTCCACGCCCGAGACCTACGCCGAGATCATCTGTGACGGCAAGCACGTAAACCCTGCCGCCATCAAGGCGCTGCTGCAGGCAAAGGGCTGGCAGCACACGGTGCTCATCACCGACTGCCTGGGTTGCGGTGGCATGCCCGAGGGCAGCTACACCAGTGGTGGTATGGACGTCATCATGAAGGACAACCTGTGCTGGCTCGCCGACGGCAAGAGCATTGCCGGCTCGGTGCTCACGCTTGCCCAGGGCGTCAAGAACATCGTCGACTGGGGCATCGCCAGCGCCGATATCGCCATTCGCATGGCAACCGAGGTGCCGGCACGCTCCGCGCACATCGAGGGTAAGTGCGGCAGCATCATGCCGGGTCGCGACGCCGACTTTGTCGTGTTCGACCATGAGCTCACCCTCGTCGAGACGTATGTTGGCGGCCAGAGCGTCGGCAACGCCTTTACCGAGTAACGATAGAAAAAGACGGCGGGCCCGAATCTGCTCGGACCCGCCGTATGGGTTAAACGCTCAAAAGCACCTTAACAGTTACAGCTTGTTAGCGATCTTCTTTGCCGTGCGCTTGACGCCGGCCACCAGGCCTCCCGCAGGATGCTCCTTCTCGTAGGCTAGGCGCTTCTCGCGCTTGGCGTACTCTTCGACGATGATGTCGCCATACTCGTCTTCGATCTTGTCGAAGAAGTCGACGGCGCCCTTAATTTCCTCAGCGGTCGGGTGTCCCTTTTGGACACCGCCGGCGAGTTTGAACGGCCCCCACGTATCAAAGCCGGGACAGCCGTAGACGCCCATAAAGATGGCCTGCCTCATGCGGCAGATGCCATCGATATCCTTGCCGTACCACTTGTTTTTGCCACCGTAGGTCATAAGGCCAAACACCTTGTCCTGCGGCTGCAGCACGTTAGTGAGCACGCGTGCCATGTCCTTGTCGATCTCGGAGTAATAGATGCCCGTGGCGACACCGATCAGATGGTATTCGTGCAGGTTGGGATACTCGTTTTTACCGAGCGCCTTGACGTCGAGGGTATCGATCTCGGGATGTGCCTCGACGATGGCGTCCACGAGCTTTTTCGTATTGCCGTGGTGGCGTGAGGCATAAAGGATGATGGTTCGCATAAGAAGGCCTTTCAGCTGTAATTGCATCAATGTCTGTATGGTACCCCGTTGCATGGCTGGGATACCGGACGCATCGATGAACGTGCGGGTTTGTCCTTTGGTCAGGGCCGAGACGGGTTCTTGCGAGCAAAAAGCAGTTGTTCGAAAGGATGGGCAATGGAATACGCTCTTTCCAACGATTCGATTTCTATTAAGGTTTCCACAGCCGGTGGCTCATTCACCTCAATCGAGGCCGACGGTCGCGAGTATCTGTGGCAGGGCGATCCTGCCGTGTGGTCCGGCCAGGCGCCGATCTGCTTCCCGATTTGCGGTGGTCTGCGCGATGGCAATGCCATGACGTTCGCCGGACATCATGTGAAGCTCGCTCGCCACGGGTTTGCGCGCAAGCAGGAGTGGAAGCTGCTGAGCCAGAGCGAGAACGAACTGGCGATGTGCCTGGCTTCGGAGGATAACGCCGCATTGCTGAGCGATTATCCGTATCCGTTTAAGCTCGTTGCCCGCTATACGCTCGAGGGCGCTGCCGTGCGCGTCTCCTACGAGGTGACCAACGAGGGCACCGAAGACATGCCGTTCTTTATTGGCGGACATCCCGGCTTTAGGTGCCCGCTCGACGAGGGTGAGGCCTATACGGACTACGAGCTGCGTTTTGAGAAGGACGAGGCCGCGGAGCTTTGCACCGCCGTTCCCTCGACCGGTTTGATCGACGTGGCCAACCGCTCTAAGAACCCCATGGTGGGAAAGACCCTGCCGCTGTCACATGAGCTCTTCGATTTTGCGGAGACCATCTTTGACGTGCTCGAGAGCCGCCAGGTTACCCTTTCCAAGAAGGGCGAGGACAAGGGCGTTCGCCTGAGCTTTGAGGGCTTCCCGTACCTCATTGTGTGGAGCAAGCCCGAGGGCGATTTTGTGGCGGTTGAGCCTTGGGGCGGCCTTTCGACCTGCTCTGATGAGGATGACGTGCTTGAACATAAGCGCGGCTGCCTTGTCGCCAAGCCCAAGGAGACCGTCGTGCGTTCGTTCACGATTGAGATCCTGTAATTCCGTTTTGTCGACTCGTATCGCGAGGCACAAGGAGCCTGCGAGATAAGGAGCTAAAAATGATCCTCACCGTTACGATGAACCCGTCCGTCGATACGCGCTATCAGCTCGATGAGCTCGTCATCGACGACGTCAACCGCGTAACGCCCGAAAAGACCGCCGGCGGCAAGGGCCTCAACGTGGCTCGTGTCCTGGGCCAGCTGGGCGACGACGTGGTGGCCACCGGCCTGCTCGGCGGCCACATGGGCGCCTACATGGCAGAGCTCATGGATGCCAACGGCATCAAGAACGACTTTGTGCCTATCAAGGACGAGACCCGTATTTGCCTCAACATCCTCCACGCCGGCAACCAGACCGAGCTGCTCGAGAGCGGCCCGACGATTGCCCCCGAGGAGCTCGATGCCTTTACCGCCAAGTTTACCGAGCTTGCGGGCAAAGCCGATGTCGTCACCATCTCGGGTTCGCTGCCCCGCGGCGTCGAGGCGGACTACTATGCCAAGATCACGGGCATTGCCGAGAACGCCGGCGCCAAGGTGCTGCTCGATACCTCGGGTGCTTCGCTCGAGGCCGCCCTCAAGTCTGAGGTCAAGCCCGAGCTGGTCAAGCCTAACCTGACCGAGATCAACGGCCTTCTGGGCACGAGCTTTACCACCGACGATGTGGATGAGCTCCGCGCGGCGCTTGCCTCCGACGCCCGCTTCTCCGATATCCCCTGGGTCGTCGTGTCCATGGGCGCTGCCGGTTCCGTGGGCTTCCACAACGGCCGTGCGTTCCGCGCCAAGACGCCCGATATCCCGGCTGTTAACGCCACGGGTTCCGGTGACTCCACCATCGCCGGCTTTGCGCATGCCATCGCTGCCGGTGCAGACGACGAGACGGTGCTGCGTACCGCCAACACCTGCGGCAAGCTCAATGCCATGGATCCAATGACCGGCCATTTGGTCATGGACCGTTGGGACGAGGTCTACAACGGTGTTGTCGTAACCGAGCTGTAAGAGTTTGGGTTGCGCCTCGGTATTGCTCGCTCCTTGTTTGTCCGTGTGGACGACAAGTGCGGTAGCATTATGCCGGGGCGCGACGCCGACTTTGTCGTGTTCAATCCCGACCTTACCCTGGTCGAGACGTATGTGGGCGGCAACAGCGTCGGTAACGCGTTTACCGAGTAGCCGCCAAAGAAGCGATCCGAAAGGGGATTTAGATGATTTACGGTGCACTGGGCGATATCGAGGAATACCGCGGTATGCTCAAGGGTCTCGACGTGCTGATCGATTGGCTCAAGGAGAACGACCCGGCGGAGCTCGAGGTCGGCAGCCATCCGATTCTGGGCGACAAGGTCTTTGCGAACGTCATGGCTCCCACGACGCGTCCCGAGGCCGAGGCTCACTACGAGACGCATCAGCGCTATCACGACCTGCAGATCGACGTCGAGGGTCGCGAGGCCTTTAAGGTTGCCACGGGCAGCCTGACGCTGGTCCAGGAGTTTGACGAGAAGGACGACTACGATCTGGTCGATTCCGACGCCTCGATCGCCGGCGATCTGGCCGACGACAAGTTCGCCCTGTTCGTTGCCGGCGAGCCTCACATGCCCACGCTCGAGTTCCCGGGCGATGGCGCACAGCCGGTCAAGAAGATCTGCTTTAAGCTGCTTGCAGATGCTTACTGGGAAGAGTAACGCGCTGCTCGGCTGAGCTGTTCGTCTGATGGCGTGATTCCCCTAGGGATATCACGCTAGGACCCCGCCAAACGTGTTTCCCTAGGGGAATCACGTTTGGCGGGGTTTTCTGTTTTTGAATAGGGAAGCTGTTTATTTGCGAAGAACATCGGCTAGCCGCAGGATTGAAATCATCGACCGATAAGTGAGTTCCACCTTTTCGCCCGCAAGCAGTCGTTTCGAGCCAATCTCATCTAGCCCCACAAGCCGAGAGAACAGCGGGCCGCTCATCGTGCCCTCGTCAATTGATTCCCTTATGGTCTTCAAAACGTCCGTATCATGAAGCGATGCCGAGCTGTAGGGGGCAACACGAGCGGAACTCTCAATTAACGACGAGACAAAAGGATGGAGATGCTTTGGACATAGTCCATCAAACACCACATCCCCATTGTCATCCGAGCCGACCAGGCGCCAAGTATAATGATCGACCCAGTCATCTCCGTCATATATGGCGTCCATGAGCAACTTCCCGTCTAGAGAGAGAAACCTATTTGGACATCGGGGCGCAAGACCGCAATCCATATCGGGCCTGCAGCAGCTCCAACCCAACGCACCACATAGGTTCCCTTTCGTACATGTGTATCAATCTGCCCCGAAATGCCGGTGAATGCAATTCCAGACCCGTTTGTCGGATAGCAATCGACGTATTTTGTTTTCCGCTCACAACCTTGTATAGATATATCGTTTCAGCAAAAGAGAAGGTATCGTGGCTATTTTAAATCTATATGGCCAATTCGAGCCCTCACCATGGCAATTGTTGCAGCTGGGTTTCTTTTCATTAAAATTTCACTTTGGTAAATCCCCGCCCCCTAAGCATTAAATCCGAAGTCCACCGAGTGGGCGAATCGGCAACAAAAAAGCCGCCCGAAGGCGGCTATCTTGTGCAATGGAGCCAGCGACCGGGCTCGAACCGGTGACCCCCGCTTTACGAGAGCGGTGCTCTACCAACTGAGCTACGCTGGCGGCCATGTGGTGACGCAACTGAGACGTCAACGGCTGTCTATGATACGGGACATCGCACATCCGTGCAAGTGTTCTGACGGCTTTTCTCACTTTAAATGCACTAATATTGGAGACGTGATGTCTCGCTCTTACGAGTCTCAAACAGAATGGGACTGCCATGGCTCAACCCAAGATCCTTCTCACGCGTATCGATGACCGGTTTATTTACGGGCAAGACGTCGAGCTGTGGAACGAGGCTATGGGTTCCAACCTCGTCCTAATCGTCAACGACGAGATTGCGGCGGATTCGCGCAAGTGGGCGCCTATGAGGGTCGCGGCGCCCGAGGGCGTGTGGACGCGGTTTTTCTCGGTGCAAAGGACCATCGACATCATTCATACCGCAACGCCGCGCCAATGGATTCTCATCATGGTGGCGTCGCCCGCGGATGCGCTCGCGCTGGTCAAGGGCGGTGTGCCCATTACCAAGATCAGTATCGGTCACATGCAAGCAGGGGAGGGCAAGCGTCCCGCGACGCCCACAGTTGCCGTAGACGACACAGACGTCGCCGCCTTCAAAGAGCTGCAAGAACTCGGCATAGAGCTAGAAATCCGCTCCCTCCCCAGCTCCAATCCCGACCCCATTCAACTAGTCGTTGGGGACACCCTTGGCACTTGGGGACGTTCCTTTTAATATGAGCAGGACATTGTCAAGAGGCAAAATCGGGCCTGGCCCCAACGATATGGGGTCAGGCCCTCTCCCTATATCAACCCGTCCGCGGCGACCTCGGCGTGTCTTCCCGACGCTCGTCTTTGCAGTTTAATATCCGCCCGCGGCGATCTCTCGCCGGGCAATCCGTTGCTACGGCTGAGGCTTCTTCGTCGAACCGACAGTCTGCGCACGCGTGTGGCGCCCTGGGCGCTCGCAGAAAAGGGACCTGAGGTTCGCCTCAACGGCTTCGGATCAAACCGCTTCCGGGGTGATCGGCTTATGTGCGGGGGACCGGCCCCCTACGCCTCCTCGGCCATGAGGCCGACCGCCCACACCCAGCTGGCGAGCTCGCGCGCCGTGGCCACGTTCGCCTTGTTGCCGTGGACCCCGCGCGCGAGCAGGGCCTCGCGCCTCTCGACCAGCCTCCGCACGCCCTTGGCGTGGCTCCGGGCGCCCCGGTCCGGGTCCTGGCCCTTGGCGAGGCCCTTCGGCCGAGCGGAGCACGTCAGGTAGTGCCACGCGGCCTCGACCAGCGCCTTCCTCAGGTGCTTGTTGCCCGCCTTGGTGATCGCGCCCCTGCGGTCGCTCTCCCCGCTGGAGTGCTCGGAGGGCGTCAGGCCGACCCATGCGGCGAACGACCGGGCGTTCCCGAACCTCGAGAACTCGCCGGCCTCGAACACGAGGTCATCTTCGAGACGGCGCCGACCACGCAGTCAACCCCCAGGCCGGAAAGCCTCTTCTGCAGGTCGAAGCCCGTGACCCCGGACTCGTACACGCACCTGGCCCCGGGGTCCACGGAACGGACCCACTCCGCGACGGCGCCGGCGTCGTAGCCGAAGGTCGCGGCACGTACCTCCCCGGTCATGACGTCGAGGGAGACGGCCTTTATCGAACGGGCGTGGACGTCGAGGCCGATGAAGGTGGTAGCATCGAGCATGGGAGCCCCTTCCATGAATGCGGCGTGGCCGCCACGGTTGGATTGGACACTCACCATTGTCGGCCTAATCCGCGGTCTTTCATGCAGCAGGGGCTCTCAATGTTTTTATGTCCTGCTCATATCGTCTCTGCCGGGCGGCGAAAGAGCGCGCCCAACGCCCAGCCGTTTAAGAGCGCCCCCGATACATAGTTGTCGAACCTGGTCGTCTGTTGATAAAAAAGAAACCGCTAACGGACAAAATGGCGCCTTTTGCGGATTAGTCGCTGTGCCGGAAAAATAATTGTCAGAACCAGGCGATAATTAAATTGCCGCGGCTGTCGTTACATATGACACGTGACAGGAGGACATGATGAAAAAAATGCCCAAGTTGTTGTTAGCAATGGTTGTCCTATTTTTCGCCACCGGATTTATTTTATTGCCCTCCGCAAATGCTTCTGAGTATTTGACGCCCGCCGACGCATGCTTCGATTTGAATGATGGACCGAAACAAGAACGTACTATCGAGCTGCCAGATGGCTCTACAGGTGTTTTTGGGATAGAGAAAGAGCAAGCTGATGTTGCCCCGATTTGGGACGGCTACTACAACGCTACTGATGGGAATTGGAAGGTTTACTTCTATACTGGAGTGCTCGATGCTGAGTACTGGATATCAATCAAGAACTACAACATTACATCATGGTGGGGCCATAAGGCATCTTCCGTTGGTGCTGCCTTATCGAATTTCAGTAAGAGTTTTTCTTCCAAACGAACAAAGTGGAGCTTTCTTTTTACCGGTGTAGGCGGTATGGCGTCTGCGACTTATACTCTTGGAGCTGAAATAAATGGCTCCCGACTGCACACATATCTAGCGTGATTCAATATGGGCGTGTTGGGTAAGATCAACATTGGCGGAGAGGTTTCCCTCCTGGCTATAGTTCTGGTTGAGGTCGGAATCACCGCTGCGGTGATCTATCTCGTTTACAAGTTGATAAAGGCTCTCAAAAAGGTTATTGAACGAACCAAACAAGAGTAGGCGGTCATCCCGCTTGATTTCGAACCCATTTCAGCGGGTGCCATCCTCTCTGTCTGCTTCTCTGTGGGCGGAGAGGATTTTTCTATGACTGAGACCGCATCAGCGCCAAATCCACGCCTATCCTCGACCCGTCAACTGGGGACGTTCCTTTCCAGCCGGTGCTTGGGGAGACTCCTTGCCACCCGGTCGTCGTGGATGTTCTTAAACGACTAGCGATCGGGGACAGCCCTTGCCGATTGGCCGGTTTGCCGTCCGGGTTGGCAAGGACTGTCCTTTTAATATGAGCAGGACATTGTCAAGAGGCAAAATCGGGCCTGGCCCCAACGATATGGGGTCAGGCCCCCTCCCTATATCAGCCCGTCCGCGGCGACCTCGGCGTGTCTTTCCGACGCTCGTCTTTGCAGTTTAATATCCGCCCGCGGCGATCTCTCGCCGGGCAATCCGTTGCTACGGCTGAGGCTTCTTCGTCGAACCGACAGTCTGCGCACGCGTGTGGCGCCCTGGGCGCTCGCAGAAAAGGGACCTGAGGTTCGCCTCAACGGCTTCGGATACAACCGCTTCCGGGGTGATCGGCTTATGTGCGGGGGAACGCCCCCCCTACGCCTCCTCGGCCATGAGGCCGACCGCCCATACCCAGCAGGCGAGCACGCGCGCCGTGGCGACGCTCTGCCGTGGACCCCGCGCGCGAGCAGGGCCTCGCGCCTCTCGACCAGCCTCCGCACGCCCTTGGCGTGGCTCCGGGCGCCCCGGTCCGGGTCCTGGCCCTTGGCGAGGCCCTTCGGCCGAGCGGAGCACGTCGGGTAGTGCCACGCGGCCTCGACCAGAGCCTTCCTCAGGTGCTTGTTGCCGGCCTTGGTGATCGCGCCCCTGCTGTCGCTCTTCCCGCTGGAGTGCTCGGAGGGCGTCAGGCCGACCCACGCCGCGAACGAGCGTGCGTTCGACTGGATAGAAAAACGCCCGTCGGCGGTGGTGCCGGCGGGCGCTGCTGTGCGATATGTTGCGTTGTGGGCTTAGTGCCTCATAAAGTGGTACTCGATCACATTGCTATAGGGGTGACCCGGGCCCACAATGCCCTGCGGGAACAGCGGCTGGTGCGGCGTGTCGGGGTACATCTCTGCCTCGAGGGCAAAGCCAGCGCCCCAGCCATAGTTGGCATCGTCCTTGGCATGTTCGTCGCCCAGCCAGTTGCCGGTGTAGAGCTGCACGCCCGGGGCGGTGGTGTAGTAGTCCAGCTCACGACCGGTCCACATCTCCTCGACGTGCATCGCGCGGCGCAGATTACGGCCGTACTGATAGCCATCGATGCACAGGCAGTGGTCGTAGCCACGGGCTTGCTTAATCTGCGGGTCGTCGGCCTCCATGCCAGGCGCGACGGGGTGCAGCTCACGGAAGTCAAACGGCGTGCCTTCGACCGGAGCGATCTCGCCGGTGGGGATGTTCTGCTCGTTGATGGGCAGGTAGTGGGCAGCGTTAGCAACAAAGAAGTGCTCACAGTCCATTCCGGCGTTATGGCCGGCAAGGTTAAAGTACGTGTGGTTGGTCATGGCCACGTAGGTGGCGCGGTCGCTCTCGCAGCCGTATTCGATACGGAAGCAGCCGGTGCGCGTCACGGTAAACACGGCCGTAAAGGTGCGGTTGCCGGGCAGGCCCAGCTCGCCATCCTCAAGCGAGGTGGTCATGCGCACGGCATTGTGGACCTCGTCGAGCTCAACATCCCATACGCGCTTGTGCAGGCCGTGCTCAAGATCGCTGTGCAGGTTGTTGACGCCCTCGTTGGCCGGCATATGCCAGTCCGTGCCGTCGATGGTGATCGTGGCGCCCGCGGTGCGGTTTGCCACGGGGCCGATGGTCGCGCCAAAGCAGGCGGGGTTGTCAAAGTAATCCTCGAGCTTATCGAAGCCCAGCACCACATCGCGCACGTTGCCGGGAATGTCGGGCACATCGATACCCAACACGGTGGCGCCATAGTCCATAATGCGAACGCAGATCTCGGGCCCGTTGAGGGTGTAACGATGAACGGGGGTACCGCACGGCGCGGTGCCGAAAAGCTCGGAAGTGATCATTTGGTTCCTAACATCGAGGTATTTCCGACAAACTGTAGCGCGAACAGGCGAGATTATCACTACACCCCACTAAAGCAGGGGGTATTTTTCTCAAAAAAGTGATGATTAGAGCTGTGCGGGCGTTCATTTCTGACGCGCGCGAGTCTGATACAATTTGTTCGTTATTGTTTGAATTGACGTGAGCGTGGAACAGCGAGGACTCATCGTGATTAAAGCGGAGCGACAGGATAAGGTTCGGCAGCTGCTCGAGGAACAGGGAACGGTCTCGGTCAAGGAGATTTCGGATGCGTTAGGTGTCTCGGATATGACGATCCGCCGTGACCTTGAGGAGCTTGCGAGCCTGGGCGAGATCGAGCGCGTGCACGGCGGAGCCCGCAGTGCACAGGGCCGTCCACACGCTATGCTGCGCCATGAGTATTCGCACAGCGAAAAGCGCACGAAGCATGCCGAGGAAAAGTTGCAGATTGCGCGCCGTTCTGTGGAGCTTATCGAGGAAGGCTCGACCATCTTTTTGGGCACGGGCACCACGGTTGAGCAGATGGCCTCGATGCTGCCGGCGTTTCGCCTGCGCATTGTGACCAATTCGCTTTCGGTGTTTAACCTGCTCGAGGCGCGCGAAGACTGCGAACTGTGCCTGGTGGGCGGCGTGTACCGCCGCCGCACTGCCGCCTTTGTGGGCCCCACGGCCGAGGATACCTTGCGTGCGCTGGGCATCGATGCAGCCTTTATCGGTGCCAACGGCATTTTGGACGGCGACGTGTCTACGTCTAACATGGAAGAGGGCCGCATCCAGCAGCTCGCCTTTAGCAAGGCCGACTCGCGCTATCTGATTGCCGACTCCAGCAAGATCGGCAAGCGCGACTTCTACACCTTCTGTCGCCTGGACAGTTTGGACGCCGTGGTGTGCGAGCCGAGTATCTCGGTCGAGGACCGCGCCGCCATCGAGGAGCACACACAGGTCATCTGCTAGCTAACGCTACGGGATTGCCAACAGGCGATGCGGGAGGACTTTTACCTCCTGTCATTGTGGAAACCAGCGCGTCAGCGCTACGCAATATGACGCGCAAATGAGGACCCCACAATCAAATCGTCTCAACCTGTAACATCTAGACGTCCAAAACCGGTCTAAGTGTTACAGATTGAGACAATTCGGCGGGGTCTACCTTGTTTGTCTCGATCTGTAACGGTTAGGACTTAAAAACTCGGCTACGTGTTACAGATCGAGACAAAAGAAAAAGAACATTAGGACTTGAAAATAAAGTTTTGATAAGGGATTCGCCCAGTTAAGACGGTGCGGCAGACAATTGAGATTAGTTTGCCTCCGGAGTCGTAAGCATAATGAGTCAGTTCGATGACCGGAAGTTTTGCAACACCATAATTACTGGCTTCGGAATCGCTAAGCTGACGTGCTCTATAGCTTTCCCTAACAGATTGGATAGACTTGGACAAGTCGTCCATGATTCTGCTAAATGCCTGAAAATCTAACTGGTTATTCGGAACGCGCGACTTTGAAATGAAGAACGTATCAGCGCCTATGAAGCTGCCTTCAAGTTCGTAGGTCAATTCAAGACGCTGAATTTCATCGCGACTTTGACATCCAAATTGTTGGAGCATCATTACGGAAATTGGACGACCTGATGTGAGGCCGCCGAAATGTTTGGTGATGGCATCCGGATCAACGCCATCGCAATGGCTTGCAAAGTCAAAGTCTAAAAGTGAATTGAGCTCGCTAACGCGTTTCGGTGCAACAAACGACCCCTTACCTTGGATTCGATAGATACTTCCACGACGCTCCAGCTCACTCATGGCAAGTCGGACGGTTGTTCTGCTTACGGCGTATTCGTCGCAGAGTTCCATTTCTGTTGGAAGTTTATCGTCTGCTTGATATTCATCGACGATCTGCTTGAGCAGCGCGTCGGTGAGCTGTAAATAGAGTGGCCGTTTTTCGTGTGTATCGAGCATTAGAGCCTCAGTTTGCATGTTGGTTATACCTGATGGTTGCCTCAGTCGGGATGTAACGTGGGCAAGGTAACCTTAACGTATCACAGAGCGGCTCAGCATGACGATCTGATGCCTGTATCCACGAAGGGCTTGTCCGAGCGTGAAGATATTCTGGGGCAGGCAAATACCGTTCATGGAGTCCCCGATATGTTGGAGGTCAGCGCCGGCTGCTTTTGCTGCAAGGCCTATTTTCTTAATGGTCTCGCTGTCGCAGGAGTCTTGACTCGTCCCGTTCGCCGCCATGACGAGAACCTTCTCTTCAATTGACTTGCCTACGTTGTGGGATCGTACAAAGTCTACGATGGCGCGCAGGTCTGCTTCTTGGAAGCAAGGGACGGTGTAGGGGGCTGGTACGAGAAGGATATCGACGCCGAGGTCAACAAACTTGCGCGCAATTTCGAGCGTCATGACAGGTTCCGCAACGCCTGCTCCATGCATTTTTCCGGCTATGATCAGGCCATTGAAATGCTCTTTGGAGAGTTTGATCGAATGGGCGATTGCATCGTTGGAGACGCCAGTTCCAGGGTTGCCTGTGAGGCAAATAAAATCAAATCCGAGTTCGTTTGCCTTTTCTAAGGTCTTGGGAGAGACGCGACGACCCATGGGGATTTCCGTACGGGATTCAGACATCTCTGCCTCGTTATCAACTGGCTCCAGATTGACGCCAATGGGCCTTCCGCATGCTCGCTTCACCCAAGTGACCGGGTTTTCATTGAGATCATCTGGAATACCGGCAATAACTGGATCGAACACATCGAGCGCGTTAAACAGAAGCAGGTCGGCACCTGCGGCACGTTCGATTTCTGCATTAGTAACGCCGCCGAGAAATTGGGAAGAGGGTACGTTTTCCGCCATGATGGTACGTCCCTCGGAAGCCAGAATTGCCTGCTTTAGATCCATGGGTGACGTGGCGGCAAAATCGGATGCGGACATGTTCAGTAATCGTTTGGGCATTGTTACTTCCTTTGACTAGAACGACAGGCTTGTGACATTGTCTCTAATATTGTTACAACAATATATTCAATATGTTATATCCAATCGGTGAACGGTTGCAAGCTTATTGTATTGCTCGGAAAAAATAGCCTTTAGCTGGGAAAACCTTAAATTAATCAACTACCGTTCGCCGAATAAGTATTTGAATTCTTGACATATCGACAAAGCGGAAAAAGAATTGGTTATGACAAATCGCGCAAATGATATTACATTTCGCACAAGAACGTATTCACTTACATAAGTGGATACAAACGGGGACGACGACGGTTGAGTCCGGATAAATCGTTGTGTGCCCGGGAATCATGAAAGGATGTGTTATGGACGCTATCGTCAAATTCCTTGAAAAACACCAGCCTCTATTCGACAAAATCTCGAGGAACATTTATCTGGTGGCGATTAAGGATGGCTTTCTCTCGAATATGCCAATTGTGCTGTTCTCGAGCCTGTTCCTTCTTCTTTCGACGCTCCCTGCCTATGTAGGCATCACGCTTCCGTCTGAGGTGCTGGATTTCTTCAATAAAATCTATGCATATACCATGGGACTTCTTGGCATTATGGTGGCCGGCACCACGGCGAGCTCACTTGCCATGTCGATGAACCGTCGCATGCCTTCGGGTAAATCTCTCAACCCCACCTCGTGCATGGTTTGTGCCATGTGCGGCATGCTCTTGCTATCGGTGACGAACGATGTTGTCTCGATTGGCGGAGCAGATACATCTGTTTTTGAAACCGGCTATATGGGAACTAAGGGTTTTCTCGCTGCGTTCGTAGCCGCATTCTTGACCGTTAATATCTATAAGGTGTGCATTAGCCATAATGTGACGATCAAGCTTCCCAAAGAGGTCCCTGGCTCTATTGCGCAGAGTTTTCGCGATATCTTTGCATTTGGGTTTTCGATCCTTGCGTGCGCTTTTATCGATCTTGCGAGCCGCAAGCTGCTTGCTGTGCCGTTCGCCAATTTGGTATCCGCTCTCATCTCGCCGCTGTTCTCCGCGGTCGACACCTATCCTGGCATGGCGCTTATCGAAGGCGCGGTCGCACTTTTCCAATTTATGGGTATCCACGGTGCTTCGGTTGTCATGAGTCCGATTAATGCTGCGCTCTACGGCAATACCGTTACCAATCTTGAGGTTTTCCAAGCAGGTGGACATCCGTCAATTGCTCTCACGCAGGACTTTACAAGCTTCATCGGCGGTCTGGGCGGTTCTGGCTGCACGTTCATCGTTCCTATTATCCTGATCATGTTTATGCGCTCCAAGCAGCTTAAAGCCATGGGCAAGGCATCGATTATCCCGGTGATTTTTGGAGTTAACGAGCCCGTTATCTTCGGTATGCCGATTGTTCTCAATCCCTATATGTTCGTGCCCTTCCTAGTGGCTCCTATGGTCAACGCCATTATCGGTAAATTTTTCATTGACGTCATTGGAATGAACGCCCCCATGTATACCATGCCGTGGGCGCTTCCCGGCCCAATTGGTGCGTTCCTCACCACGGGTCTCGATCTGCGTTCTCTCGTATTGATGGCAGTGCTGTTGGTCGTCGACTTTGTGATTTACTATCCGTCCTTGATTATCAACTTCAACCGAACACCTCCCACATTCATCCGCACATGTGCGGATGAATGTGGGAACCCGATACC
>NZ_JBDGAY010000006.1:0-101468 GCF_040910245.1 Collinsella aerofaciens
GGTCATAAACATGTCATATGCGGCAAAGCGATGATAGCGGAACGTCGATTTGACCAGGTGCTTGCCGTAGGTAAAAAAGACCTGGTAGAAGCCCTTGGTCCAGCGCATACGCTGCTTCCAGGAAGCCTTAAACGTCACCGGCTGCTCATCAAAGAACTCCGCCGGCGCATAGCCAATGCGAATGCCGTGAATGGCGCAGAACGTGGTGAACTGGATATCCTCGGTCAGCGTATGGAACTGCCAACCGTGCATGCCCTCGATCACGCTCGCCGAAATAAGGTAACCCGAACCCGAGACAGCGCAGGACGTCTTGCAGATATTACGCGCGTTGTTGAGGAAGCGGGCCTCACGCAGATACCAGGTGGCGTTGGCAGACGAAATCCACGAACTGCCGAAGTTCTTAGAGTTGCGGTAGCTCGTGACCACATGGAAACCCTGGTCAAAGGCATCATTCATCTTGGAGACGTAATCGCGGGAGATAACATTGTCGGCATCGAAGATAAAGTAGCCCTCAAACGTGTCGGGATACTCGTTGAGAATGCGATCGAAACCATAGTCCATGACCCAGCTCTTGCCCTTGCGGGCCAGGTCGTTGCGCTCGTAAACAATGGCACCGGCCTCGCGCGCGAGCTGTGCCGTGTTATCGGTACAGGCATCGGCGACCACAAAGACCTCGATGAGCTCGGACGGATAATCCTGGTCCTTGATGGAGCGAACAAGATTGGCGATAACGGCCTCCTCGTTATGCGCCGCGATAAAGAAGGCATACCGGTGGAGTTTTTTGGCCTTGGGAGGTGCGACCTCGCCCCGAAGAGCGCCGATGACAAAAAAGACCACCTGGTAGAGGAAGCAGACCGTGAGCAACGTGACGACAATCTGGTTGAAGATCACGATGGGCGTGTTAGTTTGTAAAAAGGCGAGCATGCAGGCTCCCAGGAACGCGTTACGTAAACAACCGTATATCTTACCGCAGGCTAACCGAGTTCAAGAAACCACCTAATACTGGTTAGGATTCGAGAAGACCGAGCTGCGGGACGATTTCGTCGCCGGCAGCGGTGCGGCCGAGCGAATGCGGGGCCAAATCATCCAGAACCGCCGCAAGGTCCCACGGCAACTCGTCGCGGCACTCAATGCGCTCCCCCGTCACGGGATGGTCGAACGCGACGCGCCAGGAATGAAGGAATTGCCTGGTCAGCCCCTGATCGGCGCGTGCATCGCACTTGCCGTAGAGTGGATCACCCACACAGGCGTGGTTGATATGGCGCATATGCACGCGAATCTGATGTGTGCGGCCCGTAAACAGGTGGCACTCGACGAGCGTATAACCGTCGTCAAAACGCGTGGAATCGAAGCGCTCGAGGACCTTAAAGGTCGTGATGGCTTGGCGCGCGAAAGGATCGTCAGAAACCGCCATCTTCACGCGATCGCGCGTCGATCGGGCGATACCGGTGTTAATGGTTCCCTCGTCCATGGCAATGTGCCCGTGAACAAGTGTGATATAGCGACGGTCGAGCGTACGCGTGCGGATAAGATTTTGGAGCGCGCGCTGGGTGTCGTCGTCCTTGGCCGCAAGCATGAGACCCGAGGTATCGCGATCAAGACGATGCACGATGCCGGGGCGATCCTCACCCTGTACGGTACCAAGATGGTCGATGCCGCAGTGGTAGACCAAGGCGTTCGCAAGCGTACCGCTCTCATGACCATGCGCAGGATGGCACACAAGGCCGCGCTGCTTGGAGAGCACGATGAGATAGTCGTCTTCGTAGCGGATATCGAGGGGAATGGCCTCGGGAATCACGTCGGTCTGATCGTGCGGTTCGGGCAGGTCGACCGAAATGCGGTCACCGGAGCGCACGGCGTACTTTTTAGACAGGCAGATCTCGCCGTTGACGGCGACGGCGCCACCCTCGATCAGATGAGCGCAGGCAGAGCGCGTGGGACAGCCATCGTTGGCGCCCAGATAAGCGTCAAGACGCTGACCGGCGGCATCGTCGGCAACAAGAATATGGATGTCGGCCATTAGCGCTCATTCCTTTCGCGAATCTTGCGGGCACGCTCCCCACGCTGCTGGGCCTTGCGCTTAGCGCGGGCCTCGTCACGGGCGTTAAGCTCGGCGGTCGCATCGACCTCACGGGCGGCGGGACTCAAGAACATGTAGCCGAAAAGGGCGAGCACGACGCCCAAGGTAATGCCGATATCGGCCACATTAAAGACGGGGAAGTCGATGAAGGTGGTGGCAATAAAATCGGTCACGAAGCCAAAGGCCAAACGATCGATAGCGTTGCCGATAGCACCGCCCGCAACCATCGCCATGCCCACAACCTCAAGATGGGCGAGCTGGGGTGCACGAACGAGGTACACGGCAATAGCGATAATGACCGCCAACGCCAGCACGGCAAACGCGATGCCATGCCCCTCACCCATACTAAAGGCAGCGCCGATATTGCGGACAAACATAAAGTCGATCACACCGGGGACAACAGTCACATGCAGAGCATCGCCCACGGCACGAACCGCAAGCTTGGTCAGCTGGTCAACAAGCAGCACAACCAGCGCCACCCCACCAGCAACACCCAACCGCCAACGCAAAGGCGGCGTCATATCCCCAGTACGACCCAAAGAAATCCCCTACCCTCAGATAATCAAATTCCGTTTACGCAATAATCCATCTTATATTGCCATACGCAGAACGCACGACATATCCACCAACGCAAGCGAAATAACCAGCTAAAAAGTGACGAAAGTAGACGTTGGGGACGTTCTTGTTTGACTAGTCATTTAAGAACGTCCCCAACGACTAGTCATTTAAGAACGTCCCCAATGACTACCCCGATGTTTTGGCTTGTGAGCGAGCGGGTCGCATTTGAGACAAGGTGACGTGAAATGAAAGGGCGCTGACCTTTCGGTCGCGCCCTTGAAATTGAACGTCAGATTGTCCAAATGCGGCCCGCGCAGCGTCGAGCCGTTACGCGGTTTGGAAAAACCGCGTAACTACAAAGCCTCCGCGCAGCGCTTACAGATGTGAGCGTGGCCGTTGTACTCGCCGACGGTGGTGCGGTAGTTCCAGCAACGGTCGCAGCACTCGCCCTCGGCAGCCTCGATGGCAACGGAGAGCTCCTCGCCCTGGGTCAGCTCAACATCGGAGACGATGTAGAACTCGGCGAGGTCGACGGCCTTGTCGCCGGTCAGCAGCGCATACATCTCGGCGGGAACGACCGCCTTGACGCGGACCTGCTGGCTCTTAGTGAAGGTGCCAGCGGAGCGGGCATCCTCAAGGGCCTTGGTCACGGCGCTACGGAGCTCGAGCGAAGCCTCGAGCACGCCCTCAAACTCATTGGCCTCGTCGACCGTGATGGGCGACTTGTACCAATCGAGCAGCGCGGCGTACTTCTGGTGATCGACGCAGCCGGCGGGCGCATAGGCCATGGCCTCGTCGACCGTGTAGGACAGGATCGGCTGCAGGTCGCGCATGAGCATCGAGAAGAGCTCGGCAAGCACGGTCTGGGCGCTGCGGCGCTCGAGCGAGCCGGGCTTGTCGCAGTACAGACGGTCCTTCAGAGCGTCGAGGTACACGTTGGAGAGCTCGGTAACCACGAAATCGTAGAGCGCACGGTAGGCGCGCGGGAACTCGTAGCTGGCGTAGGCATCGTCGACCTCGGCCTGGACCTGGGTCAGGCGGGCAACCATGAGCTTGTCGAGCGGCAGCAGGTCGGCAAAGGCGACGCCGTCGGTCTCGGGCTCAAACTGGCCCTCGAGCTCGGAGAGCAGGAAGCGCAGCGTGTTGCGGAAACGACGGTAGGCATCGGACGTACGGGCAAGGATCTCGTGGTCGATGGACACGTCGGAGCTGGTATCGACGGAGGCAACCCATAGGCGGATGATGTCGGCGCCCATCTCGTCACAGACCTTGTTGGGGTCGATGACGTTGCCGAGCGACTTGGACATCTTGCGGCCCTGGCCGTCGAGGGTGAAGCCCTGCGAGACGACCGCCTTGTACGGAGCGTGACCGTTGGCGCCCACCGAGGTGAGCAGCGAGCTCTGGAACCAACCACGATGCTGGTCGGAGCCCTCGAGGTACACATCCGCCGGGTACTCAAGCTCAGGGCGATACTCGCAGACGGCCTTCCAGGAGACGCCGGAATCCCACCACACGTCGAGGATGTCCTTATCGGCCTTGAGGTGATGGCCGCCGCACTTGGGGCAGACGCAGGCCTCGCCCAGGTAGCTCTCGGGAGCGTCGGTAAACCAAGCGTCGGAGCCCTTCTCGTGGAAGAGCTTGATGACGGCGTCGAGCGTGGCGTCGTTCATGACCTTCTCGCCGCAGTCGGCGCAGGTGTAGCTCGGGATGGGCACGCCCCAGTTGCGCTGACGGCTGATGCACCAGTCGGGACGCTGCTCGACCATGGCGCCGATGCGGTTTGCCGCGTGGGCCGGATTCCACTTGACGTTCTCGCGGACCTCCTTGCCAGCCTGCTCGCGCAAACCGGTCTTGTCCATCGAGACAAACCACTGGTCGGTAGCGCGGAAGAGCACCGGGTGCTTGCAGCGCCAGCAGTGCGGATAGCTGTGCGTGATCTTCTTCTCGAGGACCAGGGTGCCGCGCTCGCGCAGGAACTCAATGATGTGCGGGTTGGCCTCATCGGTATCCATGCCGCTGAAGGGGCCACCGGTGCCGAACTCCTCACCGGTGTAGAACTTGCCGTCGTCATCGACCGGCATGCATATGTCGGTGATGCCCTCCTTGAGGCAGGCGAAGTAGTCGTCGACGCCGTGGCCGGGCGAGTTGTGGACGATACCGGTACCGTCATCGACACCGACGTAATCGGCCAGCAGCGCCACGCCCTCGACACCGTCAAAGATCGGCTGCTTGTAGTGAATGTGGTGGAAGGTCTCGGCGGGAACCACGTAGGGCTTACCGTCGACCAAAACCGGGGTGTACTCCCAGCCAAACTCCTCACAGCACTTGAGAGCCAGGTCCTCGAGCATGACCTCGGCACGACCGTCGTGCTCAACGGCGACATAGGCGGCGCCGGGCTTGAGGGAAACGGCCTGGTCGGAGGGGATGGTCCACGGCGTGGTCGTCCAGATGATAAAGTCGACCGGGCCGTCGAAGTTCTCGAGGCCGGCGGGCTTGGAGGTCATCTCAAAGCGAACGAAGATGGAGGGGCTCGTCTCGTCGGAGTACTCGATCTCGGCCTCGGCCAGCGCGGTGTGGCAGTGCTTGCACCAGTGAACCGGCTTGTGGCCACGATAGATCATGCCCTTATCGAACATGGCCTTAAAGACCTCGATGTCGGCGGCGTCATGCTGATGATAGAGCGTCAGATACGGGTTGTCCCAGTCGCCGAGCACGCCCAGACGACGGAAGCCGGCCTTCTGCAGTTCGATGTTCTCGACAGCGAACTTGTTGCAGAGCTCACGGATCTTGGCCGTAGAGGTCTGGTTGAACTTCTCGGTACCGAGCTTCTCCTCGACCTTATGCTCAATCGGCTGACCGTGGCAGTCCCAACCGGGGACATAGGGGACTTCGCAGCCCTGCATCATCCAGTAACGGTTGATCATGTCCTTAGAGATCTTGTTCATGGCGTGGCCGATGTGGATCGGGCCGTTGGCGTACGGAGGGCCGTCGTGCAGCACGAACTTCTTGTGACCCGCGTTCTTCTTTAGAACTTGCTCGTAGACCTTGTTGTCCTGCCAGTCCTTGAGTCGCTTGGGCTCGGACTTGGAAAGACCGGCACGCATGGGAAATCCGGTTTTGGGCAGATTCATCGTCTGCTTGTACTCGTTTGCCACGGTACTCCTTTCTTGTCATGGGCGCGCACGCCCTCTGGGCACCAAAAAAGCGCCCGTCCCTACAAGCTGGGACGAAGCGCCACAAAACGGGCAGTCTGCCCGTAAAAGCTCTTCGCTTAACCACCCAGCTTAGATGCCCTCGCTCGCGTCGCCGCGCGCTCGCATCCGTTACTCGGCTGGTCTGTATCGACGACCATCTCGGCGATGTCTACTAAGACGAACCTGCGCGGCACGTCCGTTGGGACCGCAGCTCCGGGGTGATTTTCATCGGTCGCATGCACGGGTTCTCAGCGCTCCCCGCTCTCTGTAGCATGCGGACGGCCGACTACTCGTCCCCATCAACGCTTATGCGGAGTATGCTAGCACGTTCCGCGCCGGCGAAAAACCCTCAACACTGGTTTTATACGTTCGAAATTTCTCGCGGCTGTGGACCTTCTCTTGGAGCAAAATACCTGAAAGCACTTTATCGAACGAAAGAAGGTTGCTATGCGCACGATTGGAATGAGCGACTACACCGTTGGCGAGGATTGCTTTGACGAGCTGCCCGCCGCACTGGCAGAGTACGGAGCGGCCAAGGTCACGATCATAGGTGGCAAGCGGGCACTGGCCGCAGCACTTCCCGGTATCGAAGCTGCACTAGCGGGTACCGACGTCGAGATTCTGGAGACGCGCGTCTATGGCACCAACAGTACGCGTGCCAATATCGCCAAGGTCGTAAACTCCCCTGCCTGCCAGGAAGCTGACGTTCTCATCGCCTGCGGCGGCGGCAAGGCGCTCGACACCGTGAAGACCGCAGCCATCGAGCTCAAGAAGATTGTCTTCACTGTCCCGACGATCTGTTCCAACTGCTCCGCCGCGACCGCCATTGCCGTCGTGTACAACGACGACGGCTCGCTCGAGGGCTATTCGTACCCCAACCGACCGGCGCACATCTTCATCAACCCCAAGATCATCGCCGAGGCACCGGCAGAGTACTTCTGGGCCGGCGTAGGCGATGCCCTGTCCAAGCAGCCCGAGGTCGAGTACGCCACGAGCGCCGGTAATTTGGAGCACACCGCCGGTCTTGGCCTGGCGCTTGCCCACACCTGCTCCGAGCCGCTGTTTACCTATGGCGTCCAGGGTCTTGAGGACGTACGCCAGGACCTGTCGAGCGAGGCCGTCAAGCAGATCGCGCTCGACATCGTGGTTAACACGGGCTACGTTTCCAACCTGACCAACCAGAACGATTACTACTACAACTCGAGCGTGGCGCACGCGTTCTACAACGCTACTTGCAGCATTCCGCGCGAGGGCACCTACCTGCACGGCGAGGTCGTGAGCCTGGGCGTGCTGGTACTGTTTGCCTATACGGGAGACACCGAGAACCTTGAACGCTACGCCGCCTTTAACAAGCAGATGGGGCTACCCGTGACGCTTGAGCAAGTCGGGCTTTCCGAATCCGATATCCCGGCCCTGTGCGAATACGCACACGCCACCAACGAGTGGAAACAGGGTAACCCGGAGCCCTTCACCGACGAGAAATTTGCCGCCGCTATCAAGGCCGCCGACGCCTACGGCCACACCCTCTAGCTCTAGCCCAAAACCACCACAAAGGGGACAGGCACCTTTGTGGTGGTTTTTTATTGCTCCAACATGCTGGGGTCGAACTCGCTTGCCGGGATCACACGGTAGCCGTGGCGCAGGAGCAGGTCGACGAAAACACCGTTGCCCACGGTGAGCGTACCGCTGAACGTTCCGTCGTAGATGCGGCCTGCGCCACACGAGGGACTACGGTCCTGCAGGATGCACGCGGCGATCTCTTCCGGACCGCCCGCTTGCTCGCACATATCGAGCGCACGTTGAGCGCCTAGGCGAAACTCACGATCGACCGAGATACCCTCGCAGGTACGGACCTCGCCGTCCACGATCTCGGACGGCTTGCGCGGTGTGGGCAGGCCGCCAAAGACCTCAGGGCATACCAACAGGACCTCGGTCCCCGTGCGCTCGCAAGCCTCGACCAGTTCGCGATGGTAGTTGTCGAGCCCGTTATACTTGCAGCTCTCGCCCATTAAACAGGCGCTCACCACGATCTTCATATACAACACTCCCCACGCAAAACGCCCCATTTGAGATGGACACTCAAATGGGGCGATTGACATTGCGTAACTAGTATTACTGCTGCTTCGGCATCAGCGGATTCTCGCGCGTGAGGAGATTCATAAACTCCTCGCCCGTGATCGTCTCCTTCTTGTACAGATAACGAGCCAGCTCGTGGAGCTTGAACTTGTTCTCCTTCAGGATCTGCAGGGCGCGGTCGTGCGCATCCTCGATCAGCTTGGCGACAATCGCGTCCACGCGCTCGGCCGTACCGGGGGCGCAGGTGAGCGACGTGTCCTGGTTGAGATACGCATTCTGAACGGTACCGAGCGCCATCATGCCAAACTCATCGGACATACCAAAACGCGTCACCATGTTACGGGCGAGCTTGGTGGCCTGCTCGATATCGTTGGCGGCACCGGTCGTCATCTCGCCAAAGATGAGCTCCTCGGCTGCACGGCCACCGCAATAGACGGCGAGCTTGTCCAGGACCTCCTGGCGTGTGGTCAGGAAGCGCTCGTCCTCCTCGACCTGCATGGTGTAGCCCAGAGCACCGCTCGTGCGCGGCACGATGGTAATCTTCGTGACCGGCGCAGAACCCTTTTGGCGAGCGGCAACGATGGCATGACCGATCTCGTGGTAAGAAACGACCTGTTTCTCGTGGTCGGACAGCACCGTGGACTTGCGCTGCTGACCGGCGATGACGACCTCCACCGACTCCTCAAAGTCATCCTGCGTGGCGCGCTTGCGACCCTCGCGAACGGCGCGCAGGGCGCCCTCGTTGATGATATTGGCCAGGTCGGCGCCCGAGGCACCGGGCGTGGCGCGGGCAATCGCGGTCAGATCGATCGGCGGCTCGGTCTTCACACTCTTGGCGTGGAGCTCGAGGATGTTCTTACGGCCGGTCAGATCGGGCAACTCGACGGGGATGCGGCGGTCAAAACGACCGGGGCGCAACAGGGCCGGATCAAGGCTGTCGGGACGGTTGGTAGCAGCGAGAACGACAATACCCTTGTGGTTATCGAAGCCGTCCATCTCGGTCAGCAGCTGGTTGAGCGTCTGCTCACGCTCATCGTTGCCGCTAAAGCCACCGCCATCGCGCTTCTTGCCGATGGTATCGATCTCGTCGATGAACACGATACACGGGGCCTTTTCCTTGGCCTGCTTAAACAGGTCACGCACCTTGGCGGCGCCGCGGCCGACAAACATCTCAACAAACTCAGAACCCGAAATACTAAAGAACGGCACGCCCGCCTCGCCGGCAACGGCCTTGGCAAGCAGGGTCTTACCGGTACCCGGAGGGCCGACAAGAAGAGCACCGCGCGGCAGCTTGGCGCCGATTTCCTCGTAGCGCTGCGGCTTCTCCAGAAAGTCGACGACCTCCTTGAGGGACTCCTTGGCCTCTTCCTGGCCGGCGACATCCTTAAAGGTCACGAGCACGTCCTTGGAGGCGATCACGCGCGCGCCGGACTTACCCAGTCCGCCGCCGCCAAAACCACCGCCGCCAAAGTTCATCGACGGACCGTCATCGCCCATGGCCTTCTTCATGCGGCGGTTGAGCCACCAGCCGATCAGGAAGAAGATGGCTATGGGAAGAATGAGGGTGAGCAAGTAGTAGGTCATCAGGCCCGAGTTCTTATCGGGAACAACCGACTCAAGCGAGGCGCCAGATTCAAGCACGCGATCGGTAAAGCCCGCGTCATTCGGCACACCGGTCGTCTTGTAGGCGATGTTCTCGTCCTCGCCATTCTTGGTGTAATAAATCGTGTAATCGTCCGTGTTGTACTCGACCTTGTCGACACTCTTCTTATCGAGCGCTTTGACAAACGTCGAGTAATCGGTCTTCGTAATCTGCTGCGTGTGACCGATGTTGGGGAACAGTACGGTCGAGAGCACGAGGTAGACGACGAAGGCGATGAGCAAGTAGAGGATCATATTCCGTCTACGTTTGTTGTCATCCATCTCCATCTGCTTGAACTCCATCTACTGGGGTTGATAATGTTTTCTAGAATACCCAACCCGGACGGCGATAAACCGACGCCGGGCACGAAAGGACAGAGATGGCATCACTGGAAGTCGGCAAGGTTCAAATCTATACGGGCGACGGCAAGGGCAAGACGACGGCTGCGCTGGGGCTCGCGCTACGCGCCACGGGCTATGGACTTAACGTGCTCATGCTTCAGTTTGCCAAGAAGCTGCACTGTGCCGAACATGACGCAGCACCTCGATTGGGGCTACGCATCGTACAAGCCGACCGCGACACGCCCGAAGCCTGTGCCGCACAGATCATGGAGCTGGCGCGCGAGCAGATTAGCCAGGTCGACGTGCTGATCTTGGATGAGCTGGGAGAAGCCATGCGACGGGGCTTTGTGACGCGCGAAGATGTCGAAGCGTTGATCGCGATGAAACCGACCACCACGAAGCTCGTGTTCACCGGCCGTGGCTTGCTGCCCCTCGCCGACCTTGCAGACCTAGTAACCGAAATGCGCCCCATCAAACACTACTTCGACGAAGGCCTCCTAGCCCGCCAAGGCATCGAATACTAGCCATTGCGGACGTCCCCAATGGCTAGGCAGTGGCGCGACCTAGCCAGTTGCCGCTGTGGTGGTAGATGGTGAACATTATGGCGGTGATGAGCCAGGTTACGGGGTAGACCAGCAGCAGGTGCTCAAGCGACGGATCGAACGGCATAATCGCAAACACCCAGATCACCCTGAGCACGACGGTGCCAAAAATCGTGAGCAGCATGGGCTGCAAGCTCACGCCGGCGCCGCGGATGGAACCCGAGGCGTTCTCGATAATCGAGAAAATCGCATAGAACGGCGCAATGAAATGGAGGATGGTCGTGGTGTACGCCGAGATCGAAGCATCGTCGACAAACAGACGAGACAGCGGACCCGAGAATACCAGCAGCACGGCAGACAGGCCACCAATGAGCATAAACGACAGTACGAGCGACGTATGGTAGCCCTTGCGCATGCGCTCGTAGTTGCGCGCGCCAAAGTTCTGTGCCGAGAACGTGGTGATCGACACGCCAAGCGCCTCGGTAACCATCCAGACAATGCCATCCAGGCGGCCCGAAAGACCCCAAGCCGTGGTGACATCGGCACCAAACGAGTTGACCGACACCTGAATCAAAACGTTGGAAATCGAATACGCAGCAGACTGAAAGCCAAGCGGCAGACCACACGAGATCATGCTCTTACAAATGCCAGGATCAATGCCGAGTTTGGACAGTGAAAGCCGCCACGCACCCGGTGCGTGCATCATACGAATCACGATCATCGTGGCATTGGAGCAAATGGTCAGCGCCACCGCGATGCCACAGCCCAGCGCTTCCATGTGAAGCACGGCAACGAAGATGACATCCAGCACCGCATTAACAAGGCAGCCGGAAGCGATGATCACAGCGGGCCCGCGCGTGTCGCCCACGGCGCGCAGCAATGCCGTTCCCATATTGAGTAGAAGCGCCGCAACCATGGCGGCAAAATAGCAACGAGCATAGGCCACGCCCTCGGCCAATAGTTCATGCGGCGTGTTCATAAGCACCAGCATGGGCTCAACGAACACTATGCCAAGAATCGAGAAGGCGATGCCGCCCACCAGCGCGAGCGTCATGGCCGTATGGACCGATCGGCTCAGGCGCTCGTCATCGTGCTGGCCAAAAAACTGGCCCGTAATGACCGCGCAGCCGGCACCGACGCCGACACAAAAGCCGATGCAGAGCTCTGTAAGCACCATCGTGGCCTGAATGCCACCCAGCGCGAGCTTGCCGCCAAACTGACCGACGATATAGGTACCGATAAGCGTGTATGCCTGCTGAAAGAACGAACTAAAGAAGATGGGGACGCACAGCGACAGCAGCTGCTGCCAAATAACGCCCTGCGTTACATCGATAGCCGTAGACTTCTTAGCCACACGCCCTCCCCACTAGCGTACGTCAAACAACAAAACGGCAATTTAAGACCAAAGCCAATACCAGCTTAGCACCGACCGGCGTTGACCGATACACCCCGAACCAGAGCCCGGTGCGAAATATCTGTCTAGTGATACAAACCCGGCTGGTAGTGGTATTCATTACTCACATGCGGGCACAGCTGCCAAAAGGCGACGGCACTTGCCGCGGCCACGTTGAGCGAATCGACCCCATGCGCCATCGGAATACGCACGGCGCGGTCACAGCCTGCAATGGTCTTGGCGCCCAAGCCAGCACCCTCGGTGCCCATAAAGATTGCCAGGCGGTCAATCTCCTGCAGCGCGGGATCGTCCAATGACACCGAATCATCCGTCAACGCCATTGCGGCACACGAAAAGCCGGCATCGTGCAGCGCCGCCAGCCCATCATGCGGCCATACGCGCGCCTCGCTGCCAATGCGTGTCCAGGGCACCTGGAACACCGTGCCCATGCTCACGCGGGCCGAGCGACGGTACAGCGGGTCACAGCACGTGGGGCTCACCAAAATACCATCGACGTTCAGCGCAGCCGCCGAGCGGAAAATCGCGCCGACGTTGGTGTGGTCGACAATGCCCTCAAGCACGCACACGCGCACCGGGCGCTCCCCCGCCGCCTCGACGACGCCACCCAAGAACTCATCAACCGGAATCTGACGCGGGCGACGGAACGCCGCGAGCGCACCGCGCGTCACGTTAAAGCCCGTCAGCTGCTCCATAAGCTCCATCGAGGCCACGAACACGGGAACCGGGCCCGCACCTTCGCGTACTGCCAGGCGCTCAAACAGCGGCATCATCTGGTCGAGCCAGCGTTCGCCCAAAAGAAAGCTCACCGGCTCGTATCCGGCGCGCACCGCGCGCTCGATAACCTTGGCACTCTCGGCGATAAAGATGCCCTTTTGCGGCTCCAGCACGCAGCGAAGCTCGCGCTCGGTCAGTCGCACGTAGGCATCGAGCCGCTCGTCCTCGAGCGAATCGATTCGCAGCACCTCAACGGCATCAGTCATAGCAGCCAGCCCGCACCCTTCTTTACAGCACCTATACAAATATCGGGGCAACGCCATGCGCCGCCCCGCCACTCATTCCAACCCGATAATACCGAAGCGATAATCGGGTTTACGCATCAACGCGACGATACGTCACGAACTCATATTTGAGGCCCTCATCGCCCTCTCCGGCAGCGACAACCGCCGATTCGCTGGCCCGCGCAATCTCCCAAGCGGGATCGGCATCCAGATCGGGAAAGTACGTATCCACGTCATGCACGCAATGGTTATGCGTAACCTCGGCCTCGACGCAATACGGCAAAAACTGTCGATATACCTCGCCGCCGCCAATCACCCACGCAACGCGTTCATCAGCTACCGCGGCGAGCGCTTCGTCGATGCTATGCACCACGTCGACGCCCTCGGCAGCAAAGCTCTCGTCGCGCGTGAGCACAATGTTGCGGCGATTCTTAAGCGGACGCCCGCCGGGAAAACTCAGCAGCGTCTTGCGTCCCATAATGACCGGGCACCCCTTTGTACACGCCACAAAATGGCGCATATCGGCGCGATTGGACACGACCATGTCGCCCTCGCAACCAATACCCCAGTCATCGCACACGGCGACAATAGCAGAAAGCTTACACGTCATGCGCGTCACCTACACCGCAATGGGGATGTTCTTAACCTGCGGACCGTGCTCATAGCCCTCAACGATCAGGTCATCGGTCGTAAACGCGTAGAAATCATGCACATCGGGGTTAAGCGTTACCTTGGGAGCCGCAAACTGCGGACGCTCGATAAGCTCGCGGACGATATCGACATGACGGTCGTAGATATGGGCGTCGGCGATCACGTGCAGCAGCTCGCCGGGAATCATATCGACGGACTGCGCGACCATCATCAGCAAAATGGCATACTGGCACACGTTCCAGTTGTTCGCGGCCAAAATGTCCTGGCTGCGCTGGTTGAGAATCATATTGAGCGTCGGTTTGTCATCCTGTGGGCGCTGCGTGACGTTATACGTCACGCTATAGGCGCACGGGTACAGGTGCATCTCGGACAGATCGCTAAACACATAGGTGTTCGTCATAATGCGGCGGCTGTACGGCGTGTGCTTAAGGTCGTACAGCACGCGGTCCATCTGGTCAAAGTCGCCCTCGGCATAATGGCTCTTCTGCCCAATCTGATACCCGTAGGCCTTGCCGATGGAGCCGGTCTCGTCAGCCCACTCATCCCAAATATGGCTGTTGAGGTCATGCACGTTATTGGACTTCTTTTGATAGATCCACAGGATCTCGTCCATAGCAGATTTGAGGGCTGTACGACGCAGGGTGAGCGCGGGGAACTCCTCACGTAGGTCATAGCGTGCCGTAACGCCAAAGTTTTTAATGGTATAGGCAGGGGTGCCGTCCTCCCACACCGGGCGGACCTTTTGGCCCTCGGTGGTGGTGCCATGGTCCAAGATATCGCGACACATGGTTACAAACTGTTGATCAGCCTTGCTCATTGACCCTCCTGTCAGTCGCCTATAAGCGAGATTCATTGTAGCCCAGGCGCACGCGGCGCCACAGCCCCAACATAAGCCCTCATTTTCTGACATATGCCAGAAATTCCTTGCGCAAATCCGTACGTTCGCTATTCTATTGTTGACATATGTCAGATAAGGAGCACGTATGGCAGGAAGACGCGAAAAATTACGCCGCGTCGGGATCATCCCCGAATATCGCAGCTTTACCCCTGATGGTCTTGCCAGCGGAGACGCCATCGAGATGACGGTCGACGAGCTCGAAGTCCTGCGTCTGTGCGACCTGGAAGGCCTCAATCAGGAGGAAGTCGCCCAGCGCATGGGCATTGCCCGCGCCACGGTGGCGGCAATCTGCAGCCGCGCGCATCGCAAGGTGGCAAACGCGCTGGTCAATGGACGAGCGATCGTCATCGAAGGCGGCAACATCGCGTACTCCCCCATCACCACGACAACGGCCGCATGGCCAGCAAAGGAGGTCGACGCCATGAGGGTGGCAACGACGTACGACAACGGCAACATCTTTATGCACTTTGGCCGCAGCGAGCAGTTCAAGATCTATGACATCCAGGATGGCAAGGTGCTCAACGAGCAGGTCGTAGGCACCGGTGGCACCGGCCACGGCGCCTTGGCGGGCCTGCTCGCCAACGGTGGCGTTGACACGCTCATCTGCGGCGGCATCGGAGGCGGCGCCATCAATGCGCTCGCACAGGCCGGCATCACCGTCTATGCAGGAGCCCAAGGCAACTGCGACGCTTGCGTCGAAGCCCTCATCGCAGGCACGCTCGCGCAGACCAGCGAAGCCACCTGCGACTGCCACGGACACAACCACGAGCACGCCCATGAGCATGGCGAGTCCTGCGGCTGCCACGGCTATCACGACCATGATGGACACGAGGGCTGCGGCTGCCACTAACGTCAAATGCCTTGGCGCCAGCAAGCTTCCGCACGTGCAACAACCCATAAACGAACGGCGAAGGCCGCCCGGAACACCATCCAGGCGGCCTTCGCCATATACGACTCAACCGGTCGTTACTTCTTATTACGCATCTGCGCTTCCATTTGACGCAGCAGGTCCATATCGGACTTGGGGCCGCCCGTTCCCAGGCCACCCATACCGCCCAGACCCATGGCATCTAGGCCGGGAATATTGGGCATGCGCATCTTTTTGCCCTTCTTACCCTTTTTGCCCTTCTTGCCGCCGGCCTGTGCCTGATTGGCCATCGTGCGCATGCGGCCCATCATCTTATTCATCTCGCCCCACTGCTTCATAAGGCTGTTGACCTCGGTGGGGGTTACGCCGGCGCCCTTGGCGATACGTGCGCGGCGCTGGCCGTTGATGATGGAGGGACGCAGGCGCTCCTCCTTGGTCATCGACATGATGATGGCCTCGTTCTTATCGAAGATGCCCTCGTCCAGGTTGCCGCCCATCTGGTTGAGCGCGCGCTGGCCACCGGGAAGCATGCCCAGGATACCCTTCATGCCGCCCATCTTTTTGACGGCTTTCATCTGGTCGAGCATATCGTTCATGGTGAAGCCCTCGCGCAGCATACGCTCGGCAGCCTCAAGCTGCTCTGCATCGGCTGCCTCCTGGGCCTTCTCGATAATGCCGACAACATCGCCCATGCCCAGAATGCGCTTGGCCATGCGATCGGGATAGAACGGCTCAAGCGAATCGGGTTTCTCGCCCATGCTCACAAACTTGATGGGCTTACCGGTCACCTGACGCACCGAAAGTGCGCCGCCGCCACGGGCATCGCCGTCGAGCTTGGAGATGATCACACCGTCAAAGTCGGTGCGATCGGCGAAGGTCGAGACGACGTTGACGATGTCCTGGCCGGTCATGGCGTCGACGACCATCAGCACCTGGTCGGGCTTGACGGCCTTCTTGATGTCGACGGCCTCCTGCATCATCTGCTCGTCGATCTGAAGACGACCGGCGGTATCGACGATGACCACGTCACGCAGGTGATCGACGGCCTCTTGGATGGCGCCCTTGGCGATATCGACCGGGTGCGCACCGTCGCCGCGAAAGACTGGTACGCCAATCTCGCCGCCGAGCGTGGCAAGCTGGTCGGCAGCGGCGGGACGGTAGACGTCGCACGCGGCGAGCAGCGGCGAGCGGCCCTGCTTCTTGAGCAGGTAGGCCAGCTTTACGGCCGCCGTGGTCTTACCGGAGCCCTGCAGGCCCACGAGCATGATGACATTGGGAATACGGTTGCTAAAGACGAGCTTGCTCTCGGTTGAGCCGAGCATCTCGGTGAGCTCGTCGAGCACGATCTTGACGACGTTTTGCGCCGGCGACAGCGACTCCATGACCTCGGCGGTCATGCAGCGCTCCTTGGTCTTGGCGACGAACTCCTTGACGACCTTAAAGTTAACGTCGGCCTCGAGCAGGGCCATGCGAATATCGCGCATGGCCGAAGTAATATCGGCCTCGGTCAGCTTACCCTTGCCGCGCAGGCGGTCAAATGTGTCGTTGAGGCGATCGCTCAGGGAATCAAACACTGGTTACTCCTTAGTTGGACTCGCCCACCAGGGCGCGGCAGAAATCTTTGGCGTTAAACTCCTGCAGGTCATCGACCTGCTCGCCCACGCCGATGCGCAGGATCGGGAGCTTGAGCTTCTCGGCCACGGCCATGGCGATACCGCCCTTAGCCGTGCCGTCGAGCTTAGTCATGATAATACCGTCCAGGCCCAGCGCCTCGTTAAACTCGAGCGCCTGGTTCAGACCGTTCTGACCAGTAGCGGCATCGATCACAAGCACGACCGAGACCGGCATGGGACCGGCGGCCATATTGGCGGCGCGCTTACGAGTCACATTGACCACCTTAGCGAGCTCGCGCATGAGCTCGGGGCTCGTGTGCAGACGACCGGCGGTATCAATGAGCACCAGGTCGCTGCCGCGCTTATCGGCCTCGTCGAGCACGTCATAGCACACGCTCGCCGGATCGGAGCCGCGGTCACGCTTGATAACCGGTACGCCGGCACGCTGGCCCCACACATCGAGCTGCTCGATGGCGGCGGCGCGGAAGGTGTCGGCCGAACCGATCACCACGTTCTTCCCGCGGGCGGCCATGGCGCTCGCGATCTTGCCGACCGTGGTGGTCTTGCCGGCACCGTTGATGCCCACAAACAGCACGCAGCTCGGCGTATCGGAAAACGGGTCGCGCTCAACAGGCACAAAATGGCCCTCGAGCTGCTCGGCCAGGGCGCGGCGAAGCTGCGGGGCGGTCTTGAGGTTCTTCTTGGCAGCGGCGTCGCGCAGGTCATCGGAGACCTGAATGGCGACCTCGGCACCCATGTCACCCATAACGAGGGTGTCCTCAAGGTCCTCCCAAAAATCCTCGTCAACCTCACCGCCAAAGTAGAAGACCTCGTTGAGGGCCTCGCGGCTGCGCTCAAGTCCGCGCGAGAGTGCGTCAAAGAATCCCATTATGCATTCACGACCTTTCCGGTTTCGCGATCGAGTTTTTGCGAGACGACGCGACTGACGCCGTCGGCTTGCATCGAGACGCCGTAGAGAACGTCAGCATCCTCCATAGTACGGCGCTGATGCGAGATTACCAAGAGCTGCGTATCGGAACGCAGCACATCGAGAGCACCGATGAGCTTGGACAGGTTGGCGTCGTCGAGCGCCGCCTCGACCTCGTCCAGCACATAGAACGGCACCGTACGCGTGCGATACACGGCAAAGAGCAGGGCGAGCGCCGTCAGGCTCTTCTCGCCGCCCGACATGAGCATCATCTTGGTGATGCGTTTGCCGCGCGGCTGCGCCACGACCTCAATGCCCGTCTCGGCAGGATGCTCGGGATCGGTCATCTCAAGGTGAGCCTGACCACCCGGGAAGAGCATGGCGAAGATCTCGCGGAAGTTCGCGTCGACCTTCTCAAACGTCACCAGGAACGCCTTGCGCATCTTGCGGTCAATCGCCACGGTGATCTTGGTGAGCGCCTTGCGCGCGCTCTCCAGATCGGCCAGTTGCTCCTCGATGTAATCGGCGCGGCGCTTGAGCTGCTCGTACTCCTCCATGGCAACCTGGTTCACGGGGCCCAGATTGTTGATTTGGCGCACGAGTTGGTTGAGCTCGCGCTCGGCAGCGTCGCGATCGGTGGGCGCCGGCAGCATGAGCGCCTCCTCGAGCACCGTGGTGCCGTCGGCGGTGATGGCCTTAATGGCAGCCTCTACCTGCACCTCGAGCTTGCCGCGCGCCACCTTGAACTCATTTTGCGTCGTGGCGGCAGCATCGACCCTCTCTTTGGCGCGGGCGACCTCGGTCTTGGCGTCCTCGATGGTCTTCTTTAGCGAAGCCGAGTCCGCCTCCTCAAGCGTTGCCTGATCGCGCAAGCGCGCAGCCCAGTCCGAGGCGCGCTCCAACAGGGCAGAATAGCGCTCGTGCATGGGATCGACGCGAAGGCGCAGCAGCTCAAGCGAGCGCGAGGCCTGGCGTGTTCCGCGGATACGGCGGTCGATGCCTTCCAGGCGATGCTCAAGATCGGGCACGCGGCCCTTCAGCGAACGCAGGCGCTCGCTCGTCTGGGCCAGGCGGACCTTGGCATCGGCGAGCTTGCCGGCTGCCTCGGAATCATCACGGCGCACGCGATCGAGCTCATCATTGGCCTCGGCAATCTGCAAGCCCAGATCGCTCGCTTGCGCACGAGCCTCGTCACGCGAACGGGTAAGTTCATCCACGCGCGGACGTGCAGCACGAACGGCCTCGGCAGCCTGCTCGCGGCTCTTGGAAATACGCACGCGCTCGACCTCGGCGTTGTTGGCACTCTGCTCCAGGCGGCCGATCTCGGACAGCAGGGAGCGACGCTCGCCCTCAAGGCGGGCAATCTCGCCGGCAGCATCGCCCTCGGCAGCACGGGCCTCCTCAACGGCCGCATTGGCCTCGACGACCTGATCAGAAACATGCTCAAACGCGGCAGCAAGATCGGGCTCCAGGCCTTCCAGCTCGCGGATACGACGCTTGCGCTCCAGGGCGCCCGAAGCCTCGCCGGCATCAAGCCCCACGCGAACCAGGCCGCCGCAGGCAACGCGGGCGCCATCGGGAGTCACATAGGTCACGCCATCAACGACCGGCGCGGACAGCGCGGCAGCCAAGTCATCGACCACGTAATAGCCGCCGAGCAATGCCTCGACGACCGGACCGTAGCCCGCTCGCACGGACAGACGATCAACAAGACGGGTACCGGCGGCACCCTCGGCAGCCGCAGAGCCACTCACGCTGCGCGCCACCAGCAGCGCCTCGCCCGAGGCCTTCTTCTGGTCCAGCGCAGCGCGACCGGCGCGCTCAAGTGCGGCAGCGTTATCGAACAACAGGGCATCGATATCGCCGGCGAGCAGCTGCTCAACCAGGCCCTCAAGCTCACGAGGTGCCTCGAGCACATCGCCCAGACGACCCGAGACATCGTCGCCCAGCGCGCCCACCAGACGGCTTACGAGCGGCGAGCTGTCGGCCATGCGAGCATCAAGCTTCTTTTGGCTGGCAAGCTCCGAGCGCACCTCGGACAGCTTGTTGCGTGCCTCGCCTTCGCGGGCACGCAGGTCCTTGAGGGCAGCCCGTGCCGTCTCGGTGGCCTCGCGCGCATCGCTCTGGGCCTGACGAGCCGCCTCAAGGGCGCTCTCAAGCTCCTCAGCACGGTCGCGGCGGCTATCAAGCGATGCCGTGACCTCCTCGAGCTGTTCATCGATCTGCTCCAGGCGCGAGGCATACATGTTGTCCTCGACCTCGGCGTTGCTCAGCGAGTCCTTCACCTTGGCGAGCTCGAGCGCAGCATTATCGGCAACGCGCTGCACATCGCGCTGTTCGCGCGTGAGCTGCGAAATCTGATTGTCGAGCGCAACGCGACGCTCGTGGAGCTCGGCGGCGGCAGGACCAGCGGCGTCAACGTCCTCCTGGGCCTGCATATGCGCGCCGGTCACTTCCTCGAGCTGAGCACGTGCGTCCTCGAGCTCCTCAACCACGCGACGGCGCTGATGCTCGGAGCTCGAGATCTGGCCACGCATGTCGGACAGGCGCGACACCATGTTATGGCCCTTTTCCTCGAGCAGGCGCATATCGGAGTTAATGCGACCGACCACGTCTTGCATATGACGGCGCTGCTCGCCCAAGTCGCCCACAAACAGGCCCTTTTCCTCGAGCATAACTTGGAGCTTCTCGAGCTCGCGCTCCTTTTCACCCAAGCGGTATTGCGCGAGCTCAAGCTCGGCAGCGCCCTCCTTGGAGCGGCTCTCCAGGTCGTTCCACTGCGATTGCAGTGAACGCAGCTCATCGACGGCCAGCATCTGCGTAAGCTCGTTCGCGCGCGAGGACAGCTCTTTGTACTTGCGCGCGCGATCGACCTGACGCTCCAGCGGCCGCAGCTGACGGGCGATTTCCTTATTGATATCGCGGGCACGGGTCAGGTGCTCGTCCATCGACTTGATCTTTTTGAGCGCACGTTCCTTGCGACGCTTGTGTTTGGAGATGCCGGCGGCCTCCTCAATGAGGGCACGGCGCTCCTCGGGGCGGCTCTGCAAAATGGCATCGAGCTTGCCCTGGCTGATGATGGAATGCGTATCCTTGCCCAGTCCCGAATCGTGCAGGATGTCCTGAATGTCCATCAGGCGGCACGGGCTCGAGTTGATGAGGTACTCGCTTTCGCCCGAGCGGTACATACGACGGGTGATAGCCACCTCGTCAAAGTCGACGGGCAGCATATGGTCCGAATTGTCGAGAACCAGCGTGACCTCGGCCACGCCTACCGGCTTGCGCGCCGACGAGCCCGAGAAGATGACGTCTTCCATGGCCTGGCCGCGCAGCTGCTTGGCGCTCTGCTCGCCCAGAACCCACAGAATCGAGTCGGAGATGTTCGATTTTCCCGAGCCGTTGGGACCGACGATGACGGTCAGGCCCGGCTCAAACGTCATATGGGCGCGGTCGGCAAACGACTTAAACCCTTTGAGCGTGAGGGACTTGAGATACACGGTTCCTCGCTTAAACAGGCTTCTTGTTCAGAATCACGCCGTTGGTGGTGTAGCCCATGCGGTCGAGCGCCTCGAGTGCAGCGGCTCCCTCGGCTTCCTTCTTGGAGGAACCGGTACCGCGGCCCTGGCGGATGCCGTCGATGAGCACCACAGCGGTAAAGGTGGGCGCATGCGCGGGGCCCTCGGAGCCAACCAGCTTATACGCGGGAGGCTCGTGGCCGTCGGCCTGCACGCACTCCTGCAAAAACGACTTGGGGTTCGCGGGGTGCTCGGCACGCTCGGAGGCCAGGTGCGGCTTAAGCGTGCGGTGGATGAACTCCGCCGCAGCGTCCCAGCCGGCATCCAGGTACAGGGCGCCCACGAGTGACTCGTAGACGTTCTCGAGCGCCGAATGCAGGCCGCGCGCGCCCGTGCCGGTCTCGGAGGCACCAAAGATGATGATATCGTCGATGCCCAGCTCATGGGACACCTCGGACAGCGTGGCACCCGAGACGAGCGACACCTTCAGTCGCGTAAGCTTGCCCTCGTCAAACTCCGGATAGGACTCAAAGAGCGAACGGGCAACCACGGCGCCCAAAATCGAATCGCCCAAAAACTCAAGGCGCTCATAGCTCGCCGAGACGGGCTGACCTTCCACGGCAGAAGGGTGCGTGAGCGCCGCGCGCAGCAGCACCTTGTTATTGAACTCGTGGCCCAGGATTTCCTGGGCGCGCGCGAGTCGTTGAGATAAAGCCAAGACTTAGGCCTCCTTGGCGTTTTCAATAGCGTCGACAGCGTCGGCGACAGAGTTGAGCGACAGCAGGGTCTCGTCATCGATCTCGAGGTCGAACTCGTCCTCGATGGCCGTCACCAGCTGCAGACGCTCGAGCGAATCGGCATCGAGATCGTCAAAGGTAGTCTCGTCGCTAATGTCGGCGACATCGACGCCCAGAACGTCAGCGGCGACTTCGGCGATCTTATCGAAGATTTCGGAGCGGTCCATAGCGCTTCCTCTCGTATTGCGTGAACATCAACGCGCTGGCGCCGCAAGCGCAGCGCCAAGACACGGTTTTGATTCTACCCCACGACGCAGGCCGCGAGGCACATAACAGCGCTCTAACTCGCTCCTACAAAACGATGCCGTCCATAGAGTTGGCGACGTTCTCGACCAGCCCGGCGCGCACGGCCTCCGCCGCGGCGAGCGTACCGTTTTTGACGGCCTCGACCGAGGTGGCACCGTGGCCGATCAGGACCACGCCACGCAGGCCCAGCAGAATGGCGCCGCCCTTAGCATCGCCCGAGAGTTTTGCCTTGATCTCGCGCATCTGCTTTTTGATGAGCAGCGCGGCGATCTTGGTGCCGAGCGAAGCCATAAAGGCACCCTTGAGCTCTTGTAGCAAAAACTTAGCGGCGCCCTCGGTCGCCTTGAGCGCGATGTTGCCCGACATGCCATCGGCAACGACGACGTCAAAGTTACCCGAGGTCAGGTCGGTGCCCTCGCAGTTGCCCACAAAGCCGGGAACGGCGGCCTTCATGGCAGGGAAGCACGCCTTGGTAAAGTTGGAGCCCTTCTCATCCTCGGTACCGTTGCCGAGCAGACCGACGCGGGGATGCTCAATGCCCAAGACGACGCGCGCATAGGCGCTACCCATCTGGGCAAAACGCACCATGTCGTCGACCTCGACATCGGGGTTGGCGCCCATGTCGCACAGGACCGTCAGGCCGCCGGCGCGGTTGGGCAGTGCATTGGTGAGGCACGGACGCACCGGCTGCTTCTTGCCCTCGGCCTGATACCTAAATGGCGTCACGTAGGCGGTAGCGGCAGCGGTCATGGCGCCGGTGGAGCCGGCAGAGAAGAACGCGTCCGCGTTACCCTTCTTGATAGCGCGGCAGGCAAGTACGATCGAGGACTTACGCTTGGTCATCACGGCTCGAATGGGATCGTCATCCATGGCGATGACATCGGGCGCCTCCAAGGCCTCAACACGAGCGTGAGCCGCGGCAAAGGGGTTCACGATCTCTGCGGGACCGACGGCCAAGACCTCGATATCGGGATCCGCCGCAAGCGCCGCCTCGATACCGTCGAGGACAACCTGAGGCTTCTCGTCTCCACCCACAACGTCTACACAAACGCGAACGTTACTCATATACATGCTCCTTATACAAAAATGGCCGACTCATTGAGCCGGCCATTGTGGTTCCAGTTGGAACGGCATCGCATCCAGAGTATACAGTTACTCGGTAACGATAACCTCGCGGTCCTTGTAGAAACCGCAGCTGGGGCACACGTGGTGCGGGAGCTTGACAGCGCCGCAACGGGGGCACGTGGACTGAGCCGCAGCCGAGATCTTCATGTTGGCGGAACGGCGGGTGTGAGTGCGGATACGACCCTGCTTTTGTTTAGGTACGGGCATAGTGACCTTCCTTATGAACTATCCAGTGTGGCGATTACGCGCAAGTAGCGATACTACCACAGTTTTACTCGTCAAGCTTGAGATTCTTCAATGCTGCAAATGGATTTTCCGTGGCAGCGGCCCATTCGGCCTCTGCTTGAGCGGCGCAATCGCATTGCTCGACGTTGAGATTGATGCCGCAGGTGGGGCACAGGCCGCGACAATCGGGCTTGCACAGGACAACGAACGGCGTGTCCATGACGACCGCGTCGTTGATGGGCTCGCCCAGATCGACGATGCGATCCTCGCCCAGCAGCTCGTAGCCGTCTTCGTAGGCCTCGGGGTCCTCGGGCTCGTTAAAGAGATAGAATTCCTCAATCTCACCGGCGATATCAAACGAAGCGGGCTCCAAGCAGCGGTCGCACTCGCCGGTGGCGTGGGCGCGGACCATGCCCGAGAGCAGAACGCCGGTGCCGGCATTGGTAAAGACCACGTCGTAGTCAATGCCGTCCTGCAGCTGGTACTCCTTCTCGCCCACCGTATAGGCGGCGACATCGACCTTGCCGGTCAGCGGATACGAGTCTCCGGGAAACTCGAGCTGTTCGGAAAGATCGACGGTAACGCTCGGGAACTCAGCCATTACCACTGACCATTCTGCTGGGCGGCACCCTCGTTGAGCTGCTGACGGCAACGGGTGACGGTGCCGGTCAGGCTCTTGAGGTTCTCCTCGAGGTGCGTAAAGACCTGCTCGGCGTAGTCCTCGGCGGCATAGCGCGTCTCGCGCTCATACTGCTGGGCACGGTCGCGGATATCGTCGGCCTGCTGCTGCGCTAAGCGGACGATCTCTTGCTCACCGGCAATGGTGAGGGCCTGCTGCTGAGCATCGGCGATGATGGAATCGGCCTGAGCGGCGGCGGAAGCCATAAGCTCCTCGCGCTCCTTGAGGATACGGCGGGACTTCTGCCATTCCTCGGGATAGCTCATGCGGATCTCGTCGAGGATGTTAAAGAAGACGTCGGCGTCGATAACCTTCATCTGGGCGTTCTTGCCGAACGGCGTCTTAGCCTCTTCGATGAGCCCCTCGAGCTCGTCGACAAGACTCACGATCCTGTCGCCAGGAAAATTCTCGCCCGGCATCCGGTCTCCTTTCATAGGTAACATATCATCGTGTTAGTTTACCACATGCCACCAGGCATTAAAAAACGTCACGAAAAGCGATGTTTGAGCGCCTTGACCACATTAGACGGAACAAAATTAGAGACGTCGCTACCGAGCGAGGCAATCTGGCGAACCACCGAGCTCGAGATATAGCCGTACTGCGGCGCACTCATGACAAAGATGGACTCCAACTCGTTATCCAGGCGGTAGTTGAGGTCGGCCTGCTGCAGCTCGTACTCAAAGTCGGTCATGGCACGCAGGCCCTTGACCACGGCTCCTGCTCCCTGTTCGCGGGCAAAATCGACCAAGAGGCCGGTGAAGGGCAGCACCTCGACGCCGTCAATATCGCCGAGCGCCTCACGGGCCAGCGCCACGCGCTCGTCGAGCCTAAACGTGGTGCCGACGCCGTTTTTTCCCTGCGACTCGGCAACGGCAACGATCACGCTGGGAAAGATGCGGCGGGCGCGGCGGATGACGTCGATATGGCCAAACGTTATGGGATCGAAGGTGCCCGGGACAATCACGCGGTTGATGGTGTCATTCATGGGCGTCCTCCAAAAGCGAATCATCGTCATGGTCGCTGTCGCCGGCATTGCCAGCCTCGTTCGTGGCCGACCAGCGCAGCAAGTCAACCGAAGTTATGCCGTAGCGCTTCTCGCGCACGGTCTCAAAACCGGTCGGGTGAGCGCCCGTATCGGCCGCGGCGTGCTCAAAGAGTGCGTAGGCGCCCTGCGCCAGCAAGCCTTGCTGAGCTAGGTTTTGCAGCAGCTCCTCGACCGGCTCGGCGCCAAAAGCATAGGGCGGGTCGAGCAGAACCAGGTCAAAGGGACCGCCTGGCACGCGGCCGCGCGAAGCGCTTGCCAGCACGTCACCCGTCACCACGCGCCAACGCGCACGGTCACGGCACAGCGACTCGATATTCTTGGTAATCAGACGAGCAGCGTTGCGATCGATCTCGAACGTGGTGAGCGAGCGGGCACCACGCGAGAGCATCTCGATGCCCAAGGCGCCGGAGCCGCCAAAGGCATCCAGCACGCGGACCTCGTCCAGATCGAAGTCGAATGCCGACATGACCATAGATGCGCACGCCTCGCGAACGCGATCGGTCGTGGGGCGGGTGACATCTCGACCACGGGGCTCCTCGATCTTACGACCGCGCCATTCGCCTCCGATGATTCTCATCCTCCGCTGACCTCCTTAAAGATGTGTCGATACCGCGTGGCGACCGCATCGCGCAGAGGGCGCGTCGCCACGGAGTCAAGGTTGCAAGCATACCGCAAGAGCTCGACCGCGTCCAAATGTGCCCACTCGATCAATTCCTCGTCGGCATCGAGGTCAACAAAGCGCAAGGTCACGCCGCCATGCTGGCGGTAACCCAGGATTTCACCCTCGTGGCGCAGACGCAGGTCCATCTGGGCGAGCGTAAAGCCGTCCGAGGTCTTCTCGAGCGACTGGAGGCGGTCTTGTGCCGCCGACGCGCCGCCGTTGCCCTTGGAGTGCGTCATGACCAGGCACGTACCCGACACGCTGCCGCGGCCTACGCGCCCGCGCAGCTGGTGCAAGGCCGCCAAGCCAAAGCGCTCGCCATTCTCGATAACCATGACGGTGGCGTTGGGCACGTCAACGCCCACCTCGACCACCGTGGTCGAGACGAGCACATCGATCTCGCCACGCTTGAAGGCATCGATGACCCGGTCCTTCTCCCCCGCCGGCATGCGGCCATGGAGACGCTCGATGGTAAACCCCGGTAATGCCAGACGAAGGCGATCGAGCTCGGTCGCCGTGTCATGCAGCGGCACGGGCACGGTCACGCGGCCCTCGTCGTCGCGAACGATGCCGGGTACGTCTTCGAGCTCATCGGCCGAATCGCTCGGCTCCACGAGCGGACAGATCACGTAGGCTTGCTGCCCCTTTTCGTGTGCCTCGCGAATGGCGCCATAGGCCAGGTCACGACTCGACTCGGTGAGGACGCGCGTCGTCACGCCGGCACCCGGAACGGGACGATGGCGGATGATGCTCGTATCCAGGTCACCGTAGACCGAGAGCGCCAGCGTGCGCGGAATCGGTGTGGCGGTCATGACCAGCAAGTCGGCACCCGGGCCTTTTGCGCGTAGAGCGTTACGCTGGCCCACGCCAAAGCGGTGCTGCTCGTCGATCACCACAAGCGACAAATGCTTGAACGTGACGTTCTCCGAAAGCACCGCATGGGTACCAAAGAGCACGTCGAGCTCGCCAGACTGGAGCCGAGCATGAATCTGTTCACGCTCGGCCGCCGGCGTGGCGCCCGTCAGGAGCGCCCAGGTCATGCCAGCCTGCGAGAGCAAGGGGCCGGTCTTATCGGCATATTGACGCGCCAGCACGCCCGTGGGCGCCATGACGCACGCCTGGGTGCCGCTATCGGCCGCAACCGCCAACGCGCAGGCGGCAACGGCGGTCTTACCGGTACCGACGTCACCCAGCAGCAGACGGTTCATCACACGACCGCCATCGCACATGTCATGCAGGATGTCTTGAAATGCAGCCTCCTGCTCATCGCTCAGCGAAAACGGCAGGGCCTGTTTGAGCGCAGCCAAATGCTCGCCCGCGTCATGCGCATAAGGCACTACGTCGACCATACCGCCATCGTTGCGCAGACGCAGCGCGAGCTGCAGGCAGAGACACTCCTCGTAGGCAAGACGCCGGCGTGCGATGTCGCGCTCGGCCATGCTCGAGGGAAAGTGGATCGAGCGCAGCGCACGGGCATTGCTCATGAGCTTCCGCTTTGCGCGCAGCGGCGCGGGAATGGGATCGAACGGATTGGCGACCACTTCGAGCGCACCGCTCACGATACGGCGCATCCATGCCTGACTCACGCCATCGCTCACGTAATGGACCGGTAGGATGGTGCCGGCGGCGCGCCCGTCCTCGAGCTTTTCAAAGTGGGGCGAGGCCATCTGCTTAAAACCGTAGGCAAACTCGACCTTGCCCATCACGGCCAGGCGGTCGCCCTGCTTGAACTGCTGGGCAATCCAGGGCTGACGGAAAAAGGCAACCTGCAGCACGCCCGTCTCGTCCACGAGCGAGACCTCAGTCACCTGCATACGCGGACGGGGCTGCTTTTGGACAATACGATCGACCGTGGCGATAATGGTGCACACGGTACCGATGGGCGCCATCTCGATGGACCACGAGCAAGTGAAGTCCAGGTAGCGATGGGGAATATGGAGAAGGAGGTCCCCCACCGTCCGAATTCCCAGACGGCGAAGGGCCTCCTCACGTTTACCCGAAACATATTTGAGTCGCGCGATATCCTCGTCGAGCGCATTGCTCTGGGCAAAACGCTCCGAGACGCGCGGCACGGAGCACAGCTCGGACATAGGCAGAGCCTACTCGATCGAGAAGATCACGGGATAGAGCGGCTGCTCGCCACGATGGGCGTCGATCTCCAGATCGGGCTGAGCTTCCTCGATGGCATCGACGATCTCCTGGAAGGCCTCATCGGACAGCTCCTCGCCGGCCAGAATCGTCAGCGCGTCGCCCTCCTCTTCCTCCTGCATACGGTTGATGCAGTCGAGCGTGACCTGCTTCACGTCAGAGCCGACCACGTCGATGGAGCCGGCGATGATGCCCATGACGTCACCGGAGTGAATCGGCGAGCCGTCGGAGGCGCTGGAGTCGCGCACGGCACGGGTGACCTCGCCATCGCGGACCTCGCTGATGGCGTCGACCATGGCGGCAACAGCATCCTCGAGTTCGGAATCGGGCAGGACCGCGAACAGCGCGGAGAACGCCTGCGGGACGGTCTTGGTGGGAACGACGGCGACCTTCTTGTCGGTGCAGGCAGAAGCGGCAGCCTCGGCAGCCATGCGGATGTTGCCGTTGTTGGGCAGGATGATGACCGAGGTCGCGTTGACCTGGTCGACGGCGCCCAGCAAGTCGGCGGTCGAGGGGTTCATGGTCTGGCCACCCGACACGATCACATCGACGCCGAGGGACTTGAGGATGTCGGCCTCGCCGGAACCGGCGGCAACGGCGACAAAACCCAGCGCCTTCGCAGGCTCGGCGGACTTCTCCTGGTCCTCGTGGATCTTAGCGGTACGGTCGTGGGCCTCCATCTCCATGTTGTGGATAAAGACCTCATAGATCTGACCGAGCTGCAGCATGTGCTCGAGCACCAGGTTGGGGGTGTTGGAGTGCACGTGGATCTTGTAGTCGGGGTAGGCGCCCACGAGCAGCTCACAGTCGCCCATAGAACCCAGGAACTTCAGGCACTCGTCCTCGTCAAAAGGAGCGTCGGCCTTAAAGAGGAACTCGTTGCAGTAGCGGAACTCCGAGCCCTCCCAGTCGTCGTTAGCCTCGATCTCAACACGGCCAAGAGCGGCATCGCGAGCAGAGCCGGCGGAATCGAACGTAGCGGAGAAATCCTCGACCACGGTGCTGCGGCCAAGAGCAGCGGCAACAAAGTTCTCCAAGAAGATGGCAAAGCCAAAGGCGCCGGAGTCGACCACGCCGTTCTCCTTGAGGACGGGCAGCAGGTCGGGTGTGCGGGCGACGGACTGGTAGGCCTCGACGACGATGGCGTCAAGCGCATCCTCGGCAGAGAACTTCTTCTTCTCGCACTCGTCTGCCTTGGTCGAAACATCACGCAGGACCGTGAGAATCGTGCCTTCGATGGGCTTACGAACAGCCTGGAAGGCAACCTTGACGGCACGGCGGAAGGCGAAGGCGATATTGGCGGACGTAATGGGCTCATCGGCAGAGACAAGGCCCTCGGCCACACCGCGCAGAATCTGCGAGGTGATGACACCGGAGTTGCCGCGGGCGCCCATCAGGGAGCCGTGGGTGATGGCGCCAGCAATGGCCTCCATGTCGGCATCGGCGGGAAGGGCAGAAAGCTCCTTGGTCACCGAGGCGAGCGTGAGCGACATGTTGGTGCCGGTGTCACCGTCGGGTACGGGGAAGACGTTGAGCTTGTTGATCTCCTCGGCCTTTTCGGAAACGGCAGCCGCAGCGATCGGAAAACAGGTGCGAATGGTCTTTGCAATCATGAGTGGTGAAATCTCCGTATTCGGATGCTAGTTCAGACGGCTCTTGAGCGCGTCGATGTGAATGCCGATCTTAAGGCTGGCGGGATCGATTTGAGCGATCTCCTGCAGGGTGAAGGCGACGGAGCTCGAAAGATTGTGGCAGACGGACTTCATGTTGACGCCGTTCTCGAGCACGACGTGAAGGTCGACCGTAAGGCCGTTCTCGTCGGCGGAAACAAGCACGCCCTTGCGGAGGCGCTGGCCGGCAAGCAGGCGCACGCTCTCGGCGCCCTGGAGCTGCTCAGCCATACCGACGACGCCGTAGCAGGTCATTGCGGCATAACCGGCAATATCGGCAATAACGTCGTTCGAGACGCTCAGGCTGCCGTTAATGGTCTCAGACACAAGAATCTCCTTTTCTGGTGCTCGCGGCACCATGTCGTGGGAGCAATCATTCCAACATTCTACAACGAGCGCGCCATGTTGAGGTGGCGGGGTTCGCGATTACATCCTCGACACGAAATGTTGATACGGTAACGTTCGCCACAGGCGATCGCGGCATGAAAAAACCCGCCGCATAAGCGACGGGTTTTACAACCTGGCTCCCCGGGTAGGACTCGAACCTACAACAGCGCGGTTAACAGCCGCGTGCTCTACCATTGAGCTACCGAGGAATAGGTGCGTGCTCTCAAGCAACGAAATTTATTATACGGACGATTGGACGAAGGGCAAGAACTTTTTTGAGAATTTTTCCGACCTAGTCATTGGGGACGTTCTTAAACGACTAGTCATTCAAGAACGTCCCCAATGACTACATGAAAGCGCCCCCGAGCGGATGTACCTGAGGGCGCTTCTTGCTTGACTAGCTTTCGATGTAGTCCTTAAGCTTGCTGCTGCGGCTGGGATGGCGGAGCTTGGCCAGGGTCTTGGACTCGATCTGGCGGATACGCTCGCGCGTGACGCCAAACTCGCGACCGACTTCCTCGAGCGTGCGGGGATGTCCGTCGACAAGGCCAAAGCGCAGCTCGATAACCTTGCGCTCGCGATCGGCAAGCGAATCGAGCACCTGAGTGAGCTGCTCCTGCAGCATGGAGAAGCTGGCGGCATCGGGCGGGACGATAGCCTGGGAGTCCTCGATGAAGTCGCCCAGCTGGGAATCCTCTTCCTCGCCAATCGGGGTCTCGAGCGACACGGGCTCCTGCGAAATCTTCTGGATCTCGCGGACGCGGTCGGCGCTCATGTCCATCTCGGCACCGATCTCCTCGGGAGTCGGGTCGCGACCCAGGTCCTGGAGGAGCTGGCGCTGCACGCGGACGAGCTTGTTGATGGTCTCGACCATGTGCACGGGAATACGGATGGTGCGGGCCTGGTCGGCAATAGCGCGCGTAATGGCCTGACGGATCCACCACGTGGCGTACGTGGAGAACTTAAAGCCCTTCTGGTAGTCGAACTTCTCGACGGCGCGGATCAGACCGAGGTTGCCCTCCTGGATCAGATCCAGGAACAGCATGCCACGGCCAACATAGCGCTTGGCGATGGAGACGACCAGACGCAGGTTTGCGCTGATGAGCGCCTGCTTGGCCTCAAGACCAACGTTCTCGATACGCGTAAGACGACGCATCTCGGCGCGCGTGAGTTCAATCTCGCCCGCATCGGCAGCCTCGAGCTTCTCGGTAGCCTCGAGACCGGCCTCGATCTTCATGGCCAGATCGACCTCTTCAGATGCGGTCAGCAGGTCGACCTTACCGATCTCCTTGAGGTACATACGAACCGGATCGCCGGTCAGCATCACCGTGGAGGCATCGATGCCGCGCACGCGCGAACGCGAACGAGACGTGCGCACGGTGCGCTTCTTCTTGCTCTTGGAAGAGCCCATCTCGGCATCGGCCTGGCGGGCCATCTTAAGCTCGTGATCGTCAAGCGAGCCGGAATCGTGCTCGTCATCGTCGAAATCATCGGTATCGTTATCGTCATCGTCGACGTCCATCGGGGCGTCGTCGTTTCCGCTCGCGGAGATAATCTGGATGCCGCTGTTGCGCAGCGCGGAATACACCGCGTTGAGCTGCTCATCAGAGACATCGATATCCTTCAGGGCGACCTGAATCTCGTCCTCGGTTACCGAAGTCCTGTTTGAGCCGTTGCCCATGAGCTTTGCAACGTAGGATTCCAGCCCAGTACCCGTGCTCTCAGTCTTTTTTGGCACAGATTCTCCCTTCGTAGTCCACAGGACTCATTACTTTAACACACACATAGACGTCTATACCCAAAATAAAGACAGGATATAGGCGAGAATACGCTGGTTGACCACAACATCTAGGCCTGATCGGCACCCGCGGTCTCCAAACCGATCAAACGGAACGGGTCGGCCACGCCACCGATCGACTTTTGGAGCTCGCGCTGGCGCTGTGAATCTTGCACCGCCTGCACAGTCAGCACGCGACGGGCCTCATCGTCGAGTGAACGGTCCTGACGCAACTTGGCCTGCGCGGCTCGCATGCGACGTTTGATGGTGTAGAGCTCGAGCGTATCGAGCATAAAGACGATGTTCGTCTCGGTCGGGTGCTTACTCGTTGCCGAGATGCGCCCGGCGCTGACAAGCGATGCCGCCTCGGGACACACCGCGCGTGCCGCATCCATGCATGCCGCAGGATCGGTTCCCGGCGGCGTTGCCAGCACGGCCCACGCAATGGACTCGTGACGCGGGTCGACCCACTCAATAGAACAAATGCGATCGGCATACGTGCGGAACAAATCGGGGTAGCTCGTGAGCATCGTCAGCAGCTCGCGCTCCCCCGCCAGGGATTTCCGCTCCAGATCGGTCAAAACAATCGGCATCGACGGAGCTGACGCCGCGCTTGGACTATCGGCAACGGGCGCAGCGCTTTCCATTCCCGCCGGCACATCGATTGGCGGCAGGTCCTCGACGACCTCCACCGGTGCGGCCCCATAGGCATCAAGCGGAACGTAGTCGTACGGGTCCTCCTCGACCGGTGCGGACACCGGCGGCGTCGCACCCGCGGCCCAGGCACCGCGACCGGCACTGCGCGCACCAGCCGCACCGCCGCCCGAGCTTCGTCCCTGCGAACCGCCCGCGCGCTCAGCTTGCGCGCGTTGACGCTCGTAGTTCTGCTCACGCCGGCGCTCGGCATCCTCACGCTTGGCGACATCGCGAAACACGCGGCCCGAACTCGCGCGCACGGTCTCCAGGTCCAAACCCAACAGGTCGGCAATCTGGATAAAGTACGTGTCGATCATATAGCTGTCACGCAGCGGATAGATGAGCGTCAGCGCATCCTCGAGCGCCTTGGCACGACCGCCCGGTGTGGTAATGTCGCTCGACTCCTGCAGCGAACGGTAGACAAAGTCCATGAGGGGCTCGGCCGCGTCAATGCGCGCCTGAAGCTCCTGACCGCCATGCGCCGTGATGAACTCCATGGGGTCGTTACCGTCGGGCAGCACCACGCAGCGCAGGTCCATCGAATCCTGCTCGATAAACTGAATCGCGCGGCGAGCAGCCTTTTGACCGGCGGCGTCGCCGTCAAACATATAGACAATGCGCTTGGCAAAGCGGGTAAGCGTCTTTACGTGATGTTCCGTCAGCGCAGTGCCCAGCGTGGCGACGACGTTTTTGATCCCCGCCTCCCAGCAGGCGATGCAGTCGGTATAGCCCTCCACCACGATGGCGGTATCCTGCGCGACGATAAACTCCTTGGCCCAGTTAAAGCCATAGAGGTTTCGTTTTTTATGAAACACGCTCGTCTCGGCGGTGTTGAGGTACTTGGGCTGTCCATCGCCCATGATGCGCCCGCCAAAGGCGATATTGTGACCCTGTTCATCAAAGATGGGAAACATCACACGGTCGTAAAAGCGGTCCGCGAGCTGTCCGCGCCCACGGCTTACGGCCACGTTGGCGTCGATCATCTCCTGCGGGGTAAAGCCCGCCTGAGACAGGTGCGAAACCAGCGCGTTGCGACCAGGCGCAAAACCCAGGCAGTAGCGTCGGCAGACATCGCCACCCATACCGCGGCTGGCAAAGTACTCGCGTGGACGGCTGTCCTTACCGCGCATAAGCATGGTGTGGTAGAACTGAGCCGTCTCGGCGCACAGGTCATAGATGCGAGCGCGCTTGGTGCCGCGATCGCGCTGCGCGCCGGTATCGTGCAGTTCAATGCCCGCACGATCAGCCAAATAGCGGATCGAATCGGGAAAACTCAGGTTCTCGCGCTTCATGATATAGGTAAAGACGTCGCCGCCCTCGCCGCAGCCAAAGCAGTGCCACACCTGCGTAGCAGGGATAATGTGAAACGATGGGGTCTTTTCGCCATGAAACGGGCAGCAGCCCCAAAACTCATGGCCGCGGGGCTTGAGCTCAACCGTTTCCTGCACGATGGCAACCAAGTCTGACGCCGCGCGTACCTGATCTTTTTCCTCATCGCTAATCACGGATACTCACCCCCTGCTCACCCAAGTTATGACGGATATCGTCGATATTACCCTCGACGGTCGCGATAAGCTCGTCCAGGGAATCGAACACGCGAGACGGACGCAGCCAGCGCGTAAACGCCAGCGACACGGAAGCGCCATACAGGTCGCCCGCATAGCCGATCAAGTTGGCCTCGAGATGCGCCGAGGCGGCATCATCGGCATAGGTCGGCGGCAGGCCGACGTTAACGGCAGCAGGCCATACGGTATCGTCGACCAGCACCAGACCCTCATAGACGCCATCGGCAGGCACTTGGATGCCGTCGGGCACCTGGATGTTTGCCGTGGGAAAGCCCATGTCGGAGCCCTCGTGACGGCCAGCCGCCACAACGCCGCGCAGCATATAGGGACGGCCGAGAAGCTCTGCGGCCAGCTCCACATGACCCTGACCCAGCTCATGGCGGATACGCGTGGCGCAGATGGACTGCCCGTTAACGCAGAGCAGGTCGTGACCGTAAACGTCAACCCCACGCCCGGTGCCCCAGACACGCATCTCGGCAACGCCCGAAGCGCCGCCGCGGCCGAGCCTAAAGTCGCTGCCTACACGAATGGAGCGAATATCGACAACGCGCGACAACAGCGCCAGAAACCCGACATGGTCGAGTGCCGCCACGGCGGGCGTAAAGGGAACGGCCACCACCGCATCGACCCCGGTTTGAGCCAGGGCATGCAGGCGGTCGGCCGTCGTCATCAATTTTTGAGCGGGCGATGGACTTACCACGACATCCGGATCAGGATCGAAGGTGACCACGACCGCTTTGCTGCCGTGGTCATGCGCATCGCGAATAACCGCATCGATCAGCTCTTGGTGCCCACGATGTACGCCATCGAACACGCCAATGGCGATTGAAGCGGCACCCAAGAACTCGCACCCATCAAAAGCATCGGCAGAAACGATACGGGCCTCATCCAACTCACCCGCGAAAAAAATACGCGCGAGCTCGTGGGGCGCCAGCATCATCGAACACCGCCGATCGCCTGCGGAAAGACGTGCTCCATCACAAAGCGGCCGCCCTCGATACGAGCAAGCGCCTTCAATCCACCATCGAGCACCAGCGCAAACGGCGCCTTCGACGCATCGAAGTCCACAAGCGCACGCTCGACGGGAATGCGGCGGCCACAAAGCAGGTCGTCTGCAAGATTACCCGGCAAATCGACACGCGTGGCACCTAGGGCGGCGATGGGATCCAGAGCGAAACCGGCAGCGGTCTCGGCAGAGAGCTCCTCTACCGCATGACAGGCGCCAATGGAAACCACGCCGGAGGCCGTACGGCGCAGCGCGGAAATATGTGCAGCGCTATCGCAGGCACGACCCAGATCGCGAGCGAGCGCGCGAATGTAGGTGCCTTTGCTTACCGAAAACGCCACGGTCCAGACGCACGTATCGCCCTCGCCGCTCACGGCGATCAGGTCGGCGGCATAGATCTCGACGGGGCGCGGAGGCAAGTCTACCGCATTACCCTCGCGAGCACTCTTATAGGCGCGAACACCATTGACCGAGATGGCCGAAAAAGCTGGCGGCACCTGCAACTGCGGACCAAGCATAGCGGCAAGCTGCACACGGACGTAAGCGAGATCGTGCAGCTCGGGGGCAACGGGCACCGTGCGAACGGCCTCGCCCTCCGCGTCATCGGTGTTGGTCTCGACGCCAAACGAAATGTCGGCGACATAACTTTTGGTATCGAGGGTTAGCATGCCCAGCAGACGGGTCGCCTGGCCCACGCCCACCACCATGACACCCGAGGCCATGGGGTCGAGCGTACCGGCATGGCCGACGCGTCGCTCATGGAGGGCGCGTCGGCACTGCGATACCACGTCGTGGGATGTACAGCCCACCGGCTTATCGACGGCGAGCAGCATATTCAATTGAGAAGGCGTACGACGAGCCATGTACCATCCAAAATGTTAGAGCTCGACGGTCACCGAAGCGGGATCCTCCCCTACCAGCTCGGCCAGCATGGGAAGTGCCACGGCGAGCGTCTCGCGAATCGTTCCGTTGTTGGAAAAACCGGCGGCGGCATGATGCCCGCCACCGCCAAAGTTGGCAGCGATCTCGGACACATCGAGGTCACCCTTGGAGCGCAGGTTACCGCGTACCTTGGTATCGCCCTCAATGCCCTTCAGGAACAGGCAGACCTCCACGCCCATCACCGAACGCACCACATCGACCAGGCCGTCGCACTCATCCGAAGTGACGCCGCAAGCCTCGAGGTCGCTCTGGTACGCATAGCTATATGCCACGCGACCGTGCGCCACGGTCTTGATACGACCCATAACGATGGACTTGAGATGCAAGAACTCTACGCGCATGCTCTGGTAGACCTCGAGCGCGACGCGCGCCGGATCGGCACCGTGCGCGACCAGGCGCGAGGCGGCATGGAACGCAGCGGCATCGGCGTTTTGGTACTGAAAACGACCGGTATCGGTCACCAGGCCGCACAGCAGGCAGGTCGCGACACCATCGCGAGCCACAATGCCGCAATTGTCCAAAAAGCGGTCGATGATCATGGCGCAGGCCGCGGCGCCGACGCACCTCAGGCTCAGCTCGGCAAATTCCTCGCGCGCCGGATGGTGATCGAAACACACCACATGCGACGAGCGGCGGAGCACCTTGGCTGAGTTGTTCAGACGCTCGACGACCGGCACGTCCACCGAGATGAACAGGTCCGGATTGCCGGTATACGCAGATGCCGGCACCAGACGGTCGGCGCCCTCCATAAAGCGGTAAATACGCGGAACCGGGTCATCGTCTGCCAGCAGCAGGGCAATGTCCTTGTTGGGGAAAAACTTCATAAGCGAGAGGCCCAGACCCAGCACGGAGCCCAGGGCGTCACCATCGGGAGACGTATGTCCCGAAATCGCAATGGAGGACGCACCCTCGATAAGCTCGAGGATGCGTCGCTGAATATCTGCAGACTCGCACGATGCGAGGTCGGCGGAATTACTCATCTAAAGCTGCCTCCTGGGCGGCATCCGCAATTGGATAGCCGTCCTCGTCCTTTTCGATCGCAAGCGTGGCGGGAACGTTTTCCAGCGCGCGCGTGATGCGCTCGGCCTCATCGGTCGAGCGATCGATGCGAAAATCGAGCTCGGGCGTGACGCGCCAATCGAGCGAGCGGGCCAACAGGCTACGGATGCGGCCCTTGGCGCTGGCAAGCGCCTCCATGACCTCGTCGTAGCGGCTCGCGTCGCACGACACGTACACGCGCGCGAACGAGCGGTCCACCGCGACCTCGACCGCGGTCAGGGTGACCAGGTCGAGACGCGGATCGGAAACCTCAAAGAGCAGGATATAACCGAGCTTCTCGCGAAGCTGCTCGCCCAGACGGCGGGTTGCCTGCGTTTGCTTCATAGCGCTACCCCCTACTCGGTACGGGCAACCTGGTCGATGCGGTAGCCCTCAATGGTGTCGCCAGGCTTGATGTCCTGGAAGTTCTCCAGGCCAATACCGCCCTCGGAGCCGCTCTTGAGGCTCTTGGCCTCGTCCTTGTAGTGGCGCATCGAGGCGATTTTACCGTTGAAGACCACGATGCCGTCGCGCACCAGGCGTACGGAATCGGTCGCGGCGATCTCGCCCTCTTCGACGCGGACACCGGCGGCGATGCCGACTTTGGGCACCTTGAAGGTGTCCAGGACGGTCGCAGTGCCCGTGGAGACCTCAACCTCGGTGGGCTTGAGCATGCCGATACGGGCAGCGTCGAGGTCCTCGAGGCACTTGTAGATGACGTCGTAGCAACGGATCTCGACGCCCTCGCGCTCGGCAGCGGAGCGGGCCTTGCCGTCGGGACGGACGCCAAAGCCGATGATGATGGCGTTGGAGGCGTCGGCCAGGACGACGTCGGTCTCGTTGATGGCACCAACGGCGGAGTGGATCGTGTTGATGCGCACCTCGGACTGATCCATCTTGTCGAGAGAGTCCTGAAGGGCCTCGATGGAGCCCTGGACGTCGGCCTTGATGATCAGGTTGAGCTCCTTGACCTCGGCGTCGGCGATGGTCTCGAAGAGATTCTCGAGCGTCACGTGCTTCACGCGGCTCTGCTCCTCGATACGGGCCTTGAGCGAACGCTCGTCGGCCAGCGCACGCGCCTCGCGCTCGTCCTCGAACACGCGGAACTCATCGCCGGCGTTGGGGACGGACTGCAGGCCCAGGATCTCGACGGCGTCGGAAGGACCGGCCTCGGTGACGGCGTTGCCCTTGGGGTCGAGCATGGCACGGACGCGGCCATAGGTGAGGCCGGCGACCAGCGTGTCGCCCACGCGCAGGGTGCCGCGGGTCACGAGAACGGTGGCAACCGAGCCGCGGCCCTTGTCGAGCTTAGCCTCGAGGACGTTACCCGATGCGAACGTATCGGGGTTGGCCTTGAGCTCGAGCACGTCGGCCTGGAGCAGCACGGTCTCGAGCAGGTCGTCGATACCGATCTTCTGCTTGGCCGAGATGTTGACGAACATGTTCTGTCCGCCCCACTCCTCGGGGATGATGCCGTACTCGGTGAGCTCCTGGCGCACGCGGTCGGGGTTGGCACCCGGCTTATCGATCTTGTTGACGGCGACGACGATGGGTACGCCGGCGGCCTTGGCGTGGTTGATCGACTCGATGGTCTGGGGCATGACGCCGTCGTCGGCAGCCACGATCAGGATGACGATATCGGTCACCTTGGCGCCGCGGGCACGCATGGCCGTAAAGGTGGCGTGACCGGGGGTATCGATGAAGGTGATCTTGCGGTCGTTGATCATGACCTGCGAAGCGCCGATGGCCTGCGTAATGCCGCCCGCCTCGCCGGCAGCGACGCCGGTGTGACGGATGGCGTCGAGCAGCGAAGTCTTGCCGTGGTCGACGTGGCCCATGACGGTGACGACCGGGGCACGCGGCTTAAGGTCGGCGGGATCGTCGTAGAACGAGAAGGTGTTCTCCTCCTCGGGGGTGATGATCTTGATCTGACGGCCCAGGTCGTCGGCAACGAGCTCGACGAGGTCGTCGGACATGGACTGCGTCATGGTAAGCGGCGTGCCCAGCAGGAACAGGCGCTTGATGATGTCGTTGGCCGGAACGTCGAGCGCCTCGGCGAGCTCCTGGACGGTAACGCCCTGGGAGACCTTGATGGCGTCGAGGTCCTCGGGGTTCACGCCCTGGGCCAGCGCCTCCTCTATCTTGCGCTCCTCCTGAGCCTTTGCGGCCTCGCGCTCGCGCTTCTCCTTGCGCTTTTTGCGGCGACCAGTGGACTCGCGAGAGGCCTCCTCGACGGCGGCACGAGCCTCCTCGAGCACCTTCTCGCGGCTGTACTCCTCGGCCTCGCGAGCCATGCGGCTGTAGTGGTCCTCTTCGTTGTTGTGACCGCCCTTGCGCTTCTTGCCCTTGCCCTGCTTGTCGGGGTTGGGGAAGTCCATGCCGGCAGCGACGTTGTTGCTGGCATTGGTGCGATGGCTGTGGGGACGGTTCTCGGAGGCATTGCGCTCGGAGTTGTTGTCGGAAGCGTTGCGATCGTTACGACGGCCACCGCGACGGTCGTTGTTGCCGCCACGACGGTTGCCGCGCTCGGCAGCGCGCTCGGCCTTGGCCTTCTCCTCGGCGTCCTTCTTCTCCTTGAGGACGGTCTCCTGTGCGGCGATCTGGTCGAGCAGCGAACGGAAACGCGAACCGGAATCGGAAGCGGGAACGGCGCGGCGCTGGGCCTCGCGGGCAGCCTCCTCCTTCTCGCGGGCAAGGCGCTCCTGCTCGGCCTTCTTCTTAGCCTCGGCCTCGGCGCGGGCGGCCTCCTCGGCAGCCTGGGCAGCGGCGAACTGGCGGCGCTCCTCCTCGCGTGCCTTCTCGGCGGCGATGCGCTCGCGCTCTGCCTCGGCAGCGCGTGCTGCCTCCTCGGCGGCAGCGGCCTGCTCCTCGGCCAGCTTGGCGGCCGCGACTTCCTGGGCGCGGGCCTCAATCACCGAGGCGAGCTGCTTGCGGACCATGGCGACGTATGCGTCCTCCAGAGCGGAGGAAGCGGACTTAGCGGGAATCTTCATTTCGGCGAGATGACCCATCAGTTCCTTGGAGGTCATGCCGAACTCTTTGGCCAGGGTGGACACACGGACTTTTGCCATATGACTTCACCTACCCTTTCTGGCACCTTGGGTGCCTAGAGACTGAACGAGCGTGGGGTATGCGCTGGGACCCGCCCGGCGCGACCGCGCGCTAGATCAGGTCCTCCGCATCATCGAAGGCGTCGGTGTCGTGGACACCGCAGAAACGGGAGCCGGGACGGGCCTGGTTGCGGCACTGGATGCCGTCCTCGGACACGAACTCGCAGCGACGGACGTCCTCGTCCTCCTCGTCACCGATCAGGTCGGCGGCGGGCTCCTCGTGAACGGGAACATTCTTGAGGATGTCGGCGGCAAGGGTCTCGGACTTAATGTCGATGTGCCAGCCGGTCAGACGCGCGGCGAGGCGGGCGTTCTGGCCCTCCTTGCCGATGGCGAGGGACAGCTGGTCGTCGGGCACGATAACGCCGGCGTAGGCCTTCTCCTCGTCGATGAGGACGCGCGTGACCTTTGCGGGCGACAGGGCGTTTGCGACGTAGACTGCCGGATCGGCATCCCACAGGATGACGTCGACGCGCTCGCCACGGAGCTCGCCCACGACGGCGCGAACACGGCTGCCCTTAGGGCCGACGCAGGCGCCCACGGGATCCAGGCGATCGTCGAGCGAGTGGACGGCGACCTTAGAGCGCTGACCGGGCTCGCGGGCGATCGACTTGATCTGGACGGTGCCCTCATAGATCTCGGGCACCTCCTGCTCAAACAGACGACGCATGAGCTCGGGGTGGGTACGGGAGATGACAATCGGCGGACGGCTGTGCTCGCCGCGAACCGGCTGCAGGTTGGAGTTGGGGTCGCGAACGTCGATGATCACGGCCTTGATGTGCTGGTTGTGCAGGTAGCGCTCGCCCATCGGACGCTCGTTGCGCTCGTTCTCGTAACGACGCTGGTCGAAGTGCGGCAGCTCGGCCTCGACGCCCTCGCGAATCTTGACGATCGTGAAGTCGGGAGTGGACTGCAGCACGGTACCGCTGATGAGGTCACCGATGCGGCCGGAGAACTCCTCGTAGATCTGCTCGCGGGCGGAGTTGCGCACGATGGCGTTGATCTCGGCCTTGGCGTGCTGGGCGGCAATGCGGCTCGTGTTCTTGGGAGTGACGTCGATCTCCTCGAACTCGGTGAAGTTGCCCTCCTCGTCCATGGAATCGTCGATCGGCTCCAGGCGGTAGACGTAGATCTTGCCGGTGGTGCGGTCGATGGTCACCTTGGCGCCCCACTCAAGATGCAGGATCTCGGCATAGCTCTTGGCGAGCGACTGCTCCAGGCGGTCGATCAGGTAGAGCTGGTCGATGTGCTTCTCCTGGCAAAGCTCCATCAGGGCGGACATCATGTCGGATGCTGCCATCTTACTTTCCTTCCTTCGCGGGCTTAAAGTCATAGGTGGGCTTCAACTTGCACTTTTTAACATCAGAGAAATCGAGGGTAACGGACTCGCCGTCCTCGAGCTCGAGGGTTACGTTCGTCTCGGTGGCGGCGGCAATCTTGCCGGCGTACTTGCGACGGCCCTCGGTGGCGGTGGAGGTGAGCTCACAGTTCTCGCCCACAAAGCGGGCAAAGTCACTCGGGCGGCGCAGCGGGCGCGCCATACCCGGGCTCGACACCTCGAGCGTATAGCTCGAAGAGATGGGGTCGAGCTCCTCAATCACATCGCCGACCCATTTGGTGTTGGCCGTGACGTCATTGAGCGACAGGCTCTGACCCTCGGCACCCTCGATACGCACACGCACACAGGGGGCCTTGGTGGCACCCACGAGCTCAACGTCGACGATGTCGACATCGTGCTGGGGAGCAACGGCCTCGAGCGCGTCGATGATCGCCTGCTCGGTCTTGGTCTTGACCATTGCGGCACCTCCATCCATACAAAAAAGAAGCGGGGCCGAAACCCCACTTCTTTCAATTACAACTTCATTTGCAAGCAAACTATACCAATACCTGCACAAACGTGCAACCACAACACAAACCCGCAGGTCAGCGTGAGCACAGGTTCTCCACAAGAAATGGATAATTGGGTGTTGTCGCAAGTATCCATAACCAAAAAGAGGGGCGACTCCTGCGGAATCGTCCCTCGCCTTTTCATGTCAGCTATACGCGCAGCGCTTACTTGACAACCAGGTTAACCAGCTTGCCAGGCACGCAGATGGCCTTGACGACCGTCTTGCCCTCAAGCCACTTGGCAACGGCTTCCTCAGCGGCAGCCTGCATCTCCTCGTTGGAGGCGTCGCGGGCGACGTCGATGCGGCCACGGACCTTGCCGAGCACCTGGACGACGATCTGCACCGTGTCCTCGATAGACTCGGCGATGTCGAACTCGGGCCAGGCGGCGGTGTAGGCGTTGCCCTCACAGCCGAGCGCCTCGTGCCACAGCTCGTCGGCCCAGAACGGGCAGATGGGGGCAAGGACGCTCACGATATCCTTAGCCACGCCGTAGCACAGGGCCTTGTCGCGGTCAGCACCCTCGGTGGCGTTGAGGTAGGCGCTCGCGGCGTTGACGAGTTCCATGACGGCCGAGATCGCGGTGTTGAACTGGCCGCGGTCAAAGTCCTCGGTGCACTTGGCAATGGTGCGGTGACGCTCGCGGTAGAGCTTCATCGCGGTCTCGTCGAGCACGGACTTGTCAAAGGCCACGTTGGCGTCACCCGACTGGACGAGCTGCCACACGATACGCCAGGCGCGTTTAATGAAGCGATTAGCGCCCTCGACGGCCTTGGGATCCCAGTCGAAGTCCTTCTCGGGCGGGGCGATAAACAGGATCGCCAGACGCATGGTGTCGGCGCCGTAGGGCTCGATGACCGAGCTCGGGGGCACGACGTTTCCCTTGGACTTGGACATGGTGTCGCCGTTCTCGTCCTTGACCATGCCCTGGCACAGCAAGTTGGTAAAGGGCTCGTCCACGCTCAGCAGGCCCAGGTCGCGCAGCGCCTTGGTAAAGAAGCGACTGTAGAGCAGGTGCAGAATGGCATGCTCGATGCCGCCGATGTAGTTATCGACGGGCATCCAACGGTCGGCGGCCTCGCGGGAGAAGGGCAGCTCGGTGTTGTGCGGGTCGGTATAGCGCAGGTAATACCAGCTGGAGCAGGTGAAGGTGTCCATGGTATCGGTCTCGCGCTTGGCCGGGCGGCCGCAGACCGGGCAGGTGGTCTCGTAGAACTCCTTGCACTCGGCGAGGGTCTCGCCGGCACCCAGGTCCAGGTTCTCGGGCAGCGTCACCGGCAGCTGGTCCTCGGGCACGGGCACGATACCGCAGTGCTCGCAGTGGATGGCCGGGATGGGGTTGCCCCAATAACGCTGACGGCTGATGAGCCAGTCGCGTAGACGGAACTCGACCTTGCGACGACCGCAGCCCATGGCCTCGAGGTCGGCCACGATGGCAGCCTCGCCCTCGGAGTGCTTACCGCCGCGCATGCCAGTGTACTTGCCGGACTGGACGAGCGTGCCCTCGGCAGCGTGGGCGCAATCCCAGTCAACGTTCTCGGCATGGAAGGTATCGATGGTCTCGCCGCTGGCCTCGACGGCAGCGCGGTCGTCATCGTCCAGGATGATCGGCACAATAGGCAGATCGTACTTGCGGGCGAACTCAAAGTCACGCTGGTCGCCGCAGGGAACGGCCATGACGGCGCCGGTGCCGTAGTCGGCAACGACATAATCGGCAACCCACACGGGGACCTTCTCGCCGTTGACGGGGTTCACCACATAGCGGCCGGTAAAGGCACCGTGCTTCTCGAGGGTGCCCTGGGCACGCTCGACGGCAGAGATATGCTTGGAGTCCTCGACGATCTTGGTGACGGCCTCCTCGTACTCCGTGCCCTCGACGAGCTCGTGCAGGCGCTCATACTCGGGAGCCAGGACAAAGAAGGAGACGCCAAAGAGCGTGTCGGCACGTGTGGTGAAGACGGTAATCTTACCCTCGTCGCCCTCGATAGGCTCGCCATCCTTGTCGCACAGGGTAAAGTCGACCTCGGCGCCCTCGGAGCGGCCGATCCAGTTAGCCTGCATCTGCTTGACGCGCTCGGGCCAGCCGGGGAGCTTCTCCAGGTCGTCGAGCAGCTCCTGGGAGTACTCGGTAATCTTGAAGTACCACTGCTCCAGGTCGCGCTTCTCGGGCTCGGTGCCGCAGCGCCAGCACTTGCCCTCGGTAACCTGCTCGTTAGCCAGAACGGTCTTACAGGTGGGGCACCAATTGACCGGATTCTTCTTGCGGTAGACCAGGCCCTTTTCCCACATCTTCTCAAAGATCCACTGGCCCCAGCGGTAATAGCCGGGGCTGCAGGTCTTGACCATGCGATCCAGATCGTAGGAGAAGCCCATGCGCTTCATCGTGGAAAGCGCCTGATCCATGTTCTTATACGTCCAGGCGGCAGCCTGCGTGTTGTGCTTGATGGCGGCGTTCTCGGCGGGCAGCCCAAAGGCATCGAAGCCGATGGGATGCAGCACATCGTAGCCGCGCATGCGGGCCTGACGGGCCATGGCATCGCCGATGGTATAGTTGCGCGCGTGGCCCATGTGCAGGTCGCCCGACGGATACGGGAACATCTCGAGCACGTACTTCTTGGGCTTACTGTCGTCGGTGTCGACGGCAAAGAGGTTGGAGTCCTCCCAGGCCTTCATCCACTTGGACTCAATGGCCTGCGCGTCGTAGACAGGGATCTCGTCCTTATGATCTGTGCAATCGCACATATCAGCTCCTTTAATCTTAGCTGGGGTCGGTCGGCTTGGCTTTATTCGCTACTGCGGACAGTCCTGCGCAAGACGAAGAGCACATTTAGTGCTCTTCTTTGCGTGCGGAACTTGTAGCGAACAAAGCCAAGCCGACCGACCCTAAGGTTAACTTGACTGATGATAGCAAATACGACAAGCGAGATGCCTGCGACTTACATGCATCTCGCTTTATCTAAATAACGTGGTTGTGAATCAACCGCTATTTGTTAATCGTCCTAGCATGGACGGGTTTTCCAAGTGCCGCAGATTGCCGTGAAAGAGGAGCGACGCGTACTTTGGTACGCGAGCGACGGTTTGAACGGCAAGGTGCGGTGCTTGGGAAAGCCGTCTAGCGGTAGGAAACGCTCTGCTGGGAATCCTTCACGACAACGTCGTGGGCGCCGCCTTCGACGATAGAGGTGGAGCTGACCAGCGTTAGGCGCGCCTTTTCCTGGAGCTCGGGGATCGAGAGGGCACCGCAGTTGCACATCGTGGACTTGACCTTGTAGAGCGTGCCGCCCACGCCGTCCTTGAGGGAACCTGCGTAGGGAACATAGGAGTCGACACCCTCGACGAAGCTGAGCTTCGCGGCGCCGCCCAGGTCGTAGCGCTGCCAGTTGCGGGCACGCGCGGAACCCTCGCCCCAGTACTCCTTCATGTACTGGCCGTTCACGTTAACGCGCTCGGTCGGGCTCTCGTCAAAGCGGGCGAAGTAGCGGCCCAGCATCATAAAGTCGGCACCCATGGCAAGGGCGAGCGTCATGTGGTAGTCGTAGACGATACCGCCGTCGGAGCACACGGGCACGTAAACGCCGGTCTCCTCGTAGTACTCGTCGCGAGCACGGCAGACGTCGATCAGCGCGGTGGCCTGGCCGCGGCCGATACCCTTGGTCTCACGGGTGATGCAGATGGAACCGCCGCCGATACCGACCTTGATGAAGTCGGCACCGCAGTCGGCCAGGAAGCGGAAACCCTCGGCGTCGACGACGTTACCGGCACCGACCTTGACGTCCTCGCCGTAGTTGGCGCGAATCCACTCGATGGTGCGCTTCTGCCACTCGCTGAAGCCCTCGGAAGAGTCGATGCACAGGACGTCGGCGCCGGCCTCGATGAGCAGCGGCACGCGCTCGGCATAGTCGCGGGTGTTGATACCGGCGCCGACCATGTAGCGCTTATCGCCGTCGAGCAGCTCGTTGGGGTTGGTCTTGTGGCTGTCGTAGTCCTTGCGGAAGACGATGCCCATCAGGTGATCGTTGTCGTCGACGATGGGCAGGGCGTTGAGCTTATTGTCCCAGATGACGTCGTTGGCAACCTTGAGGCTGATGTTCTTGTCGCCCACGATGAGCTGCTCACGCGGGGTCATGAACTCGGAGACCTTCGTCTGGTGGTCATCGCGACTGGGGCGATAGTCACGGCTGGTGACGATGCCCAGGAGCTTACCCTTGGGAGTGCCGTCGTCGGTAACCGGCATGGTGGAGTGACCGGTCTTCTCCTTGAGCTCGATGACCTGCTCCATGGTCATGTCGGGGGTCAGCGTGGAATCGGACTGAACGAAGCCGGCCTTGTGATCCTTGACGGCCTTGACCATGGCGGCCTCGGACTCGGCGCTCTGGGAACCATAGATGAAGGACAGGCCACCCTCGGTAGCGAGCGCGACACCCATGTCGACGCCCGAGACGGACTGCATGATAGCGGAAACCATGGGGATGTTCAGGGTGATTGCCGGCTTCTCACCGCGCTTAAAGCGGGTCAGCGGCGTCTTAAGAGAGACGTTGTTGGGGATGCACTGCGAGGACGAGTAACCAGGGACCAGCAGATACTCCGAAAACGTGTGGGACTCACCGGGAAAGAACGTAGCCATGTTTCTCCTTTTTCCATGCGACCGGTCGGCTGCAGGCCTCGTAGGACCCAGCCCTACCTTGGGCGCCCAATACTGGGCAAGTATCTTAACGCACTTTGACTGCTACAATGCATGATTTAAGAAGTGCACACGAGGGTTTGACGCAGACTTTGCGTTTGCCCAGCAAACACTTTAGCGGGGAGACGTGGAGCGTATGGAGTACAAGACGACGGCAAAGTTGGTCATTCAAGCGTGCGACAAAGATCTGCCGGGCGTGTTTGGTCACGGCTGCGTCTTGCTGCTGCAGGGTATTGCCCGCGAGCACTCGCTGAACCGCGCCGCCAAGAGCATGGGCATGGCGTATTCCAAGGCTTGGCGCATTGTAAACGAAGCCGAAGGCCAGCTGGGCTGCAAGCTCATAGAGCGCGACGGCGCCCGCGGATCCACCCTCACCCCCGCCGGCGAGCGAGCCATAGCGGTCTACGAGGAGCTGCAGGCCGACATCAACAACGTCATCGCCACCAAAGCCGACGCTCTCATCGCCAGCATCAAAGAGTAGCCCATTTGGGACAGGGCCTTATAGCCACACAACCCCCTCTCATAAGTTGCGGTGAAATAGGGACTGTTTATGCGGTTAAAGCGGTAAATCAATCCATATTTCACCGCAACTTATGGAGTTGAGGATGATATAGCTAGTTGCGAAGGGCGTTGTCTAGGGTTGACGCTACGACCAGGGGGTCATCGGTGCCGGCGAAGAGGCGGATGGTGCTCCCCTGCTTGCCGCGTGGGGCCGAAAGGCGCGTCGTTGCGCCGCCGGCGGGTGATGTGCGAAACTCCCCAGGCAAAGCATCGATCAGCTCGCCCGCGCTACGTTCGATAAGATCGAACTCTACTGCCGGGCCAAAGCCGTGCTCGAGAATTCCCGTTGCAGCCACATGGTCGGGATGCGAACTCAGCCCAGGGTAGCGCACGTTGCGCACTATCTCGTTCGCGGCCAAGTATTCAGCCAGGGCACGGGCGCGATCGAAGTGCGCCTGCATACGGGTGTCGAGCGTGTCGAGCCCGAGCTCTAGAACCTTGGCCTCATCGGAGGACAAGTCAAGCTCGGCCAATCCGCACCCCTCGAGCAGCGCATGCGCGCACTCGGCAGCGGCATCCACACGATGGCGCTTGAGCTGCGAGCGCGCCACGGAGGCGGCTACGAGCTTGCGTGGAGCCTCACCGGCGCACACACGGTCGAGCGCTTCGAGCGACAGTACGGCACCCAAACGCAAAGGATCGCAGCCAAAGATGGAAGCCACCGTGTTGTCAACGACGAGCAGCGCACGTGCCTCGCGAGCCGTGCGTCCCAGAGCACGAAGACCGGGCACACGCAGACCAAACCCGCCGATGGAGTTGACAAACCACCACAGGTGCGGCCCCTCGGCATCAAACGAGCCGGCAAAGCCCTCGGACGCGGCGGCAAACGCTGCGGCCGACGGCTCATCCACCATAGCCACATCGCAGGCATCAAAGCCGCTCGCAAACGCTTCGGTAAAGTCATCCGCAAAGGCCACCAGGCGGTCACCGGGACGCACGATTCCCAGCAGCGACAGCGCTGCCGGCACATGCGGGGCCGCAACAAGACGCGCCTCGCGCGCACTGGACCTCAAAGCCCAGGCCTCTTCTAGCTGCTGTACATCCACGCGGCACCGTCCCTTCATAAGCAAAAACCCACGATGCGGGTGTTCCCCGCATCGTGGGCAACGGCTGCAGTATAGCGCCGGTATGCGACGAATCGTCTAGATGTTGAGCTCGTGGTAGGTCACGCTCGCGCCAGCGGCGTCAACGGACACGCCATAGGTCGCAGGGTAGATGCGCGTGGAGAACACAAGCGCACCTTCGTTGACAAATACCTCGACCGAAGAAACATCGCCAACAATGCGCACGTTACGAACCTCGTCGACGGGCTCCCAACGCACGGTGCGACCGCAGCCGGCAGAAGCGCGACCCTCATCGGTAAATCGCATCTCAAAGCGCGCGGGCAGCTCGCCCTCGGCGGGCACAAACGCCAGCCTCAGCTCGCCATCAACGATTGCGGTAAATGCGCCGTCGACACCGTCGACAACAACGTCAAAGCAGGTGTCGCCGGCAACCTCCAATGAACCCTCCCCCATACGCACCGAGGCATAATGGTGCTCGATCTCGCGCACCGGCTGCTGCAGCACCACGCCGCCGGCACCGGCCGTAAGCTCGCGCGGCACCGTCATGCAGTGCTGCCAGCCGCACACCACGGTGGGCGCGTTGTCATAGGTCGGCTCATCGGGCATGCCCATCCAGCCGATCAGAATGTGGCGACCATCCTCGGACGTAAACTCCTGCGGCGCATAGAAGTCAAAACCAGCGTCCCACAGGCGGAACTCGCCCAGCTCATAGGCACCGTCACCACCTGCAATGTCGCCCGTTACAGGCATGTAGCCAGCAGCGTATACGTTGCCGCGGTCCCAACGACCGCCCTCGAGCCCCTGGGGGGAGAAGGACAGCCACTTCGCCGGCGCACCGTCATCGGCCTCAAGCTCAAAGTAACCCGGGCATTCCCACATAAATCCAAAGCGATCGGGCGTAGACACACGGCTCTCGAGCTCCCAGCTCAGCATATCGGCCGAGCCATACACCAGGATCTCGCCCACATCGCGCCCGGCACCCCCGCCATGCATGGCGCAAAAACGGCTCTCGACATGCGGCCCGTCCACGCGACGACGCGCGCCCAGCACCATGTGGTAACGCCCATCATCATCGCGCCACACCTTGGGGTCACGCACGTGGCAGGTCAAATCCTCGGGATAGTCCTCCGACGCCAGCACCACGCGCTTTTGGCTGAACGTCTGTCCATCAACACTCTCGACATACACGGTGTCGGCGCGACGGCCGGAGTTGACATAGTCAAAGACGCCGTCCTCATCGGGGAGCTTAACGTTGCCGGTATAGAGCACGCGAATGCGACCGTCCTCGACTAATGCCGAGCCCGAATACACGCCATGGCAGTCGAACGGCTCGTCGGGAAGCAGCGGCGCGCCAACATATTCCCATTTCATAAGGTCGCGGCTCGTGGCATGACCCCACATCTTGACGCCGCCGTTCACATCAAACGGAGCATACTGGAAGTATGCGTGAAACACGCCATCGGCCTGGCAAAGCCCGTTGGGGTCGTTGAGCCAGCCCGTGGGCGGCATAATATGAAAGCGCTGGCCATACGCGCCATGACCGCACTCAGAGGCGGCGGCGTCAACAGCGGCGACCAGCTTTGCAAGGTCGCGACCGAGTGCATTAGACATATCAAAGTCCTAACGGATCGAAAGTTACAAGGTGCCAAAGATCGGCGCCAGATGCGGGGAACACCCGCGAGCATACAGCCCGCGGGCACCCCTCAATCAAAAGCTCTTAGGCCTGCACGGAAGCCTTGGGCTCGTCCTTGTACAGGACAAACGAGACGGCAAAGGAGACCAGCGCGGCAACCGCAAACATGATCGCGTACTGCACGGGCTGGGCCAGGCACAGCAGGATACCGAAGATACCCGTAACACCCGTGCCGGAGGCAGCCAGCGAAGTGAGCGCGCAGACCAGGGCACCGCAACCGCCGCCGATGCAACCGGCGATGAAGGGCTTAAAGAAGCGCAGGTTCACACCAAAGATGGCAGGCTCGGTAATGCCCATGAAGGCGGACAGGGCCGAAGGAAGCGCCAGACCCTTGATCTTGGCATCGCGGGTCTTAAAGGCAACGGCGAGTGCGGCGCCACCCTGGGCGATGTTGGCAGCGCTGGCGATGGGCAGCCAATAGGTCACACCGTACTGAGCGAGCTGGCCCAGATCGATGGCGGTGTACATCTGGTGGATACCGGTAACGACCGTGGGGGCATAGAACAGGCCGACGATAAAGGAACCGATGCCAAAGGGCAGGGTGAGCAGGGCCTGAATCAGACCGAGAATGGCGTTCTCGGCCCACACGAAGATGGGGCCGACGGCAACGAGGGTCACGAGCACGGTCACGAACACCGAGACGAGCGGGGTCACAAAGAGGTCGAACATCTCGGGAACGATCTTGTGCAGGCGCTTCTCGAGGAAGGCCAGAATAGCGCAGGCGATGACGATGGGGATAACGTGGCCTTGATAACCGACCCACTCAAAGCTGTACACACCGGGGATGACGTTGACCATGGTCTGCACGCCCTCGGAGGCAACCGTGTAGGCGCTCTGTAGCGAGGAGTTGATGAACGCACCACCGACAACGGCGCCCAGATACGGGTTGGCGCCAAAGGCCTTAGCGGCGGAGTAACCGATCAGGATCTGCAGAATGCCAAAGGACGCGCCCGAGACCAGGTCGGCAATCTTGTAGATAAAGTTATTGGTGTCGAGCGCGATAAAGCCGTTGGAGGCCATAAAGTTGAGGGCGCTCATAATGCCCAGCAGCAGACCCGAGGCCACGATGGCAGGGATGATGGGGACAAAGACGTCGCCGAGCACCTTAATGGCGCGCATAAAGATGTTCTGCTGCTGCGCCGCGGCCTCCTTGACCTCGGCCTTGGTGGCAGCCTCGATGCCACTGAGCGCGATGAACTCCTCGTAGACCTTATTGACGGTGCCAGTGCCAAAAATAATCTGGAGCTGGCCCTGGGCTTCAAAGACGCCCTTAGCGCCGTCAATATTCTCGAGGGCCTCCTTGTCAACCTTCGCGTTATCGGCAATCACCAGGCGCAGACGCGTGGCGCAGTGTGCGGCCGAAACAACGTTGCCGGCGCCACCGATGTTGTCGAGCACCTCTTGGGCTGATTTGCGGTAGTCCATGACTTCCCTTTCCTCCAACGGGTGCATGCGCACCCGACTACCTTTGACACTTACACTGTAATCGTTTTCAGTTTCATATGTCTGTAATCGTTTTCATAGTAGGGTGAACGGTAGGAAAAAGCCGGCGAATGGTAGTTTTACCGCAAAAACAGGGGCCTCAAAGGCAGGCAGACATGCCCAAAGCCTAGACATTCATAAGTTGATGGCCGAGTTTGAGCGTCTTGAGACCGCTCTCCCCCTCCACGCCATCGAGCGTGTTGAGCAACATATTGGTCGCCTCGACGCCACTGGTCAGGTAGCCATAATGCACGGTGGGAATGCCGCCCGTCAGCGCGCGCAAAAACGCGTTGTCGCCAAAACCGCTCACGCGGTGTATACCCTCGCCCATGCCGCGAACCTCATCGATGGCACGCAGCGCGCCCGCCGCCATGGTGTCGGTCGCGCACGCGATAAACGAAACATCGGGGTCGACGGAAAGCAGTTCACGCGCCGCACCATAGCCCGAGTCGAGCGTAAACGAGCCCAGGCGAATCAAGGCGGCATCGAGCGGGTTGCCCGCGGCGCGCAAGCCGGCCTCAAAACCGCGACGGCGGTCATAACCGGCCGCGCGGTCCTCTTCGGTAACTCCAATATAGGCAATCTTGCCGTCCACGCGACCCGCAAGCGCATGGCCCAGCTCAAAGGCGGCCTCGTAATCGTCGTGATAGACGCACGCCGCGCCCTCAACATTCTGACCGATCAGCACGATGGGCACACGGCACGATTCAATCGCCCGACGGTGCTCGTCGGTAATCATGGTTGCTACCAGCACAATGCCATCGACCGGATGGTTCTGGAACAAATCAAGATACTCGAGCTCGCGATCGGCCGCGTTGTCGGTATTGGCAAGCAGCATCTGGTAGCCACGGCGACCGAGCACCTGGCCAATGCCGGCGGTAATGCGGCTCACGGATTCCGAGTTGATCTTGGGCACGATGACGCCGATGAGCTTGGTGGAGCCGGTGCGCAGCGCGCGAGCCTGGCTGGACCGCACATATCCGGTCAGCTCAATCGCTTGCTTAATGCGCTCGGCCTTATCCGCCGAGATATACCCACCGTTGAGGTAGCGCGAGACCGCGGCGCTCGAAACGCCCGCCAGCTCGGCCACATCTTTCATCTTTACCACGAGCACCCCTGTCATTGAAATCGCTTTCACCATAATACCCGTGAAGACGGCCTGCGGACCAAATCGGCCCGCCCAGGTCAAGCAAACGTCAGCGAGCGCGCAGCCGCCGTGGCGAGGTGCCGCGAAAGAGGAGCGACGCGTACTTCATGTACGCGAGCGACGGTTTGAGCGGCAGATCGCCCGGCAGATGCGTGCGCAGCGTCGAGCGGTCCGGCGTTTGTTAAAACGCCGGAACATAGTTACCCGTGGTATTCGCCGTTATATTGGATCAATGTGAGGTCTTCCACGCCATCGAGCGCGCGGATGGCGTCGGCATAGGGCATATCCACACCGTCCGAGAACACTTCGACGGCCATCTCGACTTTGTCGCCGCGCATAGTCTTGGACTTGACGGTGAACTTGGTGCGCCCAAAGGCGCGCACGATATCGTCACCGGTGGTCTGGCCCGTGTAGTGAATGACCATCATGTACACGCGCGCCTTGTCCTGGTGGCTCGCGAAGCCGGCGATCATCGCCACGATGACCACCGCCGTGAGCCCCACGAGCGCATACATGCCGGCGCCCGCCGTAATGCCCGTGGTAATGGCCCAAAACAGATACAGCAGGTCGAGCGGATCCTTGACCGCCGTACGGTAGCGGACGATGGACAGAGCACCGACCATACCGAGCGAGATGACCACGTTGGTCGAGATCGCAAGCGTGACCATGCAGGTGAGCACACACATGCCCACAAGCGTCACGGCAAAGCTGCGCGAGTACACCACGCCGGTAAAGAAGCGCTTGTACACGCAATAGATCAGGATGCCCATGGCGAGCGCCACGAGCAGCGACAGGCCAATCTTGGAAGGGTCGACCTGACCAAACGCCTCCAAGACGGAGTTCTTAAAAAAGTCTCTGGTGCTCATGGTCTAAATATCCCCTCGGTTCTCAAAATCCGATTCCCAGTAGTTAAAGCCGCGCAAGTAGGCGGTCTTTTCGTAACACAGGCAGTACTTGGAGACCGCCGTGAGCTCCGCCGCGCCAGGCGGTACCATATCGCGCACCAGCTGCGGGCAAAACTCGGTAAATTTGACCTCCATCACCAGCTTGCCGGGCTCCAGCACGGGCAGCGCGGGCAAGGTCGCGTCAAAGATATCAAAGCTCCCCACCGCCGCGCGCACGTTCATGTCAAACGTAATACGCACGGTTCCTTCGTCCATCACCCACGGCTCACGCTCGTAATCCACAATGGTCCGCGGGCGCATCATATTGCAGATGCACTCGATGTAGAACTCACGGCAGAGTTGGTGGGGGCTCCGCAGCAAAAAATCGTAGTCGCCGGCTAGGATCTGCTCAAACTCGCCACGCGTGAGCGGCGCGTCCTCCTTGTAAATCCAGCTGCCGTACTTCTTTTTGCGCTCGAGCTTAATCGCCTTGTCGCTACCGTTATAGATGCGCACGCGATACTTTTTGCGCATGAGAATACCGGCATCTTTTTCCTCGTAGGCCGAGTTGCAGTAGTCGTCAAAATACAGGCTGCGGATGGTGTAACCGCCCGCCCGTGCATGCTTGTCCAGCTTAAAGACCGGCGACATGCGACAGGCAAGCGCGGCGTGCTCGCCCTCGTTAATGAGATATTTGAGTTCGTGGCGGTAGCGCTCCTGCGTAGCACGCGCAGGCGGGGCCGCCAGGCGCTCAAGCAGCGCGCTAGCCCTCCTCATACGTGTCCTCCACGACCTTACCGCCGTCTTGCACGTAGAAGCACTTCATGCCGTACTGCTTGCCGTCATCGGTCACGTAGTAGTCAAACGCATCTTGCGTATAGCCGTCGGAGTTGGTGGCGCGCACACGCACAAAGTACTGGCCGGTGTCGGGCGCGTCGCACGTCACCTCGGGCAGCAGCACGTCCTCGGCCTTAAAGACCACGTCGCTTATGGCATAGTCGCGCGCAAGCTCCACGGTATAGCGAATGTCGCGCGCCTTAAAGTCGTAGGACGCATCCCAGTTGATGCGCAGCTTACCGTTATCGATCTGCGGCACGCCAATGTAGAACGGCATGGGCTTTTTATAGCTCTCGCGAAAGCTCTTATAGTTCTCCTCGATCTCGGAAGGAATCGCCGCGGCAATCTGCTCGTATTCGTCCTTGGTCACGGGCAGGTTATCGAGGTCGGGCGCAGCAAAGACGAGCGGCTCCGTGACCTAACGATAATGCTCGACCATCTTGCTCAGACGCTCTTCGGTCAAATACGAGCGCAGGTCCTTGACGGCGCTATCGAGTTCGCTGCGGAACGACTTGCTGCGCAACGCGCGGTTAAACAGCACGTTGCCCCAGTAGTTGCTCACGCCGCGCTCCCAGCTCGCATAATCCGAGAACCCTGTCAGGCTCAACTCGAACTTGCGCAGCATGCCGTCGTTGTCCCAATCCAGGATGTACCAGACCTTGGAGTTAAGCGGGCTGTACAGATAGCAGTTACGGTTCTGCGTATCGCAATTGCCCGTCAAGATCTGAAACGCCATCCAATAGACCAGGTTCTCGGTATCGAAGTAGGTGTCGAGCACATCGTCGATCTTTTGCGTATCGTCGTTGAGCGCATGGAGCATCTCGATCAACTTGGTATGGTCCGAATCGCCCTTAATCTCGAGCATGCCCTCAAACGCCGTCTGGTTATAGTCGGGGTCATCGGTGAGCTTAATGGTGTCTTCGAAGCGATGGAAATCGAAGCTGTTCACCTTATAGAGATGCCCGCTCTTATCCAAACCGTGGGCCTTGAGCGCCGTCTTGTTGAGCTGCTCGACCTGCGTAAACAGTCCGTAGTCCTCAAAGGTGTCGTTAGATTTTTCGGTCTGGTCGCACACCCATAAGTGCACAAACTGCGTGCGCAGGCCCATCATCTGGGGAATGCCACGGATCAGATCGTAGGCCATCTTGTTACGAAAGCGCATGCCCTCGCCTATGTGCTTGTTGAGCGCAATCGCGCGCTGCTGGCGCCACGTGCCCTTGCCCTTTTTGAGCTCCACCTTGTAGTTCTTTTGCGTATAGGTACTCGACGTCTGACCGCGCACCTGCACCGTGGCGTTGGGTGCCTCCTCGCCATAGCCGACCTCGCCAGCAACGGGGCCCTTATCATCGCCAGGCTGCAGCAGGCCCATAACCTGATAGCGCGTCACGCCCATGTCGGCATAGTCGTAGACCGAGTAGGTATTGATCTCGGTCCAGCTATGATCGGTATTCTCAGAGCTGTTGCCGCGAGAGACCGTCAGGTACATGCATACGATGCCCGAGTCGTCGTAAACCTCGTACAGCTCGTCCTTGTCGCGAAGATGCTTGATCTCGCTAGACGCATCGGCCTTTTTAATCTTGTCCTGCTTCTTGGTCTTTTTTGTCGAGGATTCGTCCTGCGAAGAGCAGCCCGAAAGCAGCAGTGTGCCGGCAGCCGCCTCAATCAAGCGGCGACGCGATATCATCCTATCGGTCATCAGGACCTCCCCAACGATTGCGATACACACGGACCACCGTGCGCTCAAACGCACCATGCGGCTCGCCCTCTAGACGCAGCTCCTCGTAGCGCTGTTCGGCACGGTCGAGCAAGCAGCCCAGCTCCGTAAAGCGACCCGTCTTGTCGGTCGCCACAATGGGCTGCTGACTCAGGATACGATACGGCAAGTTGGCGGTATAGGTATCGAGCCGCATGAGCGCCACAACAAAAAACACCGCCGCGCCGAGCAAAAAGCCAAAGCCATAAAACTGCTGCGGAAAGAACAGCGAGACGATGGTCGCCAGCCCCGCCACGCCCGCGAACAGCCCGGAGGCAAGCACGGCGCCCTTGTAGTCGGTAAAGTACAGCAAGATGAGCATCACCGTATTGCCCACGGCATACAGGCCATAGCCCACGCACAGCGTACGGAAATACCCGTGCATCAGATTGTTGAAGCCCAGTGGCAGGGCCGAGAGCACCGTGGTCTCGAGCGAGATGACCGCTGCCGTCACAAACAACTGCTTGAGCGCGCAAAACCGCAGCTCCCGGTTGAGCGTGGCGAGCATTTCCTCCTCGGCCACCACGATGTCGCCCACCACGCCGCCGTCGTTAAACAGGCTGTAGTAGTCGCGGTAGCGCGGATAGAAGTTAACCTCGACCGACACCACAAAGTTGACGGTCGTGACCAGAATGGTCAAAAACGCAATGAGCGCCGGCACATCGTGGTAGGGTGCGCCATAAAACAAGCCCTTGACCTGCACGCCAATGGGGCCGGCCCAAATAATTACCAGATGTGCAAAGAGTCCCAGGTTGGTAAACAGGCCCGTGAGTGCCAGCGGCATAAACTGATCGAGCCAGCGCAAAAAGAGCCAGGGGCTACGTTCGCTCTGAGGAAAATACCGGTACAGCAGCACCACGTCCCAAGCGAGCATCACACCGTAGCCCAGGGCGATCGAGGCCAGCAGGCCCTCGACCGGCGGCAGCCCCAGTGCCAGCGCGGCCAAGGCACACAGGCACGCCACGCCAATGGCTGCGGCAAAGCTGCACAGAATACCCCGGTAGTCCTTAATAGCGGTGAGATAGCTCATGCCGTTCCAGTTGACGATCATAATGTTGAACAGCCACAGGCACAGCAGCGCCTGCATAAGCGTAGCGCCCGAGAACAGCAAAAAGACGCCGTAGAGCACCGTGCCCACAACGAGCATGATGGCATTGGAGCCCCAAAACGAGGGCAAAACCTCTTCTTCGCGCTCGGCAAAGAGCATGTCGGCCAAAAAGCGCGTGACCGGCATGGAGAAAAAGCTCGTGAGCGTAAGCGACGCCAGCAGCGTATAGGTCACCATGCACACCAGCAGATCCTGGTTGGCGCGTCCCACGCCCCACAGACCGCACAGCACCAAGATACCCACCTGGAGCAGCACGCCCAGCAGCATGGGGCCCGTGCACACAATGCCGGCGTAGCCGTAGGCGCGCATCGTGGCAAACAGACCCTTGCGTCTAAACAGGCGCTTGAGCTCAAAACCGATTCCGGCCATCGGCTACACCTCCTTCTTGGGCAAATTGAACGCGCGAGCCGTCTCGTCGTACAGCGCGCGATAGTTGGCGAGCATCTGCTCGTGTAGGTAGTAGGTCGCCACGCGACGCTGGCCGCGCTCCCCCATTTCCAGGCGGCGGGCACGGCTCGCGCACATGCGCTCCATGGCATCGGCCAAGCCCTTGCGATACATAGGCGGGGTCACAAAACCTGCCACGCCAAAGTCGTCGCCCGGGGCGCCCTCGAGCAGCTCGCGGCAGCAGCCCACTTCGGTCGTCACGCAGGGGCGACGCGCGCCCAGCGATTCCAACACGCTCAACGGCTGGCCCTCCGAGATGCTCGTCAAAATGGTAAAGTCGAGCTTTTCCATGTACTCGACCACATTGACGCGACCGGTAAAGATCAAGTCACGCACGCCCAATGTCTCCACCAGCGCATGGCACTCGGCGCCATATTCCTCGTCGTCCACGCCGCCCATAATGTGCAGGCGCACCTTGGGCAGGCGCTCGTGCAGCTCAAAGAAGGCATAGATCATGGTCTTAACGTCCTTGATGGGCGCCAGGCGCACCACCGCGCCAATGTCCACCCAGCCGTCATCGGGCTTTAAAGGAATGTCCTTAAAGCGATCGAACTGGATGCCGTTGGGGATAACCAGACATTTTTCTGCATCGCATCCCATGTCGATCTGCGTTTTGCGCGCATTGTGGAACAGACTCGTCACGCGGAAGGCGCGGCGGTAGATCTCCTCCGAAAGTAGGTAGAAAAAGCGGATCCAGCGGTCCTTAAACGACGGCACCACCCAGTCGGCGCGAATGATCTCCTCTTCGCGCTCGCGCGTGTAGATGCCATGCTCGGTCAGCAATGCCGGTGCGTGATTCATGCTGGAGCCCAAACTTGCAAGCAGACCGCCGTAGCCGGTCGAAATTGCGTGATACACGTCGGCCACCGGAACCTCGCTGCCCAGTAGATAGAGCACGGGCAGCAACATCGAACGCATGGTGTGGAAGGCATCGGCGAAAGGCGTATACGGGTACTCGGCCAGGCACACGTCGCGGAAGATGTCCATAAACGTGCGGCTCTGCAAAAATGAGAGCGGATGCACGTGGCGGCGCTGGAAAATGTCGAACAGCACGTCCCAGTCCGGATTGGAGAGCGAAACCAGACGGCGCAACGCCTCGCGCTCGCGGTCGTCGAAGTCGACTTCCTCCTGCTCGCCCGAAAGACGCAGAGCATCGTCCAGGAACACCTCGTGCACCTCGACGACGTTGCCGGGCAGCTCGTAGACAAACTTGCCGCGGTCTTCGGCGTGAGCGCCAATCACCCACAGCACAAACTCGTGCTCGGGCATGGCCATGATGTAGCCGTGCATCCAGGTGGACACACCGCCGTGCACGTAGGGGTAGCAGCCCTCGAGCACTAAGCAGATTCTCATCGGTCGCCGCCCTCCTTGCGCCCAATCGTCACGGTCTTGTCCGTCGCTTTGACTAGGTACAGGTCGCCCGTCAGGTGTTTAATCTCGCCACCGGACACCGTACCCGGCTCGCCGTTATTGGCGCGGAACATAAGCCAAGCCTCGTCGTGGAAGTTGCCCAGGTTGAGCGTCCAGGCATCATCGCCCGTATCCACGCTCACCGTCACGGACGAAAAACGCTGAATGGCACCCGAGCATTCCGAACCCGTCTGGTGGCGCAGGTCGGGCGCAGACTTGGTAAGCCAGTCCAGGTAGTCGGTCAGGCCGCCCTTGTAGACCTCCCAGCCCTCCTTAGCGCCGCGATCGGGATCCAGCAGGTCATCGGGATGCATAAAGTGAGTACTCACGTAGTGCATGTTGAGCTCGGACACCGCGGCCAGACGCATATAGGTGTCATCGACCATGCCGCCCGAAACGATACGCGGCTGCTCCACGATGCCATCGCTCGCCACGCCAAATTCCTGCACGTAGGGCAGGTCGGTTCCGTCCTCAAAGTACGTACTGGCAATGGTCTTAATGCGCGGCACGTCCTCGCCAATAATCTTGCGGGCGCGGGCCGAAAGGATATTCGACGGCGGCACGTAGACCGAGCCGTGCGCGTTGGGCAGCACCTCGTCCTGAAAGGCGACAAGCTCGTCGAGAGACGCGACAAGCGTCTCCTTGTTCTTCCACGTCTTGTAGTCGTACAGCGTGCCATAGTCGGTGTCCCAGAGCGCCAGCGGCTGATGGTTGTAGCCATGAAAGCCCAACTCACCGCCCATCTGCAGCAGCATGCCGCCAAAATAGCGGAACTGCGTGGTATCGGCCTGGCGCGCGGGCTCGGTTTGGTTGACCACGTCCTCGTAGTTTTCGATCATCACGCCGGTATAGCGAATGTCGTATTGCTGCGCGAGCTTTTGCAGGTCGGGCCACCACACCTTGGCATAAAAATCGGCGATAGAAAGGCCGTAGTCGCGTTTGATGTACGTGCCGTCGCCCGAGGGAACGGGGCTCGGGAAATCGTCCAGGTAAAACACCGCGCTATTGATGACCGGATAGGCCGTGGCATCGCCCAACAGGCTCACGGCCGCGGTATAGAAACCGCGCATGACCTTGTTGTAGATACCGATATTGCACACCACGGTACGGCCGTTGCCGCAATCGCTCGACCAAATAAGCGGAGTACCCGTGTCGCCGGTTTTAGCCCACACGTGGGCCGTCTCACGCAGCGAAACCGAGAGCGACGAATCGAAGGGATCCGATAACTCATAACGCTGGCCACCGCCGATCATAAAGTCCTTGCTCGGCACGATGCTCTCCGCCGTCGCATATTCATAGCCGGCAGAATCGATGCCCAGTTTGGGACCGATCGCCTGCAGATAGCTCGAATTGTCCGGTGTCATGGCGAGCATCAGCGAACCGCCGGCGCTCACCCAGCTCATAATGTCGCTCAAGTGCGTACCGAGCCCATCGATCGAAGGCATCAGTAAAATCACGCGGTCGAAGGATGTGAGGGAAGGAATCGCATCAACACCATCGGTGGCAATATCCACATCGCGGTGGGCAATTTTCATGTCGAGCAGAATCTGGTTAAACTGCTCTTTGACGTCCTCGACGCCATCTTGGCCCGAGTCGGTAATAACCAAGCACGTGGGCTTTTCGCCAAACATCGCCGAGCTTGCCGGCACCGCGTCGTTGGCAGCGAGCATGCCCAGCTTATGCTGCCCGGCGCTGTACTGCACGCCGGCACGCTCGATCAACAACACGGCGGCCATGGCGATAAAGACAGCCCATACCACGAGCAGGCCTATCCAGCGAAAATGGCCCGCACGCTCGCGGATATGTTGCACCACGCTCATCGGGCCTCCTCTCCTTCACGCCAAAATGACAACCTCTCGCGGTTCTCGGCGCTCAAATACACATGCTGCCTGTCAATTGCGTCGATTACACGCCGTACCGCCTGCCCATCGCGACGAATCACAGCCAAGCGCAGGCAGAGCATCCACACGTCCTGCTCGTCTGACGCATCGATCACCAACTGGCTAGCGACGTCCTCTGCCTTATCAATCTCGCCGGCATCGGCCAGCGCCGTGGCATAGCGAATGCGCAGCGCAGACCCGTCCTCACGCTCGCAACGACGCGCGAGCAAGCGTGCATACTGTTGACGCTGAATCTGTGCCACGCGGCCCTCTGCCAAACCCGAGTCCAGATAGTCGCCCAAATAGTCGCAATACGCATCCAGGTTATGCGAGCTGGGATCGGTCTTAAACGCGCGCTCCAACTGCTGCAGTTTAAGGTCGGACTCCTTGGAAATCTGCGCCACCGCCGTCGCGGCATAGTGCGCGACCTCAACATCGTCGTTGAGTTTTGCTGCCTGCAACTGTGCCAGGTACGCATCCGGATCCTCGGTAAGCATGGATAGCATCAGACGGCGGCGGTCGCCCGGGTCGTTGACGATCAGCGCTTCCTCGAGCGGCACCACGCCATCATCGCCCTCGCGCCCCTGCACGAGCAAACTGCGATGCATGTCGTCGTTAATGCGCAGCGTCTCCAGCGAGGCGTCCTTAAGGTCGTCACCGAACACCGCGCTACGCACCGAGAGCAGTGCCACGAGCAACGGACCCCACAGCGGTACGAGCACCATCACGGCAAGCATGTGCCCTCGAACCGGCAGCAAGCCCAGTTTCATAAGCGTCCACAGCACCAAACACACCAGCGCATGAATTAATAGCAGTACGGCAGCAACGGCAAGCGAGATCAAGCGGCCTCCCCCTCACCGTTGCCAGCGGGCGCAATGCACTGCAGCAGGGCCACAACATTCTCGCTGTCGACGCGCTCCACCGTAATGTGCTTGGCGGCCAAGCGCGCACAAATAACGGGAAGGTCGGCCTCGGTTGCCTGACGCATGAGCAGGTAAAGTGTGTCTCCATCAACCAAGCCCGCAGCGTCACTCTCGCGAATCGTCGATCCAATGGCGCCGACCAGCTCGCCAACAGGCTCCATGCCCGGCACCACGCGCAGGAGCAAGAAGCTCCCCATCTTGTTGTCCGCAAGCGCTTGCTCGGCGGCAAGCTCCCGGCCAAAGGCATCGTGGTTGAGCACGCACGTGCCGGCAACGCAGCGCTTATCCTGCGCCACGGCCTCGTAATCGAAGGCGCGTCCCAGCGCGCTTTCCACCAGGCCGCACAGGATGCGGAACAGGTTTTGGTAGTACAGGGTCATTTGGCTTTCGGCCACATGGCGCACAAAGATCAACACGGCGGGGGCTCCATCACGCTCGATCGCATAGCCAAACATCGGAAGCCCCGACGTCAACGCACGGTTCACCCACAAACCCGAGATCGCACCTTTGAGCACGGGCGCAAGATCGTCGAGCGATAGCGAGCGCGGAACATCGTTGGAAATCGCCGGGCTCGCCGCTACCAGGCGCGCAAATGCCCCGCCCGAAACATGGTAGATTGTCACCGAATCGTTCTCGAGAATCTCGCCCAGCAGCTCGCAGCACTTGCGGTATATATCGCGCGGGTTGAGTACGTCGAGCTCCCGCGTCACGGCAAAGATCTTGCCAAAACTGTCGTGGCGCCCCACAATCTGTCGCTTATAGGCACGCTTGTCCTCAATGGCGTCGCGATAGAGCCGCGTTAGAAACGTGTTGCGGTTTCGCACAAGCTCGTTCTCGTCACGCTCCGCCTTAACGGCCTCGCTGTTGCGCAGCTGTACATAGCCGCACACGGCGCCCACCACAAAGTACGCAATAAACGGCAGCCAATTGGAAGGCTCGTAAAACAGACCCTGAAAGGTGTAGCCGTACAGGGCAAAATAGCTCATGGCCAGACCAATCGACGCCAGCAGTGCGGCAACCAGGCCAAAGTCGAGCCCGTAGAGCGTGCCAATCAGGACCACATAGAGCAGACGATAGTCGAGCACGTTGAGCTGGGCAGATTGGGAGAACAGATGCTCCAGAACCTCGAACAGTACCCATGCGAAGCCCGTCTCCAGGCATTTAATGGGCAGAGTGCGCAGCTGAATGCGATCGATGGCTGCACGCAAGGGATTGGCCTTTTTGGTGCGGGTGTTAGCCCAGCGGGCGTGGATGGTCGAAAGGTCGCGCAGCAGGTCGTAACGCTGAAACCAGCCATAGCGTTTGCGAGCGGCATCGCCTGCGGGCAACGCATAGCCGGTCGACTCTCCATAGGCAACAGACAGCCCGGGGAACAGGCCCTGGAGCGCGCCGCCCAAGTCGCCCGTTGTGCGATGGAAAGCATCTGCAACATCGAGCGTCTCAAAGGTCGCATCCCAACTATCAAAGACGCGATGCACCAGCACCGCTAGCTCCTCCGCGCACAACAGGGGAAACGGCGCGTCCGCGGCACCTTGGAGCGCGACCGGCCCGGTCGAACAGGCTTCGAACAGCGGCACCAAGAAGGGGTCGTTGAGCGCCGCGGATGCTGTATAGAGATAGGGAGTGCACAGGATCTTGGCCTGGATGTCGTCTTGAGAGGCATAGTAGCGGCACAGGTCATTGGCCGCGCGGGCGATAATGCCCTTGCCAGTTTGGGTGGCAGCATCTGTGGCATTAGGGGCATCGTCGGCGCTCGCCGCGCCACCGGTACGTTCCGCGCCCGCAGGCCCCGCTACAAACAGCAGCTGCACACGGCGGCCCATACAGGCACGAAACACCGAGCGCAGCAGCTCAATGTCGCCAAAAGTCTCGGTATGCGGAGTGAGATAAGTAGAGAGGTAGACCACGCGGTCGAACTCATAAGCCTGGTCCAGGTGGCGCAGCAGCTCTTTCCACGAGCCGTGGGACGATGACTCGCGCTGCGCATCGTCGGCAGCTACAACCTGAACATGGTCACCGGGAAACGCCTTGGCACAAAAGTCGTCGTCAACATACGCGGTATTGCCAACAACCAGCACCTCCATGACGCGTCCCTTCCCTTAAATTCCGCTTTTGCCATAGTCAAACATGCGTATTGTACGCTGTCAACGCAAGCCGAGGCGCCTTTAAGGCTGTGTTAAGTACTTTTTTGAGGATGAGGGGCAAACAGAAGCAAATCGAACAGGGCGGCTCACGGCACCTTACCGTGAATCGCCCTCAATCGTTGTACGGTTAATCTCGAGGTTTTAATCTGGAGCTTTAATACCTCGATAGAATCTCATCTCTATTATCTTTGAGATACTCGTCCAAATCCGGCACAGTAAATTGAACATAGCCCCTCTGAGGCGCCTGGATTACTTCTCGTGAAAGCAGCTTGGCCCTAACAGAACTCAGCTCACTCGTCTTTTTACCAAGGCGTTTGGCTAAATCCGATGTCTTGGATTGCCTACTATCCTCGCACATGGCATACAGGTAGTTGATTTCATTACGGGAAAGACCAGAAATTGCAGGCTCGTGAACCACGTCGTGGAAACGCGCTTCGGCGAGTAGGATACCTTCATCAACATCGCGCTCAGTAACGAGAGTTGATTTCTCCCGATGAAGGTTGGCGCGCTGCCAGATTGAATACCCAACAAGTTGAACTAAATACGCATAACCTTTTGTTGCTCTCGCCGCTTTTGATAGCAAATCCCCGTCGAGAGAAAGACCGGTCGCGTTAAAGCTATCACTCAAAGAAAGTGCAATCTCGATTTGATTGATAGGAGCAAGGTCTTCAGGAACCGCGCGGCGAAGAAAAGTAAGTGCCTTGCCGTTAATGAGATCCATAACGCCCGATGGCAATCCGGCAAAGGCAAGAGCGATGTTGGCTTTCTCCCCAATGAGTAATTGAACTGTTGAGGCAATAATGCGCATTTCCTCAACTGGGGCATCTTGGACTTCATCAACAGCGATAAACAGGCCCTTTGAGCCCTGTGCAATCTGCTTTAGTTTTGCCCGAAGGCTCATTTCGCTTGAAGAAATGTCCAACTTGGCAGAAGCAATACCAACGTTAACGCCAAGCGAAGCGGAGGAAAAAGTCAGTTGGTCTTGAATCTGCTCCATAAGATCGTGCGACAAACGCGGACCAGCCGAAACAACAACGGCCTTCCAACCCAGTTCAATCGCTCGGTCGCGCAGATCGCAAAGAAGAACCGTTTTCCCCGACCCGCGCGGGCCTGTAATTCGCATAAGACGTGCGGGGGCGCCAACGCCGGACATGAGACCCTCCACGAACTCGAGAGAGATATCATCACGACCGATGATTCGAGGAGGCTCCGCACCGGCGGTCGGACGAAATGGATTGTAGAACTTGGCTTTGTCCATAACCAGAATCCTCAGGCAAACGTCGCTTATATAGATTTATAAACTAGTATATATGTATATATAGCTTTATAAGCGGCTATACAATCGATAATGTAAAGAGAATTCATTGAATTAGGGGATACATTCAGGCAAAACTAACCCAACGAAACAAAAATGTGGAAATAAATGCTCAATCGTAGCCAGACGATCACCAACGCCGATCCTGCACGTGCAATAAGCGCAGAGATGGCCCTGCTCCGCAAGCAAGGCCTCCAGAACTTCTCGCTTGCTCTCTCCGAGCAACGCTGTGTAATTAAACGTCGTATCGGGGGTATTGCGTATGACCCTCTTGGAACAAATCGAACAATCGAGCCGCCTCTTCAGGTCGAGAGAATGCTCCCAGGACGGTGTTGAGAATATCCCCGGCATCGCGTCCACGCGTTTCCATAGCAGGCACCGTTGCAGCGTCCTCTCCAAGAATGCGGATGTTACCGCGAGGTACCGACGCCACCACAACAGGTGAATGCGTTGTAACTAAAAACTGTACGTTTGGAAATATGCGAACCAGGTCCTCGAGAATCCGCGCCTGCCAGCGGGGATGCAAATGAAGGTCAATCTCATCGATCATAACAACAACGTATGGCCAACCACTTCAGACTTCAATTGTGCAGAGAAAAATGGGCAGGAGATAAGGCCTTTCGAGTCAGCGTTAGTGTAAGGATGTCGATGGCTAACCGCCAAACGCAAGCGGCCCCTGTCTTAGAATCTGGAATTGCTACATAACTCATAAATCGTGGAGCCCGCAGAAACAGAGTAGCTCAACTTCGCATTTGTGGACAAAAAAGCCCAGCAAAAGCTGAGCTTATTAAACAAAAGGTGCTCCATGGCGGATTCGAACCGTCGACCTTGGGATTAGAAGTCCCCTGCTCTATCCAACTGAGCTAATGGAGCAAATAACCACACGCCAAGCAAGCGCGAGCCCGCCAAGCGCAAATAAGTATAACCTACTTGAACTGTTCGCGGTATGCCTTGCATACCTCATCGACCGGGCCGTCCATACGAAGGTCGCCCTTCTCAATCCAAATGCACGCTGGCAGATGCGCGCAACCATACCCGAAGAGAAGTTCTTGAGCGGCATGTCGACAAAGTTCTGCAGCTCAACGAACTCGATAATGCCATCAAAGTCGGCATCGATATATTCCTTGGTATAGCCGACTAGCGCAACGTTCAAATAAATGTTCTCGCGTGCCGTCAGCTCGGGATCAAAGCCAGCTCCAAGCTCAATCAGAGGTGCAATGTTGCCATGAACCTTAACGCTGCCCTCGCTAGGCTCGAGCACACCAGCGATAATCTTGAGCATCGTGGACTTGCCGGAACCATTAGTACCGACCAAGCCCACGACCTCACCGCGGTGAATATCAAACGAGATGTGCTTAAGCGCCCTAAACTCCTCAAAGAACAACTCATGCTTAGCGAGCTTAATAAAACATTCTTTGAGGCTGGTCAGCGAGTCAGACGCCATGTTAAAGATCATGGTGGTGGCGTCGGCCTCGACAGCCAGAGGCTGCTCGTTGTTATCAACAACAGATTCAGTCATCACAGCATTCCTTTAGATGTAGAAAATGAATTTGCGCTCGGACTTGTGGAAGACGGCTACATCTCAGGATGCCAGGGCCAAACGGCTATACTTTCTACGATTGAATATCAAAGGAGCATTGAGTGAATTCTGAATCTATTGCCGTCATTATCCCCTGCTACAACGAAGCCCTCACGATCGGCAAAGTCATTGACGACTTCCACCGCGAGCTTCCGCAGGCGACGGTCTATGTATACGATAACAACTCGTCAGACGATACCTCGCGCATCGCAACGGAACACGGCGCCACAGTGCGCTTTGAGCCCCGACAGGGAAAGGGCAATGTCTGCCGTCAGATGTTCCGCGATATCGACGCCGATTGCTACCTCATGGTCGACGGCGACGACACCTACCCCGCCGAAGCGGCAAAAGCCCTCTGCGAGCCCATTCTTAATGGTACAGCCGATATGACCGTCGGCGATCGCCTGTCCAACGGCACCTACGCCGAGGAAAACAAGCGCGCCTTCCACGGCTTTGGCAACAATCTGGATCGTGCCATGATCAAATGGATTTACGGATACAGCTTCGATGACGTCATGACGGGCTATCGCGCCATGAACCGTCCCTTTGTCAAAACGTTCCCCGTGCTTTCCGAGGGCTTTCAGATTGAAACAGAACTTTCCATCCACGCCGTCGACCACCGCTGGCGCATCAAGGATGTGCCTATTGAGTACCGCGATCGCCCCGAAGGATCCGAATCTAAGCTTAATACCGTCAGCGACGGCATTAAGGTCGTCGCCATGATCGGCACGCTGTTCAAGGACTACCGCCCGCTCAAATTCTTCAGCCTCGTTGCGCTCCTGTTTGCAATAATCGGTCTTGCCCTGGGCATTCCCATCATTGTCGAGTATTTCCAGACCGGTCTTGTTCCGCGCTTCCCAACCGCCCTGCTCGCCGCATCGTTTATGTTCCTGTGTGGCTTAAGTCTCGCGACTGGTTTTATCCTCAACTCCGTGGCAAAGGTCGAAAAAAAGCAGTGGGAAGTCAATGTGTATAGCAAATACGCCTTCGGTGACTATCGCAACGACAACACGAACGCGAGGTAAACCGCCCCTACGCCGTTCGGTTGGTACTCCTTCTCACACAACTTTGGCAAAGAGGTGGGCCTATTTGCCAGCCTTCAGCATTTAATCCGCCTCGCGCACGAGCGGCCGCGTGCGGTTTACTTCGAGCGCTCGGCGATCAAACTCCGAATGAGGTCGACGGTAGCCTCATAGGAATGCGGGCGGTCGAACTGTGCCGCCGCGAGCTCGCGCGCCACGCGACCCATGCGCGCGCGTCCCGCCTCGTCCTCGACAAGCTCGCAGATCACCCTGGCGAGCCCCTCGGTGTCACCCGGCACAACATTCACGCCAAAGCCGTCACGCACGACCTTCTCGCGAAACTCAGCGTTCATGGACGTGTTGATCATGGGACGTCCCGAGGCCAGGTAATCGCCGATCTTGGTGGGCACGCTCTGGGGCGCGTTCGCCACCAACGAGTTGACCACCATGTCGGACGCCTTGAGCCAAGCCGCCATGACGCGGTACGGCATATAGCCTAAAAGCTCAGCAGGCGCTCCTGTTCGTTCAACTGCCGTCTGGACGGAGGCGCGCTCGGGTCCATCGCCAAGAATCTTGAGCCTGAGCTCGGGATACAACTTGGCAGCTATCGCCACAGCCTCGACGAGCGTCTCCAAGTCGTAGAGCGCCGAGATATTACCCGCGTAGGCAACCCAGACCTCGCCCTCGGGCTTTTTCACGGAGCCGGCGTTCTCAGCGGCGCCCGCGTCGAACTCATCGAGGTCGTTACCCACGTACACCACGAGCTTGGGGATATCCTCGGCGCGGTCGCGGAAAGGGCGCGCGGCGTACTCGTCGGACGTACCCACCACGGCGTCCGCCAACGCGTACGCGCGGCGAGCTTGGCGCTCGAACGGAGCGAACGCTATGTCGGAGAGCACCGGAACGTCGAGCGCGATACGGAAGGCCTCGGGCCACAGGTCGTTCACGTCGACCACGAAGGGGATGCCGTAGCGTTTTGCGGACCGTCCCACGGCGAGCGTCACGTCGTTGGGCGGAATCTGGCAGTAGATGAGATCGTAGTCGTGGTCCGCATCGAAGTACGCCGTCACGCGTTTGGCCATCACATGGTGCGCCCAGATACGCTGGGGACACATGTTGGCGGGATAACTCGGCTCGGCAATGAACTTCACGTTGAACGCGTGCATGCTCGTGTCGAACGTCGCCAAATCACGCTGGCGCTTCTCCCAGTGCTGGAAACCGCTCGTGATGAAGTCGACATCAAAGCCGCGCTCTACGAGGAGCGTCGCGAGGAACGTGTAACGCGTGGCACCCTTGACCTCGTGGCCAAGCTTGGCGTCGGCGCTGAATATGGCTATGCGCGGTTTACGGCTCATGGATCATCCCTTGATAGCGTGCTAGTGACGGCGCTTGGAGACCAAGCGCTTGATGGAGTTGTACGAGAAGCTCAAGCGGTTGAGGAGCATGGCCATACGGTAACGCTGCTCGCCGCGCGCCCACTGGTCTATGTCCGCGCGCCTCAGCTCGCGTCGGAACGCCTTGGCGCGCGCACGCCCACGGCGGCGGTCCTCATCGAACAGCAACGCGATGTTGTAGTGCGTGTCCACGATGAGGTGGACCTTCTCACGCATGTAGCAGACGGACTCATTCGAAAGCTTCTCCCCGCTCGCGGCGCACACCTCACCGTGCTCGCAGCGCTCAAGGTAGCCCAGGAGCTCCATGACCACGCGGTCGTGATCGTCCCAGCGGCGCACGTAGTTCGCCTGGCTCACGGACTGGTTCTCGTTGCCCACCAGGTACTGGTACACCTCGATATCGAGGTAGCAGATGGTGGAGGCGGGCACACTTGCCTTGACCACGTACTCGTAGTCCTCGTAGAAGGTGTGCTCGAGCAGATGGATGCCGATACCGCGCAGGTAATCAGTACGCGCTGTGAGCGTGTGGATCATGATCTGGAACACGGTGTCGCCGTTGGTGAGAACGCTGGAGAAGTCGAGCACGCGACCTGTGACAACGCCCTTGGCGAGCGGGAACGGAAGCCCCTCGCCAGAAGTCATGTCGATCTCGCGCTTCTTGTCTACCACAAGGTCGCAATCGAGGTCGGCAAGACGCTCGAGTAGCTCGGCCATACCGTCCGTGTTCACCCAGTCGTCGCCGTCCACCACGCGGAAATAGCGCCCGCGTGCCTCGGCCAGGCCGGCGTTCACGGCCGAGCCGTGGCCTCCGTTCTTCTTGGAGATGACACGGATCACGCCATGGCTGCGCGCGGCGAACTCCTCCGCAAGCGCACGGGTGCCGTCGGTAGAGCCATCGTCCACCACGACGACCTCGAGCTTGCCCACGAATCGCGGGTCGAGGTAGGACTCGAGGCCGCGGGCGAGGTAAGACTCAACGTTGTACGCGGGAACGGCGATGGTGAGCTGTGGCGCAGATGCGTCGAACGTGTTCTTAGGCACGAGGGCTCCTAACGGGAGAACGTGGCTTTACGGTACGCGAGGCCGGCGCGCGACCTCACGAGGTGGATGATGCGACCGACGGCGCACCACACCAGGGCGCTGCGCGTCTTGAGGAGGCCCACGACCACACGGGCTGCCCCGCCCCGAGGGCGCGCACTCAGGACAAGCGCACCAAAGAGATCGTCGTCCATGACGCTGCGGCAGAAGGCCACGCGGCCCGCATAGTTTAGCCCCGCGCGCGCATCGCAGTTGCGCTCGAGCGCGGACAAGATGTAGCGCGCATAGCGAGCCCCGAGACGGGAGCGGACATCGGCGGAATCGAGGCCCCACGACACCTGCTGGCGGTATACATCGTCGATGCGGCGGCGATGCACCTCGTAGTACTCGGGCACGAATTTGGCCGTCAGGTTGGCGGCCACGCGCTTCTCGTAGCGGTACAAGGGACGCGCAACGAGCGCAAGGTTCTCAACGCGGTTAAAGACCGCAACGTTAAAGACGATGTCCTCGATGAGGGGAACGGTCTCAAACGCGATGCCGTCCAGCACCTCCGCACGGTAGACCTTGTTCCACGCATAGCCCAGAAGCGTGCGGTCCTCGAGGTCGAGAACCTGCGCGTGCGCATCGGAGCCCGAAAAAGCCCCGTCGAGCGCCGGCACGATGTCGTGCGCACCGTATACGGAACCGTCCGCATCGAAGAGCTCCTCGGTAAGTCCGAACACCACGACGTCGGTCCTGGCCTCCGCATCGGCCTGGGAACGGATCTTCTCGGCACAGCGCTCGAGCAGGTCGGGAGCGTACGCATCATCCGGATCGGGCATCCAAACGTAGCGTCCGCGGGCGGCGGAGATGCCGGTGTTGCGAGCATCGGCGAGACCATGGTTAACTTTATGACGCACGAGGCGAATGCGCGGATCCTCGGCGGCAGCATACTCGACGAGCTCCGCGACGTTATCGGGAGAAGCGTCGTCCACGCAGATGAGCTCCCAGTCCGCACACGTCTGCGCGCGGATGCACGCGATGGCGGAGGGTAGGTAGGCCGCGACTCGGTAGCACGGCATAATGATCGAGAACAACGGCCGGGCGTCGACGCCCCGCTCCGCCGCCTTGTCGCACGCGCCGGACATGTTAGTCGAACTGCGCCTTGTAAGCCGCGCAGACCTCGTCCACCGGACCGATCATGCGCTCGTGGCCCTTCTCGATCCACACCGCGGAGGTGCAGATGCGCTCCACCTGCTCGATGGAATGGCTCACGAACAACACGGTCACGTTGCCGGAATCTATGAAGCTCTGGATGCGGCGCTCGCACTTCTGCTGGAAAAACACGTCGCCCACGGAGAGCGTCTCATCGACGATGAGGATGTCGGGCTCCACCACGGTGGCGATGGCGAACGCGATACGCGCGACCATACCAGATGAGTAGTTCTTCATAGGCATGTCGAGAAAGTCGCGCAGCTCGGCGAAGTCCACAATCTCGTCCAGGTGCTCCTCCATGAACTGCTTGGAGTAACCCAAAAGCGCACCGTTGAGGAAGATGTTCTCACGCGCCGTGAGCTCAAGATCGAAACCAGCGCCCAGCTCGATGAGGGGTGCGATGTTGCCACGAACCGTCACGGTGCCCTTCGTGGGCTCGAGCACGCCGGCGATAATCTTGAGCATGGTGGACTTACCGGAACCGTTGGTTCCCACCAGGCCGATGACCTCGCCCTTCTTAACCTTGAAGCTCACGTGCTCCAGAGCATGGAATTCCTTGAAGAACAACTCGTGGCGCACGAGCTTGATGAAGTACTCCTTGAGGGAGTTGAGCTGCTCGCTGGCCATGTTGAAGACCATCGTGACATCGTCGACCTCGATGGCGTATTCAGTGTTGATAGCGTCTGCCATGGTGCCGCCTTAGACGTAGAGAATGAACTTGTGCTCGGTCTTCTTGAACACGAAGATACCGATGATGAGCGCGATGATGGCCCACGCGATGCACATGAGGAGCACCGTGGGCGTGGGGTTCTGCTGCCACAGGAAGATGTCACGCATGAACTCGAGGTAGTTGTACATGGGGTTAATCTTCACCAGCATGATGATCCAGTGCGGGGCGCCCTTGTCGATAAGCAAGGAGAGATCCCAGAAGATGGGCGTGAGGTAGGTCCACGCGATAATGACGACGCTCCACAGGTGGATGATGTCGCGGAAGAAGACGGAGAGCGCGCCGATGGCCAGGCCCACGCCAATGCAGAAGAGCATCAGCAAGAACAGGCACAGGGGCAGCCAGATGAAGTGCCACGTGGGCATAACCTGGAAGAACAGCATGACGATGGCCACGGCGATGAGCGAGAAAGCGAAGTTCACGAGCGCGAACAAGACCTTCTGCACCGGGAAGATGTACCGGTTGACCTTGACCTTCTTGAGCAGAGGCGCGGCGTTGATGATGCTCGTGAGCGCCGCGTTGGTGGAGTCGCTCATGAGCGAGAACGTCACGTTGCCCACGATGAGGTAGAGCGGGAAGTTGGGGACGTTGCTGCCAAACATGTAAGAGAACACGATGGACATGACGATCATCATGAGCAACGGGTTGAGAACGCTCCACAACACGCCGAGGAAACTACGGCGGTACTTGAGCTTGAAGTCCTTGGTGACGAGCTGCTCGAGGATGAGCAGATCCTTCTTATACGGACGCGGGGCCTTTTCGGTTGCAAGAGTCTGTGAGGACACCGACGACGCCTCCCTATTGATTGCACGTTAGCGGCAGATGCCGCCCTTGCCGAAGAACATATGTTAACACAGGGGCGCTTGCGCGATTTCTCGCCCCGGCGAGCTGCACACAATCAGGAGAGTCGGGGGCCCTGCAGGCCATTTCCATCATGTCCCTGCGAACAGTTAAACCGCAGTCGAAGAATCTCGCACCGGGCCGCAGCGCCTCCGGATATCCTTCGTCTTCACCGTCTTCGTCGGCTTCGCTCATGAAAACAAAAGCAGGACCCCCTACCCCTTTGCGTTCTCCTTCGCACGGGCGCGGGCAATCTGCTTGCCGTTCACAAAGCCGCCCACTTTACGCACCAGGCCGCCAACGCCGTTGGTTCGCACGAAGAATGCCGTCTCGCTTGCGAAGTATTTCACGCGCGGCCACACCGGCACGTGGCGGCCGGTAATGCCCATCTGCTCCAGGTAGAAGCGCTTGCGCTTAGGTGAAAGCTTGGGATGCCCGAGCACGATGTCGGTATCCATGCGCGAGAACACACGGCGCGTGCCGTCCTGCACGATGGGGTTCTCCCAGCCATCGTCCACGATTGCGCCGTGGATGTAGTTAAAGCCGCGCATATAGTGCGCCTCGAGGATACCGAGGTCGGTCACGTGCAGGCGCTCAAGGATGTCCGTCATGTTACACCAGCGGTCGAAGGGCAGGGCCACGGCACTGTCCTTCTTGTGGTTGTACGTAGCGCCGGGAAGGTCACAGCGGTAGTGGTAGAAGGCCTCATCGAACGTCATGATGGCCTTGGCCTGGCAGAACGCCTCGATGAGGAACGGGTTGTCCGCCCAGCCAGCGCCCGGGTACGGGACAAAGCGGATGCCGCACTCGTTCAAGAAGTCGCGGCGGTAGATGGCGCTCCAAATGCTCGGGTGTTGCTCCACCATGATGGGCAGGTCGACCAGAGTCACGGGGCGCGTGGTGTTGGGCAGGCGGTGCGCCAGAACGCACTGCTGCTCGTACTGCATGTCCGGGTCGTCCCAATCGTGCACGTCGATCCACGGGCACTTGACGATGTCCACGGGACCATCCACCATGGCCGCGCGCGCGAGCATGCGCTCGTACATGGCCGAGTCGATCCAGTCGTCCGGCTCAATGACGGAAACCCACGCGCCGTGAGCCATCTCTAAGCCACGGTTGCACGTGGCGCCGTAGCCCTCGTTGGGTTTGTCAACAACGATCACGCGCGGGTCGCGCGTCTCAAACTCGCGAAGAATAGCTAGGGAGCCGTCCTTCGAGCCATCGTTCAAACAGATGATCTCCAGCTCACGGTGCGTTTGGGAGCAGATGCTCTCCAGGCACTGGGCGAGATACTTTTCCACGTTGCACACGGGAATGATGACGGAAACGAGCGCGGAAGCGTCGGATTTCATGCAAGACGACCTTTCAGGGACACGACGGCAAAGCGCATTAAGCGCCGGGCTGCATTCTTATCTGAACAAGGATACCAAGGAAGCCCCGCACACTCTCCCTTTTGCTATCATTTGACCCGAATCACAAAACCTCTCGCCGCGGACTAACACCGAAGCCCCGGCTCTTCTGGCACATTTGCAGATCGGATATCCACATGGCCGCTTCGTCCATCACCGCAACCATCGACCAAGTATTCGAGGCCGATGGAGACCGGGTTGTCTACCGGGCAGAGCTGAAGGGCTGCGGAAACGCGCTGCCCAACCCCGCGGACTTTGCCCTTACCGCCAAGAGCGGTACGCCCCTTAACGCGCACGCGGAATTCTTCATCCTGGAGCCCCAGGCCAAAGGAGCCAACCCCGTCCTCTCCGTCAAGGCCGATGGCTTCACCGCCAACTTCAACCTCACCTACCAGGACATGTCGCTCGATACCATGACGGGCAGGCGCCGCGAGCGCATGCGTATCCGCCGCGACCTCGACATGGTGAATCCCAGCATCGACGGCGCGTACGCGAGCTATCCCAAGCCCCAGCCCCTGCCGGAAGGCTCCATTCCCGCAGACTTCCACCCGCTCGTGAGCATCATCTGCCCGCTCTACAACACGCCGCTGCCCTACCTGCGCGACATGATCGACTCGGTGCTCGCGCAGACCTATACGATCTGGGAGCTCGTGCTGGTAAATGCGAGCCCGGACAACGAGGGCATGCAGGAAGTACTGGCCACCTACGCGGACCCGCGCATCAAGACCATTGACTTCCCCGAGAACTTAGGCATCGCCGGCAATACCAACATAGGCATTCGCGCCGCCACGGGCGACTATGTGGCCTTTGCCGACCATGACGACACGCTCTCCCCCTACGTGCTCGAGCGCTACATGGCCTTCGCCGCCGAGCACCCCGATGCGGACCTCTTCTATTGCGACGAGGACAACTTCGAGGAAGACGACGCCGCCGGCTACGCCCCGCGCTTCAAGCCCGACTTCAACCGTGACCTACTCTACTCGCACAACTACATGGTGCACATGCTCATGGTGAACCGCTACATCCTCGACCGCGTGGAGCTGTCGCCCGACGAAGTCTCCGGAGCTCAGGACTACGACCTCTCCCTCAAGGCCGTGGAGCACGCCCGCTGCATCTGCCACATTCCCGAGGTCCTCTACCACTGGCGCGTGCACGCCGGCTCCACCAACGGCGGCGTCATGGAGTCCAAGCCCTACGCCGTTCTTGCCGGAGCCACGGCGCTGGAGAACCATTTCTCACGCCGAGGCATTGAAACTCACGTTTCAGAAACCCATAATTCCTGCGTGTACCACGTGGATTACAAGAAGGCATCGCGCCCTCCACGCGTGGGTTTAGCCATTCTGAGCAACAACACGCAAGACACGACGCGCTTGTTCAAATCTGTTGGTAATGCGCACGGCATCTCGAATACAAGCATCATCCTGAACCCCGCGAGCCTCAGGGCGGCGACGCGAGAGGCACTCGAAACCCTGGATACAGACCTCATCGCCTTCGCAACCGACATGATCGAACTCGACGACGAGAGCTGCATCGCAACCACTGCGGCCTACTTCTGCCGAGCCGAGGTAGGCATTGTCTCGCCCAAGCTTTTCTACCCCGATGGTCTCATCGCACAAGCGGGCACCGTGCTCCTCGCGGACGGAACCCCCGTTGCCCCCAACCGCAACTTCACGGACAACATGGGCGGCGGTTACAACGGCCTTGCAGAGGCAACGTGCAACTTCTCGGCCGCAAGCCCCGACCTCTTCATGATCCGGCGCAGCGATCTTGAAACGATTGCCGGTCAGCTCCACGAATACGGGAACCTCCAAACCGAGGTAATGGAGCTCTCGTTCCTCCTGCGTCAGCAAGACAAGCTCGTCCTCGGCACCCCTCATGCGCGCGCCACCACCCACGGCAGCGCCTACGTAGCGGCCGCAAACCTCAACGCCATCTATGGAAGCGCCACGGGCCTTGCCGAGCTCTGGCGCCGCTTCCCCGCCATGCGCCAAGACGTGCTCGCCAATCCCAACGTAGAGTACACGAGCGGCTACCCGCGTCTCGATATCAAGCGCGATGAGGACGCCCAAGCCAAGCGAATCTACACTAGGGGCATTCTCTCTAGCATCAAGCACCGCATCTTGGGATAAACGTCTCGATATTCAGCATGGCGAACATTCGATGCGCTACTGATACGATATTCATAATATTTCATGCATCATCTATTGAAGACGCTGCATGAAGCCCTCCCGCACGTATACTATTGGACTGGAACAAAACTATAGGAGGGCACATGGGGTCTCATTTCTCCAACAGCAACGAATACCACAATTCCAGCGATACTGAGAACAACAACGAAATACCATGGCAAACGCTTCAAGCCTCTTGACGACACGGGGACAATACCGCAGGCACAGGAGGCGCCCCGGGCTTTCGAAGCATATAATTCTCCCAGCGATACCGCCCAATACGTTCACTTTCCGTATCTTGATCTTCACTACGATGAAGAACCACTCGAGCGCAAAAGGATTCGCAGGAAGAAGCGCTGGCCCATCGTCGTAGGCATCGTCGTTGCTCTGCTCGTCGCTTGCGGCGCCTCCGGAGCTGTCCTCCTCAGTCAAGTCAAGGACGTTAAAACGGATGCAGACTCCATTATTGCCAGCGCGCAAAGTGCCTCAGAAACCGTAAAAACCGGAAACATGGACGGCGTGCTCGATGCTGCTCAGAACATCGATGCCGCGGCCGGGCGCATGCACTCGACCACCTCGAGTGCACTCTGGAATATCGCGAGTTTTATTCCGGTTCTCGGGAGCGATGTGAAGTCCGTTCAGACCATCTCGGCAACGCTCGATACGCTTGCAAACGACGCGCTCACGCCCGTTGCGGAGGCGCTCAAGGGTCAGGGCCTCAACACCCTCTTTACCGAAAACGGATCCATCAACATCAACCTGCTAACCAACGTGTGCACCGTTCTCTCAAATTCCAAGCCATCTATAAACAAGGCCGCGAAAGAGATGAGCGCTCTCCCCGACGCGCACATCGCCCAGCTACAGACAGCTCTTGAAAAAGCCAAGCCCCTCGTAGCCACCCTCAACGACACCGTAAACGCCGCATCGGCAGTCGCTCCGTACCTGCCGCAGATGCTCGGCGCAAATGGCCAAACACGTACGTATGTCGTAGTTGCCCAGAACAACTCCGAGCTACGCGCCACGGGCGGCTTCCCCGGCTCCACCGGTCTACTCACCGTCACGAACGGCAAGATCGAGCTCGGTGAATTCTCCGGCATTTCAAAGCTCAACGGTGGCGAGGGAACGCTTCCCACCACCGAGGTCGAACAGACGATGTATCCCAACGGCTACACCAAGATTCCCCAGCTCATCACCACGAACCCCGATTGGTCTTCTACCGGAATGCACGTACGCGACCTCTGGGCGGACCGCGTGGGAGATGTGGCCAACGGAGCGATAGCGGTCGATCCCGTGTTCCTGCAGCACCTGCTTGCACTCACCGGCGGGGTTACGCTCAGCGATGGCTCCACCATCGATGGCACCAATGCCGCAACAATTCTCCTCCGCAACGTGTACCTCGAAAAAGCCGTTCCGGATCAAGACCCATACTTTGAAGAAGCTGCTGGCGCAGCTGCTAAGCAGGTAATGAGCAATCTGGGCAAGGTCGATCTTACCGCCCTCATAGAAACCGTGGCCAAGGACGCCAAAGCCGGCCGCGTGATGGTATGGATGGAAAACGCAGACGAAGAGAATGCGAACGCTAAACTCGGTCTCGAGGGTGCTGTCTCGCAAGATAGCACCGTTCCCGAGCTCGGCGTCTATATTGATGACAACACCTGGGCAAAGATGAGCTGGTATCTAAGCTCCCATATCGAGGTTGGCCAGGGCACTGCAAATGCAGACGGGTCGAAGACGTACGACGTTACCGTTCGCGTAAAGAACAACTGCACGACCGAAGAGGCCCAGACGCTTACGCATTACATCTCCGGCTACAACCCGGAGCTCAAGGCGCTCGGCAACATGATCTACGGTGTAACGCTGTACGCGCCGGCCAACGGAACCATTTCAAACATCCAGTCCAGCGCCGGCACTACGTATGCCGAGACCAAGTACGGTAATTGCCAGGTCTGGCAATACGGCGGACAGGTCCAGCTCGCCCCGCAGGAAGAGGAGACCTTGACGTTTACGATAACCACGTCCACGGATGCCCAGACGGAGCTTGCCGTACGCACCACCCCCACGGCCCAGGAAGTTGCTGGCTGGCAGTAGGCTTTTTGCGCGATCAGGTTAGGCCGCTCCAACATATTCCACACGCAAAGGGGAGGGGGCTCTATTGGGCACCCTCCCCTTTTAGCAGAAATCTAAAGCATGCCTTGTAAGCTATTAACGACACTACAGGAATAGCGTACTCCCGAAGGTTAAACGTGCAAGCAAGCTTAACAAGAATGAGAAACAGCTTACTCAGCCAACAACTCGTCCATATACACGTCGAGTTCCTCGTGCCAGTCTGCGGGCGCAAAGCCCGTGGCATCGAGCTTGGAGAGGTCCAGCGCGGAGTGCTCCGGGCGCGGGGCGATGGGGCCGGCGGCGTTGGCGTAATAATCCGCCGTGGAGACCGGCACCACCCTGCCGCCGTTGCCGTTGGCGCGATCGAACACCGCCGCGGCGATCTTGGCCCAGCTGGCGGCGTCGCCGGAGTTGGTGCAGTTGTACAGGCCGTAGGGCGCCGGGGCCGTGGGCTCCATGTCGCCCTCGCGGTAGCCGAGCAGATGGAAGATGGCGCCGGCCATGGTCTCGGTGAAGGTGAGGCGGCCCACCTGGTCGTCCACCACGGTGACCCGCTCGAGGGCGTCCCCGGCGTCGGCGCAGCGGTCGGAGAGAGCGCGCATGGTCTTCACGAAGTTGTGGCCGCGGCCAATGACCCAGCTGGAGCGCAGGATGTAGTGCGCGGGGCAGGACTCGACGGCGAGGTCACCGGCGGCCTTGGACTGGCCGTAGACGGAGAGGGGCGAGAGCGCCTCGTCCTCGGAGTGCAGCTCCGCGGTGCCGTCGAACACGTAGTCCGAGCTCACGTGCACGAGCGCGATGCCGTGCTCGGCGCACGTGCGGGCGAGCAGCGCCGGTCCCGTGGCGTTGGCGGCCCAGCACGCCTTGCGGCCCTCGGGGGTCTCCGCCCTGTCCACCGCGGTGTAGGCGCCGCAGTTGATGACGGTGCCGTAGAGCGACCAGTCGAACTTGCCGTAGGCCGCCGGGTCGGACATGTCGAAGGTGTCGATGTCGCAGTAGTCGAAGGAGCCGTTAAGGCCGCGCTCCTCGGCCATGGCGCGCACGGCGCGGCCCAGCTGGCCGTTGCAGCCGGTCACGAGCGTGCGGCGCGGGGCCATGGGCAGGGCGTCGGCGAGCATCGGGTGCGCCCTGTCGGCCTCGGAGAGCTCGCACTCCTCCAGAGGGATGGGCCACTGGATGGCGAGCTCGGGGTCGGCCAGGTTCACGAAGGTGTAGGTCTTCTTGAGCTCGAGCGACCAGTGGGCGTCCACCAGGTAGGTGTAGGCCGTGCCGTCCTCCAGGGCCTGGTAGGAGTTGCCCACGCCGCGCGGCACGAAGATGGCGCGCGAGGGGTCCAGCGTGCAGGTGAAGACCTTGCCGAAGCCCGCGCCGGGGCGGAGGTCCACCCACGCGCCGAAGACCGAGCCGGTGGCCACGGAGATGAACTTGTCCCAGGGCTCGGCGTGGATGCCGCGCGTGACGCCCTTGTTGTCGTTGAAGGAGATGTTGTTCTGCACGAATCGCAGGTCGGGGATGCCCGCGGCCACCATCTTCTCGCGCTGCCAGTTCTCCTTGAACCAGCCGCGGTTGTCGCCGTGGACGGGGAGGTCCACCACCTTGAGGCCGGGGATGCCGGTCTCCGTTACGGTGAGCTGTTTCTCGAATTCAAATTCTGCCATAGGGTCCGTTCCTTTCCAAAGTCCCGGCCCGTGCGCGGCGAGCTCCCCCGGGATCATCCCCATGTCCGCAAGGGAGCTCGCCGTGCACGGGCCGAGAAGGCGTCTCGCGTACTCGGGCGCCGCCGCGAGTAGTTCGCGACAGCGCCCTCGGTCAGTGTGGTAACTTACTGGCCCTGCGCGCGGTAGCGGGCCTCGGTGGCCTCCTTGGCCGGGCGCCACCAGGACTCGTTCTCGACGTACCAGTCGATGGTGGCCTTGAGCCCCTCGGCGAAGTCGGTGTGGGCCGGCCTCCAGCCCAGCTCGCGCTGGAGCTTGGTGCTGTCGATGGCGTAGCGGCGGTCGTGGCCGGGGCGGTCGGCGACCCAGTCGAAGTCCTCGGGGTCGCGGCCCATCGCCTCCAGGATCATGCGCAGGACGGTGATGTTGTTCTTCTCGCCGTCTGCGCCGATGAGGTAGGTCTCCCCCATGCGGCCCTTGGTCAGGATGTCCCAGACGGCCGAGGAGTGGTCCTCGGTGTGGATCCAGTCGCGGACGTTCTCGCCCTTCCCGTAGAGCCTGGGGCGGACGCCATCGACGATGTTCGTGATCTGGCGCGGGATGAACTTCTCCACGTGCTGGTAGGGGCCGTAGTTGTTGGAGCAGTTGGAGATCGTGGTGCGCAGCCCGTAGGTGCGGGTCCAGGCGCGCACTAGCATATCGGAGGACGCCTTGGTCGAGCTGTAGGGGCTCGAAGGCCAGTAGGGCGTCTCCTCGGTGAACCTGGCCGGGTCGTCGAGCGCCAGGTCGCCGTAGACCTCGTCGGTGGAGACGTGGTGGTAGCGGATGCCGTATTTGCGGACGGCCTCCAGCAGGCGGAAGGTGCCCTCGACGTTGGTGCGCAGGAACGGCTCCGGGTCGGCGATGGAGTTGTCGTTGTGGCTCTCGGCGGCGTAGTGCACGATCGCGTCGTGGCCGGGGACGAGCTCGTCCAGCAGCGCGGCGTCGCAGATGTCGCCCACGACGAGCTCCACGCGGTCGGAGGGCAGCCCGGCGATGTTCTCGGGGTTGCCGGCGTAGGTCAGCTTGTCCAGGACGGTCACGTGCACCCCGGGGTGGTTGTTCACCACGTAGTGCACGAAGTTGCTGCCGATGAAGCCGCAGCCGCCCGTGACGATGATGTTCTTAGGTTCAAAAATCTCAGACATTATTCTCCTTATTTACGCAGCCTGCTGCTCAAGGCGTTCCACAAGCTGCTCTTCGGAATGAACAAACTCAAACGGTTCGTACTCGCCGTATGCAGAAGGACGACTGATGGTAACGAGCTGAAGGTCAGACGTGCCAAAACGACCCTGTACCCTTCGCATCATCTCAACAAGCTCCTTGCCTGGTTTAACGGCCATTACCAGCGAACCTTGCTTAGAAAACCACTTAGCAACCAGATAGCGCATCAGCCAACTCCCTTCTGAACTCAGCTTCATCATGAATCAAACCGGCCTCGTAGCGCATTCGCAAGAAGGCACCAATCTTCGAATCAGCGGTCTTCTTATACAAATACTTGTGAAGCCAGTTGTTTAACTGCCTATCAAAGAAAGTATTGTACTGAAGCTCTATCGGATAGCAGCGAGCTTCACGCACATAATAGAGATGAACGCCACGATAACCGTCGTCTATGGCTTTTCCAGCAGATAGATCAACAACTTTAAAATCAGAACCGCTTAACGCAAGAACGGATTCATAAGAATCAACAATGGATCGAAAGCCGAGAAGGTCATTAAAGACTTTACGCACTTGATGATCGGGCCAATAACGGTCTAACTTAAGCTTGATAGACTGAAGAGATTTAATTCGACTGTCTATAGGCAAGTCAACCAATGCCGATTGGCCTTGATACCACTCATTAGCTCGAAAGAGCTCATCAAGCAGGAGGTCCCGATCAAAATAGTGCAGGTTCTTCTTAAGCGATATCCCTAGCTCGCTTTTATAAGAAAGGGATGAGAGCAGCTCGACGGAGAGGCCATCGCGCTCCAGAATGTCGATCATCTCTCGCCCCCTTTCACCGGGCAATTAGTACTCGCGCGGGCTGTTGACGATCTCGCCGGCGGCGACCTTCTTCAGGTGCTGGCCGTAGACCGACTTGCCGTAGGCCGTCGCGGCCTCCTCAAGCTCGGCGGTGGTGATCCAGCCGTTCTCCCAGGCAATCTCCTCGGGGACCGAGACCGGCAGGTCCTGGGAGTGCTCCACGGCGCGGACGAACTCCGCGGCCTCGTGCAGGCTCTCCATGGTGCCGGTGTCCAGCCACGCGTAGCCGCGGCCCAGGGTGACGACGGAGAGCGTCCCCTCCTCCAGGTACATCTGGTTGAGCGTGGTGATCTCCAGCTCGCCGCGGGCGGAGGGCTGGACCTTATGGGCCTTGGCGGCCACGTCGCCCGGGTAGAAGTACAGGCCGGTGACGGCATAGGAGCTCTTGGGCTCGGCGGGCTTCTCCTCGATGGAGACGGCCCTCCCCTGCGCATCGAACTCCACGACGCCGAAGCGCTCGGGGTCGTCCACGTGGTAGCCGAAGACCGTGGCGCGGCCCGACTCGGCGTTCTGGACGGCGCGCGTCAGGTGGCGCGACAGGCCGTTGCCGTAGAAGATGTTGTCGCCGAGGACGAGGGCGCACGGCTCGCCGGCGATGAACTCCTCGCCGATGGTGAAGGCCTGCGCCAGGCCGTCCGGCGAGGGCTGCTCGGCGTAGGAGAGGTTCACGCCGAAGCGGGAACCGTCCCCGAGTAGGCGCTCGAAGTTAGGCAGGTCGGTCGGCGTGGAGATGACCAGGATGTCCTTGATGCCCGCCAGCATGAGCGTGGACAGCGGGTAGTAGATCATCGGCTTGTCGTAGACCGGCAGCAGCTGCTTGCTGGTGACGAGCGTGAGCGGGTACAGGCGCGTGCCCGAGCCGCCCGCGAGGATGATGCCCTTCATAGATTGGACCTCCAAAGTTGGGCGTACACAGTTGGTACTAGTATACGCGAGAGGGCACGCGGGCTGCGAAGCTGCACAAAAGTAGGACGAGGTGCAATGTCGAGCACGCCCGTCCGTCGATCTACTTCCCGACTCTACGCAACCCCGCCCTTTATGCAGCGATCCACCCATGCCTTAAGCCTTCGAGGAAACGTCTCCCTAGCCCCGCTATCAGTATCATCGATATCGGAAACGGGCTCACCGCAGACGAGGTTCGTGATAGGCGCTTCCGCGATTCGCACCTCTCCCCCCAAGATTGGAACAGCAGCTTCGACCTTCCCCACAGACACATCAGGAGACAGCGGGACAACAGCGCTACCGGCAAACACGGGCTCACCCTTGCTTGCGTTGATGTAGAAATGAAAGTTGTAGGTTCGACATCCGACGTCCCAGCCATCTTCCCGGTCAACAAGCACCTGGAAATCCGCATCAGACCCATCCATCTGAAACCACTGAAGATCCGACTGATCCCCCATGGACCAAACAACTAAACGCGCATCGCCAGCGGGCTCAAATGATGTAAAGCTAACGCAAATGCCAGAGTCAGGCCAAATAACAGGTACACACGCTTCCGCACGCGAGCGGTGCGACTCTTCGACAAGGCGACGCTCGACAGCAAGAGCCTCGTCAGATGCCTCAACGGGTGCGCAAGTATAAGTCTGACGGATTGAGGCGCCATCAAAACCACCCGCGCCCAGATCAGAACAGACCAAGTTCGCAAAGCAATCAGACTCTAAAGCAACCGTTCGCTCGGCAACAAGATCAAGACCTCCCTTGCGCAGACTATCCTGTTTCTCCCTATCTGCAGCCAGCGACACGATCGCCGTTGCCAAGGAAGCTGCATCCGAACGCGCAAGCAGAAGACTACCGTCCCTAAAATCAAATAGGTTGTTCTCCCGGTAGAGATCGATGACGGGAAGCCCGCACGCCATCATTTCGAAAGGAATGCGTGAGGGATTTGAGATACTGAGCGATACTCCGCATTTGCAACGCCAGTAGAGCTCGCGGCATTCATCGGTAGAAATCAAGCCAAGCGACACCACGCGATGATCGGAAATGGGCACCGGGGCATCAGAGCCATACAGATAAAACGTAAGCGATGGATCGAGCTCCAGTGCAACGCGAATTGCCTCCACGAGCAGAGGAGCAACGCGTCGTCCCTTTTCAGGCTGATAAATAGCGCATACGGCGTGCTCTGAAGCCGGCTTCGAGTTTTCACGGCAGCCGAGGTTCTCTGAATAGTAAGACGGACCAACGCCAAAGTCCGTATATCCAAGCACACTGCCATATTCTCTGTCTATTTTTCCCGCGAGCCACTTGCCAATGGTGACAACTCGAAGCCCGTGGCGATACGTGTTTTCCGCAGCAAGAAAGTTGCTATCCAAGGAGAAGAACCAAGGCTCATAATCCTGAACGAAATAAAAGCCAGGAGCGCCATGTGAACTCGAAGCCAGATACTCGACAGTGTCCCAGGACGTCGCAATGGAAAGAGTTCGATCTTCCTCATTAGCACCTGCAAGGAGCCAACGATCAGGAGCCATGCCAAACCACGCTAAACAAGACTCCTCGACGAACAAAAGATCAAGAACTTTATTTTCTGGAGGAATCACATAAAAGTCATTGCGATATCCACGGCAAGAGAGCGCGGCGGCATTTTGGAGAATGGTTCGAAATCCACCGCCGCCCATAGTGGGGGTGGGTACGTACCACGCGGCAACTAGTCCATCTTGTTTGTTCATCATGAGCCCCCGACGCTCTCCAGGACATGGCTACAGGCCAAGTGATTTAACCATATCGGTCAGAAATGGGAACAAGTCCTCATCGGAAAGATAGCGAGCGTTCACGCGGCCACACGACACTTCGGCGGAGTATCCTTCGCAAATTCGGGCAAGCTCACAGCCGATTCCATGCGGCGTGACATTGCTCACAGAGACGACGGAATCACCGAAACTCGCGAGATCCTTCCCGACAAACGTATTCGTTATGACCTTAACGCCGAAAGAAGCCATTTCCAACGGGGGATAGCTCGGATGGGGCGAGGCCATCAGAGAAATGCCCGCATAGGACTCAGCCAACAAGCTCGCATATCCTTCGAGAGACTGCTTGCCCACAGAAACAAGATACCTGCCGTTGGCCAACGGCACAGGGGGATGCTGCTCACCAGCAGAGACGAACTCCCACAAAGAGCTTTCTGGACAGGCCTCAACGAACTCCCTCAAGGACTCGACAACGAGCTCGAAGGCATTGCGCGGTGTCCCAGGACGACCATATACGAGAATCTGACGACGCTTCGCGGCCCTGCCATTAAGCTGGACAAGCTTTTCCTTAAGCTTATCGTTCAGCATCGGATCGAAAGAAAACTCGGACTCGAAGCGGAAACCACGCTCAAAGAAGTACTGCCTGAGCTCAGAGGAATTGAACACGGCAACAACGGGAGTCGAGCTCGTGTATGTAGAGCGCGCGAGAAGGTAATTAGAAGACCAAGCATAGAATCCAGGCTCATAATCTTGGATCAAGTATATAAGTGGATTCATCTCAAGGTCGCCGCGCGAGAAATGGACACCGTATTCAGACTGATAGCAGTAAGCCGACCACCAGGACGTAGCAATGAACCAATCGCCTCGCGCAACGGGAATATCAGCGGCATTACGAGAAGACGCGTTCACGATGCTGAAGTGTGCATCGCCCTCGGAGCCAAGTTCATATAGCTCATAGCCGTCGAAGCGCTCGGATACAGAACCGACACGCGTTACGGCATCGAGCACAATAATCCTGCCATCCATGCCAGTTTCAGCAAGCAACCGTTCGTAGAACTTAAGAGCGGTGGCGATGCCGCCGAAGATATCCTCAGGATTAACGGACGGAACGAGAAGATTGAGACGCCTGCGTTCCGACTCAGCTTTAACGAAATGAAGCGGTCGAATCTCGGGGACTGACACCTCCATGCGTGCACCGACACTTCTCTGCAGACGCTCCTTGTTCGAAAGCACCCTTGGCACACAGGACATGTAGTCCAAATTGGAGTTGTAATACGGATCTCCAGCAGCAACGTAAGGCCGATACATAGCCTCCGAAAGCTTAAAGTCGATGGCAGGGATATCCTTGGCATCACGCGTCTTCGACTCGTAATGGGTAAGCCTCACGCCCGGAAGATACACATTGCGCTTACCATACTTCATTGCACGGAGGCACAGCTCAACGTCGCTACCACACACAATGAAATCCTCATCAAACAGCCCAATCTCTTCCAAGCAGGAACGGGAGATGGCCATGCAGGCGCCCGTAACAGCAGAAACATTCCTTGTCACCATGGGAGAAATGAACGGATTTCCGTTGTGCACCGCAGGCATTGCCTTATAGACATGATCGGCCCAGCCGCCCATTCCGACCACAACGCCAGCATGCTGAATAGTGCCATCGGGATAGGTAAGTAAGGCTCCAGCGACTCCAATTTCAGGTCGCAGTGCGTTTTCGACAAGTCGGGTAAGCCAGGAACCTTCGAGTACCTCAACATCATTATTCAAGAAAACGAGAACGTCGCCCTTCGCCTCAGAAATCCCCTGGTTGTTTAGCTTTGACCAGTTGAAAGGGTAGGCGGAGGTTACAACCCTGACGTTCTCGTGCTCGGAAACAACTGTATCAAAATACGCAAAGGTCTCAGCATCGGACGAATTATTATCCAACACGATAATCTCAAAGTTAGGATACTCGGTCTTTGCGAAGATGCTGTCGATAGCAACCTTCAGATCGTCCGCATGGTCTTTTGTGGGGATCACAATCGAGGCCAGCGTGCCCGCAGCGACCGGATACCTCACGTCATAGACGAACAGGTTGTCAGTCTCATCTACTCGACACTCGTCTTTACCGTACAAGCTGTCGAGATAGCTTTGGATTGCTTTCTGCCCCGCGAACTGAGAATACGGCTTGGCATCAGGGTTCGATGCCGTAGAGGAAGCGATGGCACGCCAAGAATACAACGACTTCGCAACGTGGGAGATGCGCTTAGCAGCAGCCGACATGCGAAGGAACAGGTCGTAATCCTGACTGCCGTCGAACTCAGAACGAAAGCCACCCACCGACTCGAACAGAGAACGACTGAAGGCAACCAAATGCCCCACGTACATCTGAGAAAGCATGAGGTCAGGCGACCAGTCGGGCTTATGAAGTACGGCGAGTCGATTGCCATCTTCGTCCACCACATCATTGTCGGTGTAGATAAGATCAGCATGCTCCACGGTGGCCGCAACGAACAAGTCGGCCAATGCAGCCGGATGAATGATGTCATCGTTATCCATCAGGGCAATGAAATCGCCCTTGGCAAGCTCTGCGGCGGCATTTGTTGCGCCCGAAATCCCTTGGTTGTCTTCCAGGTAAACAACCTTGATCTTTTCGGATTCCTTCTTTTGCAAGTAATCGCGCACGCGCTGGTCGGTCGATGCATCGTCAGCGATACAAATCTCCCAGTTATCGTACGTTTGAGCCTCTACCGATTGAATGGCCAAATCGAGCCATTTGATATCCACGTTATAGACGGGCATCACGATGGAGAAGCAAACGCTCCCCGTAGAGCTCCCCGGCTCAAGACCCTCAGATGGAAGCGCAACGTCATCCATCACAATCTCATCGTGAAAACGATCGCGCAGACCAACAAGACCATACTTAACGGCGTACTTTGCTGCTCGCGCATAGCTACCAGGATTCTTTTTTGCCAACCCAAGCAGAGTCTTTGCTGTATCTATCTTCGACATATTTACCTGCCCAATAATAAACAGTTCCAAAACATAGACTTTATCCCAAATGAACCTGAGGTCCAGAGAGCGTCAAACTATTGTAAGCAAGACGGGCGGCATACTCGTGGCCAAATACTCACATCCGTCATCCATACATAGCGCCACCTCGCCCAGCAAATACACAGACTCGTGTCTAAAGCTGGAATACCACAAACATACAGACGGCAAAACCCGTCGCGCCGGTGAGCATCATACCGCCCCTTGCCAGCAATAGACGCACGCGCGTATCGGAAATACGGCTCGATCCGACACCCAACATGAGAGGCGCAAGCAGAGGCAAGATATATCTCGGCGAGCAACCATTTACTGTCCAGAAACCAACAGGAGTAAACGACACGTACAGCGCAGTAGCCACAAGCACAACAGAGGCGAGAAATATAAAAACTAGATAGCACCTTGCAAACACACTGAATGAGGGTCCGCTCTCGGAATCGGGGTCAAACAACGCGGTAGCCACAATACACGATAGGGGCACGAGGGAAAGAAAAGGGACGATCGTTTCAATAAAACCGAGATACGCCGTATACACCGCATATCCGCCTGCTTCCAAAGGCGAAAGATAGCCAATAACAAAAAAGCCGATCGTCGCCAAAAAGCCGAGAGGGTCAGTGAAAAAGTACTTAATCTGTCCAATCGAGCTGACGTCTGAACCGCCCCTTACATCGCCTGCGTTACCGCTGGACGTAAACAGCAGAGGCAACACAAACGACAATATCATCGCCAAGGTAAACACAAGCAGGGCAGCATAGTACCGGCGTTTTTGACCTGCATTTCCAAGCCGCCCTTTCGGCACCAGAAGTAATATGCCAGCGAGTAGAAAATAAATGGCCTTCGATGCAAGGCCCAGAGCCAAGACGACCAGACAAGGAAGCAAGCGACTGAATGAAATCCGAACATTAGAAGAAATCAACCGGGAAGCAAGTGATGTGAACAGTATGAGACATGAGATGACCCATGGATCATAGGAAAAGCTTGCCGCCAAGAATAGGTTGGTGGGCAAAAGGCCAATACTAGAAAAGCACCATTTCTTCGAGGGGGCGATGGCAATCGCGGTTCCCGTAATAGCAATATACGTAAGCAGGTTAAACAATCTACCCGCCAACACAAGGCCGCTCAAAGAAAGATGAAGCAGCCGACCCATCCAGATGCCAAGCGCATTCGGAATGTTACCGACCATTGAGATTGAAATGAGGTCCGCATGGAAAACAGGGGAAATCCACCCGTGCACCTCTTCGATCTGACCAAGATCGGCAGCGTCAGAATATTGCTCATCAAGTCTAGGAAGAGACTCATAGAGGAGGGAGTAGTTCATTTCACCGGTCGTATTGTTCCACGGCATGACCGCCATTTCCACTTCAGCAGGAGACGATTCCGCACTGCCAAAGTAAGAAATACCCAAGCTTCGATCAAAATGAATGCCGTCATCCCAAGAAAAGCCCGTGGATGGGGGAATGCAAAAAACAAAAAAAGAGCCGATAGCAAATGAAATAAGAAGGAATCCAGCAAGAGGCGTAAAGGAGCGCCATTGAAGTAACATCACCACGAACACAACAACAACGACAACGCACGCCGAAAGATAGATTAGGGAAGACGCGTGCCCCACAACAACGTAGAGAATTCCCAGTCCAAGCAACATCAAGAAGCTTGCAGCCAGGAGAATCACAACGCGTACTCGATCGCGACGATTGTCTGATTTAGACAGCTGATTTCTTAGGACCGGAACGAGACGAACAAAAGCCAAGCGCACAACTATCGCAACAACAATCCCGAACACAAAAAAAATCGCCACACGCCTTCGACTCCAGTCCTCAATAACAAGTGGATTGGAAGAACGCATGCCCCACAAGGTCAGAGCCTCCATTGCGATAGCGAACAGCGTTGAGAAAAAGAGAAGCGGCTTCGCTTTATGCCAAACCGAATAAATATGTTTTTGATGCTGGGATCGGTCTGGAATTGAACCAAAGTAAGAATAGAGCAATGACACAAATATGAATAGAAAAAGTAAACCGGCAATAACGCGAGGGATAGACACTGTTGTGACCTCTACTCTCAATTACTTCCTACGGAACAGACCATCACATCAACCTCGAAGCGCCTGTTCCTCAACAAGCTGATTAATCCTCCGACGCAGCTTCGAGATGCTCACCGTATTGCTGAACTCACGATACAGGAGCAAAACGATCACGTAGAGGAACACGAAGTTCGCCGGACTCTCAAATCCCAGAAGAGAAGATAGCCAAAAGGCTACCTGGGGAAAAGCGGCCAGCACAACAAAGCTAAAGACAAAGAAAAGCCAGAACACGGAGTCCAGTACCTCGATCTGCGCCTTCCTCAGTTTCTTGATGACAAAATACAAAACCAAAAGCGCCCCGAGCAGGAGGACGGCCCTAAGCACAATAGACATTGTTCAATCACCTAAACCACTGAACGAAGAGTATGGAAATGCAAGCACGCGCCATATAGGCAATCGATTTGGGAATATTCAAGTAGCTCTCCCCCGCCTGCCTCTCGCGCATTTCAACCTGGACCTCACGAACCTTCGCGCCCTTCTTCATAAGGTAAGAAATAGACTCAGGTTCCGGATTCAAGGAGTCATCGTTTGCAAAACGCTCAATCATCTTCCTATTAAACATGCGCATGCCAGAAGTCGGATCTGCGACTCGCTTGCCGGTAGTGAGCTTAATCGCAACCGTAATGATGCGCGAGCCGAGCATGCGTGCAGAAACCTCTTTGCACTTGTTTACAAAGCGTGAGCCAATAACGATGTCGACGTCTTCAGCAACCGCGAGATCAAGCATCTTGGAAATATACTCAGGCCTGTGCTGGCCGTCCGCATCAAACTGAAGGGCGTAATCATAGCCGTTACGAAGTGCGTACTTCATGCCAGTTTGGAAACCGACTGTGAGGCCGGAATTAACCGGCAACGACACGTAGTTATAACCATGCTCGAGGCAGATACGCTCTGTACCGTCCTTTGAACCATCGTTTACTACAACGTAATCGACACCAGGCAGCGTCGAAGTCAGTTCGTCAACGGTTGAAGAAATGGATTCTTCCTCATTGTAGGCTGGAATAATCACCAAAAGGCGCTTATTGGACATGAGACAAATGCCTTTCAGACAGTGGCGAGAAATTGCGTACTACCACTTGATGTCGATCCTCAGTTTGGTAATCGCAAAGCGATAGGCAGACAAAAACGGCCTCATGAGGTGCGCTTTATAGAACAGGCGTGCAATCCAAAGCTTGATGAACGGGCCTTTTTGCTTAAGGGCATACGAAAGAGACATGCAGTTCGAATTGCGCCACGTCGAGAACTTGTCATCCAAGAATGAAGTGCACCTCGAAATGTAGGCAGAAACATCGCAGGTCGGATCGTTGAACAACCTAAACAGCAGAGAGACACCCAGATGAAGGAACGCCATACCGTCTAAGGCCTTAAGCATGTCCTCTGAAACGCCGCGTTCAAGGTACAAGGAACGTATGAAGTCAAAAGTGCGATAAATCGAATCTACCTGTTCTTTGCGAACAGTGTTAATAATCGAATCTGCGCGCACCATATAGTTGATCAGCGGCACATCGGAGAAAACGACCTTGCCGCGAGCCTCGAGATATACGAGCAAGTGGAAAGCCAAGTCATCTAATACAGTCGGCGGCTCCTCAAGGTCGTTCATGGACTTGAGAATGCTTGACCGGAACGCCTTATTCCAAGGAGCTCCGTTAAGCTCAATGAGTCGACCCGGTTCCTCGCTAATAACGAAGTCCTCGCGGGGACTGCACATCTCAACCGACAGAACCTTATTGGTGTCGAGATCAATCCGCTTAAAGCCACACACTGAAATATCGGCATCGTTCTCCTTCGCTGAACGATAAAGAATCTCAGCGAAATTAGGAGCAACCGTGTCGTCACTGTCTACGAATCCGATGTACTCACCCCTGGCAATTCGAATACCATCAAAACGACCGCGCCACACGCCCTCGTTCTTCTTATCAATAACGACAACTTTTCCAGGATTTGCAGCCTCATAGGAACGGAGGATATCGATGCAGCCGTCCGGCGAACCGTCGTTGATACAGATGATTTCAATATCATCTAGCGTCTGGTTAATAAGGGAGTCGAGACATGCCGGGAGGTACTTCTCCACCTTGTAACAAGGAACAATCACACTCAGCTTAATTGACGAATCGGCTGTTATCAAAGCAACATCCTTCTAATCGCATCTTCAAAGGGCCTCAGGTTCAACTAGCCTAGTTTACCGCAGGGTGGCCATCCCCATTAAACATCAACCACAAGAGCACCTCAGACCGAGCAGGACATCATGCGCTTAACATGAACAAAGCCCTCCTTGGCAAGACAAACGGTATCATTATCGAATTAAAAAGCAGTTCGTCCAAACGTAAGGTGCAATGGAGGTCTCATGGCGCAGCCCAAGATTCTAAACGTCTTGTATCAATCCGACAACAACTACGCGATGGTTACGGGCGTCTCAATAGAATCACTCTGCATGAATAACGCCCACCTTGATCAGATAAACGTCTACCTCCTTGATGACGGCATCTCTAAAGAGAACCTTGCAAGAATTAGGGGCATTGCGGAGAAGTATGGACGCAATCTTATTCCCGTTGACCCTACGAGCATTAGGAATATGCTCATCCAACTGAAAGTCGAACCTTGGCGTGGAACCTACACCACGTACTACAAGCTATTCGCAGCCTCCACGCTCGATCTTCCCACCGACCGAGTCCTCCAAATTGATGGCGACACCATCATCAACGGCCCTCTTGACGAACTAATCGAGATGGACCTTGGCGATTCTATCTGCGCCGCCACATGGGACTGCGTTCTCACCGAATACAAACGCTGTATTGATATCCCTCGTGAGGATTACTACTTCAACTGCGGAGTCATGCTCATCAGCCAACCAAACTGGAACGCCTATGGCTGCACCGAAAAGATTATCGACCACCTGACCCATGTGAGAAACAAGTACTTTGTCGTAGACCAGGACATCGTAAACGTCCTCTTCCGCGATAAGATCGAGTACATCAGTCCAACGTACAACTTCAATAGCTGCTTCTACATCTACGGAGTCGACTATGTTTACAAGATCTATCATCTTGACGACAAGCTATATTTCCCCAAAGAAACCGTTACCTCCATTCTTGATAACGGGGGCCCGCTCATCAATCACTGCATGAGCGCTCAGACCGGTCGCCCGTGGGAACACAACAGCATCCATCCCCAAAACGCGCTTTTTGATAAGTATCTGGCCCTCACCCCTTGGACAGACGCCGACAAGCTGACCGTCCGCCGAACCTTCGTTTTCCGGGCCCAGCGCTTTGCCTACGAGCACCTTCCCATGTCCATCTACTGGGTTATCCATCGCGTCGTCCTCACGATGTGGATGAACGAACAGGACAGGAAGTGCAAAAAGGGTGAATAGAGCCAAAGAACTTAGCATCGGCGAAAACATTGCATGGAACTCAATCGGCAACTTTGTCTACCTCATCGCACAATGGGCCCTTAGCTACATCGTTGTTCGAGTCCTTGGCTATGGACCGGCAGGAACCTTTTCACTTGCAATGTCCATTGGCAACTCCCTAAACGCGATTGCCACCTATACGATGCGCAATTATCAGGTCTCCGACCTGAAGGGAGACTACTCTGATAACCAGTACATTCTTTCGAGAGCCATCACGTCGGGAATCTCGCTTTTAGCATGCATTGTGTTTACCGGAATTAACCCTTACGACGGTTACACATCCCTGTGCATCATCGCCTACATGGTGTTCAAGATTTCCGAGGCCGTCTCTGACGTTTATCAGGGGATACTTCAACGTGCGAACAGAATGGACTACATCGGGAAAGCTTACATTCTTAAATCCCTTGTGGACCTCGCGCTATACTGCGGAATCCTCTTGGCAACCAATGACCTCCTGTTTGCAATTTGCGGACTCAGCATTGGCTCTACCGCTATTGTCTGCATCTACGAGCGAGCCACCGCACGACCGTTCTCAAACCAGAAGAAAACGAGCAGTGATGTAAAAGAGGATCTGGGAAGGGTGCTAGGTCTGCTTATTGCCTGTCTTCCCATCGCGGCCTATGGCCTCTTCTTTAACACCATGGGGCAAGTACCCAGATACGCACTTGAATTCATGCTTGGAAGCGAGAAGCTCGGCATATACACGTCCGTAGCTATGCCAGTAACTCTTGTGCAGGTATCTGCAAACTATCTATTTGTTCCCCTTACTGCCCCGCTCGCCCAATGCTATCTTGATAAGAACTCCAAACGCTTCTACGACATTATCAAGAAGGTGAGCATAGCGATCGCTATTATTGCTGTCTGCGCGTTTGCCGGATTTGGCCTTCTTGGAAAACCGGTTATGCGCCTGCTATTTGGAGACTCGATCCTCCCGCATCTCTATTTGCTCAACCCACTCATCGTATGCAGCATCCTCGTTGCGCTTTCATGGTTTCTCTCGGCAGCGCTCACCGTTATCAGGCAACTCAAAGGGCAGCTACTTCTCAGCCTTAGCAGCTTCATCCTCTCCTGCATACTGAGCCCCTTACTTATCTCGTTATTTGGAATGAACGGGGCGACGTTCTCCTATATCGCCGCTCTTCTTGCCTTTTCGGCCGGCAGCTTGGTGCTGCTTTTCAAAAGCTTCAAACCCAGCACTGCTTAATATAGCGCCCCGGGATCGATTGTGATCCCAGGGCGTTCCTACATCCTACCCAAAAGAACCAGTAACCTAAAAGCCAGCTCATCACCGACGGTTTCTCGATAGCGAACAGGCCAGAAAGCCTTCCTCAACTGGGTGAGAACGGTAATGGGCCGACTGTAGAGGTCAATTAACTCACGGTTGTGAGCGCTGAATTCCCCAGAACATGCGGTGGCAACCCTCTTGATCATCACACGCACTTTTCCGACAGTTTCCCCAAACAAGAACGTCCTAATCCTGAAACTGAGCCTCTGAAATGCTCCCATATTCCCAGCCGATACATTCTCTGAGTGTCTCCGATATTTAAGGGACACCCTCGGATCCGAAATAGTCTTCCCATACCCATTTGAGATGAGAGCGCATAACCAATCATGTCCCGCAATACCATCGGGATCGACAGACAGCAATCGCTCCCTCATGGCGCGATTGAAAACCATTACCATCCCGGGTATAGCGGCTTCAGCAACAGCATTTTCCAAGCTGGAAGACAGCCTGCGATTTGGAGTGTCTTCGACCTCATTCAGATTCTGATCGCAGAACACGAAGTCACTGTGATACATCACAGGCACGGAATCTGCGAAAGCCCCCGCCTTGTCGAGCTCTTCAACCGCACGCGATAGCTTTTCGGGGAGCCAGAAGTCGTCCTGGTCACTAAACGCATAATAATCGGTATCTGGACATGCTCGCAGTGCAGCGAGGAAACCAGCTGCAAAACCAAGATTCACACCATCGATCACGACGACATTATCGCGGTCTGTATATTCGTCGCAAAGCGCCACCGTTTCAAGGTTCGGAGACCCATCATTCCTCATGACGAGAACGGGCTCGCTCGTCTGCCCAAGAATACTGTCTACTTGCTCACGAAAATACTCAGCTCTCGGGTTATACACCGACATCGCGACGGATACACGATGCACCTTTTGCGTGGTCACGCCATCTCCAATTCTATAAGCTTGCCGAAAACCATTGTGCTACTTGAATATACATAAAAGTGTACGGCAGACCAAATCTACCGAGAAACTATCCGCCGCGACATTCCATATCTACGAGAAGCGGATTAGGGCCTACTGAAACGGCCTCACGACCGCCAGGATGGGCGTTGACGCGTACACGCTCGCAACGCGTACGCCAACCGCCGGAGAATTCGCCTCAATGATTCGATCTCCACCAATGTAGATGGACACGTGCCCGTTCGTCATAATGAGGTCGCCCGGCCGCCTTGACTCAAACGACACATGAGTGAACCGGTCGTTGTTGCGAATGTCGTTCGCATAGTGGTCGTGGCCCGGCGTGTAGTAGTGGTCCCACGGGTTCATGGGGCTCAAGTCCATACCCATTGCGCACAAGGCCTGCATGACCAGACCCGAACAATCCACGCCCACGCCAGGGGCACACGAGTAATCCCGCACGTATGGCGTATTGCCCACGTAACTCATGGCGGTTGTGACTATGGCGTTCACACACTGGTTGCGCGTAGCGTTGTAGGGGATCTTAGACTCGGTACGGTAGCCGAAGATACCCTGCCCCAAGTGCGGAATGCTCATCGACTTGTTAGACACTTGGTAGTACGGCCACGGGTTCTGGAGCCGATGTAGAGCGGACTCTGCTAACTGGTGAACACAGAGTTTATCGTGCTGCCAGGAGCACCCGCCCCCTTGCCACACACAATTACCTGAACGCCCTCAACTCGCAGGCCGCAACTTGTTGTGCCAGCGGTGGCTCCATTAGACGTCCAACCCAGCCAGCCGTACTCCATGCAGGCAATCAAGATTGAACTCACAGGTAATATAGCTAGCGGCTACGACGTGTGCTGACGCATTCACGCTCAAAACTTCGGATGGCTGGGCTGATGAGTATTGCGCGCTCCACGTAACACCCGTTTCGCACTTTCAATATCGCCGCTGAGCGAGTTCGTTCCGCCGCTTGCGTATCATAGATTTCAGCGAAGATGCAATTAAGCTCCTCTTCGTTGGTTTTCAGCGTATGCCAACGATTCTCGCACTCAGTATGCCAACGATCCTCGCACTCAGTATGCCAACGATCCTCGCACTCAGCCTTCCATACGTTGTATTTATCAGAGATTTAACGCCCCGTACTTTTTCCTTAAATTCCGTAGCACTGCTTGGTTGCCGCCCCTGAAAAGGAGCCGAGAAATGTGCCTGCCGTCTCTGCCGTTACCGCAATAACATTCGGACAGGTCGTAGCTTGACCCACGCCATCTCGTCCAATCAGTGCAAATCCGTGCTTGGTAACACGAATGTTCTCAGGATTTTCGCTTTCATCGACCTCAAAGAGAAGAGGCGTCATACAGGCGAAGTATCTGGCAATCAACTTTCGATCAATGCCCCATTCGGTAAAATCAAGGCGAAATACGCTATCGTTCTTTGTTTGGAGGATCTGCCAGACGAACTCCCTTTGAAGTTTCTTGTCAATTGGACGGCTAGCATCATCTGGAATTACCCATCTAAATTTGGGTTTTTCTGCGCCAGGAACCTTGCCGTCTTTGCACCATCGTGCAACAACGTCGCGAGTGGTATTCCATTTTTCTGCTGCTTCTGTCGTGTTCATGCAAATCACCTAAATCACGGGATCAATCCAGCCAACTCCAGCCATATGTGCCTGTGCAGAAAGGAAGATGACCTTTTCCAAGTCCTCGTCAGATACCCCAGGCAACTCCTCAGCAGTATCGAAGGCTCCATCGATAGCATCAACCGACGAAGCACCGGAATCTTCAGCATATGCTGGCAAGCAGACATACAACGGCATAGCCAAAACAAGGGCAACGCATGCACCCAGGACGACCTTTCCGATAGAAGTTACAGGCCTCACCAATATCACCCAAAAATAAAAGTATCTAAATCAACACAATAATACCATCACATTTTAGGTCACAGCACAGGAAAAGACCTCCGTAACGCGGAGGCCCTTTCCTGAAATGCTATTCGTTTGAGATTAGTGACAGAGCCTGCGCCAAAGAAGCCGCAACGCCCTGCGGGGAGCATGTTGAGAGGTCGGCCTCGCCCATCCCGAAGGAACCTCGTAGTACGTAAAACCATTTCCCAGATACTCATTCGCCTTCGAAACAATATAGCGAACATTAAGGTCTCCCGGGTAGGCTGTGGCACAGTACCACCTATGAATGCCAACGTTGCCGCCCACCACAAACTGTTTCCACCCCTTCTGACGCGCAAGGGCAGTCATGAGCTGGACGCTCATATCCATAGTAGACGTGCTGGCCGAATTCATCCCCACATGTTCGATGGACACCGTATGCATATTCCATTCCCAGTGACCGACCGCCCACGCAGCATGATTGAGCACAATATACCAGTGGATCTGACCATCTCCAACACCAAAGTGCGCCGAAACTTGTCGTGTCCCCAAGAACGTGTTGTCAATCTGCTGCAAAGTCCTGCAGACGGAGATATGCAAAACGATTGCATTCCAATCGTTACCATAACCAGATGCGCTGTAATGATTCACGCCAATCCACGTTCGATGCAGATTGGACGGAAAGAAGTTCGTAAAGTACGAAAGCTCGCTACTGCTAGAATCTGCCCCGATTTCGTTGACAGGTACTAAGCCGCCTTCGAGCGGCTCTCTTCCATCTGCTTTTTCTCGAACTCCTCGGGGCTGAGCCGGCCAAGCGCGGAGTGAATTCTGATCCTGTCGTAGAAGCACTCTAGGTACTCGAATATCTCGAGCGCGACCTCCTCTCTGCCTGAGAAGGTGCGCGCGTGCACGCATTCCGCCTTCATGGTCCCCATCCGGGATTCCGTCACAGCGTTGTCCCACGGGCTCGAAACCGACCCCACGAACGGCATGATGCCGCCCTCCCCCATGGTCTTGCCGATGAGCGGCGACACATATCGGCTCCCGTGGTCCGAATGATGGAGGCGGCCCCTCTCCGGGCCCCTGTGCGCTATCGCCATCTTGAGCGCGTCGTCGGCCGGTTCCGCGGCCATCCCGGGGGCCATGGGCCGACCCACGACCTTGCGCGACCGCACGTCCATCACAACCGCCAGGTACAGCCGGCCCTGATGGGTCCTGACGTGATGTCGACGAACCGCGCCCTGTCCGGGCCGTCTGCACTGAAATCGCGCTTCACCGGGTCGGGGGCCGATTCGCCCTCGGAGGCGCGCTTTTCCTTCTCGGGATCCTTCGTGCAGCGCCTGGTCACGCCGCGCCAGCCGTTCCCCCGCATTATCCTGGCCACGCGCTTTCGCGAGACGCACTCGCTGTCGCGCTTCAGGACCTGGAAGACCTTCGGCGAGCCGCAGATGCAACGGCCGGCCTCGTAAACTTCAAGTATCTTCGCCGCGAGCTCCGCGTCATGTCACGACGCGCATGCTCGGAGGCGGCCGACCTGCGGTGCGCGTAGCAGCCCTGCCCTGTGACCTTCAGCGCCGACCACGGCTCCAGACACCGAGCACCGGCAGCCGAGCACCGCGATGAACTCAAACTTAGCTCTCTTCACGGAGTCTTACTCGCGAAGAAGGCGCTGGCCTTCAAAAGGATCTCGTTCTCGCGCTTAAGCCGCCCGTTCTCCCTTCTTAGCCTGCGCAGGTCCCCTGCCGTCTGGAACGGGTTCTGCGATTTGGGATCGCCCTCGGCCCTCCGGTCCGCCTGCTTCACCCAGCTGGAAGGCGAGCCGGGGTCGACCCCTAGCCTGAGCGCTACCTCCGCATAGGTGGCGTCGGATTTTATATACAGCTCCACAGCCTACTGCTTGAACTCCGGTTTGTACTTGGGCGTACCGACCATGATCTCCACCTTTCATCCTTTCCGGAATCTTATCGGAAAACGGAATTGCAAGTGTCAACCAATCTGGGGCGGATTCATACGTCCCGTTCTTCTACTTGCCCACCGACATGCTATCTGCCTCTTCTCGGCTCGGTCGAGCATTCCGAAGTCGCCCTCTCGAAATACTCTCGGCTCACCCTGCCATGGATCGTCCTGCAACCGCCTTCCTTGAACTCGGCGTTGAGCTGCCTAATGATCTTATAGGCCGCCGCCTTCAAGAACCCCCCCCCATCAGGTCGGTGCCCTCGTTCGCGTTTATCATCTCCACCGCCGTTAACCTCCCGTCCTTTAGTAGCACATTTACGCACTGTATAGCAAGACGCTAACGCACTGTTGATGTAAACTAAAAATGTATTAGTAGGTTCGCGCAATTCTGGCGTTTTATCGGACATCCGAAGCGGGGATTCGATGGAGATGAGAAACCCGCTCCTCCCGAGGGGGCGCGAGGAATATCGCCTCGCCGAGAAGCTGAGGCAGCTGAGGTCGCTGCGGGGACTCACCCAAAGAGAGGTCGCGCAGGTGGCGGGCATCGACGAGTCCACCGTGCGCAACTACGAGCTCGCAAGGCGCATGCCGAAGCCCGAGCAGGTCCGGAGCCTGGCGGCGGCGCTGGAAGTCATGCCGGAGGCCCTGATCCCGTTCGACCCCGCTGCCGACCACAACGAACTCTTCCTCATGACCGTGGAGCTGGCCGACATCTACGGCTTCGAGTTCGGCATCAATGACATTACCTGTTCGCTCATCCATTCGATCATCTACGCCAACCAGATTCCCCAGGACAACTACAAGATTTATCTTCTTTCTGACGGAACGGCTACCTACAACTTCATGAACGAGGCATTCAACGCTGAAGGTGTGGATCCCGCCGCCAAGGAAGCCCAGCTTGAGCAGAGTTGGCTGGCCGCCAAGGAGTACGCATACAAGAACGGACAGGCAAGCTCGGACTACGGATGGCACGCCCATTGGGACTCCATGTACGCCGTGTTGAAATGCGAGCCGAACACTGAATGGTGGATGACGCGCGCGAACCTGTTCCAGAGCGCTGACGGCAACGCATTTGCCAACGCCATTGCCACCGATCCGGCGGTAAAGAAGAAGAACGTGGCGAGTATGCTCACCGCGCTCCAGCAACGTGGCGACGCAACGGTCGCGGCGTTCAAGGCACTCTACAACTTCAACGACGGCTACTTCACCGCCGCCGAAGCTGAAGGCAAAAAGCCCATGGTTCTCTTGGGCACCTACGTCAACCTAGAGCAGTCGTTCGAAGACTACGCCAAGCTCACCATGACCTACTACGGAGACGAGTACGCCTACTATTACAAGGGACACCCCAACACGCCAACCGGGCTGTGGCCCTCCAAGCAAGACCAGTTGAGCTCCTTGGGAA
>NZ_JBDGAY010000007.1:0-94284 GCF_040910245.1 Collinsella aerofaciens
CTTGCCCGTATCGTAGGCAATGCGCCGAATGCTCGCCATCGAATTTTATCGATAGCCTATTTCAGACTGTAATGGGCATAGTCGCGGCGCTTGTGCTTGCCATGCCCGCGCCCGCGCTCGCCTGCACGCAGGTTTACATCGGTAAGAACCAGACAACGACGGGCGATACCTATGTCGGCCGCGCCGAGGACTATTCACCTCGCTACTGCAAGACCTTTGGCGTGCAGCAGCCGATCGACAACCCTGTCTTCCGTTCTTTCGAGAACGATTCTGTGCCGGGGACCGGCTTTGAGTACACCTATCAGGGTCGCTCGTATCGTTACACCTATGTTCGTGACAATCCCGATGAGTGGGATGCCCAGGACGACGAGGCAGCGTCCCGCGTGTATTCCGAGGCCGGCACCAACGAGCGCGGCGTCTCCGTTTCCGCGACGCTCACAACGGATTACAACGACGGAATCGATGCTATCGACCCTCGTGTCGACACGGGCATCGGCGAGTATAACCTGGCCGACTACCTGTTGAGCGTTTCGTCCACGGCGCGCGATGGCGTGGAGAAGCTCGGCGCCATCATCGATCAGTATGGCTCTCAGGACTGCAACCAGATCGTCATTGCCGACAATACCGAGACCTGGATTTTCGCTCAGCTTTCGGGCCATCAGTGGATTGCCGTCAAGATGGGCGACGACATGGCGTCCGTTAATCCCAACATCGGCGGCCTGCAGTATAAGGTCGATCTTGACGATGCGAGTCAGTGCCTGCACTCGGCCGATGTCGTGACGCTGCCCGAGTCCAACGGCGTTCTCGTAACCTATGACGACGGCACGCCGAACATCTTCAAGACGTATGGCAAGGAGAATTCGGGCTCGTCGCAGAATACGCGCCTGGCCCAGGGACGTGCTTACTTCGGTGCTGCCCTTGCGCCTCAGACGGACTATACCGTTGATGAACAGGGTCGCGTCACCTCGCTCATCGACCCGCAGCTGACGTTTACGCCGGGCATCAAATCCGATACGTTCACGGCGTTGCGTTCCCTCGCTGCCCGCGGTGAGCAGGATGACAGCCTCAACGCCAATCTCAACAGTGCCCTGTATGCCATCGGCAACAACAGGACGACCGAGGGTAATATCTTCCAGATTCGGTCCGGCCTTTCCAGTGATATCGCCACGATTCAGTGGGAAGCGCTTTCGCGTTGCGAGTTCAGCGTGTACCTGCCCAGCTACTCTGCGCTGTTGACGGAAGTTCCGGCTGACTACTTCCCGGCGTGGAACACGGTGGACGGCACTTATACAGGACGCAAGGACGACGTTGCGCAGGCTTTGGTCGAAAAGGACGGCAAGAACCTCGACTACGTCTTCATGGACATCAACACGCTCGCCTACAACAACCGTGCCTCGATGGGTGAGAACGTGCGCGCCTACCTCGATGTCCTTCAGAAGCAGGTTATCGCCCAGCAGGACGTTGTTGACGGGTTGATGCAGGCGACCCCTGCCGATCAGCGCACGGACCTTGCCAACAAGGCGTTTGCCGCAGTGAGCGAACAGGTCTACAACAAGGCGGCCAAGCTTCTCGATGAGATGCGCGCCTATGTGAATGCGGGAGATACCTCGAGTGCGTTTATGCCGAGCGACTATGACGCCGAGAATGGAACCTCCCGGACCCCGATTATGTACGCGTCCGCTTTTGTTGCTCCCAGCATCACGGCTCAGCCGCAGTCGGTAACGTGTACTCAGGGCGCTGAGGCCAAGCTGAGCGTTGCCGCGACGGTTGATGACAGCGTGGATGGCTCGGATGCCCAACTTACCTACCAGTGGTTCGTCAAGGGCGAGGACGGTAACTTCTCTGCCATCGACGGGGCGACGGCGGCTGAGTACGTCGCCGCGACGACCGAGGTCGGTTCAAAGGTGTATCGCGTTGAGGTGACGAGTGCTGCCGGGCTGGTTTCCACGTCCGATGAAGCGACGGTGACCGTGACGCAGGCTGCGCAGGAGGAGCCTGGGCAGAAGCCCGGTCAGAAGACGGATGTGAAGACGGACGTCAAGACCGATACCGCCAAGAAGGCGACCAAGGGAAGGCTTGCCAAGACCGGTGATTCGTCTGTGGTGACCGTGGCGCTTCTGACGGTGGCTGGAGTTCTGGCCGTTATGGGGGCCGTGCTTATCCGCAAGCGTGTGAATTAACCGGAGCGGGTCATAGACGACAGCCCTAACTAAAAACGGTCCCGTACGAGTAATCGTGCGGGACCGTTTGCTTGAGCTAAAGCAAAATGAGCGGGCCAAAAAGCCCCCGTGGGACTGAGGGGGCCAAAAGTCCCTGTTAAAACGCTTAAATGGCTTCTAACAGGTACATTTGGCCCCTTCAGCCCCACGGGGGACATTCGGCCCGCTCAATCTTGCGGGCGGGCTTGGTTCGTTAGCGGCCTAGTGGCGATATGGGTTGCCTATAGGTGGTCATCCGGGAGCCATATGGCTCGGGTATGGCGGTTTTTTGTGTAGCGCATTGACCGATTTACCTGCGGTAACGTACACTTCCTCCGATTAAAAATAGAAGCCGGAGCACGGGTGCGCGCGAGCGCATAAAGGGGAATCGGGTGAGAATCCCGAGCAAGGCGGTTACTGTATGCGGGCGCGCCCGCGAGTCAGATTACCTGCCCGCGCTCTTCTCGAAACCGAGGACCTCTCTGTTTGCCGCTGGATTCCGGTCTACAAGGGGTGCTGCTGAGCGTGCGTTTTGCTGCCGATAGGGTGGCTGACGTGCGCCTTTGTGCTGCCGGGGTATCGCCTGTCCCGCCTTCTTCGCCATGGCTCTATTGCAGGTTCGCGAAAGAAGGAGAACGGGTGACGCGAAACAACATTATGCTCAAGCGCCTGGGAGCCGCTGCTTTCTCGGCGCTGCTCGTCTGGTCGATGCCGGGTACGTCGGCATTTGCCGAGGGCGTGGCAGAGATCGCTGTGCAGGCGCAGGCCCAGGCCTCGCAGCAGGCGGATACTGCCGAGAATGCCGACGAGTCGAGTTTCACTGCGGACGAGCAGACGGGTGCTGAAGGCGCCGAGGCATCGGCGGACGAGGCGAGCTCCGAGGCCGCTCCGTCTGCCGATGAGAGCCTTGCTGCCGCGGCGGACATCGACGACGAGGATGCCGATGCTCAGCAGGCACGCGGCGCGCGCGTCGCCAAGGCCGGCGAGACCGTGATGGTCTCTTTTGCCGATGAGCTGCCCACCACCATCGAGGCCGGGGCTGTCGTGAAGCTCACGGCGAATATCAGCCTTGAGGCTGGCCAACAGATCGAGACCGTGGCCGGTACGCTCGATGGCCAGGGCCACAGCATCGTGCTCAACGGCAAGGCGCTGGCGAAGAGCGTGGCTGGTACGGTACAGAATCTGGGCGTGACGGGTTCGATGACGATTTCTGGCACCGACGGTCCTATCGCCACCACATGCTCGGGTACCGTGCAAATGTGCTGGTCGACGGCAAGCCCCTCTGACGACAATTGGACTTTCGCTGACGCTGCCGGTCTTGTAGGCAAGCTCGATGGCGGTTCGGTGCTCAACTCGTATTACGCCGGCAGCCTCAGCGGCATGTCCTTTGGCGGTTACGGCCTCGTTGCCTGGTATCAGTCTGGCACCGTGACCAACAATCTGTTCACTGCGGGCGATCAGGCGTGCGGCTACAAGGTCGATTCTTCCTTTGGCAGCAAAATCTCTGTCGACGACCTCAAGACCCAGGCCTCGGTCGATAAGCTCAACACCGATGCCCCTGCCACCGGCTTTACCTGGTCTGCGCAGGGCGGTTTGCCTGTGCTGATCTCGGGCGGCGCTGCGGTCGTCGTGAACAAGGATGCCCTCAAGGCTGCGATTGACGATGCCAACGCCAAGATCGAGAACGACTACACGGCCGAGAGCTGGTCGAAGCTCGCTGAGGCCCTTGTGAGCGCTCAAGACGTCTACGCCAACGATGACGCCAAGCAGGCCGAGGTCAACGCCGCAACCAAGACGCTCACCGATGCCATTGCCGCGCTCGAGAAGCCCAAGCCCACCGAGCCCGTGGCTCAGCCGCAGAACGTAGTGCACCTGAGCTCGCAGAGCGACCTCGAAAACAAGTTCAAACCCGCCGACGCCGACGCCTATTACGTTCTCGACAACGACATTACCATCGATGACGAGTACTTCTTTGCTCCCATGGGCATACTTGCGGGCACACTCGACGGCCAGGGCCACACCATCACCTTCGCCAACGGCGGTGGCGTGAAGTCGCTCATGGGCGGCGTTGCCTCCACGGGCGTGGTGCAGAACATCTCGTTTGCCGGCAAACTGAAGCAAGCGACGGACGGCAAGGCGTTCGGCCCCCTGGGCAACAGTGTGCAGGGCGCCGTGCTCAACTGCTCCACGAGCGTGACCGGCAAGGGCGTTGCGGGCTTTGCGCGCACGTTCGACGGCGGCATCGTGTCCAACTGCGTGTCGACCTCCGAGGGCACGGCGGGCGCGCTGTTCGCGACCTACAACGCGGGCCAGCTCGTCAACACCTACTGGGGCGCATTCCTCACCAACAAGATGGACGCCCCCGCCTCGGCGCTCATCAACTCCTATGCCGTCGACCCGGCCGACATGGCCACCGACGCCTTCGCCGACCTCGTCAACGCTAACTGCGGCGCCAACGGCAGCAGCTGGGGTATCGATAAAAATGGCACGCCGGTCTTTGGCTCGGGCAACAGCTACCAGGCGCCCGAGGATACCACGCCCGACGACACCTACACCGTGAGCTTCACGGCCAACGACGGCACCAGCCAGGCGGTTGCCGACCATATGCTCGAGGTTTCGCCCGACGCTGTGAACGCCTACCGCAAACTTGGCGTCTTTGCGCTTAAGGGCGTGCCGGCCACGAGCACCGTCACCTGGGGCACCGACGATGCCAACCGCGGAAACATCGGTATCAACGAGTCCACGGGCGAGCTCTACATCTACGACAACGCCACCGGCACGGTGACCGCCACCGAGCATAAGGCCAATGGTTCCGAGCAGACCGTGGCCACCATAAAGATCAAGGCCAAGGCCAAACAGTTCGATGACTTTGAGCTGTGGTATCGTGCCTCCGACGGCACCGTGAGCGACGTGACCGATGGTGCGGCTACCGTCCAGGGCTCCGAGGTGCGCAACCTCGAGGTGCGCGTGCATTACGTCGACGCCGATAAGGACGAGTACGTGCCCGTTTCGTTCAGCCGCTTCCACTTTGCCTCGAGCGATCCTACGACCATCTACAGCAACGACTACTCGGCCTGCTTTTACTTCAAGCATGCCGGCAGTGCCACGATCACCGTTACCCCGCGCGACGTCGCATCTGCGGGCGCTGGCTCCAAGAGCGTGACGCTGACGTCAGAAGCCGTGGCCGCCACGTCCATCTCGATGGGCTATAACGAGGACGGCGCCACCGTCTACCTGCAGGGCCGCAACCCGCTCTCCGAGCGCGGCGCGTTTTTGACCGATCACGCACGCCCGGTGGTGGCGCCCGACAACGCCACCAACCGCGGCAACTTTACCGTGACGAGCAGCAATCCTGCCGTGGCGGCCTACGCCACCGCGGGCGAGATCGGCTACACGGCGTACAAGGCTGGCACCACCACGTTTACCGCGACGCTGCCCGACACGGACGCCGATGGCAAGGTCATCAGCGCGTCGTGCGACGTGACTTATGCTTACCAAAATCCGCTTGCGAGCGTGACGGCCGGCACGGACAGCCTCTACCTCAAGGCCGGCTCGGCGCAAAAGCTCGACCTGAGCTTTACCGGTAAAAACGACGCGGACGGCTGGAGCGTGACCGAGCCCGGCCTCACCTGGACGTTCAAGACGCTCGACGGCAAGGACGCCTCGGGTATCGTGGGCATCGACCGCATCGAGAAGGGCGCCTGGAAGCACGTCGACGGCGCTCCCGATGACGGCCTGTACGCGGCCTCGAGTGACTACACGGTGACTGCGCTTTCGGCCGGCACGGTGGTCGCGACGGGTACGCCGGTGGACACGACCGCCGGTGCCGAGCCCGTGACGCTTACCATCACCGTGGCCGGTGTGGCCGCGAGCCCCGCCACGAGTGAGTCCGCCTCGGCGGGCATCGATGCTGCCGCTGCGTTCATCGACGTGCGCCGCAGCTCCGACGCCTTCCAGTACGGCGACGAGTGGGAGATCTACGACTTTGCCAAGGCGGGCCGCAAGATCGATTCCAAGCTGCTCGACAACTACCGCGCCTCGCTGGCCAAGCACAAGGCCGAGTGGGGGAGTGCGACCTGCGCTCTGACTGAGACCGAGCGTGTGGCGCTGGCCCTCTCCGCCATCGGCGAGGACATCACCGACTATGACGGCGTCAACCTGGTCGAGCTCATCTGCAGCCGCACCGATATGACGCGCGCCAACGAGAAGATCTTTGCGCTGATGGCGCTTAATGCGAGCGGCTCGGATGTACCCGCCGGTTCTGCCTGGACGCGCGCGAGCCTCGCGGACGCCGTCTGCGAGCTTCTCGGCAGCGACGACGCCGTGGAGGGTGCGCGTCTGGGCGACGTGGACCTGACGGCCATGGCGATCCAGGCCGTGGCGCCCTATGAGGGCGACACCAAGGTCGATGCTGCCATCGAGAACGGCCTCTCCTACCTCAAGGGCAAGATGAGCGCGGGCACCTGTGATTTCGGTTCTGCCGAGGCCAATGCCCAGGTGATCCTCGCGCTGCTTTCGCTCGACCGTGACCCGGCCAACCCCGTTAACGGGTTTGCAAATGCCGTGACCAACGTGGTCTGCGCGCTGGACCTGTACCGCGTGGACGGCGGCAACGGCTATGCGCACAGCAAGGGCGGCGCGGCCAACGCCATGGCGACCGAGCAGGCGCTCCGCGCGCTCACGACGTATCGTGTCTCCTCGGGAGAGACGATTGCCTGGAAGACGGCCGTGACGGCGGGCAAGGGCTCGAGCAGCAAGGACCCGCAGAAGCCCACGGTGGCGCCGGGCGTCCTGACGCCGGGTGCCGGGTCGGACGGCGGTGCCGGCAACGGGACCGCCGGTTTTGCGGGCGTAATGGCTCCTGTGGCCGCCAAGATGGCCGGTGCTTCCTCGAGCGAGGGCGCCAAGGCAGCTGGCGATTCCAAGGCCGAGGCCGAATCCGGCAAGAAGGATTCGACGGAGTCTTCCGTCGCCGGCAAGACAGACAAGAGCGGCAAAAAGTCGGGCACGTCCGGCAAGACCGCCACGTTGAGCGCCGGCGCCGCCAACAAGGCTGCGGACGCGGGCTCGAACGGCTTTGCCATCGCCGGTGTTGCCGTGGGCATCGTCGGTATCGCGGCCGTCGGCGGCTGGTTTTTCTACACCAAGCGTCGCGCGGCGTAGCGAGCGTCTGCCTGACAGGTAAATACTGCAAGGAGTATGGTTTTGCAAAGCGAAGGGCCCTCCTGCCGATCAGCTCGGCAGGAGGGCTCTTCCATCTCCCCGCAGTTTGAGTGGGCCAACGTCCCAGTGAAAATGGGCGGGCCGATTGTGGCCGGATGCTGGGCAGCTTGCAGAGCAGCCGCTAGCAAATTCTCGGCAGCTGCTCTCCCACGAGCATGTCGAGGATACGGGTCGAGCCCCAGCCGGTGCGCACGCGCACGGCGGGACGGGAGCCCTCGGCAAGTGGCAGCACGCGACCGATGATGGCGGCATTCTCGCCGTAGCGGGCGGCGCGCATGGCGCTCAACGCGGCATCGGCTTGCTCGGCCGGCACGACGGCAACCATCTTGCCCTCGTTTGCCACCTGCAGCACATCGTAGCCGAGCATCTCGCAGGCGGCCTGCACGTCGGGACGCACGGGCACGGCATCCTCGTCGACCTCCATGGCAACACCGCTGGCCTGGGCAAACTCGTTGAGTGTGGACGCCAGGCCACCGCGCGTGGGGTCGCGAAAGCAATGCGTGCCGGGCGCTGCGGCCAAAACGTCGGCAATCAGGTGGTTGAGCGGTGCAGCGTCGCTTTCTATCGTGCTCGAAAACGCCAGGCCCTCGCGTTGGCTCATGATGGCGATGCCGTGGTCGCCCAGCGTACCCGATACCAGAATGACATCGCCGGGCTGGCAGTTGGCACCGCTGAGCGCCACGCCCGCGGGAACCTCGCCCACGCCGGTGGTATTGATGTAGACGCCGTCGGCCCCGCCGCGCTCGACCACCTTGGTGTCGCCCGTGATTATGGACACGCCCGCTTCGCGCGCCGTTTCGGCCATCGTCTGCACAATCTGGCGGAGCTTATCCATGGGATAGCCCTCTTCGAGGATAAATCCGCACGACAGGTAGCGCACGTTGGCGCCCGAGGTCGCGACGTCGTTGACGGTTCCGCACACGGCAAGGCGGCCGATGTTGCCACCGGGGAAGAACTGCGGCGAGACTACAAAGCTGTCGGTCGACATGGCGATGCGCCCGCTCGCGGGCAGCGCGGCGACGCCGGCGTCGTTGCCCGCGAGCAGCTCGGGCGACCCAAAGGCATCCAAAAAGACCTCATCGATGATGCGTTTCATCATCTGACCGCCAGAGCCGTGGCCCAACAGGACGGTGCTATCGGTGGTGCTATGGGACATATCCAAAACTCCAATCGTGGGTGGTGCCGGCGTGCGGGTGCGTCCGGGCTAGTCGCGATAACGGTAGTACGCCGCGCAGCTGCCCTCGGAGCTCACCATGCACGGGCCGACGGGGTGCTCGGGCGTGCAGGTGCGGCCAAAGAGCGGGCAGCTGCTCGGCGTAATGGCCCCGCGCAGCACGTCGCCGCAGCGGCACCCACGCGGCTCGACCGTCTCCTCGACGGGCACGTCAAAGCGGGTACGGGCATCAAAGCGCGAGAACTCGGGGCGGATGGAAAGGCCCGAGTTGGCAATCGGCCCCAGCCCGCGCCATGTAGTGTCGCACGGCTCAAACACCTGCTCGACCAGCTGGCGCGCCACGGGATTGCCGTCGGCATTGACGCCGCGACGGTAGGCGTTGTCGATTGCGGGCCTGTCCTCGACAACCATCTGGACCAGCATGCAGATGCCCTGCAGGATATCGACCGGTTCAAATCCCGTGACCACGCCCGGGGTATTGAACTCGTCGACCAAAAAGCTAAAGGGCGCCAAGCCCGTGATGGTGGCGACGTGGCCCGGCAGGATGAAGCCGTCGATGGCGGTCTCGGGATCGTTGGCGATGGCGCGCAACGCCGACGGCGTGGTCTTGTGGGCGCAATAGACCGAGAAGTTCAAAAGCCCGCGTGCCTCGGCCTCCAAGATGGCGGCGGCGATGGTGGGCGTCGTAGTCTCAAAGCCCACGCCCATAAAAATGACCGGACGATCGGGGTTTTGCTCGGCAATGTCGAGCGCGTCGAGCGGGGAATAGACGATGCGGATGTCGCGCCCTGCCGCCTTTTGCGCGGCGAGCGAGGTGGACGATCCGGGCACGCGCATCATGTCGCCAAAGGTGGTGATGATGGCGCCGTCTATGTTGGCGAGCGCGATCGCGTGGTCGATGTCGCGGTTGGCGGTAACGCAAACGGGGCAGCCCGGGCCGCTCAGCAGCTTGAGCCCGGCCGGCATAATGGAGCGAAAGCCATAGCGACCGATGCTCACGGTGTGCGTGCCGCAGACTTCCATAAGGTTGATGATGCGGTCGCCGACGAGTTCATGGATGCGTTCGATGAGCTCGCGGGCCAGCTTGGAATCGCGAAATGCCGAAAAGTCGATACCGGAGCGCGCCGGCTGTCCGGCCGCCACTAGTATGCCTCGGCCGGGTTGCTGGCCAGTTGGTCTTCTTCTGCCAGTTCGGTCATGGTGTTGACCAGGTCGAGCGTCTCCTGCGCTTCCTGCTCGTCGACGATCTGGATGCCAAAGCCGGCGTGTACGAGAATATAGTCGCCAACCTGCGCCGTCGGCACGAGTCGTAGCGACACGGGGCGCTCGATGCCCATCATGTCGACGGTGGCCTTGAGGTCGTCGTCGCGTTTGACTACTTTACCGGGAACGGCAAGGCACATATTGTTCCCCTTTTAGACGCTTTGCGCTGGATAGGCGCTCAATAATCCATCAGTTGATGGTAGCGCTCGCGGGGTTTGCGGGCAAACGCGTTACGCCTGTGAGACGGCTGGGCACAGCGGCGTGTGAGGGCGAGCTACTGCGATGCAATCTGCGCAAGACGAGCGCTTGCGACCGCCGCCTGACCGTAGGCGATGCAGCCGTCATTGACGGGTGCGGTGTGGGGGACCAAGACAGCAAGGCCCGCGTATTTGAGCTCGCGGGTGAGGAGCTGGAGCAGAAGTCGGTTCATGAACACGCCGCCCGAGAGCGCGACGGTGCCAATGCCCTCGCGCGCGCAGATTTCGGTGGCGATGCGCGCCGAGGAGCGCGCGACGGCGACATGGAAGTCGAGTGCGAGCCTGTCGGCGGGCGCTCCGGCTTCAATTCTCTCCAAAAGTGCCTCAAAGAGTGCTTTCTGGTCCAGCACATCGGGGCCGTCCAACCACGATGGGCCAGATGTGGAATAGCCGACGTTGTCGTCGGGAAAACGGGCGATTTTGCCGTCCAGTGCACGCCAAGCGGCGGCTTCGAGCTCGATGGCGGGTTCGCCCTCGTAGGTTGCCTGGCCGCAAATGCCCAAAATCGCGGCTGCGGCATCAAACAGGCGACCCATACTGCTGGTGCGCGGACTGTTGATGCCGCGCTCGATCATCGTTGCCGTTATGCTGCGCGTTTGCTCGTCAAGGCTGTTCAAGAGCCCCACGGCTCCCGGGTGCTCGAGCAGGTCGAGCTCGCTGAGCAGGGCAAAGGCGTTGCGGCGGGCATCGTGTACGGATGCGGCGCCACCGGGAAGCGCCCAGGTGCGCAGATGCGCGACGCGCTCAAAATCGGCGAGATGGGCGACAAGAAACTCACCGCCCCATATGGTGCCGTCGGTGCCGGCACCCGTGCCGTCGAAGGCGATGCCGAGGACGCGTGCATCGGGCGCAAGCCGGCCTGCGGCAATCGCCTCTGCCATGACGCTCGCGATGTGCGCATGATGGTGCTGGACTTCGATAAGCGGCAGATTGTGCTCCCGTGCCTGCTCGCGCGCCCATTGGCTCGACAGATAACTGGGATGCATGTCGCATGCCAAGGCGGCAGGCGCCAGGTCAAAGAGGCTTTCCAGACGCGTGCGTGCGGCGCTCCAAGCATCGAAAGTCGCGCCGTTTTCGACATCGCCTATATGCTGCGACACAAAACAGGCCGCATGGCCGTCGGCGTCCTCGCGCGTGAGTGCGATCGTGGCTTTTTGCTGCGGCCCGCAGGCGAGCACACAGGGCGTGGCGTTGTCGAGCGCCGGCAACGACAGCGGCTGCGGCGCATATCCGCGTGCGCGGCGCACGGGCATGACGACCCCGTCGACTACGCGTACCACGGAGTCGTCGTAGCGCGACAGAATCGCGCGGTCGTTACCGAGCAGCGCATCGGCGATGCCGGCGGCAACAAGGTGCTCCCATGCAAGGGCATCGTCGGTCTCGATGGGCTCTTCGCTCAGGTTTCCGCTGGTCATGACGAGTGCGCTCATGCCGTGCGCCGCGGCTGCGGCGAGCAGCAAATGTTGAAGCGGGGTGTAGGGGAGCATGACGCCAAGCTCGGGCAAGTCGTGCGCGACGGATGGCGCGAGTTCGAGGGCGTTGGGGGAGCTGTGGACGTCGTTGCCGGCTGCGCGGCGACGCAGCAGCACAATGGGACGAACACTGCCGGCCAGCAGGTTGCGCTCAACGCCATCGACGTGACATAGGCACTCGGCGTCGGCAAGACTGCGCACCATAACGGCAAGCGGCTTGTTGCTGCGACGCTTGCGACGGCGCAACTCGCACACTGCCTGTTCGTTGGCGGCGTCGCAGGCTAGGTGAAACCCACCGAGACCCTTGACGGCGACGATGCCGCCGCCTGCCAGCAGCTCGACGCAGCGTTCGATGATGGCATCGCTGGCCTCGCGCCACGTAATATGCGGTCCGCAATCAAAGCAGGCATCGGGCTGCGCGTGAAACCGCCGATCGAGCGGGTCGGCATACTCTGAGGCGCAGGTGGGGCACATGGGAAAGCGATCCATCGAGGTGGCCGCTCGGTCATAGGGCAGCGAGCGGATGATGGTAAAGCGTGGTCCACAGTTGGTGCAGTTGATAAAGGGGTAGTGAAAGCGTCGGTCGGCGGGGTCGAATAGCTCGCGCAGGCAGTCATCGCACGTAGCGATGTCGGGCGAGATGAGCGTCGTGTGGGCGGTTTGATCCTGCGACGCCACAATGCGAAAGTCCCGCTCATTAGCGGCGTCCCAGTTGCCGGGTGCTAGGTCCACAACCTCGACATGCTCCACGCGAGACGCCGCAGGCGCATGCTCGGAAAGCGCGTCGACAAATTCGTCGAGTGCTTCGCCAGGAGCGTGCGCCTCGATATGCACGCCGTCGCCCGCGTTAAGCACCCAGCCGCAAATGCCGTGCGCCATGGCCTCGCGATACACAAACGGTCGCATGCCGACACCCTGCACAATGCCCGTTACATGGATATGCGCATGTCGCATGCGACCCTCCTTCGTTGAAATGTGTGCTGTTACAGCCCCAGGCTCTGCTCGGTGGCGGCGCAGGTGAGCTCGCCGTGTTTAACGCCGCGCAGGCCCAGCAGACGGTCAGCCAGCTCGTAGACACGCTCGCCGCGACCCTTAAGTGCCAGAATCTCCAAACAGTTGTGGTGATCCAGATGCACGTGCATGGTCGATACGATCTCGTCGGTGTAGTCGTGTTGCACCTCGTCCAGGCGGCGCGTCAGGTCGCCGGTGTGATGGTCGTAAATCATGGTGAGCGACCCGATGACCTGCTCGTCGGGCGTTCGCATCTGTTCCTTGGCAATCGAGGCGCGAATCAGGTCGCGCACGGCCTCGGAGCGGTTGGCCACGTCACCGCGGCGTGCGATCTGCTCGTCAAAGCGGCGCAGCAGGTCGTCGGGCGCGGTGACCGAAAAACGGACCAGCTCGGAGGCGGAGCCGCTGCAACGGCAGCCCGCGTCGCCGGTCGGCCCGTGCGAATGCTCGTGCCCGCAGGTGTGCTCGTGCTCGGCCACGCTACACCAGCTTTACGGAGCCAACGGAGTTGTGGTCGGCCTCGATGGCCTCCTCGTAGCCCTCGAGTGCGTCGTGCGCCTCGTGGAGCGCTGCCATGGCGGCCTCGAGCTTGGCACCAATGCGCTCCATATCAAAGTTCTCGGTTGCATGCAGCAGCTGATGGCTCCACTCGTGGGCGAGCTCGATCGTGTCGTCGACCTGCTTGACGCTCATGGCAAGCTGGCTCATGTTCATTCCGACGTCATGCATGGGAAATCTCCTTTTGTACGGGTCTATTCGGTGGTTCAGATTCTACTACGCCCGCTTTGCGCATCGCCGCATAAGAAAACGGGTGCGAGTCCGTCTGACCCGCACCCGTTCACTGGGGGCTGTTTGTGATTACCATACTATCCGTGGTCGCGGGCGCAGCACCCGGCTCTCCGGTGAGCGGCGCAAAACCGCTCATGGACGGCAGCACATGAGCGGCGTATTACAGGTGCTTCTCAAGCAACGCCTGCAGCCTGGCCTTGGGCAGCGCGCCAACGGAGCGGTCGATTTCCTCGCCGTTCTTAAAGACAACCAGCGTGGGGATGCTCATAACGCCAAACTTCATGGCCAGGTCCTGATTGTCGTCGACGTTGCATTTGGCGACGGCAAGTTTGCCGGCCAGCTCGTCGGCCACTTCATCAACAATGGGCGAGAGCGAGCGGCAGGGACCGCACCACGGTGCCCAAAAATCAACCAGCACGGGAAGGTTGCCGTTAACGACGGAATCGAAGTTCTCGGGGGTAATCTGCTTAATGTCAGCCATGGTGACCTCCATAGTGCGACGCGGCTCGGCCGCGTAAAACTCAGTACGACCGTGCTTATACCCAACGGTCCGCAAAGCAAGCACTCGCGGTCGGCTCTTTTATATAATGGTGGGCATGCAAACGATTGGAGAGCACATGCCCACGTCACAAAGCCAGAAAAAAGAAGCCATCGCCCAGGCGACCGAGCAGGAGCTCGCATCGCTCGCGGGTCGCGGTGTGCGTATCGCGGGCAACGCGTGCTCGCCGATTGTGCTGGTAAAAGGTGATTTAGACGATGCCGAGCGTGCGGGCGGCGAGCTGGCTGCCGGTCCAGACGGCGCCGCGCTGCGCAAGGCGCTCGGTGCCATCGGCTACGCGCCCGAGGATTTCTGCGTGCTGGCAAGTGTTGCCGGCGCGGGCGACGGAGCGGTTGCGATAGGCGAGGGCCTGCCGTGCGAGCTGTTCCGCGAAGCGCTCGAGGCCTTGGACCCCGAGGCGGTCCTGCTGTTGGACGATCGCGCGGCCGATACCATGCGCGAGACCTATGCCGACATGCTCGTGGCAATCGACGACTTCGATACCGCCATGCTCAAGCCCGGCTTGGTCGCCCATGTGCAGGGTCGTCGCGTGCTCGCGCTCGACGGTTTTGAGGCGGCGCTCACTGACAAAGCCGCCAAGCAGCGCATGTGGGCATACATCAAGCAGCTGACCCCGGCAGCCGCGCCGCTGTAGCGGACCGGAGCCGGTAAGGCGGCCCTGACGGGTCGAGCGCGGCGCCGACTTGTCGCGCCCTTACATCACGGCGCGCAGCTCAAACCGGTCGCCGTTGATGCGAAACTGGCAGTTGCCGTTCATGCGTTCGACGGCAAGCTTAATGCTCTTGGTTCCAAAGCCGTGTCCGGTGTGTCCGGCTACGGGCATGCCGTCGACCATGCGCGGCGGGCGCCCAAACGTGTTGGAGACCAAAAGCAGCAGTTGCCCGTCCTCGCAACGCAGGTCCAGATCGACGAATCGCTTGCCCTGGGGAGCGGCGCTTGCGGCGACGATGGCGTTGTCCAGGGCGTTAGAGAGCACGCTAAACAGATCGACGTCGGCTACGTGGACGCTCTCGGGCACGGCGGCGCGCAAATCGGCGGTGATGCCGTTTCGGTTGATATCGGAGCTAAATGACGAAAGCACGATATTGACCGTGTCGTTGGCGCAGTAGCGGCGCACGGCGGTGCGGTCGTTCGTCTCGCAGAGCTCGTCGATGCGCTCGAGTGCCTCGTCGATGCGGCCCTCCTCGATCAAAGCCGCAAGGCCGCGCAGGAAGTGCCGCATGTCATGGCGGAGGACCGAAAGCTCACGTCCAGATTGGCGCCAGGCCTCGAGTTCCTTGATGGCCGCGCTGTCGCGGGTCGCAAGCATCCAGCGCTCGCGCTCGGCGGTTTCCTTTGCCTCGTATTCGCGCAGATACACAGCAAGAAACATAAGGTAGAACGCGCAAAGCGCAAACGCCAAAAACTCAACCGTCACCACGGAGCCCGAGTGGAAGAGCGTGGTGTAGACGTTAGTGGCGTAGTCAAAGATGTAATAGACGAGCGGCAGGATGAGTAGAATCTCGAGCTCGGTGGGGCTTTTAACCGCCAGGCGCGGGCCGATGTCGCTGGCCCAATGCAGCAGGATTGCAAAGACGACGGCCGTGGTGATAATGCGTGCCACGTAGTACGCGATTTGCGAGTCGGTGGCGGCGAGCGCGGCATGCCCATCCAGTTGCTGAACTGGCAGCTCAGATAAGCACTGGTGACGCCCAGCATAACGAGCAGCGGGCTCAGGCGATAGCGCGCGCACAGATAGATGACGAGCGGCAGATGCACGACGAGCGGATATACCTGACGGGCGAAAAGCTCGCCGCCGACGGCATTGGCGAGGCCGAATGTGCATCCGGTTACGGCGCTGACCATCACGAGCTCAAGCGCATGACGCCGGTTGATCTCGATACCGCAGAGCGCCGCCGAGGCAAAAACGCCAAAAAGCAGGGTCGTTGCGTGGTGAATTGCCCAAAGCATCATCTCGGCCGTGGGGAGCATCAGCGCCTCCCGCTCTCGAACCGTGCCGCAAAGTAGGCATCCTGGAAACCCTGCTTGCAGCTGCGCGCCAGCGGGATGCAAGCGCCCGAGCGCATGACGATATCCGTGCGGTTGAAGTGGTCGATATTGCGCAGGTTGACCTGGTAGCTACGGTGACATCTAAAGAAGCTTGCGTTTTTGGCCAGCTGGTCCTCGATGTTGCGGAACGGCTCGAGCGCCTCGATGTCGCGCCCGTCGCGCAGGTGGAATACCACGTGCTTGTTGCGGGCCTCGGCATATTCGATATCGGACAGGCGCAGGGCATGGTAGCCAAAGGACGTTTTGGTCACGAGCTCATCGGTCACGGCGGGTCGCATGCTCGAAAGCTCGTCGAGCAGTTGCGCCAGGCGTTCGTACGTTACGGGCTTGAGCAGGTAGTCGAAGGCGCGGACCTCATAGGACTCCAGCGCGAACTCGGGCGATGAGGTGAGGAACACCAGGCGCACGGCGGTGTCGGATTGGCGCAGCTCCCGCGCGGTATCCATGCCGTTGACGAGCGGCATGATCATGTCGAGCAGAATGATGTCGGCACGCGATGCGGCATGGCGGGCCAGCAGGTCCTCGCCGCGCGTGACGAGCGCAACGTCGACTGCCGTGCCCGTCTCGGTCGACCAGCGGTCGATCATCCGGTGCAGTCTATCTAGAAAAGCGACGTCGTCGTCGCAGGCGATAATCTTGAGCATTCGAGCCCCCTTAGTAGTTCGATTTTGCCACATTGGGTGCGCGCCGCCCGCGGAGGCGTGTCCCATTTGCGCCCCAAGGCGTGCAACTCGCGCCAAGCGGCAGGGCGTCAGTTTTGACGACCGCACAATACTCCATGGATACACATGTCAATCGATGCCGGCGGTCGGACGGGGAATCATGCCGGCCGCCGGCGCCAGGCGATAACGAACATTGCGAAAGCATAGGGGTAAGGGGAGCTATGATGAGGGAGAAGAAGATGGGGATGCGCAGACTTGCTGCTTGCGTGCTGGTTGCAGCGCTGGCGCTTGGGGGTGCGGCGACGACGCTCGCCACGCCTACGGTAGCGGAGGCGTATCCGCAGGGCGCGACGTTTCCAATAAGGTCGAAGGATGACCTGTCATACTACGAGAAAGATAAGCCTGTAGTGCTTAAGGCCGGCGAGGACTATGTCCTTGCCGGCACGGTTGATATCGACCACTATGAGGTCGAGGGCGGCACCAAGGAGAATCCGACCCGCCTATATTTCACCGACAGCTCGTCTCTGGGCGGTCCGCTGACCGTCAAGCGCGACCTTACGTATTCACAGCACCCGCTCTTTGTGCTCAAGGGCGGCTATGTCGAGTTCATCGGCGATTCAGGCAGCTCGACTGTGGTTCGCTGCGATGGAAAAACGTTTTTGAGCGACAGTAACGATTACAGGGCACACGGCGGCATCGATAAGCCGAGCACGGGCAAAAGCCTCAACCTTACCGTGAAAAACCTCAAGCTTGTTTCAAAGACTGGTAACAAAGATACCGATCGGGCGATCACGCTCTATGGAACCATGGGTGCGGGGGAGACGGCCAGCTTCACGAACGTGAATGTCAGCGGTTGGAACTGTGTAGAGAACGGCCGGAGCAGCTATTGCAACGACAAGAACACCTACACTGCATCTCCTGCTCCGGTTACTATTCGCGGTTCTCAGGTTGCGGTTAATGCGACCTTTACCAATTGCACCTTTAGCAACAACGCCGACGACTGTGTTGGCGCCCTGAGCGTAGTCGGAAGAAACGCCAGGCCCCATGTAACGCTGAACGGTTGCAAGTTCGAAAACAATACCCAGTCGATGATTGCATGCGACTACTTGAAGGTCGAGGGCAATCATCTGCACTCGGGCAATATTGTTGTCGGGAACGCTGACCTGTCGGTGAAGAACTGCAGCATTCGTTCTACGCCAGATACGGGCTCGACTTCGTGGGATGGCCCCTGCGAATACATGACTAAAGACTATAAGATGCATATGACGAGCGGTATTGCGGTGGCGGCAGATGCCTCTTGCACTATCGAGAGTTCGACTATCGACGACCTGTATGTGTCTCCCTTCTATGATGATTATGGTCATAAACTCGACGCTCAGGACTCGCTGCGTAGCGCTGTATACGCTCTCGGCTCTGTGACGCTCGCTGGCAACACGAAGGTCACTACGGCCAAGGCGAAGGGTGTCGATGCGTCCGATGTCGGTAGCTACGGTAAGGTTCACGTCGATAAGTCTTTTGCGGGCGAAGCCGTCCTGTCTGTCGACGATACCAAGTTCGATCCCGAGTCCAATAAGCAGTACTACTACTATGAGTATGTGAACCTTGGCACGAGCGATCTTTCGCAGGAGGATCTTGCGAGCAGGCTCAAGCTTGCCAACGCCGACCTTGCATACGACGTTACCGGTGACAAGGTCAAGGTCATCCATCGCAAGCACGAGCACGAGTGGACCTATTCCGCCAACAAGGATGGGTACAGCATCGCGGCTACGTGCAAAGGACAGTATGAGGCCTCACACTGTGTCTACTCCAGGGACGGCGAGACGATCTCGCTGATGTCGTCCAAGAGAGGCGACCTGAGCTTTACCTACAACGGCAAACAGCGCGACGCCGTGCTTGCTACGACTAAGCCGTCTCAAAAGGACAACGCTGTGACCCAGGGCAAGGTAAAGATTGTGTGCGCACGCTTTTACCGTTGCGCGGATGAGAATGACACCGTGGGCATCGAGATGGAAGGGTCGCAGCCGTGCGATGCGGGCACCTATCGCGTGGTGGCGACGGTTGCCATCGAGGGACAAAGCGATGTTACGCTCGAGCGCGTGTTCAAGATCAACCCCGCCTCGCTTGCGGAGAAGGACTCCAACCGCAAGGATCTTTGCAAGATCGAAGTCATCGGCTACGACAAGCTGAAGGATAGCGTCAGGTTCAGCAACGGTGACGTGCTCAACGACGTTCCGTCTTATAAGTGGACGGGCGAGGAGATAACGCCTCGCATTAAGGTGACGTATAAGCTTGGCGACGAATGGATTGAGCTTAAAGAGGGCGTCGATTTCGAACGCCTCGCTTGGGGCGAATCGGTTTCGGAGAAAGATCCAGGTGCGTACCGGAGCCAGCTCTGGGGCCTGGGAAACTTCGCATCCTACGAGTCAATTTACTCCTGCAAGTTTTTCTACTGGAGCATCTACGGCACGCAGTTCGAGAATGTTCAGGCCAAGGGCTTTGACGGCACCTATGATGGCAAGGCTCACTCGCCGTCGGTGACGGTCGACAACGCCCCCGAGGGCATGCAGATCGAATATAGTGTCGATGGTGGCTTGCTGTACGAAGACCGAATCCCCTCCTATACCAATGTCACGCGCGATGTCTATGACAACGTGTGTGCCGAGACAATTAAGTACCGCATTACCGCACCCGACTACGTGCCGGTGGAGGGAGAGCTTAAGATCAAGATCGCCCCCGCCGATCAGGCCGCTCCCAAGGATGTCAAGACGACGGCCGCGACCGGGCATGCCTTGGCGGATGGCAGCATCGACGTGATTGATAACACCTACGAATGGAAAGCCGAGGCCGCCGGCGACTATCAGTGGATTGCCGAAGGCGAGACGTCGGTTAAGGGCCTCGCCGCTGGCAAATACAGCGTTCGCCTTAAGGCCGACCGTAACCATAACGCCTCCGAGGCCCTGACGGTTGAGGTTAAGGACGGCCCTAAGAAGGCCGACGGTAGCGGTTGGAAACACGACGACGCCGAACACTGGAACACCTGCACCTGTGGCAAGGAGGACGTTGACCGCGCAAAGCATGACTTTGAGTGGGTCGTCGACCAGGCCGCTACGGCTGATAAGCCCGGTTCCAAGCATGAGCGCTGCAAGACGTGCGGCTACGAGCGCGAGCCTGTCGAGATCCCCGCCTTCGGCATCAAGGGCTACTCGGGCACCTACGATGGCGAGTGGCACAGCGTGACGGTTGACACCAATACCATCGCATCTATCCAGTATCGCATGAAGGGCGATACGCTGTGGCTCGAAACGACTCCGAGCATCCGCGATGCCGGCACCAAGACCTTCGAGTTTAAGGCAAAGCTCGTGTCTGGTGAGTCCTGCAAGGGCGAAGTCGAGCTTAAGGTCGATCCCTGTCCGGTGACGGTGAAGCCCATGGATGCTTCAAAGGTGTACGGTTATGACGATCCGAACTTTAAACTCGAGGCCGTTGAGGGCACGATCCCCAATGGTGAGTCGCTCTCTTGGCTCAAGATTCACCGTGAGCCCGGCGAGAACGTGGGCACCTATAAGCTGACGATTGAGCAGCGCGAGCCCCTCAACACGGTGGACAAGATCCGACAGGGTAACTATGAACTGACGCTTCTCCAGACCGGCACGTTCGAGATCACCAAGCGCCAAATTGGTGTTGGCTGGACGGTCGGAACGTATACCTATAACGGCAAGCCTCAGGGCCCCAAGGTCACGGTCAGCAATGTTGCCGAGGGTGACGAGGGCAAGGTTTCCTATAAGGTCGAGAACGCGACGGGCATCGATGCCGGCAGCTATCCGGCAAAGGTGACGGGCCTCGACGGCGACCCCGAGGTCATCAAGAATTACGCCCTTCCTACCGAAAACCTTGAGTATACCTACACGATTTATAAGGTCGAGCAGGAGAAACCCCAGGGCCTGAAGGCTACCGCCGAAACCATCCGTGGCAAGTGCGACGGCAAGATTGAAGGCGCGCACGGCGGCGTTGCCTACCGCCTGTTCCGCACCGAAGCCGGGGACGCCGATGGCGAGACCATGGTTTCCGAAGACGGTAAGATTGAGAATCTTGCCGCTGGCGACTACCAGGTCTGGTATGCCGAGACCGATAATTACATGCCGTCCACGCCTGTGGAAGTGCATGTCGGCAAGGGCAAGTACCTGAACGTCAGCCTTTCCGAGAAAAATGACGCGTACTCGATAGTGTGGCATAGCCCGAACAGACTGCAGTGGCACGAAAGCGTGGAGTTCTCGGTAAAGATCTCCGATGGCTACTACGCGGGCGACGACTTTGCTGTCAAGGCAAACGGTGTGGTTCTCGAGAAGAACGAGGGCGGAAGGTTCGTCCTGAGCGATGTCGAGGAGAATACCGCCATCACGGTCGAGGGCGTGCACAAGCACGAGGCCGTGAACGACAAATGGCTCTCCGACGACAATACGCACTGGCACGAGTGCACCTGCGGCGAGAAAATCGACGAGGCCACGCACACCTTTGAGTGGGTTGTCGACAAGGCGCCCACGGCAACCGAGGCTGGCTCCAAGCATCAGCAGTGCACGGTCTGTGGACATGCGTTGCCTGCAGACGAGATTCCTGCCGCTGCTATCGCCGGCTACTCCGACGAGTACGACGGTGCGTATCACACGGTCGATGCGACGAGCCTGCCCGAGGGCGCGACGGCCCAGTACAGCACCGACGGCAAGAACTGGTCTCCCGAGGCCCCCAAGATCAAGGACGTCGGCACACTGACTGTTTCCTATAAGGTGACGATCGACGGTGTGAAGGCCGAGGGTGAGGTTACGCTCGAGGTCAAGCCGCGCGCGATTACGGTCGCAGCTGACGACTCCTCCAAGACGTACGGCGAGGCTGACCCCGTGTTTACGTGGGCGATCACATCCGGTGAGCTTGTCGAGGGTGAGAGCCTTCAGGGTATTGAGATTGAGCGCGACGAGGACGAGGGCGTGCGCGAGGGCGGCTATGCTCTGAAGCTGACGCAGCCCGAGGGTGCAAACCCCAACTACAGCATCACGTTCGTCGATGGCACGTTCACCATCAACCAGCGTCTGCTCACTGTGACATGGGGCACCACCGAGTTCACCTATGACGGCAGGGAGCACTGCCCTGTGGCCACGCTCGGCAATGTTATCGGCAATGATGGCCTCGGCGCGACCGTCGAGGGCTCTCAGACCGAGGTCGGCACCTCTTATAAGGCGACCCTCGCCGAGCTGACGGGCAAGGCTGCGGGCAACTACACGCTGCCTGTCGGGGGTCTGACGTGCGAGTTCTCCATCAAGAATGCCGCGCAGGACGCGCCGGTGGTCCAGGCCGAGGCGGAGACCGCGAGCGGCAAGAAGGATGGCAAGATAACGGGCGTCGACGGCACCATGGAGTGGCGCGCTCAGGGCGCCGCCGAGTACCAGGCCGTGGGCGAGGGCGTGACCGAGCTCAAAGACCTCGCCGCCGGCATGTACGAGGTGCGCTACCAGGCCAAGACCAACTACGACGCCTCTGCCGTTACCGAGGTTACCGTGAAGGCGGGCCGCAAGCTCGTCGTGACGCTGCCGGACAACCAGGTGGGATACACGCTCACCTCGACGGCAACCGAGCTCGACTGGCACGGCTCCGCAAAGCTCGCCATGAGCATCGACAGTGCGTACTTTGCGGGCAAGGACTACGCCGTAAAGGTTGACGGTAAGGCCGTTAAGCTCTCCGACGCCGGCACCTTTGAGCTTAAGGACGTCGAGCACGACGTGAATGTGACGGTCGAGGGCGTGCTTAAGCACGAGCCCGACGGCTCCGGCTGGGCACACGACGCCAAGAACCACTGGCATGTCTGCCGCTGCGGCGAAGTCCTCGACAAGTCCGAGCATACCTTTGAGTGGGTCGTCGATACGCCGGCGACCACCGAGACCAAGGGCAAGAAGCACCAGGAGTGCACCGTCTGCCGTGAGAAGGGCAAGTCCGAGGAGATCGCGATTCTGACACCCGAGATCATCGACGGCAAGGGCCAGACGATGGTGGTCGACGCCGCCAAGGACCTGAGCTTCCGCTCGAGCGCGCCGATCGAGTTCTTCCAGAAGGTGCTGGTCGACGATAGGGAGGTCGCCGCCGAGAACTACGTGCTCACCGAGGGCTCCACGATCGTGACGCTCAAGGCGAGCTTCCTCAATACGCTCGGCGTGGGCGAACACAAGCTGAGCGTGGTTTCGGCCACGGGCACTGCCGAGACGACCTTCACCGTTGCCAAGGCTGCCAAGCCCGCTCCTGGCCAGACCACCGCGACTACGACCACCACGACTACGACTTCCAAGCCTAAGAAGAAGGCTGGCAAGGAGACGTTGCCTCAGTCCGGCGACAGCGCGTACGTCATGGCTGGTGCCGTACTCGCTGCCGGTGTGGCAGCTCTGCTGCTGGCGTGGGCCATGAAGCGCCGCGCTTAACCGCATGCCAGTCCCCAGCGGGTCCGGATCGAGCAATCCGGACCCGCTTTATGCCTACCGCTTCTCGGGCCAAGACAAAACGGGCTGCTCGAACCGTGCGGCAGGTCCATTTTCGACTATCCTCAGCTTGCCAGTTCGAAAATGGACCTGCCGCATGATTGAATCTTTAGTTCAACTTTACACCTAGGTTTACAGCTGTCTTGTCAGCTGTAAACCTAGGTGTCATACTAAAGCCCCAAGATTCGCCAAAAGAGAGGGGCCTTGATGGCACAGAGCGCGAACATGGATGCGTCGGAGCTTGCACGCGATATCGCGGCTGGCCTAGCATCGGCAACGACGGCAACGGAGCGCGCGGCACTGGTGCCCGCAGAGCTTGTCGAGGCCATTCAGCAACTAAAAACCCAACGTGACGCGGTGATCCTGGCGCACTACTATGTGGCGCCCGAGGTCCAAGCCGTTGCCGATTACGTCGGCGACAGCTTCTACCTGGCAAAGCTCGCCAAGAGCCTGCCGCAGCAGACCATCGTGCTGTGCGGCGTGGAGTTTATGGGCGAGAGCGCCAAGCTGCTCAACCCCACCAAGACCGTGCTGCTGCCCGAGCCGGGCGCGGACTGCCCCATGGCGCACATGGTCAAGCGCGAGACGGTCGATGCGGCGCGCGCCGAGTACGGCGACGACCTTGCCGTGGTCTGCTACGTCAACTCGACGGTCGAGATCAAGAGCTGGAGCGACGTGTGCGTCACCAGCTCCAACGCCGTCAAGATCGTGTCCGAGCTGCCGCAGCAGCACGTCCTGTTCATCCCCGATCAAAACCTGGGCCGCTTCGTAGCCGAGCAGGTGCCGCAAAAGCACGTCATCCTCAACAATGGCTATTGCCCGCGCCATCACATCATCACCGTCGAGCAGATCGTCGATGCGCAGGAGGCGCATCCCGACGCGCTCGTGCTGGCGCACCCCGAATGCAAGGCCGACGTCCTTGCCGAGGCCGACTACATCGGCTCCACCGCCGGCATCATCAAGTACGCCGAGGATTCGGACGCGAGTGAGTTCATCATCGTGACGGTCCGCGGCGTGCTCTACGAGCTCGAGCGCCGCTGCGAGGGCACCGGCAAAAAGTTCTATTTTCCCGCGGTGCAGCCCACCTGCGTCAACATGGATCTCATCACACTCGAAAAGCTCGTGCGATGCCTGGAGACGGGCGAGGGCGAGGTACAGATCGGCGTGTCGGACGAGGCGGCCGACCAGGCCAAAATTACGCTCGACCGCATGCTCGAGTACGCGGCGCGCTAGAACGATGTGACATGAGGGGCAGTCCCTTATGTCACATTACAAGGGAGAGGATTCCTGTGGAAACCAAACAATACCCCGACATGGAGTGCGACGTCGTCATTGCCGGCTGTGGCGTGGCGGGCCTGTACGCGGCCCTCAATCTGCCGACGAGCACGCGCGTGACCATGCTCTCCAAGGGCGCTATCGATGAGTGCGACTCGATGCTCGCGCAGGGCGGCATCTGCGTACTGCCCGAAGGCTCGGACTACGATGCCTTCTTTGAGGACACCATGCACGCCGGCCACTACGAGAACCGCCGCGAGAGCGTCGACATCATGATCCGCTCGAGCCGCTCGGTTATTAACGACCTACTGGCCATGGGCGTGGACTTTGAGCGCAAGGCCGACGGCAGCCTCGACTTTACCCGCGAGGGCGCGCACAGCCGCCCGCGCATTGCCTTCCATGCCGACATTACGGGCAAGGAGATCACAACCAAGCTGCTCCAGGCCGTTCGCAAGCTGGATAACGTGCAGATTTTGGAGCACGTGGCCATGACCGACATCCTGACGGGCGAGCGTGACGGCGCCACGGTGTGCACCGGCGTCGTCGCCGTTCCCGTGGACGAGGACAACTCGGTTCGTCCCGCCGACGAACTGGCAAATGCCGCCGAGGGCGTGCATGCCGGCGAGCCGTTTAAGATCCATGCCCGCCACACGCTGTGGGCGACGGGCGGCATCGGCGGCGTATACGACCATTCGACCAACTACCCGCAGCTCACGGGCGATGCCTGCTACATCGCTCAGGAGCATGGCATTAAGATGGAGCACCTGGACTACGTGCAGATTCACCCCACGGGGCTGTTCTCGCCGCAGCCGGGCCGTACCTTCCTGATCAGCGAGAGCTGCCGCGGCGAGGGCGCGATTTTGCTCAACGCCGCCGGCGAGCGCTTTACCGATGAGCTCCAGCCGCGCGATGTGGTCGCCGCCGCCATTCGCGAGCAGATGAAGCAGGACGGCACCGAGCACGAGTGGCTGAGCTTTGCCCCCGTCGAGCGCGACGTGGTGACCGGGCACTTCGCCAACATCCGCGCACGCTGCCTGGAGGACGGCCGCGACATCCTGGACGAGCCCATTCCCGTCACGCCCACGCAGCACTACTTTATGGGCGGCGTGTGGGTCGACAAGGACGGCCGCACCTCGATGCCCGAGCTCTACGCCGCGGGCGAGACGGCCTGCAACGGCGTTCACGGCAAGAACCGCCTTGCATCAAACAGCCTGCTCGAGGCACTGGTCTGGGGTCGCCGCGCCGCGTGGTACATGCGTACCGGCGAGTCACTGGTCGTAGAGCAGGCGGGCGATCCCGCGCTCGATGGCCGTCATCGCGCCCTGAGCGCCGACACCCTGGCAATCGATGATTTGGCCCGTGCCGCCGGCACGCAGGCCGTGGAGGAGTAGACCATGAATCCCATTACCATGAAGCTCGTCGTCGATGATCTGATCCTGCAGGCCCTGCGCGAGGATATTACGTTTGAGGACGTGAGCACGGCGAGCGTGTGCCCCACGGCGCGTCCCGCCACGGTGGAGCTCATCGCCAAGGCCGATGGCATCATCGCCGGCCTGGACGTGTTCGCTCGCACCTTTGAGCTGCTGGATCCGCAGAGCTCGGTGCTGTTTGATGTCGTCGATGGCGATGAGGTGCACGCCGGCGACCACGTGGGCCAAGTGCGCGGCGACGCGCGCGTACTGCTTTCGGGCGAGCGCGTGGCGCTCAACTACCTGCAGCGCATGAGCGGCATCGCTACTTACACGCATCGGATGGCAGCTGCGCTCGAGGACACCAAGACCGTGCTCGTCGACACACGCAAGACCACGCCGGGCATGCGCGTCTTTGAGAAGGCCGCGGTCGAGATCGGCGGCGGCAGCAACCACCGCTATAACCTGTCGACGGCTGTCATGCTCAAGGACAACCACATCGACGCCGCCGGTGGCGTGGCACGCGCGATTGAGATGGCGCGCGCCCATGCGTCGTTTACCGCGACGGTCGAGATCGAGTGCGAGAACCTGGACATGGTACACGAGGCCGTGGAGGCCGGTGCCGACATCATCATGTTCGACAACATGACCCACGACGACATGGCTGCCGCGATTGAGCTTATCGCCGGTCGCGCCAAGACCGAGTGCTCGGGCAATGTGGATGCCAGCAATATCCGCGCGCTCGCCGACCTGGGCGTTGACTTTATCAGCTCGGGGGCGTTGACGCACTCTGCGCCGATTCTCGACCTCTCGCTTAAGCACCTGCGTCTGTTGGACGGTAAATAATGGACGCCCGCGAGCGTCGCCGTGCCATCATGGGCGTGCTCGAGCGAGCCAAAGAGCCCGTCTCGGGCAGTGCGCTTGCTCGTGAGGTGGGTGTGAGCCGCCAGATTGTCGTGCAAGACATCGCCCTGCTGCGCGCCGATGGGCACGATATCGTGGCGACCAATCGCGGCTACGTGCTGCAGGAGGCCCCCAGCAGCCCCGCCGTGCCCACGCGCCTGGTCAAGGTGCACCATGGCGTGGAGCAGGCAGGTGACGAGCTCACGAGCATCGTCGACGCGGGTGGTGCCGTGCTCAATGTAATCGTCAACCATCGCGTGTATGGCAAGATCACAGCCGATCTGGACATTCGCAACCGTCGCGATATCGAGCGCTATCTTGAGGGCATTGCCAGCGGCAAGAGTTTCCCGTTACTAACGGTGACGAGCGGCTATCACTTCCATCGCATCGCGGCGGAGGACGAGCAGACCCTCGACGAGATCGAGACCATACTCAAGGAGAAAGGCTACTTGGCAGACCTCATGCCCTACGAGGACGATTTGTCCTAGTCGACGCCGCATCTATAAGTTGCGGTGAAATAGTTCCTAAATCGGCACCCAAGCCATAAAACAGGAACTATTCCACCGCAACTGCCAAGGGTCCCGCTCCAAATTAGCTGCCCATATAAGCAAAAGGAGGCCTCCGCGGCGATGCGGAGGCCTCCTTTTTGTGCACGGTGTACTTTTGAGTGTGCAAGTGGGGAGTTGTTACTCCTCGACGATCTCGGTGATCGCGCCAGCGGGGCAAGCGTCCTGGCAAGCGCCACAGGCGACGCAGGAGTCCTCGTCAGCGACGGTGGCGACGTCCTGGAGCTCCAGAACGCCAGCGGGGCAGGTGTCGACGCAAACGCCACAAGCGATGCACTCGTCGGCATCAATTACGGGATGAGCCATGGTAGTTTCCTCTCTGTTGACCGACGCTACAGACGATGCGCGCCGGTTTGATTCGGGCAAAAACATACCACGGGAGCGACCGTTTGCAATACCCTCTGGCCGGCATCTTCATACCGTTCGCCGAGTATGCCAAGGTTTACTAAAAAACGTGCAGGTGGGGCCGTTGAGCTGCGCAAATGTTAGCTAAAGGTGACTTGAAATATTGAGCTATTGAGCGAGCTTTTGGAAAGCGCATCCCGTTATTTAGCCGTGAAACAGGTCGCGCTTTCCCCCGGGGTCGCCTCAAGCCACCCCATGCGGCCTCGGGCCCAAACCTCAGCCATCTCTACATAGATCTCGATAGATTTGCCGAGAACTCAATCAGTGCGTCTACCTGCGCATTTGTGAACCTAAACTCTCAGCAATAAGAAATCTTATATGAATTGACTTAGATTTTGTATATTCCGGCCCATAAGGGGATACACTACATCCTGAAAGACAAGCCGAAACACCGCGCGACAGATCGTCGAGGCGGCGCGAACGCAAAAGAGAGAGGGAATTTCTAATGAGTAAGATTCTTGGTATCGACCTTGGTACTACTAACTCCGCAATGGCCGTTCTCGAGGGCGGTTCTCCGACCATTATCGTGAACGCCGAGGGCGACCGCACCACCCCGTCCGTCGTGGGCTTCCGTGCCGACGGCGACCGTGTCGTGGGTAAGGCCGCTAAGAACCAGGCTGTCACCAACCCCAAGAACACCGTGTTCTCCATCAAGCGCTTCATGGGCCGCAAGTACTCCGAGTGCACCTCCGAGATCAAGACCGTGCCGTATGAGGTCAAGGAGGGCCAGGGTGGCCGTGCCGTCGTCGACATCGAGGGCAAGGATTACACCGCCGAGCAGGTGAGCGCCATGACGCTCGCAAAGATGAAGGCCGACGCCGAGAAGTATCTGGGCGAGACCGTCACCGACGCCGTCATCACCGTCCCGGCCTACTTCAACGACGCTCAGCGTCAGGCCACCAAGGACGCCGGTAAGATCGCTGGCCTCAACGTCAAGCGTATCGTGAACGAGCCGACCGCTGCTGCTTTGGCCTATGGCCTGGACAAGCAGGGCACCGACCAGCGCATCCTGGTCTTCGACCTGGGCGGCGGCACCTTCGACGTCTCCATCCTCGACCTCGCCGACGGCGTGTTTGAGGTCCTGTCCACCTCGGGCGACAACCACCTGGGCGGCGACGACTGGGATCAGCGCGTCATCGACTGGATGGCCGATAAGTTCCAGCAGGAGAACGGTGTCGACCTGCGTCAGGACCCCATGGCCCTGCAGCGTCTGAAGGAGGCCGCCGAGAACGCCAAGAAGGAGCTCTCCGCCGCCCAGCAGACCACCATCAACCTGCCGTTCATTACCATGAACCAGTCCGGCCCGCTGCACCTCAACTACACGCTGACCCGCGCCGAGTTCGAGAAGATCACCCGTGACCTGCTCGAGCGCTGCAAGCAGCCTGTCACCAACGCCCTGCGCGACGCCAAGCTTAAGCTCTCCGATCTGACCGAGGTCATCCTCGTCGGCGGCTCCACCCGTATGCCCGCCGTCCAGGAGCTCGTCAAGACCATGACCGGCAAGCAGCCCAACATGTCCGTGAACCCCGACGAGGTCGTTGCCGACGGCGCTGCCGTCCAGGGCGGCGTGCTCACCGGTGACGTCGAGGGCATCCTGCTGCTCGACGTTACCCCGCTGTCGCTGGGCGTCGAGACCATGGGCGGCATCATGACCAAGATGATCGACCGCAACACCACGATCCCGACCTCCAAGACCGAGGTCTACTCCACCGCTGCCGACAACCAGACCAGCGTCGAGATTAACGTGCTCCAGGGCGAGCGCGAGCTTGCCCGCGACAACAAGTCGCTCGGTAAGTTCCAGCTGACCGGTATCCCGGCTGCCCGCCGCGGCGTGCCGCAGATCGAGGTCACCTTCGACATCGACGCCAACGGCATCGTCAAGGTCTCCGCTAAGGACAAGGGCACCGGCAAGGAGCAGCAGATCACCATCTCCGGCTCTACCGCTCTGTCCGACGACGAAGTCGATCGTATGGTCAAGGACGCCGAGGCTCATGCCGAGGAGGACAAGAAGCAGAAGGAAGAGGTCGAGGTCCGCAACCAGACCGACAGCCTGTGCTACTCCACCGAGCAGACCCTCAACGAGCTGGGCGACAAGGTTTCCGCCGACGTGAAGTCCAAGGCCGAGGCCGCTATCGCCGACGCCAAGAAGGCGCTCGAGGGCTCTGACGTCGAGGCCATCAAGGCCGCCGGCGAGTCCCTGCAGTCCGTGGCCTACGAGCTGGCCCAGGTTGTCTACGCCGACGCTCAGCAGCAGACCGACGGTGCCGCTGGTGCCCAGCCTGCCGACGATGACGTAGTCGACGCCGACTACGAGGTCGTGGACGACGAGGACAAGTAATCATGTCCGCCCGTAAAGCTCGCACGGAGGCGGCTGCCGCCGGCGCCGCCCCCGTTGACTCTGAGGAGAAGGACGTGAAGATTCCCGTAGAGGCCGCAGACGATACCGAGGTCAATGAGGCCCCGGCCGCCGAGGCTGCCGAGAACCAGGTAGAGGATTCCAACAAGGAGGCGACGATGACCGAGGACGAGATGGTGGAAGCCGCTATCCGCGCCGGTGAGGAAGCCGCCGACAACGACTTTAAGCTCAAGTTCGAGCAGGCCCAAAAGGAGCTTGCCGACGTGCGCAATGAGCTCGATGCTGCGGCAGAGGCTCAGAAGGCCGCCGAGGACAAGGCGAAGGACGCTACCGAGCGCACCGCTCGTCTGCAGGCCGACTGGGAGAACTTCCGTCGCCGCACCGCCAACGAGCGCATCGCCGAGCGCGAGCGCGCGACCGAGAAGCTCGTCACCGCGCTGTTGCCGGTGATCGACGATATCGAGCGCGCGATCGACCATGCCCGCAGCCAAGAGCTTTCCGACGACTTTAAGCAGTTCGTCGATGGCGTTGACGCGGTACATGCCAAGCTGCTCGATGTGTTTGCGCACGAGGGCGTTGAGCCCATCGATCCCAAGGGTGAGGCGTTCGATCCGCTCGAGCACCAGGCTGTGGGTCGCGTCGAGGACGCATCGCAGTACGATGAGACCGTCAACGATGTGTACCAGAAGGGCTACCGCATGGCGGATCGCATTCTGCGCTCCGCGATGGTGACGGTGACCTACGGTGGCGAGAAGCGCCCCGCACCGGAGCCCGAAGCGGCGCCCGAGGATGCTACGGCCGATACGGCCGAGAGCACCGAGGAGTAATTGAGAAGGGCCCCGGGGCAACACCCGGGGCCCTTTCTGGCCTAGTGCCATATGACAGTATGAGCCGCCGTCCGCAGGGGCGGCGGATATAACAGGAGAGGAGCTACGATGGCTGCAGGCAAAACCTTCTATGACATCCTGGGCGTATCCAAGAGCGCCTCCGACAAAGAGATTAAGAGTGCGTTTCGCAAGCTCGCGCAAAAATATCACCCCGATGCCGGCGGCGACGAGGCCAAGTTTAAGGAGATCAGCGAGGCCTACGAGACGCTTTCGGACGAGAAGAAGCGCAAAGAGTACGACCAGATGCTCATGTTTGGCGGCATGCCGGGCGCGGGCGGCGCGTATGGCGGCGGCTACGGTGCCGGCGCGGGCGCCAGCGGCTGGGGCGATATCTTCGACAGCATCTTTAGCGGCAACGGCGCTTGGGGCAGCGATTGGGGCTCGGGCTTTGCCGGGGCTGCGGGCGCTGCCGGTGCCGGCGCGGGCCGCAGCCGTGCTCGCAAGGGCGGCGACCTGTCGCTGACCGTCGATGTTTCGGCCGAGGACGCGTTTCGCGGCGTGACGCACAAGGTCACCTACCGCATTCCCTCGACAGGCGAGCAACAGACCATTACGGTCTCGGTGCCCGCGGGTGCGGTCGACGGCGGCAAACTGCGCTACAAGCGTCGCGGCGAGTATGGCGTTGCCGGCGGCGAGCGCGGCGACCTGGTCGTGACCACGCACGTGGAGGAGCACCCGCTGTTTAAGCGTAAAGGTGCCGACGTGACCATGGAGGTACCGGTCTCGGTCTATGAGGCAGCGCTCGGCTGCACGGTGGACGTGCCGACGCCCGGCGGTGCGACGGTTCGTCTGAAGGTGCCCGCGGGTACCCAGACGGGCAAGAAATTCCGCTTTAAGGAGATGGGCGCGCCCGACGTTAAGCACCGTGGCCGCACAGGCGCGCTGCTCGTCGAGATCAAGGTGCAGGTTCCCACGAACCTGTCTGATGACGAGCGCGATGCCATGACCAAGCTGCGCGAGGCCGACACGCGCGACTACCGCGAGAAGGTCAACCGTTACAAGGCGACGTACTAGGGCGGTCGCGGCGCACGCCCGCGCCCGCGGGCTTATGATGGACGATAACGAGACGGAAAGGGGTCAGGTAGCATGGCCGAGGACAATAGGAACAAACCGCTGTACATGATCAGCGTGGCGGCCGAGCTGACCGGCATGCATCCGCAGACCCTGCGCGTCTACGAGTCCAAGGGCCTGGTGAACCCCCAGCGCTCGGGCGGCAACACGCGTCTGTATTCGCGTGCCGATATCGAGCGCCTGGAGCTCATCAACCAGCTCACCGACGAGGGCATCAACCTTGCCGGCGTGGTACGCATCCTCGATATGAAGGAGCGTGCTGAGGAGCGCGAGCGCGAGAACGAGAAGCTCCGCGCCCGCGTTCGCCAGCTCGAGGACGAGCTACACGAGTACAAGATGCAGAAGAAGATCACCGCCCTGGCCCCGCGCGACGGCTCAGTTAACCCCGAACAGGTCATGCGCAAGCTGCTGGGTGCGGGAACCGATTTGTAGTTACGCGGGATGCATTCGGGCAATCTGGCATTCAACTTCATGATCCCTTGGGGACGGAGGAAAACGGATCACTGAGGGGGTCGGCCTGACCCAATGATCCGTTTTCCTCCGTCCCCAAGGGATCATTTTTGCCTGCTCACACCGGGCTCGTCCTTTACTTTACCGAGATAAAGTGAACGCGCAGATTCGTAACCCACTCGCAACCGTTCTATGGCACGATATTGAACGAATGTATGCTATGCGCCCGAGCCTTTCGGGCAGAGTGGGAGACAGTATGGTTAAGCTGTACGAGGACGGCATCTACCTGCGCGGCGGCAGCGAGGTTGTGCCTGCGGCCGAGGCTGCCGAGCGCGGTATTACGCAGACACCCGAGGACGCCAAGCGCGGCACCATCGCGTATTCGATCCTCCAGGCACACAACACGTCCGGCGACCCCGAGGCGCTCAAGATTCGTTTCGATGCCATGGCGAGCCACGATATCACCTTTGTCGGCATCATCCAGACGGCGCGCGCTTCGGGCATGGAGCAGTTCCCGCTGCCCTACGTGCTCACCAACTGCCACAACTCGCTGTGCGCCGTGGGCGGCACCATCAACGAGGACGACCATGTCTTTGGCCTTTCCGCGGCCAAGAAGTACGGCGGCATCTTCGTTCCGCCGCACATCGCCGTCATCCACTCCTTTATGCGTGAGAACTTCGCCGGTTGCGGCAAGATGATCCTGGGTTCCGACTCGCACACCCGCTACGGCGCCCTGGGCACCATGGCCGTGGGCGAGGGCGGCGGCGAGCTGGCAAAGCAGCTGCTGCGTGACACCTACGATGTTGCCTATCCCGGCGTTGTCGCCATCTACCTCACGGGCGCCCCGCGCCCCGGCGTCGGCCCGCACGATGTGGCGCTCGCCATCATCCGCGCCGTCTTTGCCAAGGGCTACGTCAAGAACAAGGTCATGGAGTTTGTGGGCCCCGGCATCGCGAGCATGACGACCGACTACCGCAACGGCGTCGATGTCATGACCACCGAGACCACCTGTCTGTCGAGCATCTGGGCCACCGACGAGGACACACACGCGTTTTTGACCATGCACGGCCGCGGCGACGACTACCGCGAGCTCAAGCCCGCCGATGTCGCCTACTATGACGGCTGCGTCGAGGTCGACCTGTCGAGCATCAAGCCCATGATCGCGCTGCCGTTCCATCCTTCCAACGGCTTCGAGATCGACGAGCTCAACGAGAACCTCGAGGACATCCTGCATGAGGTGGAGCTCGAGGCTGCCAAGATCGGCGAGGGCAAGACGCACTTTAGCCTGCTCGACAAGATCGTCGACGGCAAGCTGCACGTGCAGCAGGGCGTTATCGCCGGCTGCTCGGGCGGTAACTACGATTCCGTGGTCCAGGCTGCCCGCGTGCTCAAGGGCGCCAACACCGGCTGCGGCGAGTTCTCGCTGTCGGTCTATCCTACGAGCCAGCCCGTGGCACTCGAGCTTACGCGCCGCGGCTATATTTACGACCTTATGGAGGCCGGCGCGATTGTGCGCACGGCATTCTGCGGCCCGTGCTTCGGCGCCGGCGACACGCCTGCCAACAACGGCCTTTCGATCCGCCACACCACGCGCAATTTCCCCAACCGCGAGGGTTCCAAGCCGGGTAATGGCCAGCTGAGTGCCGTAGCCCTGATGGACGCCCGCTCCATTGCGGCGACGGCTGCCAACGGTGGCGTCCTGACGCCGGCAACCGACCTGCCCGAGGAGACTTGGGACGAGGCCTGCGAGTACACCTTTGACGACGCCCCGTACAAAAAGCGCGTGTACTGGGGCTTTGGCAAGGCGGAGCCTGCTGACGAGTTGGTCGAAGGCCCCAACATCAAGCCGTGGCCCGCGATGGAACCGCTCGGCGACGATATCCTGCTCAAGGTGTGCTCCAAGATCATGGACCCGGTTACCACGACCGACGAGCTCATCCCCTCGGGCGAGACGAGCTCCTTCCGCTCCAACCCGCTGGGTCTGGCCGAGTTTACGCTCAGCCGCCGCGATCCGGCCTACGTCGGTCGTTCCAAGGAAGTCGATGCCGTGGAGAAGCGTCGCGTTGCCGGTGAGGCCGCGGGCGACCTGGCGGCGCTCGATGCCGAGCTTGCTGGTGTGTTTGAAGCACTGGCCGGCGCGGGTGTCGCGGCCGATGCCAAAACGACCGAGTACGGCTCCATGCTCTATGCCAAGAAGCCAGGTGACGGTTCTGCCCGCGAGCAGGCCGCGAGTTGCCAGCGCGTAATTGGCGGTTTGGCAAACATCGTCCACGAGTACGCTACCAAGCGCTATCGCTCCAACGTGATGAACTGGGGCATGGTGCCCTTCCAGATGGAGGCCGAGCCCAACTTTGAGGTGGGCGACTACGTCTTTGTGCCGGGTATCCGCGCCGCGCTCGACGGCGACCTAAAGGATATCGCCGCCTACGTGGTGCGCGCCGGCGGCACGGTCGAGCAGATTGAGCTCTATATTGCCGACATGACGACCGAGGAGCGTGCCATCGTTAAGGCCGGCTGCCTGATCAACTACAACAAGTTCAAGGCCGCTGCCGAGTAACGCACTTAATTGTCCGTCCGGGGCTTACCCTTTCCCGCCCGCTCACGCGCTTCGCGAGGGTCGCGTTCGGGAAAGGGTGAGCCCCGGACTACATTTCTGCATTCTCGTTGGGTCTTGAGGGACGCTAATAAATAGACTTGCTTGATGCCGCCTCTGTTAATGGGGCGGCTTCTTTTTGTCGAAAACCGCCACAAAGGTGCCTGTCCCCTTTGTGGCGGTCCGCGGTTTGTCTTGTCCTGTAACAGGTAGACCCTTATTTGCCGAGTAGTTGTTACAGATCTAGATAAACGGGCGCCGCTGAGCATTTCATCTCAATCTGTAACATCTGGGGTCAAAAACGGCAGCTAGATGTTACAGATCGAGATTTTGAGCGCTGGAGCCGAAAATCACCACAAAGGGGACAGGCACCTTTGTGGTGGTGGGGGTGGGCTCGATGTTATTGTGATCGCTGGGCGGCATTTTAATGAGCGTCCCTACAGGATTTCATCCGGGCTGGCGGGTTTGGTTGTTTTGGGGATGCCGAGTTTGGATGACGCGAAATCGTCAACATTGTCCTTAATTCCGTCTTTGGTGTAGACAGTGACCATATAGGTGCTGTGTCCGAATTCGCCCTTGTCGCGTGTTGCCCAGGCATCCCAGTAGGCGGCCCCGTTTCGCCCTTTGATTTTTCCGACACGGCGGAGTTCTGTTCGCTTTAATTTCCGGTTGCTATAGATGGTTCGACCGGCTTCCGCGGTGAGCCCGCACTGTCCAAGCAGCTTGTCGAGGACTTGGTTCATGTGGCGCTCATCGGTGTTTGGTGCGTAGTCGTAGGCGAGGGTGATGGAGTCGAGTGGCTGGTCGTCGATCAGATAGTTTAGCGCCTGAGGTTCAAGGCAGAAATAGGGGGAGCATCCGTCGACCTTGCCGAGCAACGGTAACTTGGACTGCCAACTTCCGGTGGGAATTGCATATTCGTAGAACACGCCACGGCAGACAAAGGAGAGCGAGGTGGCACGCGAGCCGGCGTCGATCATCCCGCAAAGATCGAAGGGCGAGGCGATACCAAAAGAAAAGGGCGTGATGACGATAAGGAAGAGCATCACGATGGGTATGGCGAGAATGGCGATGACGTTGCGACCGGTGGAATGAGACGGCTTCATATGCGCTCCTCGAGACAAAGATCTGTTGAGGATAGGCAGAAATGGATATGTTCAGAGAACAATTCAAGTTTAATCTCATGGCGCGAGATGGTCGACCGTTAGCGTCGAAAACCACCACAAAGGTGCCTGTCCCCTTTGTGGTGGTGAGGAGCGCGCGGCTTCTTTTGGTAATAGTGTTAGCTGGCGGTATCATTAGTGCAGGTGGCGAAGGTTTGCATTGTGGGGTGTTTTGCCGTGAGCCGTTCTGCCCGTATTGGATTGATTGTCTTGGCGCTTGCGATCGCTGTGGTTGGCGCGGGCGCTGTCGGTATGGCATTTCTACCTGCTGCGGTGACGGAGCCGTTGGTCAAGCCTGTGGCTCAATCTGTCGAACTTCTGACCGGCGACGACAAGCCCGAGACCATTACCGTTGATTTTGATGAGCAGCCGGCTGTGCTGGGTATTAGCAATTATCCGAGTATTCAGCTTGGGGCCATGCGCTATACCACGGATACAAGCCTGATCGATAGGGCGTCCGAGCTACTCAAGGGCAAAACATTTAAGCGTTGGTACGGATATGCGTCCTATCGGGCAAAAGCGAACGACATGGTTGGCGGATGTCACTCTTCCATCGAGCTGGACACTGCAAACGGCGCAAAGTTATGTGATGTCTCGTACGATCCGGGTTACGAGGGCAATGAGGGTCCGGGTATTTACATCTTGGACGGCGATGCAGCCTATGTCATGGAGGGCGACCAGGCCGAGCTCAACGATTTTATGGGTCAGTGTATCCAAGATGCCTATGAACAGACCTGCTTGCCCGACCCGCAGACTGCACGCGATAGTGGGTCTGCCCGTACATGGCTGTTCGAGGATGAGATGCCCTGGAACGCCGAATCGGGAAGCACGGGTTCGGCGAAGGAGTAGAGACCGCGACCACCACAAAGGTGCCTGTCCCCTTTGTGGTGGTTTGCATGTCGTGGGAACACTCAGAAAATCTTATATATAGAGACTTAGATTTGTGTATAAGATCGCGCAAAGCTGGCAACAATACTTCTCGAACAACGTGAAGCCGCCCCGTAGGGCGGCCGCCCCAAGAGAGGTGATTCCATGAGAATCGATAAGCTAGCAATGACGTCGCGCGAGGCGCTGCAGACCGCCATGAGCACGGCTGCTGACGCGCAGGCCGGCGCGGTGGAGCCGATTCACCTGCTGTCCGCCCTGCTCGGTGCCGGCGAGCGCAATATCTCCGTGATCATCGAGCGCATCGGCGCTGACTCGGCCCAGCTCGCACGCTCCACACAAGATGCCATCGACCACGCGCCCAAGGTTTCGGGCGAGGGCCAGCAGATGGGTCTTTCCAATGAGCTCGTCCGCGTCATCGAGAAGGCCGAGAAGAAGGCCACCAAGATGGGCGACAGCTTTGTGGTGACCGAGCATCTGCTGATGGCACTTGCCGAGGACAAGGGCGAGGCCGGCCGCGTTCTGCGCGACGCAGGCGTCACCAAGGAGCGCATCGAGCAAGTCTACGAGGAGCTGCGCGGCGATGACCGCGTGACGTCTGCCGAGGACAAGACCCAGTTTGAGGCGCTGGAGCAGTACGGACGCAACATCTGCGACCTGGCCCGCGCCGGCAAGCTAGACCCTGTCATCGGCCGTACCGACGAGATCCGTCGTACCATCCAGGTCCTGTCCCGCCGCACCAAGAACAACCCCGTGCTCATTGGCGAGCCGGGCGTCGGCAAGACGGCCATCGTCGAGGGCATCGCCCAGCGTATCGTGGCCGGCGACGTGCCGAGCACCCTGCGCGACCGCGACCTCATCGAGCTCGACATGAGCGCGCTGGTCGCCGGTGCCAAGTACCGCGGTGAGTTCGAGGACCGCTTAAAGGCCGTGCTCAAGGAGGTGCAAAAATCGGAAGGCAAGGTCATCCTGTTCATCGATGAGCTCCACACCATTGTGGGTGCGGGTGCCACCGAGGGCTCCATGGACGCCGGTAACATCCTCAAGCCGGCGCTTGCCCGTGGCGACTTGCACGCAATCGGCGCGACTACGCTCGACGAATACCGCAAGTACATCGAGAAGGACGCGGCGCTCGCGCGTCGTTTCCAGACCGTGATGGTCAGCGAGCCTACCGTCGAGGACACCATCTCGATTCTGCGTGGCCTCAAGGAGAAGTACGAGATCTTCCACGGCGTGCATATCACCGATAGCGCGCTCGTGGCCGCCGCCGACCTCTCCGATCGCTACATCGCCGACCGCTTCCTGCCCGACAAGGCCATCGACTTGGTCGATGAGGCCGCAAGCCGCCTGCGCATGGAGCTCGACAGCATGCCGGTCGAGATCGACGCCACCACGCGTCAGCTCACCCAGCTGCAGATCGAGGAACAGGCGCTCATGAAGGAGACCGACGACGCCTCCAAGGAGCGTCTGGAGGCCCTGCGCCAAGAGATTGCCGAGGTCCAGGAAAAGCTCAACGTGCAAAAGGCCGGCTGGCTCAACCAGAAGAACGCCATCGACCACGTGCAGGAGCTCAAGGGCCAGCTCGACGAGGCCAAGAGCGAAGAGGAGCGCGCGACGCGCAACGGCGATCTGGGCCGTGCGTCCGAGCTGCGCTACTCCGTGATTCCGGGCCTGCAACAGCAGATTCAGGATTCCGAGGCCGCGCTCGAGGCGCAAAAGCAGCAGGACGGCGAGGGCCTCAACGAACAGGTGACCTCCGATGAGATTGCCGAGGTCGTGAGCGCCTGGACCGGCGTGCCCGTGTCCAAGATGATGCAGGGCGAGCTCGACAAGCTGAAGGGCTTGGAGGGCGAGCTGCATAAGCGCGTCATCGGCCAGGACGAGGCCGTCTCCGCTGTCGCCGCAGCTGTGCGCCGCAGCCGTGCGGGCCTCTCCGATCCGGACAAGCCCATCGGCAGCTTCTTCTTCCTGGGCCCCACCGGCGTAGGCAAGACCGAGCTCGCCAAGGCGCTTGCCGAGTGCCTGTTCGATGACGAGCGCGCGCTCGTGCGTATCGACATGTCCGAGTACATGGAGAAGTTCAGCGTCCAGCGTCTGATCGGTGCGCCCCCGGGATACGTGGGTTACGACGAGGGCGGCCAGCTCACCGAGGCCGTGCGCCGTCGTCCGTACTCCGTAATCTTGCTCGACGAGATGGAGAAGGCCCATCCGGATGTCTTTAACGTGCTGCTGCAGGTGCTCGACGACGGCCGCCTGACCGATGGCCAGGGTCGCCAGGTGTCCTTCAAGAACACGATTATCATCATGACGTCTAACGTGGGCTCCAAGGCCATCGCCGATCTGTCCGGTAAGGACGAGGAGGAGATGCGCCATCAGGTCGACGCCGCCATGGCTCAGACCTTCCGCCCCGAGTTCCTCAACCGTATCGACGATATCGTGGTGTTCCATCCGCTTGGCATGGCGCAGATCGAGAAGATCGTCGACATCCAGCTTGCCGACGTCCGCGCGCGTCTGGCCAAGGAGCGCATGACGCTTGCCATCACCCCGGCGGCCAAGCAGATGCTCGCCGTGGGCGGCCTGGACCCCGTGTTCGGTGCCCGTCCGCTCAAGCGCCTGGTCCAGCGCGAGGTCGTGGACGCCATCGCCGCCGCCATCATCGACGGCACGGTGCGCGAGGGCGATCAGGTGACGGTCGATGCCGACAAGGACGGCGGCTTTACCGTCGTGTGCGATAACACGCCGGCGGCCACCTACGAGGTCCCCGACGCCGAGTAGATTTTGGGCCATGCCTTAAAATCTGCCGGCCGTCTCTAAACGCCAAGGGCGGCGGATTCAATTGGGTCCGCCGCCCTTTTTCGTGCGACAATCGATGGTGTTGAACGTGAGCACATGGCAAGGAGCTATGCAGATGAAAGACGAGATCAAGACGAACACGTCGGCGACCGATGCCGCACCCGCCGCACCCAAGCCTGCGCCTAAGCCGGCGCCCAAGCCGCGCGACCCCTACATCCGTGCCGAGAACGAGGACGACGACGGCTACGATCCCTACAGCGATCGCCGCCCCGAGCGCGAGCCGATGTTCGAAGCCGACCCGTGGCGCTGAGTGCCACCCAAAAGGCCACCAATAAGTTGCGGCGAAATAGGGATTGTTTTGCGGTTTGACCAGCAAAAACAGTCCCTATTTCACCGCAACTGCGTTAGGGATTTTTCTGCAGGGGAGGGCAGTCAAAAAAGCCCCGTCCCAAATTGACTGCTCGGGGAGCCGCATTCGAGCTCGGTTGTCCTCTTAGCCACTCGATATCCTTCGGAGCAATAACGGTGATAAAACTTGCTTAAGTGTTAATCAAGCTACACACAATCTTGCTCTCTAATTAATCAAGAATCAGTATAATTTTGATTAGCTAGAGAGCAAGATTGGAGAATCATGGCATTCAACGACTTGATCGCCCAGAAAATAAAGGACTTTGAACAGCAGGGGGTTCCGCAGGTCTTTGAGCGAGACCTTGATCTGGAAAACCCACAGGAGCCAAAGCGCGACAACATCGTAAATGTGGTTGTGGGGGCCCGCCGTTGTGGAAAGACGTATCGCCTGTATCAGGAGATGCAGCGGCTTCAGGGCCGGGGCGTCGAGCTTGACCGGATGCTTTACTTTAATTTTGAGGACGAGCGCTTGCGCCCGTATGAGTCATCGCTGCTGGCGGACGTGCTCGACACGTTCTATGCGCTGTATCCTGCTGCTCGAACCGAGGGCGCTTACATTTTCTTTGACGAGATCCAGGAAATTCCCGAATGGGGTGCGTTTCTGCGGCGTGTAGTCGATACGGAGAAAGCGACCGTCTATGTGACGGGATCTTCTTCCAAGATGCTGTCCTCAGAGCTTAAGAGCGAGTTCAGGGGTCGTTCTCTTATACGGGAGCTTTTTCCGTTGAGTTTTTCGGAATACGTTCGGTATAAGACGGGGAGCGTTTTCGAGCCAGATGCGACCTTTTCCCCAAGCGATGCAGCGCTGCTTCGACATCATCTGATCGGATATCTTGAACGAGGGGGATTCATCGCGACGCTTGAGCAGACGCCCGCAGACGCGATTCAGCTGCTACAGGAATATGCTTCGCGAACGGTCGCTATGGACGTCATTGAGCGTTACGACGTCAAGAACCCTCGCCTGGCATCGCTGTTCTTGACGCGGTGTATGGCATCTTCGGGACGAGAGCTGTCAGTGAACAAAGTGTACAACGAGTTCAAGAGCAGACAGATACCCGTCAGTCGTAATTCGCTCAGCGATTTACTTGAGTATTATGAGGATGCCTACCTGTTATTTTCTGTGCCGGAGTTCACGCGTTCATTGGCAAATAACATGCGGTCTGCGTCTAAGGTCTACGCTGTCGACCCTGCGATGTTTGGAGCATTCTCTCCCGCATCGGCATTGGACCAGGGCCAGAGGCTCGAGACCGCAGTGTTCAATGCGCTAAGAAGAAGGACTCCCGCGGTGAGGACCGGCTCGGTCTGCCGCCTGCTGATCAAAGAGAAGAGCAAAAGCCATGAGGTGGACTTTGTGGCTGGGGACGCACTTCTCATGCGGGCTTATGGCCTGATTCAGGTGAGTGTGGATATGGCAAGTGAGAAAACGCGCGAGCGCGAAATTGCCGCGCTTGATGCCTCGATGGCCCAGTTCGATCTTGGCGAGTCGGCAATCGTTACCATGGATGAGCAGGCCGATATTCCATGCGAGCACGGTGCGGTACACGTTGTGCCCGCATGGAAGTGGCTCCTTGCCTAATCATCTACGGATCTGTGGGGCCAGGACCTCCTGGCCCCTTTATCACGGTTGGGGAGCACCATGATGCGCCCGGCTAGTCTTGGGCTTTGATGCTCGGCATCAGAATCTGGGCGAGGTAGTCGCATTCGAGCTTGGTGGCGGCGTCGGCCTTGCCGTCTTTACCGACCAGGTCGTTTTTAATCTGGCTGTATGTGTAGCGGTTGCCGGTCGTGAGCTCGACAAGCTCAATCGCCGTATCCATGGGGTAGGTCGACACAGGGTTCTGCGTGCGCCCGTTGATGGTTTGCGGGATCACATACGGATAGACAGGACCGCTGGCATAGACGGTGTAGCCGTTGCCCAGGCCGACCGTGCCCAAAACCGTATCGCCGTCGTCGGGGGTAAAGGTCTCGCCATCGCGCACGGCGACGAGCGTCACGAGCGGCGTATTGGCGTCGTCGCCCAGATAGATGCATAGCGTGCTGCCATTCTGCCAAGTCTCGACCTTGCCGTACCACTCGACGGGAATATCGAGCTGGTAGAGGTCAGTTGCCTTGTGGCGAGCGTCAGCATCACGGGATGCCTGTGCCTTTTGCGCGCTCACGGCATTGACGGCGGCGTCGCGCCGCGCGATTGCTGCCTGCTGGAGCACTTTGGCAGCCGCGGCGGAGCTCGCACCGCCCTCTTCGGCATACTTGGCGGCGGCATCGATCTGGTCGTCAGTCACTGTGTCGGCCGAAGGCACCTTGAGCTTAAAGGTGGCCTGGGCACTTAAATCCTGTCCATCGCTCTTAACGGTGACCTGCGTCTTGGTGGTCGGGACGGTATAGATGGTGCCGTCGGCCGCGATGGGGGAGGCAGCGATGGAGAGCGTGTAATCGCCGGGCAGCAGTTTGATGCCGCGGCCGTGCTCGTCAACATAGAGCGTTTCGCTCACGGAGGAGCCGTCAGAATCCTGACCGCTCACCTGTACGGGAATCTTGGAGCCAGTGGAACAGTCGAGGCCCGCGGCATGCGCGCCAATCTGCACCGACATCATCGTGTGGGCATTGGCGGCGACAGCGGCAGCCTGCTCTTGCTGATATCCGTTCCAGGCAGCATAGCCTGCACCGCCGGCGACGAGCGCGACGGCCACGACACCGGCGACCATCAGATTGCGGCGCTTGGGCGACATCTTGCGATGGCGGACCTCGGCCTCGCGTGCCGAGGGAACGGACGGCAGGGGAATATCGCCCATGGCGATGGTCTCGTCCACGGCAGGAGCGGAGCCCAGGCCGGGAAGCTCGCGGGTCAGCGAATCTTCGGCCGGCAAGCTGTCGAGCAAGATGGTTTCCTCGCTCGTGTCGGATTCGGGCTGGTCGTCGGCCTCGCATTCGGTGTCTTCGTGATCTGCCTCATCTTCGGCAGGCTCAACGTCGTCTGCATCCTGATCATCGGACTGCGCCTCGGCTTCCGACTCATCCTGCACATCAACGCCCGAATCGTCAAACGCAATCTCATCAAGTGAAATCCGGTCTAGGCTCTCCAGGGCTTCGGCACACGCTTCTGCATCTTGGGCCGCATCCTCTTGGCCCATCGTCTCATCATTCATACATCCCCCAAGCTCAATATCGGGACAACACTGTACCCAAAAACGGGACCCCATAGAGCCGCCGCATGATTTGAAATCCGATTTTATATGTGCGCGTGTTTTTGAATAGATGATGATTAGAGACGCAACGACAAAAGCCCCCGGAAAGCGAGTGAAACGCTTTCCGGGGGCTCTGCGAGACATTGGATTGAAAATCTGGCAGGCGGGCCTATGCCCAGGTGCCAACAGCGACCAACATGTTACTCGGCGTGTGCGTAATCCACCTTGGCGCGGCGAGCGGTAGCCTTCTCCCAATCGCTGGTGCCCTCAAAGACATCCTGCTTGTAGGGGTTGCGGCCGAGCTTCTTGGCGCGGTAGGCGATGTAGATGATCGCGGCGATGTTGGCGACCAGCGCGGCGATCGAGACCGAGGTAGCGGCGCCGGGGTCGAGCGTGGAGTGGGTCACAAAGATGGACTCCTCCTGGAAGAACGGGAACACCTGGGCAAACATGCACCAAATGGCCAGCGTAAAGGCGCGGTTCTGAATCCAGCCGCCCTTGTTCCAGATAAAGGCGGCGACGGTGGGCGCCAGCAGCAGCGCAAAGCCGCAGAACCAGGAGTGGGTGGGCAGGCAGTTGTAGGTGTAGCAGAAGTTCCAGATATCGTAGGCGATGATGTAGACCCAGGTCATATCGGGCCACAGCATGTCGGTCTGATCCTCGGAGGCGTAGACGCTCCACCAACCGGTCATGCAGAAGATGTTGATGATACCGGCGATGCCGTTGAACACGTTGTTCCAGCCGGCCAGCTGCGTGGCACCTTCGGAGGTGACCCAGGTGGACTCGCCCAGGACAAAGAAGTGATAGGCGCTCTCGAAGTCGGATACGACGGCGATCATGATGTTGATGGCGACGATCACAAACGGCCATGCGCGGAACCAATGCGCCTTGCCAATCTTGCCCCACTGGTACTTAATGGCAATGAAGCCCCAGCAACCGGCCAGCGCCGCGTATACCTTGGCGTAGTGGAACCAGCTGTTCTGGTACACATGGGTGGGGTTGGTGAGCGCCCACTCGGCACCCTGCGAGACGCCGATGGCGATGGCGACGCAGTAGATGGTCATGGCCAGCGGAGCCACGCCAAAGATGATTGCCGCGCCCAGCTTGGTGCGGCGGCCGACCTCGTTGAGCACGATCAGGCCAATAAAGACCATGGCCCAGCCGGCCCAGTGGATAAGGGTATCGCTACCCCAAACATCGAACAGCATGCTGCTCTCCTTTCACACGCCCGCGGCCCCTCTTCTGATCGCGGGCAGTTTGGCCAAATGTCGTCAGTTCTGGGGCTTGCGCTCCGGATACTTGGCGGTATAGCCCTCGATGTGGAGTGTCGAGGCGATGATTTCCTTGACCGTCTCGTCGGGCACATCGGGGTGCGTGCGGATATACATCAACAACCCCATGATGAGGGTGTAGAACGTCTCGTAGACATGGTCGATGCGTAGCTCATGATGGGCGGCAAAATCCACCACGGTGGTGTCGCAGATATACTGCGCCACACGCTGGACCACGTTGTGCAAAAAGCCGCCGTAGAGCGCGCCGCTGCTTGAGGTGAGCGTACTCGGCAGCTCGTGGCCGCTGACGACCAGGCGCTTAAAGAGCGGGGCGACGGTGTCGAGTGCGCCCTCGATATCACCGACGGTGCGGTTGGCATTCCACTGCTCGAGCTCGGAGATAAAACCGTCGATCGCCTCGTCCATGGCGGCGGTGACAGCGGCGTCCATGTCGGCAAAGTAGTGGTAGAACAATGAGCGCGTGCAGCCGGCTCGCTTGGTCACGGCCGAGACGGATAGATGCGACACGCCTAGCTCAGAGCTCACGGTGCGCACGGCGGCGAGGATCTCGCGACGGCGTTCGTCGCCCGTCAAGCGCTTTGCCGCGCTATCGGATGCGGGGACGGCATCGACCACAGAGGTATCTGCTGTGTTGTTGCTCATGTTTTGCCGCCTTTCATCCTCTTTTGCCTGACCGTTCGCCTAACAGTCTTGAATATTGTTGACGGTTCGTCAATACTATTTTTGACACAATGTCAACTAATGGCGGGTGAACGGCATGGGGGCATGCCCGGCCTGCAAAAAAGAGGGGTGCCGCGGTCTCGCCGGGCTGTGGCAAGAGAAGGGACAACCATGATTCTCAACGGACCGGGGATTAGCTACACCGAGCCCGACATCGGTTCGGAGTTCGTGCCGCCGCTGCCGGAGCATCCGCGCGAGGCCATCGTCAAGCTGTGCGAGCACTGCACCAACCGTCTGCTGCATCGCGATGAGCTGCTGGGCTACGAGTACTGGTCGTTTGCCGAGGCCGCGACTGACGAGCAGGCCGAAGTGCTCTGCAAGATGAAGATGCGCCGTCCCTATACGCTGCCCGAGATGGTCAAGCTCACCGGCATGCCCGAAGCCGATATCGAGAAGATGCTCGACGATATGAGCTACACGGGCCTGCTCGAGTACAACTGGGAAAACCCCGAGCACGCCAAGCAGTGGGTGCTGCCCATGCTGGTGCCGGGTTCCGCTGAGTTTCTCAACATGCGCGTGAGCCAGCTCGAGGAGCACCCGGTCTATGCCAAGTTCTTTGAGCAGGCGTCCAAGGGACCGCTGTCCAAGGCCACGCCGATGGTGCCGCCCGGTGGTGCCGGCATCGGCATGCATGTCATTCCGGTCGAGAAGGCTATCGATGCCGCGAGCACGTCGGTGCCGATCGAGCATATCGAGCATTGGCTCGACAAATACGATGGCAAATATGCCGCTAGCACCTGCAGCTGCCGCGCGAGCCGTCGCGTGATGGGTGAGGGCTGCGCCGACGACCCGGCCGATTGGTGCATCGCCGTGGGCGATATGGCCGACTACGTGGTCGAGACCGACCGCGGCCATTACGTGACGCGCGACGAGGTTTACGACATCCTGCGCCAGGCCGAGGACAACGGCTTTGTGCACCAGATCACCAACATCGACGGCGAGAACAAGATCTTCGCCATCTGCAACTGCAACGTCAACGTGTGCTATGCCCTGCGCACCTCGCAGCTGTTCAACACGCCCAACCTGTCGCGCTCGGCCTATGTCGCCAAGGTCGAGAAGGACAAGTGCGTGGCCTGCGGTCGCTGCGTTGAGGTGTGCCCGGCCGGTGCCGCCAAGCTCGGCCAGAAGCTCTGCAGCAAAAAGGCCGGCGGACAGGTGCCCGAGTATCCGCGCCAGGAGCTGCCCGATGCCACCAAGTGGGACCACACCAAGTGGTCGCCCAACTACCGCAACGATAACCGTATCGAGACGCACGAGTCCGGCACCGCGCCCTGCAAGACGGCTTGCCCCGCGCACGTTGCCGTCCAGGGCTACTTAAAGCTCGCGGCGCAGGGCCGCTATGACGAGGCGCTGGCGCTCATCAAGCGCGAGAACCCGCTGCCCGCTATCTGCGGCCGTGTGTGCAACCGCCGCTGTGAGGATGCCTGCACCCGTGGCCGTGTGGACGCCGCCGTGGCTATCGACGAGGTCAAGAAGTTTATCGCCCAGCGCGATCTTGATGCCGCGACCCGCTATGTCCCACCCGTGGTGACGCCGACGCGCGCCGGCGGCTTCGATCAGAAGATCGCCATCATCGGTGCCGGCCCGGCCGGTCTGTCCTGTGCCTTCTATCTGGCCGAGAAGGGCTACAAGCCCGTCGTGTTCGAGAAGAACGAGCGCCCGGGCGGCATGCTCACCTATGGCATTCCCAGCTTTAAGCTGGAGAAGGACGTTATCGAGGCCGAGGTCGAAGTTATTCGCCTGATGGGTGCCGAGTTCCGCTATGGCGTGGAGGTCGGTCGCGATGTGACGCTCGACGAGCTGCGCGCGCAGGGCTTTAAGGCCTTCTACGTTGCCATTGGCTGCCAGGGCGGCCGCCTTGCGGGCATTCCGGGCGAGGGTGCCGAGGACGTGACCGTGGCCGTCGACTTCCTTCGCGAGGTTAACAGCGGCAAGATCGATTCCCTGTCCGGCCGCACCATTGTGGTGGGCGGCGGCAACGTGGCTATCGATGTCGCGCGCAACGCCTGCCGTCTGGGTTCCGAGCACGTTGAGATGTTCTGCCTGGAGAGCGATGCCCAGATGCCTGCCAGCGAGGAGGAGCGTCGCGAGGCCATTGAGGATGGCGCGCACATCAGCTGCGGATGGGGCCCCAAGGAGATTCACCTGGACGAGGCCGGTCGCGTGTGCGGCATCACCTTCAAGCGCTGCACGCGTGTCTTTGACGACGAGGGCCGTTTTGCGCCCGAGTACGACGAGAACGATCTGCGCCGTGTCGATGCCGACCGTGTCGTCATGTCGATTGGCCAGTCCATTGTGTGGGGCGACCTGCTGGCTGGCTCCAAGGTGGAGCTCGGCCGCGGCCAGGGCGCCCTGGCCGATTCCCAGACTTACCAGACCGCCGAACCCGACATCTTTGTGGGCGGCGACGTCTACACCGGCCCCAGCTTTGCCATCGATGCCATTGCCGCCGGCCACGAGGCCGCCGTGTCCATCCATCGCTTTGTGCAGCCGGGCTCCACGCTCACCATCGGCCGCAACCAGCGCCGCTACACCGCGCTCGACCGCGACGATGTCGTGATCGAGAGCTACGACAACGCGAGCCGCGAGGTTGCGCATGTGGACCGCGAACGCGAGAAGGCTGCGCCGTTTAGCGAGTATGTTGAGACCTTTACCGAGGAGCAGGTGCGCGCCGAGACCGCCCGCTGCCTGGGCTGCGGCGCCTCGATCGTCGACCCCAACAAGTGCATCGGCTGCGGCCTGTGCACCACCAAGTGCGCGTTCGACGCCATCCATCTGGATCGCGACCGCCCCGAGTGCTCCACGATGGTCAAATACGAGCAAAAGCTTCCAAGCCTGGGCAAGTACGCGCTCAAGCGCGCGATTAAGATTAAATTCGGGAAGAAGTAAAAGAACCTAACAAGTAAGTGAGCGGCGCGGGGGCGTCGCTCACTTACGTTTGGCTGACATCGCATCAACCGTTGTGGAAAGGTTTCTACCTTGCATGAATTAGGGATTGTGTATCACATCATTCGCGATGTTGAGAACGTGGCGCGCGCCAATGGCGTGCGTCGCGTTTCGAGCGTGACGCTGCTGCTGGGCGAGGTCTCGGGCGTTGTTCCCGATCTGCTACTCGACGCTTGGCGCTGGGCGGCAGATAAAAAGTCCATCACCGAGGGTGCGGAGCTTATTGTGGAGCCTGTCGAGGCCGTGACGCATTGCGAGGCGTGCGGCTGCGACTACGCGACGGTCGAGCACGGCAAGACCTGCCCCCATTGCGGCAGCGGCGAGACATACCTGCTGCAGGGCCAGGAGGTCATGATCAAGCAGATCGAGACCCCCGACGAGGACCCGGCAGGCGCTGCCCCCGATGGCCCTTCTGAAGCCCCCGATGCCGTCGACGCCGCCAACCCCCTCCACATCGCCTAGCCCCTAGCCGTTGGGGACGTCCTTAAACGACTAGTCAAACAAGAACGTCCCCAATGACTACTTGCGCTAGAGCATAAGTCACGCTAATAGTCAAGTTATGTCTGTTTAAACAAAATAGCGGCAGTACAAGCGCATTCGCGCTTGCCTAAAATCGATATTAATGAACAGCCTGCTTGTATCTGTAAAATGCACGGCTTGATGAGCTGGCGGGTAATGAGTGAAAAACCAGCAACGTAATCAACTTGTAACAAACCTAGACGTTTAAACAAATAATGCAACCTTTTGCAAATTTAGCGATAATTCCACAAACTAAACAGGTATACTTCCTTAATGTCGTGTAGGAAATACGTAGACAAAAAGGAGGTTATGTGATGGTAAGTATTGTTCTTGCTAGCCACGGGGACTTGGCTGCTGGAATCAAGCAGACGGGCTCGATGGTCTTTGGCGATCAGCCGTCTGTAGCCGTGGTCTCGCTCGAGCCGAGCATGGGCCCCGACGACTTCCGTGCCAAGGTCGAGGAAGCAGTCGCTTCCTTCGAGGACCAGGAGCAGGTGCTCTTCCTCGTTGATCTGTGGGGCGGCACGCCGTTCAACCAGATCAGCGGGCTCATCGAGGGCCACGATTCCTGGGCTATCGTCACCGGTGTCAACCTGCCTATGCTCATCGAGGCATATTCGCAGCGCTTTGATGCAAAGAACACTGCACATGCGATCGCAAAACATCTCGTGACTGAGGCTAAGGCTGGCGTGCGCGTCAAGCCCGAGTCTCTGGAGCCCGAGGAGAAGAAGCCGGCTGCGGCCGCTGCTGCTCCTGCAGGCGCCATCCCTCCGGGAACGGTCATCGGCGACGGGCACATCAAGATCGCCCACGTCCGTATCGACACCCGTCTGCTGCATGGTCAGGTGGCCACCACGTGGACCAAGCAGATTAACCCCAACCGCATCATCGTGGTTTCCGACGGCGTTGCTCACGACGAGCTTCGCAAGACCATGATCGAGCAGGCTGCCCCTCCGGGAGTCCATGCCAACGTCGTGCCCATCAAGAAGATGGCCGAGGTCGTCAAGGACACGCGTTTTGGTGACACCAAGGCCATGCTGCTCTTCGAGAACCCGCAGGATCTGCTCAAGGCCATCGAGGCCGGCGTCGACATCAAGGAAGTCAACATCGGTTCCATGGCTCACTCCAAGGGCAAGGTCGTCGTCACCAACGCCGTCGCTATGGGCGATGACGACGTCAAGACTCTCGAGGCCCTCAAGGCCAAGGGCGTCAAGTTCGAGGTCCGCAAGGTTCCTTCGGATTCCTCCGAGGATCTCGACGCCATGTTGAAGAAAGCTAAGGCCGAACTGGCCGCTCAAGCATAGTAAAGGAGGGTCCGATACATGTCTGCAATCACTATTCTGCTTGTTGCGATTGTCGCGTTGCTTGCCGGTATGGAAGGCATTCTGGATGAGTTCCAGTTCCATCAGCCGCTCGTGGCATGCACGCTTATCGGTCTCGTAACCGGTCACCTTCAGGAGGGCATCCTCCTGGGCGGTTCGCTCCAGATGATGGCCCTTGGCTGGGCTAACGTCGGCGCCGCCGTCGCGCCTGACGCCGCTCTGGCCTCGGTCGCCTCTTCGATCATCATGGTGCTCGCCCTCAACGGCGGCGCTACCGATCCGTCGAAGGCCGTTACCGCCGCTATCGCCGTCGCTGTCCCGCTGTCGGTCGCTGGTCTGTTCCTGACCATGATCTGCCGTACCCTGGCTACCGCTATCGCTCACGCCATGGACGGTTGCGCCGAGAAGGGCGACTTCGCTGGCATTGAGCGTTGGCAGTACATTGCCATCCTTATGCAGGGCCTTCGTATCGCCATCCCGGCAGTACTTCTGTGCATCATCCCGGCCGAGGCTGTTACCAACGCGCTTAACGCTATGCCCGACTGGCTGTCCGGCGGCATGGCTGTCGGCGGCGGCATGGTCGCTTCCGTCGGTTACGCCATGGTCATCAACATGATGGCCACCAAGGAGACCTGGCCGTTCTTCATCCTCGGCTTTGTCCTTGCTGCCATCCCTCAGCTCACGCTGATCGCCCTTGGCCTCATCGGCATCTCCCTTGCCCTCATCTACCTTGGCCTTAAGGATCTGGCCAAGCAGGGTGGCGGCATGGGCGGTGGCTCCGGCGACCCGCTCGGCGATATTCTGAACGATTACGAGTAGGAGGGGAGTGATACATATGGCAGAGAACAAGATTCAGCTCACCAAGGCTGACCGCAAGAAGGTTTGCTTCCGTCATCAGTTCCTTCAGGGCTCGTGGAACTACGAGCGTATGCAGAATGGCGGCTGGTGCTTCGCAATGATCCCTGCGATCAAGAAGCTCTACACCAGCAAGGATGACCAGATTGCCGCTCTTAAGCGCCACCTGGAGTTCTATAACACCCACCCCTATGTTTCCGCCCCCGTCATTGGCGTTACCCTCGCTCTCGAGGAGGAGCGCGCCAACGGTGCTCCGATCGACGACGTCGCCATCCAGGGCGTCAAGGTCGGTATGATGGGCCCGCTCGCCGGCGTCGGCGACCCCGCCTTCTGGTTCACCCTTCGCCCGATTCTGGGCGCTCTGGGCGCTTCCATGGCCCTGTCCGGCAGCATCGCCGGCCCGCTGCTGTTCTTCTTCGCGTGGAACATCATCCGTTACGCTTTCCTGTGGTACACGCAGGAGTTTGGCTACAAGGTCGGCTCCTCCATCGCCAAGGACCTCTCCGGCGGTCTGATGGGCAAGGTCACCGAGGGCGCTTCCATCCTGGGTATGTTCATCATCGGCGCCCTGGTCGAGCGCTGGGTGTCCATCTCCTTCACCCCGGTCGTCTCCAAGGTCACGCAGTCTGCTGGCGCCTTTATCGACTGGGCTAACCTGCCCTCCGGCTCCGAGGGTGTCAAGGAAGCACTGACGATGTATAACTCCATCGGTGCTAACGCCCTTGATCAGGTGAAGGTCACCACGCTTCAGGCCAACCTCGATCAGCTCATCCCCGGCCTTGCCGCTGTGTGCCTGACCCTGCTGGTCTGCAAGCTCCTCAAGAAGAAGGTCAGCCCGATCGTCATCATCCTGGCTCTCTTCGCCGTCGGCATCATCGGTCGCGTCTGCGGCTTCATGTAAGCACGCTTCGGCTTAAGACCGAGAGTTGCTAGGCAAGGGCTTATGAGCCATTGAAACGGACCGCACCCGGTGGGTACACTGGATGCGGTCCGATTGTTTTATTTGGAGGGCGAGGCGCGTATGGCGCAATCTCAGAACAGCACGGTCGATCTGGCAACGCCGGCAACCTGCCTGATGGGGCTTACCAGCCACGGTAACGTGATGGTGGGCAATAAGGCGTTTGAGTACTATAACGAGCGCAATCCCGAGGATTATATTCAAATCCCGTGGGACGAGGTCGATTATATTGCCGCTGAGGTTTTGCGCGGCACCAAGAAAATCACGCGTTTTGCCATCTTCACCAAGGACAACGGTCACTTTACGTTTTCGACGCGCGACGACAAAGAGACGCTTCGTGCGGTTCGTAAGTACGTCGATGAGGATAAGCTCGTGCGTTCGCCCGACTTTATCGATGTGACCGCCAAGGGCGCGAAGAGCATCCCCTCCGTTATCAAAAGCCTCTTCCACAAAGGCAACTAGCCCCTCATAAGTTGCGGTGGAATAGTTCTTAAATGCGGCTTTAGATGCTTTAGGCAGGAACTATTCCACCGCAACTTTGAAGTCTGGTCATGGGGTGTATGGCGATGCAGTAAATCTGCTACACTAGTACAACATGCCTCCGTAGCTCAGGGGATAGAGCACCGCTCTCCTAAAGCGGGTGTCGACGGTTCGAATCCGCCCGGGGGCACCAGAGATCTGCCGAGCCCGGTACCACCACGGTGCCGGGCTCTTCTGGTCTAAGGGCCGGATTCGGGCCGTCGACACCCGCGTCACCAATTTCCCCGCGGGGGGAGTTTTCGAATCCGCCCGGGGGCACCAGAGATTTATTGAGCCCGGTACCGCCATGGTGCCGGGCTCTTCTGGTTTAAAGCCGCGTTCATCCATGGGCGGCAATCCCACATCAAAAGAAAAGCGCCCGCTTGCTGGGGGAGCAAGCGGGCGCTTCTGAGCGAATGTGTTTGCGGTCTAAACCGCTCGGAGCAACAAACGATTGACGTTAGTTGCTAGACTCGGAGTCGTCGCCGGAACCGGAGATGGAAACCGTCAGCGTAATCGTGCTGTCGGTGGACTGCTTACCAGTGGGGGAGACGCCCGTAACGGTGGCATTCTCGTTGCCGCTCACAGGGTTGCCGTTCTGATCGCAGAATGCGATGTTGTAGAACCCGGCGTTGTTGAGCGCGGTGACGGCGGCGGAGATGCTCTTGCCGTACAGGTTGCCCGGGACGCTGGCCTTGCCGGACTTCTTGGCGATGACGACGGTGATCGTGGCACCGGGCTTCTGCTTGCCGCTGGGGTTCCAGCTAATTACGGTGCCCTCGGTAACCGAGTCGTTTTCCTGGTAACTCACGTCGACGCCAAAGCCAGCCATGTCGAGAGCGTTGCGCGCCTGGGCCTCGGTCATGTCGGTCAGATCGGGCACCGAGGTGGTGTCCGGGCCGCCAGAGACCTTGTACGAGATGGTCGTGCCCTTCTCGACCTCCTTGCCGGCAGCAGTGCCCTGCTCAAAGACCTGGCCCTCTTCGGCCTCATTGGCTTCCTCCGAAGCGCTGCCCTTCAGCCCCACGCTTGCCAGTGCGGCCTCGGCCTGGTCCTTGGTCAGGCCGACGAGCTGCGGAACCTCAACCTTCTCGGAGGGCTTAGGGCCCTTGGAGATTACCAGGTTCACCCTCGAGCCCTTGGCCTTCTTGGTGTTGCCGTTGGGGGTCTGCTCGGCGACTTTTCCCTCGTCGACATCGTCGTTGTAGCTCTGGTCGACGGTGCCAACCTCAAGGCCGGCTTCCTTGATCAACTCAATAGCGGTTTCCTGGTCCTTGCCCAGCACATCGGGCACCGTGACCTGTTCGCCGCTGAACATGCCCGTGGCAAAGGCCACCACAACGCCAATCACGGCGACGGCGGCAATCACGGCGGCGATGATCTTGTTCTTGTTGGACTTAGGCTTCTCGACCTCGTAGGAGCCCGTGGAGCCCGAGACAGCGCTACGGGCGGTGTTCTGACCGCTCACGCCCGAGACGGGACGAACCATAGCGCGCGTTGAGTCGGAAAGCTCGCGGGTCTTGGTGGCACCCAGGTCGCCGGCGGCACCGATGATGCGCGTGGGCTCCGAGACGTTGACGGCACGGCCGGAAAGGTAGCTGTTGAGCACCTGGCGCAGCTCGTCGGCCGTCTGGAAGCGGTTTGCCGGGTCCTTCTCCATGCACTTGAGGATGATGCGCTCCAGGTCGGCATCGACGCCGGAGTTGATCTGGCTCGGCGGGATGGGGAGCTCGTTGACCTGCTTGAGCGCGACCGAGATGGCGTCGTCGCCGTCAAAGGGTACGCGGCCGGTGGCACACTCGTACATGACGACACCCAGCGAGTAGATATCCGAGGTGGGGCCGAGGTCCTGGCCGCGGGTCTGCTCGGGGCTTACATAGTGGGCGGTGCCCAGCACGTTGTTATCCTGCGTGAGGTGGCTGTTCTTGGCGCGTGCGATGCCAAAATCCATGACCTTGATGTTGCCGTCGGGCAGCACCATGATGTTTTGCGGCTTAATGTCGCGGTGGATGATCTCGTGCTTGTGTGCGACCGAAAGCGCGGAGCTGATCTGCGAGCCGATCTGCGCGACCTTCTTGGGATCGAGGGCGCCGTGGCTCTTGATGCCGCTCTTAAGGTCGGTACCGCGCAGGTACTCCATGACGATGTAATAGGTGTCGCCGTCCTTGCCCCAGTCGTAGACGCCCACGATATAGGGGGAGGACAGGCCGGCAGCTGCCTGGGCCTCCTGCTTAAAGCGGGCGGCGAAGGTGGCATCGCCGGCATACTGCGGCAGCATGATCTTGACGGCAACCGTGCGGTCGAGGACCTGATCCTGTGCACGGAAGACGGTCGCCATACCGCCCGTTCCCACCTTATCCTTGAGGAGGTATCTTCCCCCGAGGACCCTCTGTTCCATTCCTGCTCCTAACATAACTATTCGCTCAACGATGTGTGTAGTACCAAATGTGTGGCCGCTGGGGCCGTGTGGAGCGTTGCCGCTAGCTCATCGGCCGCGGCGCGCCATAAGTATCCGCTTTGATCATGGGCATCACGCTCCCTGTGCGGCGAGCGCCGCGGTCAGGACGATGCCGGCAATCTTGGCCGCCTCGACGTCGTGTTTGTCGTAATCCTCCAAGGCCACCGAGATGGCAACCGTGGGTGAATCGTAAGGTGCAAAGCCAACAAACATAGAGTTGACGTTGGTGCCGCCGGTCTCGGCCGAACCGGTCTTGCCGGCAACCTTGACGCCCGGAATCTGGGCATCGGTGCCGGTACCGGACTGGACGACGGCGAGCATGGCCTGCTTAACCTGGTCGGCCGTGGCAGAGCTGACAGCCTGGCCCAGCGAGCGGGACTGCGTGGTCTTAACCACGGTTCCGTCCGGGGCGAGTATCTGGGACACAAAGAACGGATCCATGACTACGCCGCTGTTGGCGATAGCCGCAGCAATCACGCAATTCTGCATAACGGTGGTCTGCGGGCCAGGCGTGTGGTCCATGCCGACGGGCTGGCCGGCGCCTGCCCAAGCGGTCTCCCACTCGGTCATAAGCGACGGGTCGGCCATGATGGAAGCCGCGGTGGTCAGATCCTGACCGAGCTTTTGACCGTAGCCAAAGGCATTGGCAAACTGGACGAGCGAGCTGGCACCGACCTCGTTGGCCACCTGGCCAAAGACGACGTTGGACGACACGGCGAAGGCCTGCTGCAGGCTGATGGTGCCGTAGCTCTCGTTGGCATCGTTGGTGACCGGCGCGTTGCCGATGTCCATGGAGCCGGGCGCCTGGTACGTGCTGGTAAGGCTGGCGGTGCCGGTTTCGAGCGCCGCGGAGAGTGTGACGACCTTAAAGGTCGAGCCCGGGGTGTAAAGCGCGTCCATGGCACGGTCGTACATGGAGCCGTCCTCGCCGCCGCCCGACTGGAGCAACGCGTCGATGTTGGTGTTGTCGTAGGTGGGCGAGCTCGCGCACGCAAGGACCGCACCGGTGCGCGGATCCATGACCACCACAGCGCCCTTAAAGCCCTTGAGCGCCTGCTCGGCAGCCGTCTGGATGCGCGAGTCGATGGTGAGCTTGGCGGTATTGCCCGGCTGGGTCTGCCCCGCGAGCGACGCGATGGCGTTGTTCCAGCTGGAGTAATCCTTGGACCCAGTGAGCGTATCGTTCATGACGCTCTCGATGCCGGCAGTGCCGTATTGCTGGCTCACGTAGCCCACCACGTGCGCGGCCATGTTGCCGTTGGGATAGGAGCGGGCGTAGGTGCCGTCCTCCTGTTGCAGCGACTCGGCTAGTGTCACGCCGTCGGACGTGATGATGGAGCCACGCTGGATGTACTTGGAGCGTGCGATGGTGTGGTTGTTGGTCGGCATGTCCTGATAGTCCTTCGCCTTGATGACCTGGACATAGGTGAGGTTGCCGATAAGGATGGCGAACAGCGCCGTGAAGGCAAGCACGGTACGAGTCAGACGGTTGGCAAGTGCCACGCGGCCGAGCACGCCGGACTCAGGCGTGTCGAGCAGGCGACGACGCATGCGAGAACCCGCGGAGTGGTTGCCGTGGCTGTAGGAAGATGCGTTGGCAAAACGCGTACCGGTCGGGGCGGCAGCGGATGCGACCTGGTCATCGGTGATGGCGGCCATGGTGCCGGTGCCGGTGAGCTCGGCTTCGCGTCCGGTTGCCTCGTCGCCGGCGCGCAGCAGCAGCGCGACGATGATAAAGCTCGCCAGCAGCGAGGAGCCACCCTGGCTCATAAAGGGCAGGGTGACGCCGGTCAGCGGGATCAGGCGGGTTACGCCGCCAACGATTAAGAATGCCTGGAAGCTGATGGCCGCCGTAAGGCCGGTCGCGCTAAAGGCGGCAAGGTCGGACTTGGCGCGGGCGGCTGTGGTGAGGCCACGCACGGCAAAAAGCATAAACAGGATGAGCACGGCGCCGCCGCCCAAAAGGCCCATTTCCTCGCCGATGGCCGAGAAGATAAAGTCGGACTCGACGACGGGGATGTTGTTTGCCATGCCATTGCCGATGCCGACGCCAACCAGGCCGCCGTCAGCCAGCGAGTAAAGTGACTGTACGATCTGGTAGCCCTGGCCCTGGGCGTCCTTAAACGGATCGACCCAGACCTGAAAGCGCACTTGCACGTGCGACAGGAACTTGTAGGCGCCCACGGCTCCAACGGCCAGCAGCGCAAGGCCGATGATGACGTACGAAAAGCGTCCCGTGGCAACATAGAGCATCAGCAAAAAGATGGTGTAGAACAGGACGGCCGAGCCCAGGTCGCGTTCGAAGACGACGATGAGCAGGCACACGCCCCACACGGCAAACAGCGGCAGCAGCAGGCGGAAGCGCGGAATCTTGAGTCCCAGGATCTTGCGGTTGGAGATGGAGAGCAGCTCGCGGTTCTCGGCCAGATAGCCTGCCAGGAACAAGACTATGAAGACCTTGGCGAACTCGCCGGGCTGGATGGTGAAGCCCGCGATGCGAATCCACAGCTTGGAGCCCGAGATCGTGGTGCCGATAAAGATCGGCAGCATCAGCAGGATGATGCCGATAATGCCAAAGGTGTACTTGTAGCGCATGACCACGTCGAGGTTCTTGACCAGTGCGAGCGTTCCCACCATGAGCGCTACCGAGACAAACAAGATGATGAGCTGCGAGATGGCGAGGTCGGGGGCCAGGCGCGTCACGAATGTGATGCCGATGCCCGAGAGCACAAAGACGATGGGCAGGATGGCGGGGTCGGCGCCGGGCGCCAGGATGCGCACGGCGATATGCGCCGCGGCGAAGGCGGCGAACAGGCCGATCGGCACGGCGAGCGTCTCAAAGGAAATCGTGGCGCCCGCGGTGAGCACGTACATCGCATAGAGCAGGATGACGGGGAACGCCGAGGCGATGAGCAAGAGCAGTTCGGTGTTGCGGCGACTCATAAGCGGCACTCCCTTTCTAATTCTTATCGGAGGCTTCGGCCTCGGCTGACTGTTCGGCGGTTTTCTCGGAATCTGACTCGGAGGTGGATTCCTGATCGGTGTTGTTGCGAATCGTTTGCGCGTCAATCACCTGACGGGTCTGCTCCTCGTCAATCTGATGGCGGTACTTGGAAATGGTGTCCTGCGCATCGTCGACACTCGTTTGCGGAATGCCTGCCTTCAGGCGGTTTTGCGTGTCTTCGGGCAGGTCGGACAGCTTGATGCTGGTTTCGCTCTCGAGCCAGTGGAGCTCGACCCCGAGCGTCTTGCCGGGCAGGCCGCGCCAGACGGCGACATTGCCGTGGTAGGTTCCCAAGTAATAGGAGCCGGTGACGCCCGTGTATGCCCAGATGCCTGCTACCAGCACAAAGACAAGGGCCAAGACGGCGCCGATGGTGACATTGCGGCGTCGGACGCGTTTTGCCTCGCGCATGACGCCGTCGTCGACCAGGTCGACGACCACCACGGTCACATTGTCGTGGCCGCCGGCGGCGAGCGCCGCGTCCACCAAGTTGTCGACACAGATCTGTGCGCTCGAGGACTGCGTAGCGATGTTCTCGATATCGCTATCGGGAATCATGCTCGAAAGACCGTCGGAGCACAGAATCAGGCGGTCGCCTTCCTCGATGTGCAGGGTAAAGTGGTCGGCATACATGGCGGGATCCGAGCCCAGCGCGCGGGTGATGACCGAGCGGTTGGGGTGGACGCGGGCCTCGTCGGCCGTAATCTCGCCGGCATCCACGAGCTCCTCTACGTAGGAGTGGTCGCGGGTCACGCGGATGAGCGTACCCTCGTGGAGCAGGTAGGCGCGCGAGTCGCCCACGTGGGCGATGGCGAGCGTGTCGTTTTCGATGTAGGCGCAGGTGGCCGTGCATCCCATGCCGGGTTTGCCCAGGCCGTTGAGGGCGGCCTCGATCACGGCGGCGTTGGCGGCCTCGACGGCTGCGGCCAGGCGCGCGGCGTCGGCGGACTGCGGCGCCGTCTTGGCGATGGTCTCGACGGCGATGGAGGATGCTACCTCGCCGGCGGCGTGTCCTCCCATGCCGTCGCACACGCAAAAGAGCGGCGACTGCACCAGATAGGAGTCCTCATTGTGCGGGCGTACGCATCCGACGTCGGAGCGGGCGCCCCACATAAGCTGCGTGGTGGTGCCGGCGTCGTAGGTCGAGTCGGTCTCGATGCGCTCGTCGGTCAGCGGCTCGAAGCTCATGGTCGAGCCGGGATCTTTGAGCTTTGCCTCCACGGCGGCGACATCGATCTCGGCGGTGTCGCCGGGGGAGACGGTGTCGGCATCGTCTCCCGACTCGGCGTCGGAGATGTCCGGAAGGTTGAGATCTTCGGTTACGCGGTCGACGGGATCGCCGTCCTGCTGCGGCTCGACAGCCGTCGGCTCGGGCGTCGCAAAGTGCGACGGCGCGGGCGTGCTCTGGGGTTGAGCAGAGGGCTCGGGAGCTGCGGCGGGCGCGGCAACGGGCTGCTCGACTTCGGCAGGCGTTGAAGATTCGGGTGCCGCCTCGCTTGCCGGGGCGACGGGGAATACCGGCGCGGCAGGCTCGGGGGCTGCAAGCACGGCAGCGCTCTCGTTAATCGCCTCGGCGACGGGCTCGGCAAAGTGAGCCGGTGCGGACGCTGCCTCCGGTTCCGCGGGCTGCTCGGCAGCGTGCGCGCCGATGGGGGCGTCGAGCTGCTCGGTGCTGGCGTCCTCGTCATCGACGAGTGCCGGATATTCTTGAGTTACATGCGAAAGAGGCAGGGAGAACACCGTGTCCTCGGGCTCCACGGTCGCAGGGCGCGCTGGAGCGGCATGAGCCGGCGCAGCTGCGGGGACAGTTGGCGTCTCGGGCATGGTTGCGGACTTGTTCTCCTCGTCGATCATCGACGGTTCACCTTCATGACCACGTCGCCAATCTGGACCTCGTCACCCTCGCGCAGCGTTGCGGGCTCCACCAGCTGACGGCCGTTAACGAGCGTGCCGTTCAAAGAGTTGAGGTCTTCGATGATGAGTGCCGGGCCCTGCAGCGAAAAGCGTGCGTGCGAGGCCGAGACAAACGGTTCGTTGATGCAGATGTCCGAGGACGGCGAGCGGCCCACGATGACGGGGCCGAGCATGTCTACGTGGATGCCACGGATGCCGCGCGGACCCTTGTCCACATCGATCGTCCAGATAGCGGAGTCGCGGCGCTGGCCGCGTACGAGTCCCACGCCGGTTTTCATGACGGCGAACAGGAAGATGTAGAGCAGGGCGACCAGGACGATGCGGCCTGCAAAAAGGACGATATCGATGTTCATAAGCGACTATCCCCTAAATTCAAAGGTGCTCAGGCCAAACGTCAGCAGATCGCCGTTGCGCAGCGGGCAGCGCGTGATGTGGCGGTTGTTGACGAGCGTGCCGTTGGTGGAATTGAGGTCCTCGATCGACCAGTCCGAACCGGTAAAGGTGAGCTGGGCGTGACGGCGCGACACGTTGGGGTCGCGCAGGGCGATGTCCGAAACCGAACGCTCGCGACCGATGGTCACCTGCGCGGAAGTGATGCTGTGGCTCTCGCCGCTCACGACGTCGACGAGCTGGGCGAGCGGGCGCTGCGGGGCGCGGGTGCTCGCCATGTTGGAGGCAATGCCGGCAGCGGCGCCAAGGCCCACGGCGGCGCCGGTTGCGGCGGCTCCGCCCATACCGGCGAGGGCGTCACGAGAGACGGTCTGCGGCACGGGGATGGGCGCGGCGGCGGGGTCGGGGACGTTGGGCGCAAAGGGGTCGGCCACGGCGAGCGGGTCGGGAGCGGCGGCACGGGGCGTCGGCTGCTGGGGCATGGCGGCGGGGTGCTGTTGCTGCGGAGCGGCGAATTGCTGCTTGCCGGCGCGGGGAGCGCTGGCGGCGCGGCTTGCGGCCGAGTTGTTCTGGCCCAGGCCATTCTGGTAGGCGCGCTCTTCCTCGTACAGACGACCGAGCGTGGGGGCGTCGACGTTCTCGGCAAAGACCGAGAACTTACCGGCACGCAGCTGCGGGTCGATCATAAAGCGAACGAGGGGTTCGCCGACAAACACATAGCGGCGCTTTTCGGCCTGTGCCTTCACAAACTCGCGGACTTCGCGCGAAAGCTCGGGGTAGAACGGAGCGAGCATGGGATCGTCGTCGGCGGCGATCAGGATGGTATAGAGTGCCGGCGCGGTGTTGACGCCGTTGATCACCAGAGTCTGATCCTCCATGTCGCGAGCGGCCTGCTTGGCAAGCTTCTTAAAGGAGAACGGGGCACGGGTGGCACCGAAGATGCCGGCCACGTGGTCCTCGAAGATGTTCAGGAAGTTCACGAAAGATCACTCTCCGTATAGGTTCTTTGGTATCCGAGCAAATATAGGCATATCCCAACGATTATAGAGGATAGGGTTCCCGCAACCGCCGCCTTGACGACGACCGCGGCCGCAAGGCTGGCAATTTCCATATGGTGTGCAAGACAGAGCGACGCCGCGGTGCCTATTCCGCAGCCGGCGATGGCAGCGATTGCAGCCAGGTTCGAGCCCTGCTCGGCACGCCTGGCATGGGCGTTGAGCAGCAGAGATGTCAGTGCAACTGTCGCCGCGACAAGCACAACGGCAGCCCAGAAGAGCATGTCTCCCAGCGCCGCGGCAACATTGCCGAGCCCCAGCACGCCTCCGGCGGAAAGCGCAACCGTAGCCAGGCGGCCAAAAAGCGCGCCCATCCCCGTAGCGGCCGCGGCGCTTGCCGGGCCGAGCCAAAAGGCCGCGATGCCAGCGGCGACCCCGGCGGCAAGGAGGACGTCACCCGTTAGACAGCCAAGTGCTACCGCGCAGGTGAGCGCCGCGCTCGCGGCCGCCTCGGTGCGTCCCCAGGCGATCCACCAACCGGACATGGTGGCGGCAAAGAGCACCGCGACGGGTAGCATCGACAGGATGCCCTGCGTCTGCATGGTGGCGTTGGCCATAAGTACCAAAAAGCCCACGGCCGAGATGGCCGAGCCAATCTGCGGGGCCAGGCCGGCGGCCGCCCCAATTGCGATGGCCGCGGCAATAAGTCCGGGAAGCGCCGCGACGCCAGCCGTCTGCATGATCAAAAAGCTAAAGGCACCGCACGTTAGCGCCGAGATGGCGCGCATGGTGTAATCGCGCGCGTGGCTCCAGCGCGTGCCGGCCCAGCCGAGTGCGGGGTCGACCTCGATGGTGTCGTCCTCATAGGGTAACGATTCGATATCGTCTGCCGCGCGCTCGTCATCCGACAGCTCGCCCACCATCTGCTCCAGGCTGCGACGGCCCTCGCGCACGCTGCCCAAGCCGGCGAGCAGCTGGTCGCAAAATGCCTCGATGCTGTTGGGGCGGTCTTGCGGCATGGGGGAGAGGGCGCTCATGAGCGCAGCCTCGGCTCCCGGGGGAAAGTGCGGGATGAGCTCGCTGGGGTAGGTGGCACCGCCGATGATACGGCCGAGCGAGTCGCCGGGCGTGGCGGCCATAAAGGGGGCGCTGCCGCACAGGCCCTCGTAGATCACGCAGGCGAGGGCAAAGACATCGGCGCGCTCGTCGACTGTGCCGGTCTCGATATCGAGCTGCTCGGGTGGCATGTAGCCGATGGTGCCGCCGCGCGAGCCGCCAAAGCCGCCGGCAGACGACAGTCGCGCCATGCCAAAGTCGGTGAGCTTTACGTTGCCCGAGTGGTCGATGAGCACGTTGGCGGGCTTAATATCCAGGTGGAGCACGCCGTTGCTATGGGCGAAGGTGAGCGCCTGGCCCAGCGCGTCGGCAATTGCCGCGGCCTCGTCAAAGGTGAGCGAATGGCCGTCCACGCGATGCAAAAAGTCGGCGAGCGACATGCCGTCGACATATTCCATGACGAGGTAGGCATAGGCGGTATCGTGCGTAAAGTCGATAACCTGCACGATATTGGGATGTTGAAGCATGGCGGCGGTGTGTGCCTCGCGCAGGACATCCATGATGTCGCTGGCGGGCATGCCGGCGCCGTCTGTGAGGGGGATGCGCTTAATGGCGACGCGACGGCGCAGGTGCGTGTCGCGGCAAATCTCGATGGAGCCAAAACCGCCGGTCGCAAGCGTCTCGAGCGGCTGGAACCGCTTGAGCAGCTCGCGAGAGCTGGTGCCCTCCAAGGGAACGTCCGGCGAGAACCGGGCGGTATGTTGCGAGAAAAGCGGCATGGCCAACCCTCGTGCGTTTAAAGTTCGTTTGCGAGCGGCGGGCGCGGAGCCGAGCCGTTCGCGGTGGCATAGATGCTGCTAGTGTAGCACGCTCGGGTGCATGGTGAAGGTAGCGGGGCGAGGTGGCCTATCTGACTTGGCCTTAGCGCTTCTTCTTGTTCTTCTTCTGCTTGCGCTGTTTGGCCTTTGCATTCTTAGGCTCGCTTTCCTGCTTGGCCTTGGCAGCGGCCTTTTCGGCCTTCATCTTTTTGCGTTTGGTCTCGATGCGCAGCTTTTTGTTGATGCGCGTCTTGAGGAAGGAGCCAAACTGCTCGGCATCACCACGCACAAAGGTGTCCTTAGGGATCGTCACGCCCTGGTCGGCGAACATGGCCACAAAGATGCGCTCGCCGTCGAGTACATGGTCGAGCTTCTCAAACGGGAAGAACTGCGACTTGCCGCTCTTGCCCCAGACCATCAGGCCGTCCTCGTTGGCGGCGACGCGGCGGTAGCGGCCGCCCATGGACTCGTCTGCCTCGACGGCTTCGATAAAGTCGCGCGCGAGCGTATGGTGCAGATTTTTGCTCCACCAGGCCAAAAAGGCGCCGAATACGATTAGGACGACGCCGAACTTGATCCAGTTGCCGCCGGCCACCAGCATGCCGATGCCGATGAGCGCGGCAATTGCCGCGGCGACATACAGCGAGCCGCGACGCCTGGGCGAGGCGACCAGGCGCGCAAAGTCGGTGACGAGGTCGTTTTCGTACTGGTACTCGTTGAGGTACAGAATGCCGTCGTCGGCTGCGGCCTGCTCCTCGAGCGCGACCTCGACCTGGTCGGCTGCTTCGGAGGGAACGAGGTTGCTCTCTGCGTCTGCCATGCTCTTTGGACTCCTATCGCGGCGGGCTCGCCGTACGGGTTATTATGGATGCAGTATGCCGTGCGACCGCATGGCCGCCGCGGCAACAAGACTCAGTATACCCGGGGGAGCACCCATGGAATCGTTGTACCGAAAGTATCGCCCGCTCACCTTCGACTCCGTGGTGGGCCAGCAGCATATCGTCTCGACGCTCGAGCACGCCATCACCGAGGGGCGCCTGTCCCATGCGTACCTGTTCTGCGGACCGCGCGGCACGGGCAAGACCACCATGGCGCGTATTCTTGCCAAGGCGCTGCTCTGTCGCAATGCCGAGGCGGCGCGCGCCGAGGGTGCGAGCGGCTGCATGCCCGACGGCACCTGTGAGGAATGCGAGCTCATCGCCGAGGGCAACCACCCCGATGTCTACGAGCTCGATGCCGCAAGCCGTACCGGCGTAGACAACGTGCGCGAGGAAATCATCAACTCCGTCAACTTTGCCCCGGTGCGTGGCAAGTACAAGATCTATATCATCGACGAGGTCCACATGCTCACGACGGCGGCGTTTAACGCGCTGCTCAAGACGCTCGAGGAGCCGCCGGCGCACGTGATCTTTGTGCTGTGCACCACCGACCCGCAAAAGATTCTGGAGACCATCCTCTCACGCTGCCAGCGCTTCGATTTCCATCGCATCGGCAACGAGGATATCGAGCGCCGCCTGGCATACGTGTGCGAGCAGGAGGGCTTCGATTACGACGACGAGGCGCTGGCTATCGTGGCGCGCCATGCCAAGGGCGGCATGCGCGACGCGCTCTCCACGCTGGAGCAGCTGAGCGTTTTTGGCAACGGCGCCGTGCATGCGGACGATGCCCGTTCGCTTTTGGGCGAAGTTTCGGACCAGATTCTAGGCGAGTTTGCGCGCGCCATTGCTGATCGCGATGTCGCCGAGCTGTATGGGCTCATTCGCGCACAGGTCGAGGAGGGCAATGACCTGCTTGAGCTGACGCGTGACTTGGTGGCGCATGTGCGCGACGTGTATGTTGCCTGCGTTGCCGGTGCCCGTGCCGAGCTGTTTGAGGGCGGCTCCGAGCAGGCCGAGGCGCTTGCTGCCGAGGCCGCTGCCTTTGGCGAGCATCCTGCCGACCGCCTGGCCCGTGTGCTGACAGTGCTCGACGATGCCGCACTGGAGATGAGGGGTGCGAGCGACGTGCGCCTGGTGCTCGAGATCGCCTGCACGCGTCTGGCACGTCCCGAGGCTGATTTAACGATTGAGGCATTGGCCGAGCGCGTGGCACGCCTGGAGGCCATGGTTGCCAACGGCGCCGTGCCGGCGAGCGTGGCTGCTGCTCAAGCGAGTGCGCCTGCTGCATCCGCACCCGCTGTCCAGCAGCCGACGCTGATCTCGGGTGCCCGGGCTGCTGCCCCTGTGGCATCTGCCGCTCCCGCTGCTACGTCCGCGCATCAGGGCGGCATGCCTTGGGACCGCGGCGCTGCTGTTCCGGCTGCCCAGCCTGCACCCAAGTCCGCGGCTCCGGCTCCCGCGCCCAAGCCTGTAACGCCTGCACCTCAGCCCGTTGCGGCTCCGGCTCCCGTGCCTGCTGCATCGACCGTGCCGGTGTCCAAGCCCAACAACGCCGCTGAGGTTGCCGCCGCCGGTGCTGCCGAGACCCCCGCGGTCGAGGACGCCGGCGAGCTCCAGCGCAAATGGGCCGAGGTCGTCGAGCGCGTCAAAGCTCAGCAAGCCTCCTACGCGGCTCTTCTGCTTAACGCCCGCGCCATGGCCGACGACGGCTCCAAGCTCACGGTCTCGTTCCCCGCGGGCTCGACCTTTGCCATCAAGATGCTCGGTCGCGCCGACACGCAATCGGTGGTCCTGCCGACGGTCTGCGCGGTCTTCGGTCGTCGCACCGTCGACTACGTCCTGGATGGAGGTGGCACGCCGGCTCCTCAACATGAGGAGCATTCTCCATCTGCACGGGCTGCGGTATCTGCGGACCCGCAACCCGTGTCCTCGGCGGTCCCTGCATCCTCGAGCGCCAGCGCGACGCAGCCAAAAGCGGCACCGGTAGCGGCACCGACCCCATCGGCGCCTGAACCCGCTGCGCCCAAACCGGTTGCTCCGGTCCCCGCGTCCAAGCCCGCCGTCGCGCCTGCGCCCAAGTCATCCGACCTGGCTAAGGCCCCCTGGCTGCGCTCCGACAACCCTGCCGGCGCTCCTGCCACGGGCGAGCTCCCGACCGAGCCCGCGCCCCGCGCACCCGAGCGCGCGTCCGCTCCCATGGCTCAGCCGCCTGCGCAGGCTGCGCCGTGGGAATCCGAGCAGGTGCCCTACGACGACGCCATGGTCGGTGGCTTCGCCGGCGATGCGAGCGGGGAGGATCTTCCTCCGTTCGACGTGCCTGCCGCGGTGCCTGCGCCCAGCCCTGCCGCTTCAGCCGCGGCTCCCGCAGCTGCGACGTCCGCTCCCGCAAGCGATGACGCCCCCGCTGCCCCTTGGGAGTCCAACCCCGGCGCCGGCAGTCCCTTCGGCCACCAGGGCGCAGCCCCGAGCATCCCGCAGACCGAGGATGAGGCCAAAGCCCTCATCCGCAACGTCTTTGGACAGGCCACCATCTTCAAACCGGTGGAGTAACTGTGCGGGCGGGTATGCTGCTCAAGAAGAGGTCTCTTTGTCCGGGCGCATCTGTATTTCGGACATGTGTAGTGTGGTGCCGCGTATATCGCATTCGAGCAGACAGGCGCGTGACGGTCGGCCTAGGGTGCTGAGGTCGATACGATATGTCGCATGGCTGTCCGTGTATTCGACTTGCTCGGCGTTGACGGTTGCTCCGATTGTAAATAAAGAGCCCAGTTCGGCATCGACAATCTTGGAGTCCTTTATCTTGACCTTGAACTCTTGGTAGAGGGACGGGCTGTTGTAGTAAATGGTTCGGGTTCCGTCGGTGCACTCATCGGTCGCTTCCCATTTGACGACGGGCTGGTCCGAGCTGGCTATCAGCAGTTCTGCTCCAAAGGCTATGGCATGGGTGATGACAACCAGCAATGCCCAGCCGACAAAGAGATAGAGAACCACATATGCAACGGGGTGTTTTGAGCGGATGTTCTGGAGCATGTCGGGGGCATTCATGGGGCACCTCCAAATTGCTATCTATGGCAATCAAATTATACCCCGCCGTCATGAGCGCCGCCTCGAGCAGTGGCTCGGCATTTGGCCATTTAGTGGTACGCATTACATGTCGGATTCCGGCTCTACAAGATTTAGCTTTCAATATTATGCAGATGCGAATTATTTGACCTTGCATAATCTTTAGGCGCGGCCTGCGCTGGAGGACATGTATATCGACTGAGGTAACACGTCCGCCCCGCTCGCTGGCCGCGCGCCGTGGTACGATTTTTGAGTTTGAAAGTCCCGCCGCGTCTCGGCTGCCCTTGCAGCTTGTCGCGCGGCCGCACGCAAAGGAGCCATTATGGCCGGTATGAACATGCAGCAGATGATGAAGCAGGCTCGCAAGATGCAGGAGCAGCTTGCCGCCGCGCAGGAGAACCTCAAGTCCCAGACCGTCGACGCCTCTGCCGGCGGCGGCATGGTCAAGGTGACCGTTAACGGCGAGATGGAGCTCGTCAACCTCACCATCGATCCCGATGCCCTCGATCCCGAGGACGTCGATATGCTGCAGGACATGATCATGGCTGCCGTCAACGAGGCCGTCCGCGGCGTCAACGAGCTCGCCAACAAGCAGATGGGCGCCATCACCGGCGGCCTCAACATCCCGGGCATGCCGTTCTAAGACACGCATATATATGAGTGCGAATCACAGTCTGCAAAAACTGCTCGATGAACTGGGCCGTCTGCCGGGCATTGGTCCCAAGTCGGCCCAGCGCATCGCCTATTACCTGCTCGAGGCCGATGCCGAGGAGGCCCGCCGCCTGGCCGAGGCCATCCTGGAGGTCAAGCAGGAGGTCCACTTTTGCAGCCGTTGCTTTAACTACGCCACGGCCGACGAGTGCTCCATCTGCCAGGACCCGATGCGCGATACCACTCGCATTTGCGTGGTGGGCGAGCCGCGCGACGTCCAGGCAATCGAGCGCACGGGCAGCTACCATGGCCTGTACCATGTGCTGGGCGGCGTGATCAGCCCCATGGACAAGATCGGTCCCGAGCAGCTGCATATCCGCGAGCTGCTGGCGCGCCTGGGCCACGAGGACATCCACGAGGTCATTATCGCCACCAACCCCAACATCGAGGGCGAGACCACGGCGAGCTACCTTGCTCGCACCATCAAGCCATTGGGCGTTGAAGTATCGCGTCTTGCGAGCGGCCTTCCCGTGGGCGGCGACTTGGAGTATGCCGACGAGCTTACGCTTGGCCGCGCTATCGAGGCCCGCCGCGCGATCTAGGCGGCGTCAGCTCCACGGCATGTCCCGTCGGCCTGCCGCACGGGGCACTCATAATTGGGCACGCGTTCATTCATTTGTTGTTCAACAAACCTGCTTTTCATCCGCTTATCGCGTGGATGGGTCCGTCTGCACCTCGTATTTGCCCATTCGTTGCGCAACCTTTTGGGTTCGCTGATACACTCAAATGTGAATATGAAAGAATGCGCCGCTTTTAAGCGGCGTGTTTTTGTTGGAGGAGAACGCATGCGGCCCGGGGGCATTCAGACAAAGCGTGGCGCCGCGGTGCGCATGCGACGCCGGCTGGGCCTGGCGCCTCGGGCGTATGTGCTGCTGTCTTGCTCGCTCGTGCTGGTCATAGCCGGTGTTTCGGCTTATGGCATGACGGTGCCGTCCATGGTGCAGGCGCATGCTGCGCGCGAGCTGCATATTGGGCGCAAGGCCAAAAGCGACTTGGGAACGACAACTGGATATGCGTGGGCGAGCGTGGTCGGGCGCACCGTGTTTGGCGTCGACCCCGCGGACGAGGGCGAGCAGGCGTCCAACGAGATCACGCTGGCAAACGGCAAGACCATCGTGCTCACCAACACCAAGGTCATTACGAAGCTTTCCAATAACAGCGTGGCTTCTGTCGTCAATAAGGCCGAGCAGCAGAAGGGGCAGGACGCCCAACAGACAGGCAAGCCCGGCGGTTCGGGTTCGTCTGGCTCCAGCTCCGATTCGTCGGGCGGCGGTTCCGGTTCGGGCTCCGCCTCTGGCGGTGGATCTTCGAGTGGTGGCTCGACGGACGGCAGTGCCGGCGGGGACGCGGGCTCGGGTGGCCTCTCGGCTGCCGAGGAGGAGAGTATTCACAGCTGGCTCGTGACCAAATACAACATGCTCGATGGCTATGTCACCCGCGCCAATAGCGTGGTTTCGACCTATAACGCTACGGGCGATATCGGACCGTGCGACACCCTGGCGAATGACATGTTTGTTATCCGTGCCGAGTTCGGTCGGCAAAGGTTCTCGACCAAATCTAAGTGGTATCGGCAGTATGCCAATCTGTGGGGCTGCTATACCAACCTGTGTCAATGGGTTGGACACTATGGCGACGACGACGTCGCGCTCAACAACTTCAACACCAATGTGGCGGCGATCGCCCTATGACGAACGACCTCGCTTCTACGGCAGCCCAGTCGCTCAACCGTGATCCCATGGTGGGCCTGCGCCTGGCGCGCGTCGACGGGTTTGAGCCGGCCGTCGCCCTGGGCGCGGACGAGCTTCCCGCCTACCTGCGCCGTTTTACGATGCTGTTTGCCGATGACGCCACCATGCGCCGCGGCGGTATCGGCCGTGTGACGCGTGCCGTCAACGCGCAGGGCGAGGCCGTGGCGCTCAAGCAGCTCATCTTGCCAACGCGCGACGAATTTGATGACGATGTCGCCCACGAGGCGCTGGTCACCAAGTTCAAGGCGGCGTTTCGCGAGGAATATGAATGCCATCGTGCCCTTTCGGGCCTTAAGGGCTTTCCCCGCTTATATGGGTGGGGCGAGGTCGACGGCGTGCCCGTGATCGTCATGGAGTGGGTCGAGGGCGAGACGCTCGCTCGCCTGCGCTCGCGCCTTGCCGTGGACGACGCCGGGCGTCTGTCACCGCTCGTGGCGGCGCGCCTGGGTCGCGACCTGTTCGATCTGCTCTGCCGCATGAGCTTGGTGGGCGAGGGTTTTGTCCACCGCGATATCTCGCCCGCTAATGTTATGGTGCGCACGGCGCGCCTGCCGCTCGACCGACAGCTTGCCGAAGGCACCTTCGACCTGTGCTTGATCGACTTTGGCTCGTCGCTGGCGCTCGAGCCCGCCTCTGCGGTGGCCGGCACCGGCGGCAAGGCGTCGTTTACCGAGCGCTATGCCACGTTGCGCCGTGCGACGGTGGCCTACGCCCCGCCCGAGATGCTCACCGACGATATCCCCGACCTGCGCATGCTTCGCATGTCGCCGGCGATCGATGTCTACGCAGCGGCGAGTGCGGTCTACGAGCTCATCGCCGGTGTCGCGCCGTACGAAGTAGCGCCGGGTGCGTCGGGTACTTCGGGCTCGCGCAAAAAGACGCGCGATATCGCCAGCCCTTATCGCCTCAAGATGGATACGCTGCCCGATTATCCCGTCGGCGCCCACGCGCCCGGCTGCGACTTGACGCAGCTGCTGCGACGCGAGCCCGATGTGGCACTTGCCGCGGCCGAACAGGCTCAGCAGCTGGGGCTCGATCCAAATTCCGAGGATTTGCGCGATGCGCTGGCGTTTGTCGACGCTCAGCTGTTCGATGTGGTGATGACCTGCCTGTCCTGCCATCAGGAAGATCGTCCCGAGCCGGCTGCGGTGGAGGCGGCGCTCTCGACATTTTGCGACCACTATGCGCAAAATGTCGCCCGCTCGCTTCGCGCCGAGCCGCTCATGCCGTGCCCGATGGAGGTATCGGGGCACACAGTCCGGCGTGCGGCGATGGTTGGTGCGACGGCGGTATGCGGCGTGCTTTGGACCGTGGTCGTGGTGTCAGCGGCACTGTTGGCGTCGGGCGCCCATGTGACGATTGCCGCGGGGCCTCTTATGTGGTCCGGAAAGTTGCCAGGCATCGTCGCTGTGCTGGCGTTGGCGCTGCCGGGCATGGTGGGCATCGCTGCCGGGGCCTTGGCGCGCGACCGCCGTGCGGGATTCCTGCAGGGCGTGTTGGCCCTTTCCGCCTGCGAGGTGCCGGCTCTGGCCGCACTCGCATGCGCTGTGTTTTCCCAGCATGCCGTGGCGGGTGGCCTGGTGGCCGCCATAATTGCAACCTATGCGCTCACGTGGTTTTTGCTGGCGATGGGGTTTGCCTTTGAGCTTCCCGTCGTGTCAGCACGACGTGCGAAAATTCCCATGGCGACGCCGCTTGCCGGCGGAGCCGCGGCTGCCCGCGCCTTTGGCGGGCCGGCCGAAGTATCCGACACCATCCCTGCGACCAAGGAGGGCTAAGCCATGGCTTCTCAAGCTGAGCTCACCCCGTGCGGGGCAATGTTTGACATCTTTAAGCGCGCAGCGCACCTGAGCCATATCGAACTGTGCGGCTTGGTGCTCTCGAGTCGCCCGCTCGCCGACGGCCGTAGTCCGCAGAGCCGTGCCGCCGATCGCTCCTGGGTTTCGCGCTTTATCGTGCGCGCGCCGGTCGGCACGCTGCAGGAACGTTATTTTGCCGATTACGGCACCTCGGCCGCGCGCATTATGTCGCAGCTGGCCCTGCGCCGTCGCAACCCCATGGACGCCGCGGCCGTGACCAATATGGTGTGCGGCCCCGCTGGCGAGCCCATGGTGCGGGCACTCGAGGAATGCCACCAGGACACGAATCTCTATCGCAATGCGCTCGAGCGCCTGTCGCAGGCGGCTGAACTCATGCCCGCCGAGCGCGCCGAGGCCATCCTGGTGCTGTTTGTCGCCGTGGGTTGCTCGGCAGATGTACGTTCGTCGGTGACCTATGCCATCGACTACGCTCATGCGACCTGTGGCGGCGCCACGTCGACGCCGCGCTCGCTGAGCACATCTTCGGTCGCGGGCGAGCACGAGGTCGCGCCGGCGCATCCGCTGGGACTGCTGCGCGTGCAAAACGGCTACGTGGTGAGCGCCCCGCGCTGGATCCAGCCGAGTGAGGAAGGCGTCGAGATCGGCGCACTGGCAACGGGGGAGGGCGACATCACCGACGTCGGCGACGACGTCTCGGCCCGCCATGCCCATATCTGGTGCGACGATTCTGGCACATGGTTTGTCGAGGACCTGGCGTCCACGAACGGCACCGTGGTGGTAAACGGGGCCACGAGTGTGTGTATTCAAGTAGAGCCTGGCCGCTCCGCCCAGCTCAGCCCCGGCGACGAGCTCAAACTCGGCGAATCCACCACCTACGCCATCCTCCTCGGCGCCCTCTAGCTCATCCCCCCAATGAGTTGCGGTGAAATAGGGACTGATTAAGGCCGTTAACGGCAAAAACAGTCCCTATTTCACCGCAACTGCTGTGGGGTTCCAGGGGACTGTGTCCGTCGGTGCCGGGCGCACAATAGTCACCCGAGGTAAACCTTTACCGCCCACCTATATTTGCCGAAATATGGCCTGACGGCGGGGTACAATAAACCCGCATGCGGATTTCCGTTGCGGGCGCTTCCCATCGCCGGGGCGTGCCCGGGAGCATCCGGCATGCGGTCTTTGCGGCGCTCGGTCATGTGCAAGACGGGTAGCTGGGCCTGTGGAGCGCGTGCAGCTCTCCTCGCCTCGGCATGCCTTCTCTCCACGCCATGTACCTGCCGCTGAGTCCGCCTGTCAGATGATCGGAAGCAACAACGAAAATCCCATCACGCCAACATCCCGGCGAGCGCCGGGGCCTGTATACCTATATGAGAGGAGAGGGGTATATGGCGCGTAAGTTTAAGTCTATGGACGGCAACGAGGCGGCCGCATATGTTTCGTATGCGTACACCGAGGTAGCGGGAATTTATCCCATTACGCCGTCCAGCCCGATGGCCGACCATGTCGACCAGTGGGCGGCCCAGGGTCGCAAGAACATCTTCGGCACCCCGGTCAAGGTCGTCGAGATGGAGTCCGAGGCAGGTGCAGCCGGTACCGTTCACGGTTCGCTGGGCGCCGGTGCTCTGACCACCACCTACACGGCTTCTCAGGGTCTGCTCCTGATGATCCCGAACATGTACAAGATCGCAGGAGAGCAGCTCCCGGGCGTTTTCCACGTCTCCGCGCGTTGCGTCGCTTCGCACGCCCTGAACATCTTCGGTGATCACTCCGACGTCATGGCCTGCCGTCAGACCGGCTTCGCCATGCTCGCCGAGGGCAACGTCCAGGAGGTCATGGATCTCTCGCCGGTGGCTCACCTTGCCGCCATCGAGGGCAAGACCCCGTTCCTTAACTTCTTCGACGGCTTCCGCACTAGCCACGAGATCCAGAAGGTCGCCATGTGGGACTACAAGGATCTTGCCGAGATGTGCGACATGGACGCCGTCCAGGCTTTCCGCGACCACGCGCTCAACCCTGAGCACCCGCACACCCGCGGCAGCCACGAGAACGGTGACATCTTCTTCCAGAACCGCGAGGCCTGCAACAAGGTCTACGACGAGCTTCCCGCCGTCGTCGAGGGCTACATGAAGAAGATCAACGAGAAGCTCGGCACCGATTACGGCCTATTCAACTACTACGGCGCTCCCGATGCCGATCGTGTCGTCGTGTGCATGGGCTCCTTCTGCGACGTGCTCGAGGAAGTCATCGACTACCTCAACGCTCACGGCGAGAAGGTCGGCCTGGTCAAGGTCCGCCTGTTCCGTCCGTTCTCCATCAAGCACTTTGTCGACGTTCTCCCCGAGACCGTCAAGAAGATTGCAGTTATGGACCGCACCAAGGAGCCGGGTTCCATCGGCGAGCCGCTCTACCAGGACGTCGTCTCCGCTCTCTACGAGGCCGGCAAGACGGGCATCAAGGTCGTCGGCGGCCGTTACGGCCTGGGCAGCAAGGACACGCCTCCCGCGTCCGCGTTCGCTGTCTTCGAGGAGCTCAAGAAGGACGAGCCCAAGCGCGAGTTCACCATCGGCATCGTCGATGACGTGACCAACCTGAGCCTGCCCGAGGCCGAGGATGCGCCCAACACCGCAGCCCCCGGCACCATCGAGTGCAAGTTCTGGGGTCTGGGTGGCGACGGTACCGTCGGCGCCAACAAGAACTCGATTAAGATCATCGGCGACCACACCGACAAGTACGTTCAGGCCTACTTCCAGTACGACTCCAAGAAGACCGGCGGCGTCACCGTCTCGCACCTGCGCTTTGGTGATTCCCCGATCCGTTCGCCGTACTACGTGACCAAGGCCGACTTTGTCGCTTGCCACAACCCCAGCTACATCGTTAAGGGCTTCAAGATGGTCCGCGACGTCAAGCCGGGCGGCACCTTCCTGGTCAACTGCCAGTGGAGCGACGAGGAGTTCGCCGAGCACATGCCCGCCGTGGCCAAGCGCTACATCGCGAACAACAACGTCAACGTCTACCTGATCGACGCTATCGACCTGGCCGCCAAGGTCGGCATGGGCAAGCGCACCAACACGGTGCTCCAGTCCGCCTTCTTCGCGCTGGCCAAGGTCCTGCCCGCCGAGGACGCCCTGCAGTACATGAAGGACGCGGCTACCAAGTCCTACATGAAGAAGGGCCAGGCCATCGTCGACGCCAACCACAAGGCCATCGATGCCGGCGCTACCGCCTTCCGTAAGTTCGAGGTTCCGGCCGACTGGGCTACCGCCGAGGATGCCGCTCCCGTCGAGCTCTCCGAGGAGACCAAGTCCGCCATCGCCCAGCAGGTCAAGAACCTGCTCGAGCCCATCGATCGCATGGATGGCGACAGCCTGCCTGTTTCCGCCTTCGTCGATTGTGCCGACGGCCAGTTTGAGCTGGGCGCCTCTGCATACGAGAAGCGCGGCGTCGCCGTGGTCGTTCCTCACTGGGACGAGACCAAGTGCATCCAGTGCAACCAGTGCGCCTATGTGTGCCCGCATGCCACCATCCGTCCGTTCGCGATGACCGAGGACGAGGCTGCCGCCGCGCCCGAGGCTACCCGCACGCTCGACGCCATGGGCCCCAAGGCCAAGGGCATGAAGTTCACCATGGCCGTGTCCCCGCTCGACTGCATGGGCTGCACCAACTGCGTCAAGGTCTGCCCCAAGGGCGCCCTCGAGATGGTTCCCACCGAGCAGGAGATGGATCAGCAGCCCGTTTGGGACTATATGGTCGAGAACGTCTCCGAGAAGAAGGAGCTCATCGCGGCCAACGTCAAGGGCAGCCAGTTTAAGCAGCCCTACCTGGAGTTCTCCGGCTCCTGCGCCGGCTGCGCCGAGACCGCCTATGCACGTCTGGTGACCCAGGTCGCCGGCGACCGCATGTTCATCTCCAACGCCACCGGCTGCTCCTCCATTTGGGGCAACCCCGCTGCCACCGCTCCTTACTGCAAGGACAAGGACGGTCACGGCCCGGCGTGGAACAACTCCCTGTTCGAGGACAATGCCGAGCACGGTCTGGGCATGGCCGTCGGTTACGAGGCCGTCCAGAAGAAGCTGATCGCCGCTACCCAGGACATCATCGCTGCCGATGGTCCGTCCGATGAGCTCAAGGCTGCCGGCCAGGCTTGGATCGACTCTGTCAACGACGCTGAGGCCTCCAAGACCGCTGCCGCTGCCTACGTTGCCGAGCTCGAGAAGTGCGGCTGCGACGCTTCCAAGGCGATTCTCGCCGACAAGGCTTACCTCACCAAGAAGTCCTTCTGGATCTTCGGCGGCGACGGCTGGGCCTACGACATCGGCTTCGGTGGCCTGGACCACGTCCTGGCTTCCGGCCACAACGTCAACGTCTTCGTCTTCGACACCGAGGTTTACTCCAACACCGGTGGTCAGGCCTCTAAGGCCTCGAACCTGGGCCAGGTCGCTCAGTTCGCCGCTGCCGGTAAGGTGACCAAGAAGAAGTCTCTGGCCGAGATTGCCATGAGCTATGGCTACGTCTACGTGGCGCAGGTCGCCATGGGCGCCAACCCGGCTCAGACCCTCAAGGCCATTCACGAGGCCGAGGCCTACGACGGCCCGTCCCTCATCATCGGCTACAGCCCCTGCGAGATGCACTCCATCAAGAAGGGCGGCATGCAGAACTGCCAGGCCGAGATGAAGAAGGCTGTCGAGTGCGGTTACTGGAACCTCTTCCGCTTCAACCCCGAGGCTGCTGCCGGCAAGAAGTTCTCGCTCGATTCCAAGGAGCCCGCGGGCGGTTATCAGGAGTTCCTGATGAACGAGGCCCGTTACGCTTCGCTGACGCGTTCCTTCCCCGAGCGCGCCGAGGAGCTCTTCAAGGAGAACGAGCAGGCCGCTATGGACCGCTATGCTCACCTGCTGAAGCTCAAGACGGTGTACAACGAGGCCTAGGTCTCCCACCGCAGGATCTGAGGGCTGACCTTCGCGGACGTCCTCGGACATGAAAGAACCCCCGCTGTGCACTACGTGCGGCGGGGGTTCTTTCGTCCTGCGGAGTGTCCGCGAAGGTCAGCCCTCAGATCCTGCTACGACTACGTCCTTGGATTGTGTGGCTGAATGAAGGACGTGGTTGGTGGGGCCTTTTGTCCCGGTCGCTGTTTCGCGGCTTTGCCGCGAAAGGCGCGTTGCTTTGGGGATGGATGGGGGGCGGGGTTGTTGCGGCTTCTTATCCCTTTGCTTTTTCGCGGCTTTGCCGCGAAACGCGCAGCACCTTGGGAAATGCATTGATGCGTGGACGGGGCTGGATTGCAGATTCAAATGGCTAGAGAGATATGGGCGCGAACGAGAAATCGTTATTGGGGTCATCCTTTTCCATAAACTCATCGAGACAAAACGTCATGTAGATTGGAACGTACAGAACCTTGCCCTCTTTGCTGAGATTCTCGTGGCTTAGTACAACGGCCTCGGGAATTTTGTACTCGCCCACACTCATCAGACGATCGAGGGCCGCGTGCGCTCGAACTTTCTTGCCCGATTTGACCTCGATTGGGACAACATGACCGTGGACGCCTTCGATCACAAAGTCAACTTCACCGACCTCACGCGTTTGGTAGTACCATGCATCCGCCCCGAGGGCAACGAGTTCCTGCGCGACCACGTTCTCATAGAGACCACCAAGGTTGGGAGTTTTCATATCAAGATAGACAGCGCGTGCAGTGCTGCCAGGGTATCGCGATGCGAGCATGCCTGTATCAGACTCGTATAGTTTGAAGGCTGTCGTTTTCTCCGTCCTCTTGAGAGGACTCCGTGGCTCCGTCACCCTGGCGACCATCAATCCAACACCTGCGTTAACAAGCCACAGGAAATCCTGCTCATATTTTTTAAGGCGAGCTCCCTCACCCAGAGACGAAACAACAAAGCGATGAGACTCCGCCTCAAGCTGAACGGGAATTTGCTCAAAAATCGACCGAACGTTAAACGCGCGAGTCGATGCATATTTTGAGATATCGCTTTTGTACTGATCGACCAGCTGAGTTTGAAGCTCACGTGTGCTTACGAGCGAATAACCCGAATCAATATAGTTCTGAACGACCTCCGGCATACCGCTGCAAACGATATAAGCTCTATAGTTCTTGAGCATCGCCTCATGAATATAGTTTTCGACAGGATGTTTCTCGACAAGGCAGCTGCGAATGCCTGCAAGCACATTCTCGCTGACGCTGTTTGCCCAACAAAACTCTTCAAAATCCATCGGGCGCATAACAATGTGCTCTACATACCCCACCGGAAAAGAAGAGATCCCCTTAAACTCAGTCCCAAGCATAGACCCCGAGAAGACATAGCTAAAGCGCCCATCCTCGACCAACGCCTTCATGAGTGTAACGATCTGCGGATACTCCTGAATCTCATCGACAAAGACAAGCGTATCGCCCTCAACAAGCGGCGCATCCGCAAGAAGGGCTACGCGGTTGATAAAGTCAACGGAGTTCTTTGCGCCAACAAGTGCATTCCTTGCTTCGACATCGAGTAGTAAATTGACCTCAAAATACGACGCGTAGTTGCTTTTTCCAAACGCGCGAATCGCATAGCTCTTGCCAATCTGACGCGCACCAGTAACGAGTAATGCCTTATTGGAGTTATTCTTCCAGCTCAAAAGCCTATCAGTGACCTTACGGCGTAGCATTAAACCCCCAAATGACAAAAATTAACAGATAGAATCGCCTAAAATCATACAAAAATTGGCAGATAATAATGTCGTAAATATACAAAAATTGGGAGATAGCAAAGGTTCGAATAGGCCTCAAAGCCACTGAAACAGTGCTCTACTTTGCGAAGGGGCTGGGGACGCTGTTGGGTGCGTCTCCAGCCCTCTGATTCTTACTTTGGATCCCGATGGTGGGGTGTTGTCGGTGCTGCTTGCTTGGTTACCTTGTCTCGCCGCTCTCTGTGCGTAGGCGGTAGCCGTGGACGAGGTCGCTAATGGCCGGCCAGGGAATCTGGCGGTCGACCCAAAATTGGAGCTGGACCAGATAGCGCTCGGTGGCGCGGGTGAGGGCTGCAAACTGTTCGTGAGTCTCTACCTGGGCGTAGAGGTCGCGGCTGTGGGCGAGGATTGCCGTGGTGTCATCCATTTTGCCGGTGACGTCGAAGGCGCCCGAGAACCAGTCGCACAGGCGTGCGGCACTGTTTTTGATCGTTGCGAGGTCGGCGGTGCCGTCGTTGGCGTTTTCGTTGGCCTGGGCTCGCAGGAGGGAGAGGGCGTCGGCGGCGTTCATGCAGTAACCGACGGTGAAGTTCCAGACGGCGAATTCGCGGCCGGTGTCGAGTTTGCGGCGGCGCATGTAGTCGATGTCACGCGGTTCCTCGAGCATCATTTGATCGGCGAGGGCCTCAAGTGCAGTGGTGTACTCGGCAAGGTCGAGCGTGAGCAGATTGTTGATATCCATCATCTTTAGGCCTCCGTTTCGATCTCGACGATTTCGTTTTTAATGTACATGCCCTGGTTGTCCCAGACATTGCGGCAGGCGGCGGCAAAACGCTCGCGGTCGGCTTCGCAGATGCGGGCGAACATGTTGCAGGTGCCAAAGGGCTCGCACACGTCAAAGAAGATGCAGATTGACGACCATCCGCCATACCAGCTCACGGCGCCCGCTGGCTCGTGAAAGACGGGGTTCTCGATGTGCTCGTAATTGGCGATGGGGCCCGAGACAGGATAGGTTACCTCGGCATCGCAGGTCTTGGCCGAAAAGATACGTGACTCGACTGGACAGGATGATTCGAACAGCTTGCATGCCTCGGGAGCCTTGTCCCAGAGCATGTCGGCGAGAAACGTCTCGCCATTTAGCGTGATCTTGAGCATTTTTGTCATAGTAAGGACCTCCTCAATCCGTCGCTCAAGGGGTTCGCTGGCGGATAAGGAGAAGACAGCAGCGGGGTCGCCGAACCCAAACTTCACGACAGATCTCTGTCGCCCCAGCCCGCGCTGTTCTTCGCTAAAGTACCATGCAGCAATTGCGCGCGCAATATCAGTTTTTGATTTTCTGGAAGCGGCAATCGACGAGACGGCTCGCCGGCTGCCGGCCGACGCGCGGTATGGGCGCTCGTCTATTCCTTAAGTTGGATGAAAAACGCCATGTTATTGCAGGGCTGCATACTCGTCCAATAAGTGCATAGAATCTCGTATAGTGCGAGTAAGATATTACGCTGCCTGTTTTGTGTTTAGCAAAGATACAGTTTGCATAATCTGGTCTAATCCCTGCTCTATTAAAATAAAGTCGCACGTAAATGGCGTAAACATATCTGAGCTGGGGTTCTGTACGCTGAGCGGATAAAAACGACCGTTCACCGTTCAACTATTTTCAAAATGAATAAAATGAGCGATAAAGAGAATATAAACCTTAATAAACTCGCGTATTGCACGGACGCGGGTTATTAATGGGTTGTAGGCCTTTTACAGAAAGGATTCCAGCAATGTCTAAGCCTCTTGGCAAGCCCGATCGTATTGTCGTCGCCCTTGGCGGCAACGCCCTCGGCAACAACCCCGTTGAGCAGATCGAGGCCGTGAGCAACACCGCTCACGCCCTTCTCGGCCTGATTGAGCAGGGTAACGAAATCATCATCACCCACGGCAACGGTCCGCAGGTCGGCATGATCCAGAACGCCTTCGCCGCCGCCCACGACGCCATCGGCACCCCCGAGATGCCGCTGCCCGAGTGCGGCGCCATGTCCCAGGGCTACATCGGCTATCACCTGCAGCAGGGCATTGGCCGCGAGATGCACAAGCGCTATAAGCGTTGGCACGCCGCAACCGTCGTCACCCAGATCGAGTGCGACCCCGACGATCCCGCGTTCAAGAACCCGACCAAGCCGATCGGCCCCTTCTACACCGAGGAGCAGGCCAAGGAGTTCATGGCCGAGGACCCCTCCAAGGTCTTCGTCGAGGATTCCGGCCGCGGCTGGCGTCGCGTCGTCGCCTCCCCCGATCCCAAGAAGATCGTCGAGGCCGACTCCATCCTCAACCTGCTCGACAACGAGTTCATCGTCATCGCCTGCGGTGGCGGCGGCATCCCCGTCGTCCGCGACTACGAGAACAAGGGCTGCTACAAGGGCGTTCCCGCCGTCATCGACAAGGACCTGGGCGGCGAGCTGCTGGCCGAGGACTGCGATGCCGACGTCCTGTTCCTGCTGACCGCCGTCGAGCATGTCGCCATCAACTTTGGCAAGCCCAACCAGGAGGAGCTCGAGGACATCACCGCCGACGAGGCCGAGCGCCTGGCCGACGAGGGCCAGTTCGGCAAGGGCTCCATGGAGCCCAAGGTCCGCGCCGCCATCAAGTTCGCCCGTTCCCGCAAGGGCCGCACCTGCATCATCGGCGCCCTGGACAAGGCCGCCGAGACCATGGCCGGCCTCTCCGGTACCCGCATCCACGAGTAGTCTCTACTCTGTTGCATCTCTCGTGGGCGCCAGGCAAAGCGTCCACAAACTAGCCTCTCTTCATGAGCCCCGCAGTCCGCTCCGACTGCGGGGCTTTTGCTATTCACCTAGTCATTGGGGACGATCTTAAATGACTAGTAGTAGGCCCACATGGCTTCGATTTCATTGAGGACTTCTACGACGCCCCAGCGGCGGGCACTGCGGCTTTGCGAGTTGGGGTCGTAGACTCCCACTTGATCGGCATCGTCGATGCCCCAGAGCACGATATAGTGTCCAACGCTGGTAAAGGTGCCGGGACGAACCGATGCGATGATGGGCGCGCCCGAGCGCAGCGCCTGGGTGATGGAGCTGCGATCGATATGGAGTTCCGTTCCGTCAAGGCCCAGCCGCCATGCGCCGCTCGTCATAAACGACCACTCGGTGGCGCCGGTGGGCGCATAGTTGCCCGCCTCGGAAAGAGCGCACATATCGACCGGCGTCATATTGGTGTGGCCGGTCTTATAGATGTAGACCATGGTAAGACAGGTAGGGCCGCAGGCATTTTGGCGGATGGTGCCGCCGGCGTAAGGCAGCTCCGACCACGCAGGGTCGATCTGATAGATATGGGGCATCGTGCCGGCTTGCCATTGCGAGCGTGGGGTCGAAAAGGCGAAAGAATAACCGGGCGCGACGGGGGCCTTGAGCAGCTTGTCCTCGGCGGTGGGCTCGAGACCGGCCGACCCGTGGGACATACAGGAGCTCATAAGCACAAAGACCAGACAGGTAAGGATAGAGCACAGTGCGAGGCGAAGTCGACGAGCCGGCAGGGCGGGGGCATTCGCGTGCGATGTCGAGCGGTAGGGCTTGCCGTCGCGTCCGCCTTGGGGATGCGAAAAGAAGCGGTTGATATGGATGCCGGGCTGACGTGCGCCGTTACGGCGCAGTTGCGGAACCTCGGCCTGACGCTGTCGAGTGCGCGCGCCCAAGCGGCTATCTTGCTGCGCGCTTGTGGCCGTACTCGGACGGTCGCTCTGCCGTGCTCTGCTTGTCTGCTGCCGAGACGAAGGTCTGGGTTGCTCTTGAGGGCGTTGCGGATTGCTGCTCGTGGCCCTTCTGGGCGTCGGCGTGGTACGGCCAGCAAGGCGAACACTTTGTCGCCGTTGATCACCGTCGTTGTATCCGTATGCCATTCGTACCGCCTTGTCTCATGTATAACCTGTCTATCCTACAAAAAAGATGTGCAACAAAGGGGTCTGCGCGTCAAAAGCTCGGTAAACGGTACGAAAGGCGCAAAACACACGGCCTCAAAAACATCTCTATATGCGTCCGATGAGCGTACGCCCGTCGGGCGGGCGGCAACAATGGGCTGCAAACTGTGCCGTTCGTCCCAAAAATGGCGCCGCTCGTTTTGCAGTTCTGCCATCGGTCGAGCTACAAGCGGCGCTGCTGTGCCAAGGCCGTATCTTAAAGCCACGGAATAAAAGCGCGCGGCAAAACGGACCGCGCAAGGGGTGACGCCAAGGGCGTCAAAAAGGAAAGGAGGGGAACAATGGCGGACAAGAACGCAGAAGTTGCAGTCGAGGATAACGGCGGCATGAAGAAAACGCTTTCGCTCTGGAACTTCTTCACCATCGGTTTCGGTGCCATCATCGGTACCGGTTGGGTTCTGCAGGTCGGCGACTGGATGGTCGTGGGCGGCGGTCCCGTTCCCGCTATGATCGCATTCCTCTTGGGTGCAATCTTCCTCGTGCCCGTCGGAGCTGTTTTCGGTGAGCTCACGGCTGCTATCCCCATCTCGGGTGGCATCGTCGAGTATGTCGATCGTAGCTTTGGCCGTACGCTGAGCTACATTACCGGATGGCTTTTGGCTCTGGGCAACGGCATCCTGTGCCCGTGGGAGGCCATCGCCATTTCGACCCTCGTGTCCGAGATGTTCGGCAGCCTGCCCGGCCTTGAGTGGCTGCGCGCCGTCAAGCTCTACACCATCCTGGGGGCCGACGTCTACCTGTTCCCGACGCTGATCGCGCTCGGCTTTGCAGTCTACGTCATCTTCCTCAACTTCCGCGGTGCCAGCTCGGCCGCCAAGCTCCAGGCCTTCCTGACCAAGGCCCTGCTCTGCGGCATGCTGCTCGCCATGGGCGTCTCGCTGTTCACCGGCTCGCCGGACAACGCCATGCCCGTGTTCTCCCAGGTCGCCGGCGCTGGTGGCGGTAAGGCCGCTACCGAGAGCACCAGCCTGTTCGCCGGCATCGTGTCGGTCCTGGTTCTGACTCCGTTCTTCTACGCTGGCTTCGACACCATTCCCCAGCAGGCTGAGGAAGCAGCCGAGGGCCTCAACTGGAACAAGTTCGGCAAGATCATCTCCCTGGCCCTGCTGGCCGCCGGCGGTTTCTACATGGTCTGCATCTACTCGTTCGGTACCATCCTCGACTGGCATGAGTTCGTTAAGAGCCCGGTTCCCGCGCTTGCCTGTCTCAAGGGCATCAACATGCTCCTGTACCTGGCCATGCTCGTCATCGCCACGCTTGGACCCATGGGCCCGATGAACTCCTTCTATGGCGCTACGAGCCGCATCATGCTCGCCATGGGCCGCAAGGGCCAGCTGCCCGAGAAGTTCGCCGAGGTCGACCCCAAGTCCGGCGCTCCCAAGCTCGCCTGCGTTGTTCTGGGCGTCATCACCGTCGTCGGTCCGTTCCTGGGCAAGAACATGCTCATCCCTCTGACCAACGTGTCGGCTCTCGCCTTCATCTTCTCCTGCGGCATGGTCGCCCTCGCCTGCCTGCGCATGCGCTTCACCGAGCCCGACCTGCCTCGTCCCTACGAGGTGCCCGGTGGCAAGTTTGGCATCTCCCTCGCTATCGCTGCCTGCGCCATCATCATCGGCCTGCTCGTGATTCCGTTCTCTCCCGCCTCCCTCAACATGGTGGAGTGGAGCATCGTGATCGGCTGGTTGGCTATTGGCCTGGCCCTCATGGCTTTCACCAATTCCCGCAAAAAGTAACGCCGAGCCGGGGCGGATCAGGTGCGCGGGCCCCTCTCTTCCGCGCACCGAACCCGGCGCCACTTGGGTAGCTTTGTGAGGCCTTAACCCAACACGGCCTCGCCCACTATATGGATCCATAAGGAGGAACCATGTCCACTAAGTATGCAATCGTTGGCGGCAAGCTCATCGACGGTACCGGTGCCGAGCCGGTCGAGAACTCCCTCGTTCTCGTCGACGACAACGGCAAGATCGAGTACGCCGGTGCTATGCAGGACCTTCCCGAGGGCGTTGAGGTTATCGACGCCGCCGGCAAGACTGTCCTTCCCGGCCTGATCGACACCCACCTGCATTTCTCGGGCAACCTGACCGACGATGACACCGACTGGGTCATGCAGCCGCTCCTCGAGAAGCAGGCCGTCGCCGTCAAGCAGGCCTACGACTGCCTCACCCACGGCCTCACCACCGTCTGCGAGATCGGCCGCTTTGGTATCCAAATCCGTGACTGCATCGACAAGGGCGTCTTCAAGGGCCCGCGCGTTCTGGCCACCGGCCTTGGCTTCTGCCGCGTTGCCGGCCACGGCGACTCTCACCACTGCAGCCAGGAGCTCAACAAGGAATCGCACCCCTGGGGCGATCAGGTCGACGGTCCTTGGGATCTGCGCAAGGCCGTCCGTCGTCGCCTGCGCGAGAACCCCGATGCCATCAAGATCTGGGCTACCGGTGGCGGCATCTGGCGCTGGGATTCCGGCCGCGACCAGCACTACTGCTCCGAGGAGATTCAGGCCGTGGTCGAAGAGGCCAAGATGGTCGGCATCCCCGTATGGAGCCACTGCTACAACAACCACGCCGCTGCCTACGATTCCGTTCGCTTTGGCTGCGAGCAGCTGATTCACGGCTTCGATATCGATGAGCGCACCATGGACCTCATGGCCGAGCAGGGCACCTTCTTCACCCCGACGATCGCCTTCCTGCCCACCTGGTACGCCACCTATCCGCCCGTCTACGTCCCCGAGCTGCACGACAAGTACGAGGGCACCCTGGTCGAGAAGGAGCTGCAGCGCAACTACGACTGCCTGCGCGAGGCCAAGAAGCGCGGCGTCATCATGACGATCGGCTCCGACTCCTTCTCCTTCGTCACCCCGTACGGCACCTGCTCCATCGAGGAGATGTACGAGTTCGTCGACAAGATCGGCTTCACCCCGGTCGAGACCATCACCTGTGCCACTCTCAACGGTGCCAAGATGTGCCACATCGAGGACGAGACCGGTTCCATCGAGGCCGGCAAGTGCGCCGACCTGCTGGTCGTCAACGGTGACGTCGCCGCCGACATCCACGTGCTCAACACCGACAACATGGACGTCATCATGAAGGACGGCTGGATTGTCGAGGGCGGCACCTTCGGCGAGGCAAACAAGTACAGCGCCTAAGCTACCGTTCATCGATGGCTTGATGTAAAACACAGTATTTGATTGCATAATGCAATGGAGAGGGTCGCTTGCGGCCCTCTTTATTGCTTTGGGGTGCGTCAGTAAGAAGGAGATGACGGTGGATCTCAATAGGCTGATTCTGGGCAAGAGCTACAACTCTACCAAGGTCTTTCGTACCGCTCAGCATGTGGTTCAAGCCATCTTGCTCGGTATTGTCGTTCCGCTGCTTATCCTGCTGCTCATCTGGGATCTAACCGATAATCCCAATCCCGTTCCGGCCGTTGTCGTCATTGCCGGCTTGGTCATGCTGTGCTTCTTCTTCTCGTACGTCTTTGTCGTTCCCGACGACCTCACATCGAGCGCAACCGACCGCACGCTCGCCATCGCTTCAAAAATATTCGCCTACACGTCGCGCGGCCTTACGCCCGAAGCTGCCCTGGGCGCCTCTAAGATCATCCTGTCCGAAACTATCGCCTCTGCCATCTGCTTTACCGACGGCAAGCAGGTGTTGGCAAGCTGGGGCGAGGACTCGGCAAAATGCCCCGCGGGCACCCCGGTGGTGCTGCGGACTACGCTCAACGTGATCAACAGCGGTGAGCAAAGCGTGTTCTCGCGCGATGCCTCGACCGAGACGGGTGGCTACTTTCCGCGCCTGCGCGCCGGTATTGTCGCACCGCTTACCGTGCGCGGGCATTGCGTGGGCACGCTCGAGCTGTATTATCCCCGTCTGAGCAGCATCGATATGCGCCAGACGGCGCTTGCCTCGGGCTTTGCCGACCTCATTTCCACGCAGCTTGCGAGCTTTGAGCTCGAGCGCCAGGACGAGCTCACGGCCCGCGTTGAGCTTCGTGCCTTGCAATCGCAGGTCGATCCTCATTTTCTGTTTAACACCATCAGCACCATCGTGTCGCTCGTTCGAACCGAGCCCGACAAGGCGCGATCGCTGCTGATCGACTTCTCCAACTACTATCGTCAGACGCTTTCTGATTCCGATACGCTCACCACGCTCGAGCACGAGGTGGAACAGGGTACTCGTTATATCAATCTTATGCAGGCCCGGTATGGCGACGGCCGTTTGCGCGTCTCGGTCGATATCGACTTTGAAGTGCGCGATTGCATGGTGCCGCCGTTTATCTTGCAGCCGTTGCTCGAAAACTGCATCAAACACGCGCAGCGCGAGACCGAGCCGCTTTCTATTCATGTTAGGGCTTTCGAGACCGATGACGGTTTGGAGATCATCGTCGAGGACGATGGCATCGGTATGAGCGAAGAGGTCTGCGCGCATCTGTTTGAGCAGCATCGCTTGGAGGAGCCCGAGAGCATTACCGCCGACGGCTCCGTCAAGCGAGGTTGCGGCCTGGCGCTCTTCAACGTGCTTCAGCGCATCCATTTCTTTTACGGAGAAGATTCTGGCATGCGCGTGAAGTCCCAGGAGGGCGTTGGCACGCAGGTCATCGTCGAGCTGAACGGCGAGCCGCATGAGCCGGCGCCGTTGACGGCGTAGCACTCGAGTGTATTGAGGAGAGAGAGGAAGCGCACATGTCCGAGGGTTGGAACATCCTGGTAGTTGATGACGAGCCTCCCATTAGGGCTGAGTTACGCTATCTGTTGGAAAAGGATACGCGTGTGGGCCAGATTGCCGAGGCGGGCAATGTCACCGAAGCCGTGGAGTCGATTCTGTCGAACAAGCCCGACGTGTTGTTTTTAGACATTACCATGCCCGGTCGCTCGGGAATTGAGCTTGCCGAGACGCTGCAGAACCTAAAGACGCCGCCGGTGGTTGTGTTTGTGACGGCGTTTGCCGAATTTGCCGCCGATGCGTATAACCTCGATGCGGTCGACTATGTCGTCAAGCCGGTCGAGGACGCACGCCTGTCAAAGGCACTCGACAAGATCGAGGCAGCCTTGGGTGCCCGTCGTGTTATCCATGCTCCGCGCCAGCCTTTGCGTCTGACGGTGGACCGCGGGGGCAAAAAGGTGTTCATTCCCGCCGCAGACGTCTGCTACTTTGAGGCGCGCGCCGATTTTTGCAACGCCATCTGCGCCGAGGGAACGTACCTGATCAATGAGTCGATCTCTTCGCTCGAGCGTCGCTTGGACTCCGAGGGCTTTATTCGCGTTCATCGCAGCTACCTGGTCAATTTGGAAGACGTGCACAATGTTGAGATTGGCTCCACGGGGTTGATGGAGCTCAGGCTCGACCGCGTGAACTCGACGGTACCGGTGTCCCGTCGTCGTGCCGCCGAGGTCAAGTCGCACCTGGGGCTTGCGTAGACGGTCTGCATGCCGTCGTTTACCATCGCAGGTTTGGCATGGGTGCGCGGTGGGCATAATGGGTGGCATCGAATGAAATCGAAAGGATCATTATGCCCGCGCTTATCACCCATCATCTGTTTGGCGAGGAAAGCATCGACCGTCTTCCGCAGGGCGTCATCACGTCCGATGAAGAGCGCATTGCCTTTATCTTGGGCAACCAAGGCCCCGACCCGTTTTTCTTTCACATTCTGACACCGCGTGTTTCCGACTGCACGCTGCTAGCGCAGGTCATGCATCGGTCGCGCATGTCTCGCCAGTTCGCGTGCCTGCGCGACGGCGTGTCGCATCTGCTGCCGCGCGACGCCAGCTTGGGTCGCGCTTTTGCGCTGGGCCTGCTGTCTCATTACGTGCTCGACCGCAACGCCCATCCCTTTGTCTATGAGCAGCAGTTTGGCATCGTGGAATCCGACTCAGAGCTTGAGGATTCGAGCAGTCAGGTTCATGCCGTGATCGAGAGCGACCTGGATGTACTGATGCTGCAGCTTAAACGCGCCGGCGCTACGGTCGACGATTACCCGCCGGCGGGCGAGATCGTCACCACCGATCGCATCAATCGCGTGGCCGGCGTGCTGATGAGCTATGTTGCCGGACGCGTGTACGGCATTGACATTCCGGCGGGGGAGTACGGTGCTGCCGTTGCCAATATGCAGCGACTTTACCGCGCGATTGAGCCGGCCGGCTCCGTAAAGACGCGCGCGATCTCGCTGGTTGAGGGCTTGGTGCACGACTACTCGCTGCTCGACGGCCTTGCCCATCGCGTGACGACGGAGCTGCCCGAGCGCACCGGCAACCTGGGCCATCTGACATGGAAGAATCCCTTTACCGACGAGGTCTCGAACGAGAGTTTCCCCGAGGTCTTTGATCGCGCGCTGGTCGATTACGAGTGCACGGTCGCACGTTTTATCGAGACCGGTGACATGGATGCCGTGACCAGTCACGTCAACTACAGCGGTCGCGTGCTCGAAGCCGATGAGGAGTTCGACCGCGAGGAATAGGGCCCGTGCGTGCCCCTTTGCCGAATCCTTACCGGCGGTTCTGGACAATTGGGGTACGATGAACTAACTGCATATCGGGCGAATACGAAGGGTCCCTGTCCATGAAATACACCAAGCTCGAGCGTAACTGGGTTATGTATGATGTGGGCAACTCGGCGCTCGTGCTGCTCAATACCTCGGTGGTGCCCATCTACTTCAATGCAATCAATACCGGCGCTTCCTCGGCCGACCTCGTGGTCGCCTGGGGTAACGCGCAGACGATCGCCTCGTTGGTTATTGCCATGCTCATGCCCATTCTGGGCGCGCTTGCCGACTACGCCGGCAACAAGATCAAGTTCTTCTTGGGCTTCTTCCTCACGGGCCTGGTTCTTTGCCTGGCGCAGGCTATCCCAATGTCCGCCATGGCATTTTTGACCGTGTACGTGCTGTGCACCATCGGCCTTAACTCTTCTATGACGTTCTACGACGCCATGCTGCCCGACATTACCACCGACGAGCGCATGGACGCCGTGTCCAGCTCGGGCTATGCCTGGGGCTACATCGGTTCCACCGTGCCGTTCGTCATCTGCCTGGCGCTCATCATGGGTGGCCCCGCTCTTGGCGTCCCTACCATGCTGGCAACGCGTCTGTCGTTTATCATCACCGGTGCCTGGTGGCTCATCTTTACCCTGCCGCTCATTCGCACCTATAAGCAAAAGTACGGTCGCGAGCGCGGTCCCGAGGACACCATCGGCCACATCGTGGGCGGTGTGTTCTCCGAGGTCGGACACACCATGCGCGAGATCGCCCACAACAAGACCGTGCTGGTCTACATGATCGCGTTCTTCTTCTATATCGACGGTGTGCACACGGTCATTTCCATGGCCACCAGTTACGGATCGGCCTTGGGCATCGATTCGACGCAGCTAGTGCTGGCGCTGCTCGTCACGCAGTTCGTGGCCTTTCCGTCCGCCATCATCTACGGCAAGCTCGCCGGCCGCGTGGGCACGCTCAACATGATCTTGGTGGCAGTTGCCGCCTATATGGGCATTGTGCTGTTCGCCGCGTTCTTCCTAAAGACCGCCTTTGAATTCTGGGTGCTTGCCATTATGGTCGGCCTGTTCCAGGGCGGCGTGCAGGCGCTCAGCCGTAGCTACTTTGGCCGCATTATCCCCAAGGAAAAATCCAACGAGTACTACGGCTTCTTTGACATCTTTGGTCGTTATGCAAGCGTTATGGGCACCTTCCTGGTGTCGGTCGTCACCTCGCTGACCGGCAACCCGTCGCTGGGCGTCCTTTCCATTGGCGTGCTGCTGGTCGTTGGCTTTATGCTGCTGGTCCGCCTGTCCCGCATGACTCGGGCGGCAGAGCATGCCGCATAGGAGCGAGCGGCTATTGTGCCTGTCCACGGTACTCTTTTGGGGTTATCCGCAATAAACATTGCGACTTGCGAGCAATGATTTGCCCAAGTGGGTATGATGGAATCAGCTAGGTCGCGGGGCGTCGCCTGTGTTTGGCGGCGTCCCGTTTTTGTGTTGCAGGGAGGGTAAGGCATGAACGCCACAGTCGTGATTCCAACGTATTGGGCGGGCGATGACGCTTGCGCAAACGCCCCTGGCACCTATGACCATTCGACGCGACTCAACGCCGACAATCCCGAACTCGACCGCTGCCTGGCCTCGCTTGAGCAGGTACGTGACATCCCGCGCATCATCCTTTTGGTGGTCTGTCCCGTTTCTGCCACAGCCGATGTGTCGCTGCGCGTGCACGAGATTGTCGACGCGCATCCCACGCTCAAGGTCACCGTTGTCACCAACACCCAGGCCTCGCGCATTGCAGACCGGGTTGCTCAGATCGCGCCCAAGGGTTCGGGCGAGTGCGTGAGCCTGCGAGGCTACGGTGCCATCCGCAACATGGGGCTAGCCTGTGCCGCTGTGCTGGGGCATGACGCGGTTATCTTTTTGGATGACGATGAGACTGTCATCGACGCCGACTTTATGAAGCGCGCGACCTATGCGTTGGGGCAGCAGACACGTCAGGGCTTGCCGATCTTGGTCAAGAGCGGCTATTTCTACGATCGCGACGGCTCGCCGCTGGCTCCCACGGACAAGGCGGGCATCTGCCATCGTTGGTGGACCAAGCGCATCGAGTTCAACCGTTGGATGAAAAAGGCGCTCTCGGGCACCCGCATCTCGCGCTCCAACTACGTGTGCGGCGGCCTGATGGCCCTGCACGCCCGCGCCTTTACGCGTGTGGCCTTTGACCCGTTTATCACCCGCGGCGAGGACTTGGATTACCTCTTTAACATGCGCATGTTTGGCTACGACGTGTGGTTCGATAACGAGTGGACCGTGCGTCATCTGCCTCCGGAGTCCGAAAAGCGCTCACCGCGCTTTATGCAGGATGTATACCGTTGGTACTACGAACGGGCAAAGTTGACATTCGCCGCGCATCAAAAGGAGCTCATTCCCGTTACGGCGGCATCGCTCATGCCCTACCCGGGCCCGTGGATTTCGCGCGAGCTCGACGACCGCGTGCGCAAGACCGCTATGGTCCGCAGCGTGTTTACCCGCGAGCATGAGGGCTACCTGCGCATCTGGCGCCATGGTATCGACGAGGCAAAGGCCTATGCGCGCCAAAACGCTGCAAGCTACCTGCGTTTCCAGAGCTTTTGGCCCAAGATCATGGACGGGCTTTGGCGTGACGCACAACTGATCAGTATCCTGGAGGGGGCCGAATGATCGACCGCCGCGCCCAGCGCGATAGTTCAATATCAATCTTTCGCATCATTGCCGTTGCCTGCGCCATTTGCGTGCTGGTGTACTTTATTTTTGCCTTGGTGACCGGTATCGAGCCGATCGCCACGGTGATTGCCTGCGCGCTGCTGTGCATCTTTCTGTGCATCTTTATCTTTTTGACGCTCAATCCCGATTCGGTGCGCTCCCAGTACACCGAGGAGACGCTCTCGGTGGCCTCGGCCATGCTCGAGGACATTAAGGGCGGTCTGACGCAGGAGTCGGCGCGTTTGGTGTGCCGGCGCATTTTGCCCGAGACGCGCGCCATGACGGTGGCCATCACCGACGAGGGCAACGTGTTGGCCTGCGCGGGCGAGTTTGAGGAAAAACTACTGCCAGATTCTCCCATCCACACGCTTGCCACACGCTACGTTATCGAACATGGCATCGTGCAGTCGTTCAACCGTATGGTGGATGTCGTGGGCTCGGATGGCTCGCACAACCAAGTCCCCGCCGGCATTATCGCCCCCATCAAGGTGGGCGATCGTACCGTCGGCACGCTCAAGTTCTACTACAAGACCCCGCGCGCCGTCGACCGTACCCAGTACGCGCTTGCCTCGGGCTTTGCCGAGATCCTGTCCACGCAGCTCGCCATCCACGAGCTCGAGGTGCAAAAGGAACTCACAGCGCGCGCCGAGGTGCGTGCGCTGCAGGCGCAGATTAACCCACACTTCCTGTTCAACACGCTGAACACCATTGCATCGTTTACGCGCACCGACCCGCTGCGGGCCCGCGAACTGCTTCGTGAGTTCTCATCGTTCTATCGTGCCACGCTCGACAACTCGGGATCGCTTATTCCGGTCTCGCGCGAGGTTGCACAGACCAAGCGCTACCTTACCTTTGAGAAGGCCCGCTTTGGCGAGGACCGCGTGCTTGCGACGTTCGATGTGTCCGAGGACGTGGAAGATACGCTGGTGCCGGCGTTCGTGATCCAGCCGATTGTCGAGAACGCCGTGCGTCATGGTATGGGCGATGACGACGCCCTGAGGATCGACGTGACCGTCCATCAAGACGGCGACGACGCAATCCTGATTGCCGTGGCCGATAATGGCGTGGGCATGGATGAGGGTACCGCCGCCAGACTGTTTGACGAGCGCTCTGCCCGTCCCGACGCCAGCTCTCCCCAGGGTGGCGGCGCCGGTGTGGCCATGCACAATATTTCGGAGCGCATCCATCGCTTTTATGGGCCGCACTCCTATACGCGTGTCGAATCGGCGCCGGGCAAGGGCACCAAAGTGCTCCTTCATCTTGATTTGTCAGAGAGCATCTTTGACATTCAAGAGTAAAATAAAAGGCTACGGGCTCAACGTCATGCGACGGATGCCCGGCGTAGTTAGTTGACGAAAGGTTTTATCCCTATGCTGCGTGCGATGATTGTGGATGATGAGGCGCCGGCTCGCTCGGAGCTTCGCTTCCTGCTCGAGCAAACGGGCAAGATCGGCACGATCACGGAGGCGTCGAGCGTCCGCTCCGCCATCGAGATGCTTATGGAAAGTCGCGTGGATGTCGTGTTTCTCGATATCTCGATGCCCGGTGCCTCGGGCCTGCAACTTGCCGAGGCGCTGCATAAGCTCAAAAATCCGCCGGCGATCATGTTTGTGACCGCGTATAGCGATCATGCCGTCGAGGCGTTCGACGTAGATGCCGTCGATTACCTAATGAAGCCGGTCGAGGAGGCACGCCTGGATCGCGCGATCGAGAAGGTCATGCAACGCACCAAGCCGGTTACGGACAGCAAGGTGACCATCGAGCGTATCCCGGTGGAAAAGGGCGGCCGCAAGGTGCTCATTCCCGTGGACGACATTCGCTTTATCATGGCCAAGGACGATTACTCCTGCATCTATACCGTCGATGATCGCTTTTTGTCGACGACCTCGCTGGCGCAGTTTGAGGCCAAGCTCTGCGACTTTGGCTTCTTCCGTGTTCACCGCCGCTATATCGTCAACTTGGCGTGCGTCACGGATGTGGAGACGGTGCCCTCGGGCGCCATCCAGCTGGGCATTACGGGCGTCGACGAACGCGTGCCGGTTTCGCGCCGCCGCGTCGTGCCGCTTAAGAAGGCCCTGAGTCTCTAGCACACTGGCCCCGCAGCCCTGTAGACCTATCGTCTGCGGAGCCGTGGGGCCTTTTTGTATGTATCTGCCGAATCGTTTTTTGCGGAAGGGATCCCATGAACAGTGCAAGCGCCAAGCGCATCGACATCATCTCGGACACCCACGGCTATCTTTCGCCCGCGCTTCTGGACGAGCTCAAGGGCGCAGATCTGATCATCCACGCCGGAGACCTCACTTCAGAGATGGATTACGAGCATCTATGCACCATCGCCCCCGTGCGAGCGGTCCTAGGAAACAACGACTACTACCGCGACTACGGCCCGGATGTAGACCGTCTGGCTATCTTCACCTACGAAGGCCTCAAATTCGCCGTAGCCCATTACCGCGAAGACCTTCCGGTGGGATCCGTAGACGTAGCCATCAACGGTCACACCCACGTAACCAAAGAAGCCCAAGTGGGCCGTTGTTTAGTCCTCAACCCGGGCAGCGCCAGCTACCCCAGAGGCACCCGAGGCCCCACCATGGCCAGAATGCTCGTCAAGGACGGCAAGATCCTGAGCACCAAATTTATTGACCTAGAGTAGGTGCAACAAAAACGGGGGATGCAGATCGCATCTCCCGTTTTTCTTTGAGCAAAAGGCAGAGTCCCAACAAGAACCTAAGACAACCCCGCCACGGAGAACGGGGCCGCCGAGCCGCGAAGCGGCGAGCAGCAAGAACTGATTGAACGTAGTGACGGCAGGGAGGGTCTCCGGGGCCGGCTGGCGCGGGTTAAGTTTGTCGCGAGTTCCGCACGCAAAGGAAAGCACTTAATGTGCTTTCCGTCTTGCGCAGGACTGTAGAGCAGC
>NZ_JBDGAY010000008.1:0-83790 GCF_040910245.1 Collinsella aerofaciens
CGCTCGCAGCGAACTGGATGTGCTCCTTCTCGGTGGCCTACGCCGCGCGGCGGTAGCGGATAGGATTCCGTATCCCGGAGAGGCAAGGTCAGTCTCACGACGCATCTCAACGACAACATCGCGCAGGTCGCATTCGATGCTCCGATCGCTGGAGACTACGTCGTGGTAATAACCAGCGAGTTCGTGAAGGGCGCCAATGCCTGGGGCTGGACGCAGACCGCGTGCATGGTCTACGACAAGACGCCGACGGGCTTCAAAGTCGACTTCTTCGCGCCGAACGAGACCTATAAGTATTTCGACGTCGTGCTGAACTGGATCGCGCTACCCGTCTAGATGAACCACGACGTTTCCCCGTGATTCCAGACATTCCGGTTCGTTGTCGCCGCCACCTGCAGGCCGACCTCGCCGGTCGATGCCGAGACATAGCAGTACGCGCACACGTTCTCGACCGTTCCGTTGGGGGACACGCAGACCCCCGGCACGTAGACGTTGCCGTCCCTTGGCCGCATCTGCTCGGGCAGGAGGCCGGCGGCCCAATATGCCGACGTGCCCTGCGTCGCGCCCCATTGCAGCACGCAACGGGCGCCGTCGCGGCGGTAGCGCACGAACGACTTTCCGGCGCCGGGTTCGCCGTACAGATAGGTCCAGTCGATCAGGGATACGGAATGCTATCCGTATATCGCGTCGATCGTCTCGGCATCGCCCGCGCCGAAAGCCAGCGCGCTGCCGAGGCCGGACGTCCTGTATACGGCGAAGAGGGCTCCCCTGAAGGTCACCTGCTCGCCCGATACCGACGCCATCGCGAATGCGGTCACGACCGAGTAGCCGTCTCCACCCGCCGCGCCCGCGACGACGTGCGACCCGTCCGAGGTCGGCATGACGCCGCTCGCGCCGTGCCCGAAGGCGACGGTCACCGCAGCGCGGCCTTTGAGGCCAGGGATGACAACCGTGCCGTTTTGCTTGATTCCCGGCGTCGCCAAGACGCGGGATACGGAATGCCTACAGCTCCATCGCTGCCGTGTATGAGTCGCTAGCCCTCGCCACGACTGTGCGGAATGATTGCAGGTAGTGGCTCATGGCCGTGTTGACCGTCGTGTGGCCGAGAGCCACCGCAATGTCCTCGATGGCGGCCCCGTGCTCAAGAGAGATCGTCGCCCAGCTGTGTCGCAGGCAGGTCATCGGCACGTGCGGCAGGTCGAATCGCTTGCAGAACGCGCGGAAGCGTCGCGCTAAGGTATTTGGGTCAAGCTCGCACAACCTTCCAGTTCTGCGGTTTCCGCGAATCTTGCGTAGGCGCTCAAGCGCGAATCGCGGCAGCTTGAGACGCCTGTTTGATAGCTTGGTCTTGCATCCGGTTTCGACCAGCTCGCCCTTGACTACATGCAGCCCGCGCCGTACGTGCACCCACCCGCTCCGCCAGTCGACGTCCTCGATGCGCACCGCACATGCCTCGCACCTGCGCAGGCCCAAAGCGGCACCCAGGAGCACGGCAGCCTCGAACGGCTGTCCCACGATGGCTTTGAGCGTCGTTCGCTCCTGTTCAGCGGTCAACGTCGGGCGGCGCACGGTTGGCTTTTTGGGCAACTCCACGCCCTGAGTCACGTCCCAGATTCTGAGCTGGTGGCGGCGCAAGACCCAGCGGTATATCTGGCGGAAGGTCTTGTAAGCCTTCTCGGCGGCACCGGCAAGCTCAAACGAGTCCACCCATTCCTGGACTTGCTCGAATGTGATCGTCTCTATCTCGCGCTCGCCCCATCTGGGCAGCAGATGGCACCTGATGGCACTCTCGTAGCCCTCCAGGGTAGTGGCCCTCAGGCGTTTGCGCTTGTCGTCCATATATTCGTTGGCGGCGGTGGAAAAAATCATTATGCGAATCCAATCTCTCGAAAATCCCAGACGAAACGAATGGCAATAACCGTCGTTTTCGCCTGGGATTTTCCGCATTAAAGCGTGGGGGACATACCCGCGAAACTCGACGAATAAACGACTACGGAAGGAAGGTAGAGCGTGGAATCTCTAACGGCGCTCATCGTCTCGAATGTCATCTCATGCACCGTGGCGGCGCTCGTCGCGTCTGCCGTCGCGTCTGTGAAGACACAGGGACGCAAGGTGTCCGAGAACGCGCAGCGCGAGCGCGCAGCGGATGACGCCGTGCGAAACGGAATGCGCGAGCTGCTATGGAGTGAGCTGAAAGCCATCCATGAGGGTGCGACCAAGCAAAACGGCATGACCGTAGCAGACCGAAAGCACTTGGAGGGCGTGTACGCAGCCTATCACGGGCTAGGCGGAAATGGCACGGGGACGCGCCTGTACACGGATGCGATGAATCAGCCCGTAATCGATTAGGAGGAGTCATATGACAGCAATTCAGGCGGCGCTGACCATCGCAACCGTGGTGGTCGTCCCGTACATCGTCCAGGCGATCAAGACGGAGGCCATGAGCGGCACGGCCGCGCGCTGGCTCGCCATCTCCGTGTCCGCAGCGTGCGGCGCCCTGACCGCTCTCGCCGGCGGCCTGCCGGGCGACCCGGCGGCATGCGTGACGGCGGTCTTCGCGGCGGTCGGCGGCGTGCAGGTCGCCTACGCGGCCTTTAAATCTGTCGGCGTTACCAGCAAATGGCTCGATGCGCTCCTGGCGCTCGGGAAGCTGCCGAAGGACGGGGTAGATGCGTAGCAAGGCCCTCACAGCCGCCCTGTGCGCCGTTCTAGCCCTTTTTCTGGCCGGGTGCTCGGCCGCCGGGTCCACGGCCAGCGGTTCAGGGGCGCAGAACGACTCTCAGACCGTCTCAGAGAAAGAGACGGTGATTCTCTACGACGAGCCTGCGAGCGGGCCGCCCTACTACTATCAGGCGGACGAGCGCTGGGGCGGCCTGCCCTACGCCACGGCGGACAGCACCGTGGCGGAATCCGGCTGCGGCCTGTGCTGCGCCGCCATGGCCGCGAGCTACATCACCGGCGAGGACATCACGCCGCCGGTGCTGCTCAATCTCGTGGGAAACCGGTGCATCGACGGCGGCATGAACCACATGGGGAGGTTCTGCGAAGAGCTTAACGACCTCTATGGAATCGAGTACCAAGACCTTTGGACGCTGGACGACGCGGAATCATACCTGCGCGACGGCTGGATGCTCTTCTCCGGCATGGGAGGGGCGGTCTACGAGGGCGGCAGGGAGTACGGCGCTCACGTCCTGCTCATATGGAAGTGCGACGAGGACGGCGTGTACATCAAAGACCCCGACGACCCGAGCCTTACGGAACCCATCAGCTGGGAGCGGTTCAGGGGAATCGACTGGGGCAGCTACTTTTACGCAGTTAGGAGCGAACAGGTATGAACGGCATCGACATCAGTGACTACCAGAAGAGCATCGACCTTGGGAAGGTCCCCTTCGACTTCATGATTTGCAAGGCGACTGAGGGCACGTCCATCGTGCACAAGACCTGCGACCCCTTCATCCAGAAGGCGAAGTCCCTTGGCAAGTGCTGGGGCTTCTACCACTTCATGAACAAGGAAGACCCGGTGAAGCAGGCCGACTTCTTCTACAAGAACTGCAAGGGCTACTTCGGCGAGGGCATCCCGGTGCTGGATTACGAGCAGTACGGGCGCATCGGCACCGCCGGGGCGAAGAGGTTCCTCGATCGCATCTACGGGCTTACCGGCGTGCGTTGTATCGTCTACATGAGCCGTTCCGTGTGCACCGAGGAGGATTGGAGCGCCATCGCCCCCAACCACGGCCTGTGGGTCGCCCAGTACGCCAACAACAACCAGACTGGATACCAGGGCGACCCGTGGCTCCCCTCGGGCGGCTTCGGCGCTTGGAAGACGTGCGCCATCCACCAGTATTCCTCTTCCGGTCGATTGAGCGGCTACAGCGGGAACCTCGACCTGGACATCGCCTTCATGGACAAGGAGGCGTGGGGCAAGTTCGCCAACCCCTCAGGAAAGGCGCAGAAGCCAGCGGACACGTCCAATGCCCCCTCCGGCTCCACGCTCAACCTGGCGGCGGGTGTGATGCAGGGCAAGTACGGCACCGGCGACGCCCGCAAGACCGCGCTCGGCTCCCGCTACGACGAGGTTCAGGCGTTTATCAACCACATCGCCACGGCGAGCGCATCCACCCTTGCAAGCGAGGCGAAGTCCGGGAAGTACGGCAACGGCGGCACGCGCAAGGCGGTCCTCGGAGACCGCTACGACGAGGCCCAGACCATCATCAACGGAGACTCGAAGCAGACCTACACCGTCAAGAGCGGCGACACGCTCAGCGGAATCGGCGCGTCTCTCGGCGTTGACTGGCATACCATCGCCATCAAGAACGGCATTGGATCGCCGTACGCCATCTATCCTGGTCAAAAACTCTCTTACTAGCGCAAAGCGGGGCACCCTTAATAGGGGTGCCCCGCTTTTGGCGTTATACAGGCTTACGGTAAGCCGCTCAGCTTGTGTTTCTTAAACCGTCGCGTGCCTGCCACTTTCACAGGTTCCTATCACCACAAACCAGTTCTTAGACACTTTCACAACTGCCGTGTCGAGTTCAATAGTTGGCACCACAGCGGTGTTCGCTGCTTTTCTCATTAGCTCCACCATAAGCAACAGACAGGTAGATATTCGTATCTGCCTGTCTTTTTATTTCTAGTCCGTACCGCGGAGAATCGAACTCTGTGCAGGGCGCGGGCGTAAAGAAAACGCGTAAGCGTTTTTAGCCCGCGGGCGAGGACGCCGGTAGGCGGCCGAAGCCGGCGCGTATTTGCGAAGTAAATACGCGGATTCTCCGCGCAATGCCTCAGCCCAAAACAGATGCGATGTCGATCGGATGACAGCCGACAATGCCCCCGCGCCAACGTCATCTCTACCCGCGGAGAATCGAACTCTATGCAGGGCGCGAGCGTAAAGAAAACGCCTTGGCAACGCAGACCGGGACGCGCTTTCCCAATGGCGGCCCAGGCGGAAAGCGTGTCCCGGAATCCGCGCTCAGACTGGGACGTAGTTTCCGGATGGCGCCTCAAGCGGAAACTGCGACCCGGAATCCCGCCGTAGAGTGGGACATGCTTTCCCAATGGCAGCTCAAGCGGAAAGCGCATCCCGGAATCTAAGCTCGGAATGGGATTCATTTTCCTGATGGTGGGCTCAGCGGAAAATGAGACCCGGAATTTGCTCTGAGAACGGGACACACTTTCCGCTTCACCTGCCGCCTCGAAAAACCTGCGCTCTCACCATCCCAAAACTGGGTAGAAGAAAGCCAAAACGCAATCGCAGGAGGTCAACATGACTGCAGAAGATAAGGCAAAGAACGCCGGCAAGGTCGCGCTCGTCCTGGAGGGCGGTAGCTTTCGCGGGCAATTTACCGCAGGCGTGCTCGACGTCCTCATGGAGGCTGGTGTCGAAATCCCGGCGGTGTACGGCGTCTCGGCCGGCGCCCTCAACGGCGTGAACTATAAGTCGCACCAGATCGGCCGTGCCAACCGCATCAACCTGGCTTTCTGCAACGACAGTCGCTTCATGGGCGCCGCATCGTTTGCGTCCACGGGCTCTATTGTGGGTTACGACTTTATCTTCAACGATGTCCAGGACCGCCTGGACCCCTTTGACAACGAGACGTTCGACGCGAGCCCCATCGAGATGTACGCCGTCGCGACGGACATGCTTTTTGGAACCGCCGCGTACCTGCCGGTCAAAAGCGCCGTGCTCGATCTCGACGCTGTGCGCGCATCGACGTCGCTGCCGCTGGTGACGCCGCCGGTCGAGATTGACGGGCACAAATACGTCGACGGCGGTGTGGCCGATTCGGTTCCTATCGAGCACGTGCTGGAGGAGGCGGGCTTCGATCGCGCGGTTGTCATTGTCACGCAGGACCGCTCGTACGAGAAAAAGCCCTACGAGTTTATGCCTGCCGCGCGCGCCCGCTATGCCGACTACCCCTATCTGCTCGAGGCTATCGAGACGCGCCACGACCGTTACAACATCCAGCGCATGCACCTGTGGAAGTATGAGCGCGAGGGCCGTGCGTTGGTCGTCGCTCCGCAAAAGCCGGTCGAGGTCGGCCATGTCGAGCACGATTCGGCAAAGCTTTTGGACCTGTATATCCAGGGCCGTCAGGAGGCAAAGCGTCTGCTCGCGGAAATCCAAGAGTTCGTTGAGCGCTAACGACGGCGAACCCTCAAAAAATGGCAACAGCTAAAGAGCTGGAAAATCACGGCTCGTGGATGACATGTGCAGAAACTCTGGTCGGAGCCAAAATACCTGTTGACTCGTACGGCGAGCGGGGTAATATGGACGGGTTACTTGCAGAGCCCCGTGAATCTCTGTAACAACACGTACTGTACATGGAGGAGTCTAAGTGATTTCGAAATCGACTCACTACGCCAAGCAGGGCGAGGTCCAGCGCAACTGGGTTCTCGTTGACGCCGATGGTGCTGTCCTGGGCCGTCTTGCCACCCAGATCGCAATGATCCTGCGCGGTAAGAACAAGCCCCAGTTCACGCCCAACAGCGACTGCGGCGACTTCGTTGTCGTCATCAACGCCGATAAGGTCCAGCTTACCGGTAACAAGGCCGATACGAAGACCTATTATCGCCACAGCGGCTACAACGGCGGCCTCAAGGCTGAGAGCTTCCGCCAGGCTATGGAGAAGCACCCGGAGAAGGTCATCGAGCGCGCCGTTCGCGGTATGCTGCCCAAGACCACCCTCGGCCGTGCCCAGATGACCAAGCTTAAGGTCTACGCTGGTGCCGAGCATCCGCATGCTGCCCAGAACCCCACGAAGATTGAGCTGGAGGCTTAAAGATGGCTGAGAACACCGTTGTCTACCAGGGTACCGGCCGTCGTAAGAACGCCGTCGCCCGCGTCCGTCTCGTCCCCGGCACCGGCAAGGTGACCATCAACAAGCGTGACGCCGAGCAGTATTTCGGCCGTCATCAGCTCGTTGAGAACGCCCTTGCTCCCTTCAAGGTGACCGACACCGCCGGTCAGTTCGACGTTATCGCTCTGTGCGATGGCGGCGGCATCTCCGGTCAGTCCGGCGCTCTGCGCCTGGGCATCGCTCGCGCTCTTCTGAACGCTGGCGACTACCGTGCTGACCTCAAGAAGGCCGGTTTCCTTACGCGCGATGCTCGCGTGGTCGAGCGCAAGAAGTACGGCCTCAAGAAGGCCCGCCGCGCTCCCCAGTTCTCCAAGCGCTAAGGTTTTATCTCCTTTCGAGATACAATGTACAAGCGGGGCCTGCCGATTCCTCGGCGGGTCCCGCTTTTCTTTTTCGACTAGGGTGGGCGGTTGCATATCGCCTACTAGGGAAGGAGCGATCCTATGCCCCAGAACATCTTCGGCACCGATGGCGTCCGTGGCGTCGCCAACGCCGATCTTTCGTGCGACCTCGCGTTTCGCCTGGGCCGCGCGGCGACCAAGTTTCTTGGTCCGGACATCTGCATCGGCCGTGACACGCGCCTTTCGGGCACCATGCTCGAGAGTGCTCTGACCGCCGGCATTATGGCCGAGGGCGGCCGCCCGCACTGCTGCGGCGTTATCCCTACGCCGGCCGTGGCGCTGCTCACCGTCCAAAACGAGCTCGATGGCGGCATCGTCATTTCTGCTTCGCATAATCCGCCGGAGTTCAACGGCATCAAGTTCTTTAGCCGCAAGGGCATGAAGCTTCCCGACGCGGTTGAGGAAGAGATCAGCGCCTGGGTCATGTCCGAGGAGGCCATGGCTGCCGACACGCTGCCGACCGGCGCCGGTGTGGGTCACATCATCAAGATGAAGGACGCCCGCAAGGCATATGTCGATCATGCCATCAGCACGCTCGACGGCCTTAAGCTCGACGGCCTGGTTGTTGCCGTCGACTGCGGTCACGGTGCTTCCTGCCAGACCACGCCCGCCGCGCTGCAGCGCCTGGGCGCCACGGTCCATGCCATCAACACCGATTACTGCGGCACTGACATTAACGTTGAGTGTGGCTCCACGCACCTTGAGCCCCTGCGCGAGCTCGTGCTGCGCACCCATGCTGACATCGGTCTGGCCCACGACGGCGACGCCGACCGCGTGCTGTTCGTGGACAGCGAGGGCAATGAGATCGACGGTGACTACATCCTGGCTATCTGCGGATCTGACCTCGCCGCTCGCGGCAAGCTCGCCAACTCCGAGATCGTCTCGACCGTCATGTGCAACCTGGGCTTCTCCATCGCTATGAAGGAGCAGGGCTTCGAGATGGTCCAGACCGCCGTGGGCGACCGCTACGTTCTGGAGCGCATGCTCGCGGACGGCGCCGTCATCGGCGGCGAACAGTCCGGCCACATCATCTTCCTGGAGCACAACACCACCGGTGACGGCCTGGTGACGGCTCTGCAGCTGCTGGCCGTGCTCAAGCGCACCGGTCGTACCCTCACCGACCTTGCCGGCATCATGAAGAAGTACCCGCAGGTGCTCGTCAACGTGCATTCCGACAACAAGGCTGGTCTGGACGATTGCCAGCCCATCTGGGATGCCGTCGCTGCTGCCGAGAAGGAGCTTGACGGCCGCGGCCGCATTCTGGTGCGCCCGAGCGGTACCGAGCCGCTGGTCCGCGTGATGGCCGAGGCCGAGACGCACGAGCTGACCCAGCGTGTTGTCGACGACATCGTCGAGGTTGTCAAGCGCGAACTTCCCTAATGGTCAAAAACGGGTGCCAAGTGGTAAACTGTTAAAGCTATTTTGGTTGATTGGTATGTCCGAGGGGGATCATGTTCACTAAAGTCCTAAGGTCTTTTGGTATGCGTGGTCGAGTCCTTACGCTGGATGCTCCCATCTCGGGCGACGTCATTCCGTTGTCCGAGGTCAATGACCAGACATTTGCCACCGGCCTTTTGGGCCAGGGCGTGGCGATTCAGCCTACGGGTACGCGCGTGATTGCGCCGGCAGACGCCAAGGTCGAGGCCATTTTTCCCACGGGACACGCCGTTGCGCTTAACACGGTCGATGGCTTGGACGTGCTTATTCACGTTGGTTTGGACACTGTTCAGCTCGAGGGCAAGCACTTTACCGTACATGCGCAAGTGGGTGACATCGTCCATAAGGGCGATGTACTCATCGAGTTCGATCGCGAGGCAATTGCTGCCGAGGGCTACGATGTGACGGTTCCCATCTTGGTGTGCAACTCCGTTGAGTTCTCGAGCATTAAGGGCTCCGTTGGAGAGCACGTCGAGGAGATGGACCAACTCATCGTCGCTCGCGAGCGCTAGTGAGCGCGCTCGGCCTTTAGCCTACAATTCAAACACGTTTACGGAGGGCGCCCTTGAAAGAGGGCGCCCTCCGTGGCAAGATGGGAAACGTCCGAGGCTAAACAGCTTTGGGTCACCGTGGACGGGCAGGGGCCTCGACGCGGCTAGACACGAGACACATACATTACGCGACCTCGCCCTGGTGGCCGCACACGTTGGTTGCGGCCGACGCGGGCCGCGGGCAAGTGCTTGTAAGGGGAGCCTTGCCTCTTTTGTACGAGAAAGGACGCGTAATGAAGATCATTAAAGCTAAAGACTACGAGGATATGAGCCGTAAGGCCGCCAATATCATCTCGGCCCAGGTTATCCTCAAGCCCGATTGCGTACTGGGTCTTGCCACCGGCTCCACCCCGATTGGCGCCTACAAGCAGCTCGCCGCTTGGTACGAGAAGGGCGACGTCGACTTTGCCGAGGTCAGCACCTACAACCTGGACGAGTATCGCGGTCTTTCGCACGACGATCCCCAGAGCTATCACTACTTTATGCGCGAGAACTTCTTCGATCACATCAATATTGATCTGAACAACACGCACGTGCCCGATGGCTCCAACCCCGATGCCGCTGCTGCCTGCTCCGAGTACGACAAGATCGTCGCTGCCGCCGGTTACCCGGATCTGCAGCTGCTCGGCATTGGTAATAACGGTCATATTGGCTTCAACGAGCCCGATGACCACTTCTCCAAGGGTACGCACTGCGTCGATCTGACCGAGAGCACCATTCAGGCCAACAGCCGCCTGTTCGACAGCATCGATGATGTGCCCCGTCAGGCTTACACCATGGGCACCCAGACCATCATGTATGCCCGCATGATCCTGGTTGTCGCCAACGGTGAGGCCAAGGCTCAGGCTGTGCACGATATGTGCTATGGCCCGGTTACGCCCGAGTGCCCCGCTTCGATCCTGCAGCTCCACACCAATTGCGTCGTCGTTGCTGACGAGGCCGCTCTTTCGCTCTGCGAGTAACGCGACCAAGCGATCTTACATAGCTTTCCAAAAGGCCCTCGCTTTGCGGGGGCCTTTTTAGTGGATGCGGGCCGTAATGTGTGCATGACGGAAACCTTGCCACATGCTTGGCGAGTGGGCTCTAAATCATGAGATTCATTCCGTACCAGATTCTATGCACATTTGCCACTATAGAGTCGCAAGCGGTAGCGAGGAATAGGCGAGTTGCGCAACTCAAATAAAAACAGACGACTGCGCTACACTGCAAATTGGATGGGACATGCTGGCAAGCGCATTGACCTGCGCAAAGACCTATTGGTCGGGGGATAAATTACCATCGGGCCTCGCTGTACAAAAACTTGCCAAACACGTACCGGCAGACAACCAAAAACTCTAAGTCGCGCTATTCACGGGGTGGCTCATATGGTCCTGCAGCTACGGTGTCCATATGGTCGAGTTGAGGAGCAGGCATGGTAAACGATCTGGGCAATACGGACGACCTCGAGTTGATGCCGACGGGCGGCGGCTATATGGTGCGGCGCGATCGCTTGATGAACGAGCTCATCGTTAAAGGGCGCAAGGCAGGAATCGTTCTGCTTTACGCGCCCGACGGGTTTGGTAAGACGTCGGTATTGCTGCAATACGTGCAGGAAGTTAAATCGGATCCCACGCGAGGGCCGGTTCGGATAATCGAGGCCGACCGCGCGATTGGACGCGAGCTCTTTATGCAGCTCGAGGTTGTCGCCGATGAGCTTAAGGACAAACCGCATTCGCTCGTTGCGATCGACAACGTGCCCAATCTCGAGCAGCGCGAAACAGAGGACCTCATCGATCGAATCCGCAGCTTACGTGCTACGGGGACGGGGGTCTTTATTACTTGCCGCCCCTCCAACCGATTGCTTATCCACGGGTTGGGCGATTCTGTAAAAGTCAATGCGCAGATGCTCAAGGTGCACGCCTATGAGTATTCGTCATGGGCTACGGCGTTTTCGATCAGTACATCGCTCGATTTTTATCGGCTCACGCAGGGTGTGCCAGAGCTGGTATCTGCCCTGCAGACGGGAATGTATGGACAGGGCGATGTTGCCGGGTTGCTCGAGAACGAAATCGTCAACGTGTACGGTGCGGCGCTGGCAGATCTCGCATCGCTCGAGAACAACCTGTTGTTTACCGTTGCCTGCTTGATGGTGCTGATGGGCGAGGGTCGCATTGCGGAGCTAGAGGCGTGCGGTGTAAGGCTTTCGATGATCGACCAGTCCATCTTTGTGCGCGATTATCCGTTTTTTGGCGTGGATCCGTCTGATCGCACCTTTAGGTGTTTGGGCGCTAAGGACAACGCGCGCCTGAGGCTGCGAAAGCTCGTTGCCGAGATCCGTCCCGAACTTGTATCGCGGGCTGCTCGCATTTTGATTAAGGCGGGCCGATGCGATTTGGCTATGGACCTGGCCGATGCGTTCTTGGACCGCCATGTGGTGTTGGAACTTGCCGGGCAGTATGGGGCCGATCTTGCCCTGACCGGGCACGGAGGGGACATTTGCCGCGCGGCGACGGCGATGGTCAATGCGGAAAAGCAGGAGAAAGAGCCGGCACCCGCCGAGGCGCTCGGCGTGTATCTGGCGGCTGTCAGCGTGTGCAATACAAAGCTCGCAAGGTATATGGCGTCCGTTATCGAACGTGCGGGCGATCAGGCGGCGCGCGAGCTCGACCCCGCTACCTGGAAAATAGCACAGGCGCTCACTATCGCCTTTTACGGCGACAATGACCTGGGGCTTCCCGCCAACCCTGTTGTGCAAGAACAGACATCCTGCGAGGTGCTCGACATGCTGTCCGCGCATATCGAGGTCAAGCGCCACCTAACCGAGCGAGCGAAAGACGGCAATGTTCTCGCGAAGCTCAAGGCGCGCAAAGCCTATGATTGCGAGCTCGACATCGCGGGGATTCTCATACAGGCCGACCATATGCTGGTGGAGCTGTTCGACGGCTCGTTTGCTAAACCCGACGAGCGCGATGACAAGATGGCGCAGATACTCGAGGCGCTCGATATCCGCGGGCTTAAGGCGCCATCCATTTGGCTGCGTATGGTGCTGGCGGCGCGGCGCCTGCTCGCGGGCTTGCCCGTGACCGACGATGTGGCGTTTGGCGAGCTCGACCGCTTTGCGGTGCGTGTTCGCGACAATCAAATTCAGCTGTTTGGGCTATTGCTGGAGGGCTGGCAATCGCTGGCGGAGGGGCGGCCAGTCAACGCAAAGTTCCGTGCGGTCCAGGTGCTCAAGCTCGCCGACGAATCGATTACGTACATGCGCGAAAACGCTTTGCTGCTGGAGCGCGTGGCGTATCTGCGCAATACGTCGCTGGTATCGGTTCGCGAAGAGGCGGAGCTGCTCGATATTAGCAAGACGCAGGTCGGTGGCTCAGAAGCCTGGGTCGTGGCGCTGCATTTGGCCTGTGCGGGCCGAGACAGCGACCTTGCGGCCTGGATGTCCATGAATCGTGCGGGGATTCTAGAGCCATCGTATCGGCTCTTTGCGCGCCTTGCCATGCATTGTCTGGGCGAGCCGGCGGGCAGGATACGCAAGAAGCTTCCCGTGCGCGAGCTGTCGCGGTACTCGCTGCGCGACGATTTGGAAGGGGAGGGCGAGCGTCTGTTCCAGGCTGGCGAGGTTGAAGCCGTTGATACCATCGACCATATCGAGATTCGCATGTTTGGTGCGTTTCGCGCCGAGCGCGACGGGTTTCCCATCACGGACAAAATGTGGCGCCGCAAGAAGGCGGCGACACTTGCCGAGCGGCTTGCGCTGGGCATGGATGCGCTCGTCGATCGTGAGACGCTGGCCATGGAGCTGTGGCCCCATGCCGAGTTCAATAGCGCCCGCAACAACCTGTACTCGACGATATCGCGCTTGCGGTCGGCCTTGGGGCCGACGCCAGACGGCAAGTCGTGCGTGCTCATCCAAAATGAATGCATCGGACTCAACGGCGACTACGTCAAGACCGATGTACGGCTGTTTGACCAGATAAGCCGCGAGGTTTTGGGAAATCGCACGGGTGCGCGCGGGCCCCATTTAGTTGAACTGTGCCTTAAGATTGAGCAGCTTTATGCCGGACCGCTGTATGTTCCCAATGGCTGTAATCCCACCTACTTTTTGCGTATGCGACGCATTATGCAGTCAAAGTACATCGATTGCATGATTAAGGGGGCCAATGCCGCTCTAGAAGAAAACGATCTGCAGTCGGCGATTTGGCTGGCGGAGTCGGGGCTTCGGCAGGAAACGGCGCGCGAGGATATGGTGCGCTGCGCCATGCGCGTCTACAGTGCGGCGGGGCGGCGGCGCGATATCGTCGAGCTATACAGCGGGCATATGCACCATCTGAGGGAGCAGGTCAATGGCGTGCCCGAGCCCGAGACGCGGCGTCTATACGAGCGCTTGGTGGAGGGGCGGCTCAATCGCGTGCTGGTCGAGCGATAAAAAACGGGCGCCCAAAGTACTTGGGCACCCGTAAGCTTGCTATGTGTTGGCTCGCCGGATCATTGGCTCTTAGACGAGCTTGATCTTCTCGATGTCCTTGCGTGAGGACTCGCGATACAGCGAGAACTTGCGGCCGATGACCTGGACGACCTCGGCGTGGCAGCGCTCAGCGAGCTCTTCGGCGGCCTCGCGGGCAGAAAGGCTGGAGCCGTCCAGCACGGAGCACTTAACGAGCTCGTGCTTCTCCAGGTAGGCAACCGTCTGCTCGACGGTGCCCTCGTTGACATCGGACTTACCGATGATGATGGCGGGGTTGAGGTGATGGGCCATGCTGCGAAGCTGCTTGACCTGGGCTCCTGTCAGTGCCATGGGTTCTCGCTTTCTATGTATGGGGCGCCCCGCAATGGGGCCTTAATCTACGTGAGCTGTCCCACGATAGCGCAGGAACGGCGCGGTGTGGAGCGCGTTTGCCCAGTTCGCAAAGAATGCGGATGCCGGGCGGGAAGACGATGCAAGCTTTAGATGGGCTACGGGCGGGGTATGGAGACCGGCTCCCATGCAATAAACGCCCAACGGACCTTGCGGACGTGGTCGAGCATGTAACGCCCCTGCGGTACGCCCTTGGACCCTGGCTCGCCGGCATGGGGATTCTCAATCATATGCTGAGCGACGTAGTCGCGTAGACGGTCAATCTTATCCTCGTTACCGTGCTCGAGCATGCGGGAGAAGTCCGCCACTCCCGCCTCAAGGCTATCGAAGGTATCGCGACGAGGCGATTCAAAGTACGTAACCTGCGGCAGGGCGCCCATCTGAATGAGGATATTGAAGGCATACACAAAGCCATTACTGCGGGTAACCGAGGCACCGATAGCGTTCATCAGGTGCAGGTCATAGCGCGGGCTGGAGTTGGCGACCATCGTGACAGCACAACGCCGACGAGCCGTACGATCAAGCTTGGCAAGCGCGCCTTTTAGGTTGGTCGTGGTGACAGAGCGACTGGCAAAGGCAACATCTACCGCTTTCGCGACCGGTCCAACCAAATTCCAGTCATCATCCCAAGCAAGCTCAAGCGGCGTAATAAGATCCTCGAGCCCGTAATACTCAATGCCGGCATCAAGCGTGCCCAGCATGGCGGGGGAGAAATCAGCCGCAATCACAGGATGCCCGTCTTGCGCAAGCGGAATAGCAATCGACCCAGCCCCACACCCCATATCAAGCACCGATTCACCAGGCTCAAGAGCCAGCAATTTCATAAAATCCCGGGCATACGGAGCAGTCTCAAGAGGTCGAAAATGTCGAGCCCGCTTATCCCATTCAAAAGAATCATCAGCCCGATGCCGAGCGGCCTGCAGACGCATCCACTCCTGATTCCAATCAGCAGAAAGAAGCTCAGAGCGAGCATCCCCATCAACCACGGGCTAACCTCCTAGCAACAAAAAAGCGACTCCCCCCCAAAAGAAGAGCCGCAACCAGCATATATCAGAAAGAACCGATCCAACGCCAAACCGTCGCACCAGCCTAGTGGTGCAGGAGCGAAGCAACTGCAACCGGGATAGAGCCCAACCGAGGTCCCGTTGTGCGGGAGCCCCGGGGAGGGCAAATATATAAGGTCGATCGCGAGTTCCGCACGAGCCGGAGAGCACTTAATGTGCTCTCCGTGCGAGTCAGGACTGTCCGAGCAGGCGACCTTATATATTTGCCCTCCCCGGGGCTCCTCGCCAGTCCCCCTCAGCTAGTTCTTCAGCGAGTTCAGCGGTGCCGGGAAGCGTCCACCACGGTGGGCAAGCACGGTGCCGGCGTTGGGGTTCACCGGCATGATGGGCGCACGGCCAAACAGGCCGCCGTACTCGACGCAGTCGCCCACGCCCTTGCCGATGGCGGGAATCACGCGCACGGCCGTGGTCTTATTGTTGATGACGCCGATGGCCATCTCGTCGGCGATGATGCCGGCGATGGTCTCGACCGGGGTGTCGCCGGGGATGGCGATCATGTCCAGGCCGACGGAGCACACGCAGGTCATGGCCTCGAGCTTCTCGAGCGAAAGCGCGCCGGCCTCGACGGCGGCGATCATGCCGGCGTCTTCGGACACGGGGATAAAGGCGCCCGAGAGGCCACCGACGCTGGAACTGGCCATGACGCCGCCCTTCTTGACGGCGTCGTTGAGCATGGCGAGCGCGCAGGTCGTGCCCGGGCCACCGCAGGTGCCCACGCCGATAATCTCGAGGATGCGAGCAACGGAGTCGCCAATGGCGGGCGTAGGCGCCAGCGACAGGTCGACGATGCCCTTCTCGACACCCAGTCGATGGGCGGCCTCGCGGCTCATGAGCTCGCCGGCACGGGTGATCTTAAAGGCGGTCTGCTTAATCTTCTCGGCGACTTCCATCATCGAGGCGGAGTCGGGCAGCTTCTCCAGGGCTGCCGCCATAACGCCGGGGCCCGAGACGCCAACGTTGATGACGGCGTCGGCCTCGCCACCGCCGTGGACGGCGCCCGCCATAAACGGGGAGTCCTCGACCATGTTGGCAAAGCAGACAAACTTGGAGGCGCCAACGGAATCCTCATCTGCCGTAAGCTTGGCGGCATCGATGATGGTCTGGGCGGCCATGAGCACGGCGTCCATGTTGATGCCGGCACGCAGGCTGGCGACGTTGACGCTGGAGCAGACGCGGCTGGTGGTAGCGAGCGCCTGGGGGATGGACTGGATGACGCGGCGGTCGGCGTCGCCGATGCCCTTCTGAACGAGCGCGGAGAAGCCGCCCAGGTAATCGATGCCGAGCGTCTCGGCCGCGCGGTCGAGGGCATGCGCGATGGGGGTGAGGTCCTCATCCTTGCAGCATGCGGCGATCTGCGCCACCGGGGTGACGGAAACGCGCTTGTTGACGATGGGGATACCGTACTCGCGCTCGAGGTTCTCGGCGGTCTCGACCAAGTGCTCAGCCGTGTGCGTCACGTGGTCGTAGATCTTCGTGCACATGCGGTCGAGGCTCTCGTCGCCGCAACCCATGAGCGAAACACCCATGGTGATGGTCCTGATGTCGAGGTTCTGCTCCTCAACCATGCCGCGGGTTTCCGCGATTTCTGCGGGCGTGATCGCCATCCTTGCACTCCTATCTGCCAAAACGAGCATAGCCTTATCTATTCTAACGTGCCGCACGTGCCAAGTGGCGCGTGCGGCACGTTTTGGTGCTCGGTTGTTTCCGTTGTGTTACTGCCCAAAGACCTCTTCGGCGATGCGCGCGCTTTCGGCGGCATCCTTGGCGTAGTAGTCCGCGCCGATCTGCTTGGCGTATTCGGGGGTGAGCACGGCGCCACCTACGATGATCTTGACGCCCGGAACCTCGGCATGGAGCAACTTGATGGTCTCCTCCATAGCGACGACCGTGGTGGTCATAAGCGCCGAGAGGCCGACGAGCTTAATGTCGCGCTCCCGTACGGTCTTGAGTACCTCTTGCGGGTCGACGTCGCGGCCTAGGTCAAAGACGGTGTAGCCGTAGTTATCGAGCAGCATCTTGACGATGTTCTTACCGATGTCGTGGATATCGCCTTTAACGGTGGCCACGCAGATCTTGCCCTTGTCGGCAATCTCGCCGGCGGGCATCAGGCGCTTGATGGTGTCAAAGCCCACACGCGCGGCCTCGGCCGAGGCCATAAGCTGCGGCAAGAAGAACTTGCCCTGGTCAAAGAGGACGCCAACCTCGTCGAGGGCGGGGATAAAGTGATTGTTGATGAGGTCCATGGCGTCATGGTCTGCCAGCAGACGCTCGGTCTCGGCCGCGATTTCGCCCTTGCGACCCGAGACGACCATGCGACGAATCGGGTCGTCGTTGCCGTCGGTGCCGGTGGTGCCAGCAGCGGGCGCGGCGTCGGTCGATACCGCCTGAGCCGCCGCCGGATTCGCGGCGATCTTGTACGGATCGGTCCAGCCGGCGTAGCGCTCGATGTATCCGGTCGAGCCCTCGTCCTCAACGCTCAGCACGCGATAGCTGTAGACGGTATCCATAAAGCGCTTGGAGCCCGGGTTCATGATGGGGGCGTCCAGGCCCGCGCCAAAAGCGGCAGCCAAAAAGACCGAGCCCAGCAGCGGGCGGGCAGGCAGACCAAAGCTGATGTTCGACACGCCGAGCGCGCATTTGACGCCCAGACGCTCCTTGCACAGGGACATGGCGCGCAGGATCTGTTCGGCCTGGCGTTGATTGGTCGAGGCGGTCATGACCAGACAGTCGATGAGGATGCGGTCCGGGCCGATACCGTAGCGGGCGGCCTCGGCCACGATGCGCTCGGCGATGGCGAAGCGAGCTTCGGCGGTATCGGGGATGCCGCCTTCATCGAGCGTGAGGCCGACGACGTTGGTGCCGTAATGGGCGACCAGCGGAAAGATCTCATCCATGATTTGCTGTTTGCCATTGACCGAGTTGATGATGGGCTTGCCGGCGTAGCGGCGCACGGCTGCCTCGACGGCTGCGGGGTCGGTGGAGTCGATCTGCAGCGGCAGCAGCGTGGAGCCCTGGAGCTGCTCGGTCGCCTGCTGGATGATCTTGACCTCGTCGATCTCGGGCAGGCCCACGTTGACGTCCAGGATGTCGGCGCCCTGTTCCTGCTGGCTGATGCCCTGGCTCACGACGTAGTCCAGGTCGCCGTCGCGCAGGGCCTGTTGCAGGCGCTTTTTGCCGGTGGGATTGATGCGCTCGCCGATGACGGCGATTTTGTGGCCGTCACAGGGAAGGTCCACGACCGTCTGGGCGCTCGTGGCCGACATGCTGGGCTTGCGGCGGCGCGGGCTGGGCGTGTGGTTGTCGATAAGCGTGCGCAAGGCCGCCATATGCGCCGGCGTGGTTCCGCAGCAGCCGCCCACGACGCTCACGCCGTCCTCGATCATGCCGGCGACGGCCTCGGCGTATTCGGGGGCCTGGATATCAAAGACGGTATTGCCGTCGTCGTCCACGCGGGGCAGTCCCGCGTTAGCCTGCACCATAACGGGCTTGTCGGTAACGGTGAGCATACGTGCGGCGAGCCCTCGGAGCTCGGCCGGGCCCTGGCTGCAGTTGATACCCAAAACGTCGGCGCCGATGGCGTCGAGCGTGATGGCGGCGACCTCGGGGCTCGTTCCCAAGAAGGTGCGACCGTCTTCCTCAAAGGTCATGGTGGCAAAGACGGGCAGGTCGGAGTTCTCGCGGCAGGCGAGGACGGCCGCCTTGATCTCGGCAAGGTCGGTCATGGTCTCGATAATAAAGAGGTCCACGCCCGCGTCGACGCCGGCGCGCACCTCCTCGGCAAAGAGGTCATAGGCCTCGTCGAAGCTCAGGGTGCCCAAGGGGCGAAGCAGCGCGCCGATGGGGCCGATATCGCCGGCGACGTAGCGGGCGCCGGCCTCGCGGGCGCAGGCGACAGCGGCGGCAAAGACATCTGCCACGGTGGCGGCGCCGTCGAGCTTGTGGGCGTTGGCGCCAAAGGTGTTGGCGGTGATCACGTCGCAGCCGGCCTCGACATACTGACGCTGGATATCGGTGATAACCTCGGGCTCCTCAAAGTTGAGCAGCTCGGGCAGGGCGCCGGCCTTCATGCCGGCAGCCTGCAGCATGGTGCCCATGCCGCCGTCAAACAGCAGGTGCCCCGTGCCCTCGATGGCGGCGCGCAGGCGATCGTCCTTAATGCGCAGGTCGTCGATCGTGCGTGGCTTGTACACAGCGCCGTTGCAGCGTGCGGCATTGACGGGCGCCGCCAGCGCGGCACCATCCGAATTATGAGTAATAAGCGGGGTGAACATCGGGGGCTCCTAGTGGCTGGAATAGCAGGTGGTGTGGGCGGCGCGGAAGCGGCAGTGCTCGCGCATGCGGCAGATATTGCAGGTGGGGCGACTCTGGGCGTCGTGGACTTTGCCGTCGAACAGACCGATCACCGCGGTCACGCTCTTGGTGGGCATGAGCAGGCTGGTGGGCGTGACGGTAAGGCCGATGAGCCGCGTGGCGTTGAGCGCATCGACGATCGAGCGCTGGGCCGAGAGCGGGCAGTCGCCGTAGCCGGGGCTAAAGCGCCAGTTGCCGGCGAGCCCGTGTGCGGCGGCCGCAGCCTTGGCCTGCTGGTCCATCTGCTCAACGGCGGCTTCTACATAGGCAGAGCACGCGGCGTCGAGCACGGCTCCCTCCAGGGGCTGCTGGGCTCCCGTGGTGCGCAGACGACGCTCGGCGTCCATGCCGAGGGTGCATGCCATGAGTGCGGCAAAGCGGGCGTCTTTGAGGTGGCGATAGATATCGCGACCGCGCAGCTCAACGTTGGTGCCGACCAAGCGAATGCAAGGCTCACTTTGTTCGTCCACGCCCGTGGCATCGACGGCAAACACGCGGCGCACGCCACGGGGCTCAATGTCCAGTTCCAGACGTTCAACGACAAGCTCAATACGTCGTGACAGTTCGGGCTCAATCTGCTGGCCGCCGTAACCCAGATACCGCAGCATCTCGGCACGGTCGACACGGGGATGGTGCGCGGCATCGACACGGTAAAGCGCCGGCGACGCAAGGTCGGCCGGCACTTCGACAGCGGTTGTATCGATGTGCGGTTTTTCCATTACCCCAGGCGCTCCATAATGGTCGCGGCGATCGCAGGACGGTTCATAGTGTACAGGTGCAGGCCGTCGGCGCCGTGCTCCTTGAGGTCGCAAAGTTGGCGGGCGGCATAATCTACACCGGCTGCCTGCAGGCTCTCGGGGTCGTTCTCGTACTTGGCGAGAATCTTGATGACGGGGGAGGGCAGCGACGCGCCGCACATAAAGACCATGCGGCTGATCTGGGACTTGCCCATAAACGGCATGATGCCCGCGGTAATGGGCACGGTGATGCCGACCTTGTCGGCAAGCTCGCGGAAGCGGTAGAAGCACTCGTTATCAAAGAAGAGCTGCGTCACAAAGAAGCTTGCGCCGGCGTCCTGTTTTTGCTTGAGGTGTTCGACCGAGAGGTTGAGATCCTCACAGGCAATGTGGCCCTCGGGGTAGGCTGCGGCGCCCACGCAAAAGCCGGCGTCGACGAGCTCGGGGATGAGGTCGCGGGCGTAGGCGTAGTCGGAGGCGGGCTTGTCGTCCTCGGTCGCGCCGGCAGGGAGATCGCCACGCAGGGCCAGAATGTTTTCAACGCCGGCGGTGCGATACTCGTCGATCTTGGCGGCGATGTCGGCGTGGGTGCGGCCCACGCAGGTGAGGTGTGCCACCGAGGGCGTGTCGAATTCGCTCGAAATCATATGCGCGATGGGGGCGGTGGTGGCACCGTTGCCCGAGCCGCCGGCCGAGCAGGTGACCGAGACAAAGCTCGGCGAAAGCTTGCACAGATTGCCTGCCACTTCGCGAGCCGTGTCGAGGGTGAGCTCGCCCTTGGGCGGGAACATCTCAAACGAAACGGGCGCGGTGCCCTGGGATGCTGCCTGCTTAAAAACCTCGTCGACGCGCATATCGTGCTCCTCTAGATACGTAATAGTGTGATGTGTTGTAAGGATTCTACAGCACCACTGTGTCACGGTGGAGTTTCACTCGTTATTCGGGGATACCAATCAAAGATGCCTTGCTATCGGCTTTCTCTATAACAGAGCGGCTAATCTAGGCACGGACTATAAAGACTGGTATCTGATGCAAAATACCAGTTAATAGAGCTCCATCCCAAATTGACTACCCTTAAACCATGGGGAGAGGTCTGCAATTTATGCAGTTGATTGGCTGTTGAGGGTGGCAACGCCGCCTCGATAGGGTAACCTCATTGATTGGTTTCGCGACAGCAACATAACGGTAATGTCGCGGAAACACGGCGAGTCTAAGCTATGACTCGTTCGTTAGTAATCAACACCGCTTCTCACGCGGTGCCGATACGAAGGGAGTTCCGTATGGCCGAACTTACTGACCGCTTCGGGACCATGGTGTTCTCTGAGGAAGTCATGAAGGACTACCTCCCCAAGGACATTTGGAAGCGCCTTGCTGCAACCCTCGAGGGCGGTGAGCCGCTCGACCTGGATGTGGCCAACGCCGTTGCCCATGCCATGAAGGTCTGGGCCATCTCCAAGGGCGCGACGCACTACGCGCACTGGTTCCAGCCGCTTTCGGGCATTACTTCCGAGAAGCACGACAGCTTCCTGGAGCCCAACCACGACGGCACCGCCATTACCAAGTTTACGGGCAAGAACCTCATCCAGGGCGAGCCCGATGCCTCCAGCTTCCCCAACGGCGGCCTGCGCGCCACCTTCGAGGCCCGTGGCTACACCGCTTGGGATCCCACTAGCCCCGCCTTTATCAAGGACGATGTCCTGTGCATCCCCACGGCTTTCTGCTCCTACACGGGCGAGGCCCTGGACAAGAAGACCCCGCTGCTGCGTTCCATGACCGCGCTCTCGCGTGAGTCTAAGCGCGTTTTGGCGCTGTTCGGTAAGACCCCCAAGAAGGTCGTTCCTTCCGTGGGCGACGAGCAGGAGTACTTCCTGATCAAGAAGGACGCCTACCGCAAGCGCAAGGACCTGGTCATTACCGGCCGCACCCTCTTTGGTGCTGCTCCATGCAAGGGTCAGGAGCTCGAGGAGCACTACTTTGGCGCTATCCGCCCCACCGTCTCGGCCTACATGAAGGACTTGGACGATGAGCTGTGGGCGCTCGGCATTCCCGCCAAGACCAAGCACAACGAGGTTGCTCCCTGCCAGCATGAGCTCGCCCCCGTCTATGGCGAAGTCAACGAGGCCATCGACCAGAACCTGGTCATGATGGAGAAAATGAAGCTCATCGCCTCCCGCCACGACTTGGTTTGCCTGCTGCACGAGAAACCCTTCGAGGGCATCAACGGTTCGGGCAAGCACAACAACTGGTCGCTTGGCACCGAGTCCGAGAATCTGCTCGATCCGGGCGACACCCCGCTCGACAACCTGCAGTTCATCGTCTTCCTCACCGCGGTGATCGAGGCCGTCGATAACTATCAGGAGCTCCTGCGTGCCTCCGTTGCCTCGGCCGGCAACGACCATCGTCTGGGCGCCAACGAGGCTCCTCCGGCGATTATGTCCATCTTCCTGGGCGACCAGCTTACCGAGGTCGTCGAGAAGATCATCGATGGCAAGGCTTCCGTCCATGCCACGCGCGGCGTGCTCGACCTGGGCGCCGATACCCTGCCCAAGCTGATGCAGGACAACACCGACCGCAACCGCACCTCCCCGTTTGCCTTCACCGGCAATAAGTTCGAGTTCCGTGCCTGCGGCTCCGAGCAGAACGTCTCCGACTCCAACCTGGTGCTGGATGCCGCCGTGGCCAAGTCGCTCAAGTCCTTCGCCGACGCGCTTGAGGGTACGCCCGAGGATGAGTTCCAGGACGCTGCGCTCGAGTACTGCAAGAAGGTCCTGACCGACCACCAGCGCATCCTGTTCTCCGGTGACGGCTACTCCGACGAGTGGCCCGTTGAGGCCGAGAAGCGTGGTCTTGCCAACAACAAGACCACGGCCGACGCCCTGCCCGCCTTTGTTTCCGATAAGGCCATTGCGCTCTTTGAGGAGACGGGTGTCCTGACCAAGGCCGAGGCTCAGTGCCGCTACGATTGCAAGCTCGAGAAGTACAACAAGCTCATGAACATCGAGGCCACCACGATGGTTCGCGAGGCGCGTCGTACCTATCGCCCGGTCATTACCGCCTATGCCACCAAGGTCGCTAAGGGCCTTGAGACTATACGTGCCGCCGGTGCTGAGGCCGCCATGCAGTGCGAGCAGAACACGCTCAACAAGCTCTGCAACGGTATCACCACCATCAACGACTCCATCAAGGCGCTCGACGCCGTGCATCAGAAGGCCGAGGGCCTCGATGGTCAGGAGCAGGCCAACGTGTACGCGCACGAGGTCGTTCCCGCTATGGATGCGCTGCGTGCTGCCGTGGACGCAATGGAGGAGATCGTGGCCGCCGACTACTGGCCGGTCCCGACCTACGACGACATCCTGTTCTACGTATAGAGCGTAACTGACATATCGTCACGGTATTGAGCCGGGGTCCGCATCATGCTGGCCCCGGTTTTTGTTTGCGAAGGGCGCTTTGAAGCCCGTTTTGCCGCCGATTCGCCTAGGTATAAAGGGTTGTGGGCAAAAAACGTCAAATATGAGTACTGTCACAAGTCCTGTAGCATTATTTATTTGCAAAATATGCAGTGTTACGCAACATATGTCCAAGTACTTAGCCGATAAACGTCTGCAATTTTTCCGCCGTAGGACCCCTGGCGTCTAAATCGCCTTCTGATGGCATGAAATCGCTGTAACTAAAATGGTAGCAGTACTCATATTTGCCATTTTTTGCCCACGGGCCTTGCGATGATGCCGGGCTCCGCACCCTGCCGGGTTCGAATCCCGGCATATCGGTAGCAAAAAGCCCGCTACCGAATTGGTAACGGGCTTCACATCTCAAATGGTGCCCCCAGCGGGATGTCCGCGTGCGGCTGGCGCCGCCCGCTTTCGCTGCGTCGCTTCGCTCCTTGCGTGCTGCGCTGGAAAACGCTTCGCGTTTCCTCAGCTCCGCACCCTGTCGGGTTCGAATCCCGGCGCATGGGTAGCAAAAAGCCCGCTACCGCGAGGGTAACGGGCTCTTCAATTCAAATGGTGCCCCCAGCGGGATTCGAACCCGCGATATCCACCTTGAAAGGGTGGCGTCCTTGGCCGCTAGACGATGGGGACAGCGGGAAAGAGTATAGCAGACTTTTTTAGCCGTTCACATATCGTTGGCAAACTGAAAAACCACCACAAAGGTGCCTGTCCCCTTTGTGGTGGTGAGGTGCTAGGGGAGGAGCTTCATGGCGGCGTCGTGGGCGGCGTGCTCGTAGGTGTCGTCGAGGGGCTTGAGCGGCAGCAGGGCGGCAGCCTGTGCATCGCCACGGCGCTCGAGGGCATGGGCGATCAACCAGTCGGCGAGCTCGGGGTTCTTGGGCAGCGCCGGGCCATGCAGGTACGTGCCGATGACGCCCTTGTAGATCAGGCCCTCAAAGCCATCGTCGCCGTTGTTGCCGGTGCCCGTGACGACGGACGTTCCGAGCGGCGTGGCATCGGCGTCCAAAAGCGTGCAGCCGCCATGGTTCTCGAATCCCACAAAGGGCTCAGGTGCCAGGTCGGTTTTGACGGCTACGTTGCCGATCAGGCGGTCGGAGCCGCGTACGGTTTCGGCGGCAATGACCCCCAGACCCTCAATGCGATCCTCGCCCATATAGTACGAACGGCCGAGCAGCTGATAGCTGCCACAGATGGCGAGCAGCGAGCCGCCATCCTCAACATAGGATGCGACCTTGTCTTTTTGGGCGAGCAGCTCGTGTGCCACGGCTAGCTGGTCGCGGTCGGAGCCGCCACCCATCATGACGATATCGGCATCGGTCAAATCAAGCGTTTCGCCCATACGGACCTCGTCCACGCGCACGGGAATGCCACGCCAGGCGCAGCGGCGCTCGAGGGCGATAACGTTGCCGCCGTCGCCGTAGAGGTTGAGGGCATCGGGGTACAGGTAGACGATGCGCAGCGGGCGCGAAAGCTCGACTGGCGCGATACCGACAGGAAGAGCGCTGCCGTCGGCACGGGCTACGGCGCGCCCAGCAACAGCGTCGGCGGTGGCGCCTTTCAGCCCGTCGAGCTCCTTGACCAGCGGCGGGAAGGCCGTGTAGTTGGCGACGGCGTAGAAGGTGTCATCGGCGGCCTCGTCTGCCACGGCGCCAATTGCCTGCGCGACGTCCGAGATAATCGCGGCATCGATGCCGGCGTACTTGAGGCGCACCTGCATGTCGTGCGCGCGCGTGCCTCCGGCAAAGGCGACAAGACCCGGCGTGTCGGCGATGCGCTCAAAGTCGACGTCGTAGATCCACGATACATCGTGGCCGTCGGCGTCGTTGTCGTTGAGGAAGAAAGCGCAGAGTCTGCCGCCTGCCGTCTTGATGGACTGGATTTGTCGATCGAAGCCTACGGGATTTTTGGCCAGGTTTGCCTCGACGGTACGGCCGGCGATCTCCCAGCGGCCCATGCGTCCGCCGGCGGGGACATAGGCATCGAGCGTGGGCTGCAGATGCGCCGCGTCTACGCCCAGCTCGCGCGCCGCAAAGAAGGCGGCGGCAACGTTGTAGACCATGTACAGGCCGTTGTAGCGCGTGGCGATGTGTACGGCAGCTGCGTCGGACGCAGATCCAAAGACCAGGTCAAAGCCGTAGCCGTCGCAGCCGAGCTCCACGCCCGTCACACGGCGGACCAGTGCGGGGCGTGCCCAACCGCACGAGGGGCAATGGTAGGCGCCGAGTTGACCATACTGCACATAGTCGTACTCCAACGGCGCGTTGCACTGCGAGCAAAAACGCGAGTCGCTAATGCGATCGGACTCGGTGCCCGTGGCGCCGTCGATGCCAAAGGCGATGCTCGTGTTAGGGACGCGCGCGGCAATCGAGGCACACAGCGGGTCGTCGGCGTTGTAGATAAGCGTTGTTGTCGGCGAGAGCTCCAACGCATGGGCGATGACCTCCTGGGTGTGATCGATCTCGCCGTAGCGGTCTAGCTGGTCGCGGAACAGGTTGAGTAGCACAAAGTACGTCGGCTTGAGCTTGGGCAGAACGCGTACGGTGTAGAGCTCGTCACACTCAAAAACGCCCACGCGCTTGCCGCTGCTGGTGTGCCTAAGGCCGCCGCGGGCCTCGAGCAGAGCACCCACCACACCAGGTTCCATATTGTTGCCGGCACGGTTGCACACCACGGTAGCACCGCTGGCAGCAACGGCATCGGCGATGAGGTTGGAGGTGGTGGTCTTGCCATTAGTGCCGGTGATCACCACGCTGCGGTCGACCAGGCTCGCGAGGTCGCTTAGCAGCTCGGGGTCGATTTTCATGGCGATGCGGCCGGGAAGCACGCCACCCTGGCGTTTGAGGACAGAGCGCAGTCCCCAGCGAGCGATATCGCTCGAGGTGCAGGCAAGAGATGAGCGGAAGTTCATGAAGCCGTTCCTAACATAGATGACATGGTCGGGGCGATCGCGTCGCTAAAAGCCGTAGCGGCGCGCAAATTCCTGGGCAAGCTGCGATACGTCTTCGCAGGCATTGGCCCAGGGGGCAAAGTCGGGGGTATCCGAGATAATGCCGTCCGCTTCCCAAACGGCCTGGTGCGAAAGATCCCAGGGATCGCGTGGCTCGGGCCGGCAGGGAAGGTACGGCGTCTGGTACATGGGGTTCAGCAAGAAGAACGCGCCGCCCTCGCAGCGGTTAGCAAACTCGCGCAGCGCGCGTGTCGCCGGGCGCATCTTGTTCGTTTTGAACAGCAGAATCGTGCGGGCGAGCAGATACCAAGGAGAGTTCTCGAGTGCGTCTGCCCCGATCTCTTCCTCGAGCTGGTGGGCTAGGGCAAAAAAGCCGTCCTGATCTTCCAGACGAGCGAGGGCGAGCAACACGGTGCCTGCGGCTCGGGTGGGATAGCCTTCTGCCTTAAGGACGCGGCGGGCGTAGTTGGCGGCAGCGCGGTAGCGGGCGCTCGCCATGCACAGCTGCGAGATGGCCTCGAGCGTATGAAGCCACCCGATAAGAGCCGGCTCGCTCACGGTGAGATCGGCCGCCGTCACGCTGTCTGTCAGCACTTTGTTGGCCCAGTAGTGCGGGGCTTCCATGTCGAACCCGGGCACGCTTTGCTGCAGGTAATCGGCCGTGGTCGCCTCGAGCTTCATCAGGTCGCCCAGGCAGGCGTCAACGGGCATGTCGGCCAGGATGATGGCGAGCAGCTGGGCATCGAGGACATGCGCATCGACGCGGACGATCTTGAGCAGTTCATCACGCATATCGTCGAACAGGCGGTTGCGCGTCTGCTCAAACTCCTCGTCGCTGCCCATGTCCTCGATGCGATGGAGCTCGTCGAGCAGGTGGCGATGAACACCGGCATAGGACAGCAGCGCTTGGGCATGCTCGGACTGCGCATACTTTTGAGGATTCGCGCTAATGTCGTTATGGACAAGCTCGCGTGCTGCATCGGTGAGCTCGGGGTGCGACGCCAGATAGGTGCGCTCCAGGTAGGCGGGGATGTAGACGCTCGGATCCATTAGAGGTCCCCTCCCTTAAATGGAAGTCCCTGCTCGGCTGCGCGCAGGATGCGCTCGTCGATCTGGGAACGCACGATATCGTTGGTGGCGACCCAGGCGGCAAAGCTGGCGTTGTCGGGGGCGCCCAGGCCCTCCTGCAGCACCGGCGTCGCCTCGGACAGCGCGAGGACAAGCTCGTCGGTGGAGCCTACGCCTACGTTGACGCGGGCATAGACGCCATCGGGAAACTCGGTTTGGAAGTAGAGTGCCTCGGCTGCGTGCGGACACGAGCGCACAAGGATACGCAGGTAGTGCTCGGCGCCCTCGTAGTCCAGTTCGCGCCAAGCCGTGCTCATCAGCGCGATGAGCGTCCACGGGTCCAAGTCGCGCTCCGCATCTTTGGGGCGGCGGCGCAGTGGGGTATTCGCGAGGTACGGCACGGAGTGAGCGGAGCGAAAGCGCTTGAGCTCCTCGGCGGGGTATTCGAGCTTTGCCATGGCGAGCATCGCGGTGTGGCGGACACCAGCGGGGTCGTTGGGCGCAAAGTCCAAGCTGCGATTCGCGGCTTCGAGCGACATGCGATAGCGGCCGCTAATGAGGGCGCGCGATGCCAAGGCGGCAAGCCAGCGCAGATAGGGGCGGCGCGTAAGGTCGCCTGCGGCCTCGCGCTCGTAGGGGTCCTGGGCCGAGGCGATTTTGAGCGCTAGGTCGTGCTCGACCTCATCGCACTTGGACACCAGGTACTGTACGTATTCCTCGTTGGATTCGGCGGTGAGGGCGGTCAGCATGCGCTGAGCGTCCCAGTTGGCCGGATCGAGTGCGGCCGCCTCGCGGAGCATGTTCTCGGCAGCTGTCTCTTCTTGCTCTGCCTGGGTATCGTCAGGGATAAAGGGAATGCGGTAGTCGACAGCCTCGACCACCTTGGCAATGAGGTGCCCGGCGCGGTCGCGGTCGTGCACGATGAGCGGTGCGGGGTTGCGGGTGAATTGTTCCATCAGACGCTCTACGGCGGCAGCGTCGGTGAGCGGGATATTGTCGCGGCGCAAGGCCTCAAGAACGAGGCGATGGCAATCCTCTTGAATGGGATCGAATGCCATGGGGCCTCCTTTGCTGCGGTTAGGGTTCAAATGTTTCTATATAAGGTTCTAGTTTACCCGCATGTGGCACACCGGGGGTGCCGCACTTGGACTTGCACCTTTGCACCACGAAGACGGATGTCGCACAAATGTCGGCACCTTGGACGACCGAGTGGTATCACGGTGCCGCAAACGGTCGATTTTTGGCGGCGAACGGTGCATATTTTGGAGGGGCACCGTCCTGCCCAGGATATGTAGTCAACCTTGATAAAACGTTTGCCCAGCTTGGGAGTATGAATGCCGCACAAGGGTCTTCAGGGATAGAAAAAACGTTTCATCATTGGCGGCTTTAGGTGAATAACTGACCAACCAGAACGGTAAAATAGTGTTTGTCTGAGCGTTGAGACGTTTAGACATCGCGCATTGTCATCGCCGGCAACGCGCAAACCGGTCCTAACGGAGCCAATTGGGTGCTCCGTTATATACGCAAGTCTAAGAGGGGCTTGTTTAGGAGGCACAGTATGGGACGTTTTACCAATCCTCGCGATCTGTACTTTGGTGAGGGCGCTCGCCACGAGGTGAAGAACCTCAAGGGCAAGAAGGCCATCATCGTTTCTGGCGGCAGCTCTATGCGTCGCGGCGGGTTCCTGCAGGACGTCGAGGCCGACCTCAAAGAGGGCGGCTTCGAGGTCAAGCTGTTCGAGGGCGTCGAGTCCGATCCGTCCATCGAGACGGTCATGAAGGGCGCCGAGGCCATGCGCGAGTTCGAGCCCGACTGGATTATCGCCATCGGCGGCGGCTCGCCCATCGATGCCGCTAAGGCCATGTGGGTCTTCTACGAGTATCCCGAGGAGTCCTTCGATAACATCATCCAGCCGTTCAGCTTCCCCGAGCTGCGTCAGAAGGCTCACTTCTGCGCCATCTCCTCTACCTCCGGTACCGCTACCGAGGTCACTGCCTTCTCCGTCATCACCGACTACGCCAAGGGCATCAAGTACCCGCTGGCCGACTTCAACATCACCCCTGATGTCGCCATCGTCGACCCCGAGCTCACCTACACCATGCCCGCCAAGCTGTGCGCTCACACCGGCATGGACGCTCTGACCCACTGCATGGAGGCCTACGTTTCCACCTGCGCCTCTATGTTCACCGACGCCAACGCTCTGCACGGCATCCGCGAGATCGTCGAGTGGCTGCCCAAGTCCTATGCTGGCGACCATGAGGCCCGTCAGCACATGCACGAGGCTCAGTGCATCGCCGGTATCGCCTTCTCCTCGGGCCTGCTCGGCATCGTTCACTCCATGGCTCACAAGACCGGTGCTGCCTTCGAGAACGGCCACATCATCCACGGTGCTGCTAACGCCATGTACCTGGGCAAGGTCATCCAGTGGAACTCCAAGGATCCCCGTGCTGCCGAGCGTTACGCTTACGTGGCCAAGGAGATCCTGCACCTTCCCGGCGAGACCAACGAGGAGCTCATCGCTGCACTCGTCCAGAAGATTCGCGACCTCAACGACCAGCTCAACATTCCGCAGTCCATCAAGGATTACGCGAATGGTGGCGTGAAGGTCGACGCCGAGAACCCGCAGATGGTTTCCGAGGAGGAGTTCCTCGCCAAGCTGCCCGAGATCGCCGCGAACGCCGAGCAGGACGCCTGCACGCCCGAGAACCCGCGTGAGACCAAGGCTGCCGACTTCGAGAAGATCCTCAAGGCCTGCTACTACGACACCGACATCGATTTCTAATCGACTCTTGTTATCGTAACGAGGGGCTCCGCACGTATCTGTACGGAGCCCCTTTCTTTTTTCTTTTAGAGAATGGGATAGTTATGGCTGCAATTTTCAATAGCCCCAGCAAGTACATCCAGGGTCCGGACGAGCTCGCCAAGCTCGGCTCCTATGTCGAGCCGCTCGGCGCTAAGGCCCTCGTCATCGTGACGCCTTCGGGCAAGAAGCGCGTCGGTGCCAAGATCGAGGGCGGCTTTGCCGAGGCCAAGGCCGAGCTGCTGTTTGAGGACTTTAACGGCGAGTGCTCCAAGGGCGAGGTCGATCGCCTGGTTGCGCTCGCTCGCGACAACGGTTGCGACATCATCGTCGGCGTCGGTGGCGGCAAGATCCTCGACACCGCGAAGGCCGTCGCCTATTACCTGGAGTCCCCGGTTATCATTTGCCCCACCATTGCCTCGACCGATGCACCGTGCTCGGCGCTTTCGGTGCTTTACACCGATGACGGCCAGTTCGATAAGTACCTCTTCCTTAAGGCAAACCCCAATATCGTCCTGATGGATACGACGGTTATCGCGGCGAGCCCGGTGCGCCTGACGGTTTCCGGTATGGGCGATGCGCTCGCAACCTACTTCGAGGCCCAGGCGACGCACGATGCCGACGGCGGCACCTGCGCTGGCGGCAAGGGCAGCATGGCTGGTCTGGCGCTCGCCAAGCTCTGCTACGAGACGCTTATGGCCGATGGCGTCAAGGCCAAGGTTGCGCTGGAGAAGGGTGCGCTCACGCCTGCCGTCGAGCACATCATCGAGGCCAATACGCTGCTTTCGGGCATTGGCTTTGAGAGCTCGGGCCTTGCTGCCGCTCATGCCATCCACAATGGCCTGACGATGCTGCCCGAGTGCCACAGCATGTATCACGGCGAGAAGGTCGCCTTCGGCACTATCGTCCAGCTGGTACTCGAGGATGCCCCGACCGAGAAGCTCGAGGAAGTCTTGGGCTTCTGCATTGAGCTGGGCCTGCCGGTCACGATGAAGGAACTTGGCGTTGCCGAGCTTACGCGCGAGCAGGCCATGATTGTTGCCGAGGCCGCGTGCGCGCCCGAGGACACCATGTGCAATATGCCGTTTGAGGTGACGCCCGAGATGGTCGCAAACGCCATCCTGGGTGCCGACGCACTGGGCCACTACTATCTCATGGATGAGTAAATCAAGCTAAGGAAGGGGCAAAGCCAACAGATGGCTTTGCCCCTTTTTGCTATGGTGCAAAGGGGTCAGGGTACTTTGCACCCATCGTTGTTTGATGAAGGGTGGATTCTCGTATGGCGCTTCCTATGGTTTATGGCGGCCCCGGTCGGTATGTTCAGGGACCGGGGGAGCTTTCGCGCCAGGGCAGGTATTTGTCATGGTTGGGCTGCGCTGCCTATGTCTTGTTTGACCAGGGCACCGAGGATCGGCTGTGCAGGCAGATCGTCGATGGATTTCTGGATGAAGATCTAAGCGAGCCGTTCTTTAAGATTTACAACGGTCCGTGTACGGAAGATGCCGTTGTCGAAATGGCCAAGGAAGCCCGGGCCGAGTATTGCGACATGGTGGTGGGCATTGGCGGCGGCAAGATGCTCGATATCGCCAAGGCCGTTGCGTTTTATGCCGAGTTGCCGTTGTGTGTATGTCCCACGGCGGCGTCGATGGACGGTCCGTGCAGCGCGATTTCGGTGCTGTATCACGAGGATGGGTCGTTCGACCGCTACCTGATGCTCGAGAAGAATCCAGACTTGGTCGTGGTCGATACCAACGTGGTCGCGGCGGCCCCGCTGCGTATGACGGTCGCTGGTATGGGCGATGCGCTGGCAACGTATTTCGAGGCGCGTTCGTGCGCCGCGGCGCACGGCGCCAACGAGCACGGTGGCGCGCCGGGACACTTGGCCTTGGTTGCGGCTCGTGCCTGCTATGACACACTCATGGAGTGCGGCGTCGCTGCCAAGCGCGATCTCAAAAAGGGCCGTACATCGCCAGCGGTTGAGCGCCTGATCGAGTGCAATATTCTGCTCTCGGGTGTTGGCTTTGAGAGTGGTGGCTTAGCGCTTGCCCATGCCATAGCCAACGGCCTGACGATTCTGCCCGAGTGCAAGGCCATGCATGGTGAGGCCGTGGCATTTGGCCTGGTGGTGCAGCTGCGCCTGGAGCGTGCGCCCGAGCTTGATCAGGTGCTCGAGTTTTGCCAGCGCGTTGGTCTACCGACGACGCTCGCGGAGCTGGGACTTGGCGAGATTTCCGATACCGACCTGATGAGCGTTGCGGATGCGGTCTTTAGAAACGAGCGCAATATGGCCAACGAGCAGGCCAAGGTGACCAGACAAAAGCTCGTGCAGCTCATGTGCGAGGCATAGCTTGGCACTTGATTGACCTTGTGCAATCGAGGCGGCGATAGGCCATGGGCTATTTGCCGCAAAGATGCTCCGCGTGTAATTTGCCCGAGGCGTGGGCCGATAGCGTATCATTATCTCTTGCTTGTTTGCACTGCTCAGGGAGGGGCCGCGCATGGCGCAGGAACACGATCTGTTTGATGACATTATCGAGATCAGCAAGGGTTTCGACTTTCTTAAAAACCCGCTTGGCGGCGTGACCGATGCACTCGATCCATCGGCGCCGCAGTGGAATCCTGCCGACTACAAGGAGCGCCCGCGCGGCAACACCATTCCGTGCTTGACCTGCAAAAACGAAAAGAGCGGCTGCACCGCGTGCATGGACGTGTGCCCGGTCAACGCTATCGAGGTCGAGGAAGACTCCATCGAGATCCTCGACTCCTGTCGCAAGTGCGGCCTGTGCGCCGCTACTTGCCCGACGGAGGCGATCATCTCTCCGCGCCTTGCACCCAAAAACGTCTACGACGACATTGTCTCGGCGGCTACGAGCCACGAGACCGCCTACGTTACCTGCACGCGTGCCCTTAAGCGCATGCCGCGCGAAAACGAAGTCGTCGTTGCCTGCGTGGGCGATATTACGGCGGAGACCTGGTTCTCGGTACTGGCCGACTATCCCAACGTGAGTGTGTACCTGCCGTTGGGCGTGTGCGATAAATGCCGCAACACCGGCGGTGAGGACATTCTTGGCGAGGCGATTGCGAAGGCCGAAGAGTGGTCTGGCACGGGTATGGGCCTAGAGGTCGACCCCAAGAGCCTCAAGTGCCATAAGCGCCGCGAGTACGAGCGCAAGGAGTACATGGAAAAGATTGCCCGCACCACGGGCCTAACGGTGACCAAGCTCAATCCGGCGACGGCGGCGCTGGCCTCGGTGACGCAAAAGCTCAAGGCTCATCGCCATCAGATTACCCAGCTCGAGCGTACGCTCAACACCATGTGCGGCACCACGACGACCAAGCGTCGCCGTTCGCTCACGCACGGGCGGCAGCTGGTGCTCTCGACGCTGCAGAACCACCCCGAGCTTGCCCAGAATATGCAGGTGAGCACACCGGAATGCGATTTTGACAAGTGCACGTCATGCGGCGAGTGCGTCAACGTGTGCCCCACGTTTGCCTGCGATTTGGTGGGAAGCGGTCGCTTTGCACTGGAGTCCACGTATTGCCTAGGTTGCGGAGCCTGCGTCAAGGTGTGCCCCGAGCATGCGCTCAAGCTGGTCGAGCACGATGCGTCCAATCTGGTCGTTGTCGACCCCGAGGCCGAGGAAAAGGCCGCTCAGAAGGCCAAGGCCCACGAAGAGGCCCAGAAGGTCAAGGCCGAGGCAAAGGCCAAGCTGGACAAGATGCTCGACCAGGTGGAGAAGCTCGCGGACTAGTCAGCGAGCTCTATCTCTGCTTCATTTGCGCCGCCGCGGTGTCCGGATTCGCCCGGATGCTGCGGCGGCGCTATACTTATACGGTTTGAAGTACCTGTACCAAAAGGAGCTGTCGTGTCCCTTTCCATCGGTATCGTGGGCCTGCCCAACGTGGGCAAGTCGACGCTGTTCACCGCGCTTACCAAAAAGACCGGCCTTGCCGCCAACTACCCGTTTGCCACGATCGACCCCAACGTGGGTATCGTCGACGTGCCCGATAGCCGCTTGCAAAAGCTTGCCGACATCGTTAACCCGGGTCGCATTGTGCCGGCGACGGTCGAGTTCGTCGACATCGCAGGTCTGGTGAAGGGCGCTAACGAGGGCGAGGGCCTGGGCAACCAGTTCCTGGCCAACATTCGCGAGACCGACGCCATCTGCGAGGTCGTGCGCTACTTTAAGGACCCCAACGTCATGCGTGAGGTGGGCCGCACGGGCGAGTTCGTCGATCCCGCCGGCGATGCCGACACCATCATGACCGAGCTCATCCTGGCCGACATGGGCACGCTCGAGAAGCAGCTGCCTAAGCTCGAGAAGGAGGCCAAGCGCGACAAGGAGCTCATGCCCAAGTTCGAGGTTGCCAAGCGCCTGCTTGCCTGGCTCAACGAGGGCAAGCGCGCCGCATCCATGGAGATGACCGACGAGGAGCGTGCCGCCGCCAAGGGGCTGTTCCTGCTCACCATGAAGCCCATCCTGTATGTGGCCAACGTGGACGAGGATATGCTCAACGACGATCTGGCGCCCATCGACGGCGTCAAGCCGCTGCCGATCTGCGCCAAGATCGAGGCCGAGCTTTCCGAGCTCGATCCCGAGGACGCCGCCGACTACCTGGAAAGCCTGGGCCTGGAACAGCCCGGTCTGGACGTGCTCGCGCAGGCGGCCTATAAGCTGCTCGGTCTGCAGTCGTTCTTTACGGCCGGCGAGATGGAGGTCAAGGCCTGGACGGTTCGTCAGGGCGCGACCGCTCCGCAGGCCGCCGGTGTTATCCATACCGACTTTGAGCGCGGCTTTATTAAGGCCGAGGTCATTGGCTACGACGACTACATCGAGCTCGGCGGCGAGCAGGGCGCCAAGGCCGCCGGCAAGCTGCGTATTGAGGGCAAGGACTATGTCATGGCCGATGGCGACGTCGTGCACTTCCGCTTTAACGTGTAAGGGCGACGCATATGTTTAAATACGGCAAAAAAGCTGGGTACATGGGTATTGCGCTGCTCGTACTTGCGGTGATCCCGCTGGTGGTTGCAGCGTGTGTTATCCCCAACATTGGCCCCGAGGTGGCAACGAAGTTTAACGCCGCCGGCGAGGTGACGCGCTGGGGCAAGAGCTACGAGCTGTTGGCGCTGCCGGTACTCAATCTGCTGCTGAGCGTGGCGACGTACTTTACGGCGGGACGCCAGGCAAAAAATAATGATGACTCCGCCGCCATGGCGCGCATCGTGTGCGAGCGCTACCTGTGCAACGGTTGCATCACGGGTGTGTTCCTCAACGTGATCAACGTTTACTTTATGTACTCGGCGATTACTGGAACGGGCTTTGGCTTTGGTTTCTAGCTTGTCCTTTTAGGCAACGAGCCTGCACGCATATTCAATGGCTGCTGCGAGGCCGCCGCTCGATCGTGGTTTAAAGACCATGTCGGCGGCGGCCTCGTTTTCGTATCCGGCGCCGCGAAGGGCGAGTGCGATACCGGCTTCCAGGAGAAGGGGCAGACCGCGTTGGCTGGTTGCGATCACGGCAGCCTGATTGAGCGAGCAGCTGTGCGCTTGGCATTGGATGGCAAGTTCACCTTGCGCCGGGCAAGGGACCAGAATGGCGGCGACGCGACTTGATAGCAATGCAAATGCCGTGCGCTCATCGGGCGAAAGGGCTTCTGCTTCAACGACGACGAGCTTGGGCGGTGCGCTGTTTGTGCGAAGCGTGGCTCGGTACATGCGGACCGAAGAACCCGACATAGAAAACTCCTGTGTATTCGGCAAAACGTAAACTATAGTTTACGTTTATGTTCGGCTCCATTTCAAACTCGGCTGCATGGACGAACGTGCGAAACAGATTCTTGGCAGGCGGGTCGAAGAGACACGCAGGGACCTTGGTATCTCCAAGGTTGATTTTTGTGTGGCGACAGGAATCAGCCGACCCTACCTCGATCGAATCGAAGATGGGACGGCAAATTTCACGCTCAAGGTTCTATTTAAGATCGCGCCCGCACTCGGCATGACGGTGTCAGAGCTTCTCGAGGGCATCGAATAGGGGATACCCGTCGACAACTGAATTACGCCATCGGGATACGGTCGTGGTTGACTTGGCTGTAGAACAGGCGCTGGATCTCGGCGGCATCGCGTGACTGGCCGAGCGCCCACATGGTTTTGGCCACGAGCGTCTCGGTGGTCATATCGTCGCCGCGCAAAATACCCGGATGATCGGCGTAAGCTCGGCCGACCTCATAAACACCCAGGTCAAGGCCCTCCTCGGGGACCTGCGTGGTCATAACGACGGTGCGACCCGAATCGACCCAGCGGAAAATTGCCTCTTGGAACGAATCGCCGGACTCGCCAAACTCGGGAATACCGCCAATGCCAAAGGTCTCAAGAATTACAGCATCGTAGCTATCGGCTAGGGCGTCCAGGATACCCGGGTTCACGCCGGGCGTCAGCTTAAGGACAAATACGCGCGGATTGATACTGTCGTAGAAACGCACCGGGCTCTCATTCTGATGAGTGCCGTGAAGCCCGTTGCGCACAATGCGGTCGTTGCGGATGTAGGCAATGGGCGGATAGTTGACGCTAATGAACGCGTTAAAGCTCATGGTGCGCTGCTTGCGGGCGCGCGTGCCAGCAATGGCGACGCCGCCAAACACGATCGAAACGTCGTGCGAATGCTCGTCGAGCGCATAGAGCAGGCTCTGGTACAGGTTGAGCTTGGCGTCGGTAAAGGGATTGCCCATGGGCTTTTGCGAGCCGGTGAGCACGATAGGCTTAGGGCTGTCCTGAATCAGATAGGAAAGCGCCGCCGCGGTGTAGCTCATGGTGTCGGTGCCGTGTAGAATCACGAATCCGTCGTGGTCGGCATAGCCCTTGACGATGACGTCGCGGATACACATCCAGTCGCTGGGGCGCATGTTGGTGCTGTCGATGTTCATGGGCTGCACGACGTCGAGCTCGCAGAGGCCCGAGATCTCGGGGACGCTCTGGGCGAGCTCCTCACCGGTCAGGGCGGGGGAGAGGCCGTTGCCGTCCTCGGTCGATGCGATGGTGCCGCCCGTGGCGATGAGAAGGATGCGCTTCATGCTGGTATTCCTATCGTATTTGCCGCCGCAGAGGCGGAGTCGTTCGGCAGTATTGTGGCACAGGGCGTCCAATGTTCAAACGTATTACATCATCTGTAACGTTTGAAAACACTTCAATTGCCGTCAAACAGGGGCCCAGGTCGTGCGTTTGCCGTGCGCTGATGGCTGCGAGGGGCGAGAAACCCCATATAACGTGTACACTATGAAGGCTATTTTCGTTCATTCACGCGGGTGGGCACCGGCTCCCCGCCAACAAGAGGGGGAACCATGGATCAAAAGGCTTCCGCAAAGGTCCTCGTACTCGACTTTGGTGCGCAGTACGGTCAGCTCATTGCCCGTCGCGTCCGCGACCTCAACGTGTATTCCGAGATTGTCCCCTGCGACATCTCGGCCGACGAGATTCGCGAGATGAACGCCTCTGCGCTCATCCTTTCCGGCGGTCCGGCTTCCGTGTATGCCGAGGACGCTCCGTCTATAGATCCCGCCATCTTTGACCTGGGCCTTCCCGTCCTGGGCTTCTGCTACGGCCATCAGATCACGGCCGTGACGCTCGGCGGCAAGGTCGGCCACTCCGAGGTGGGCGAGTACGGCCGCGCCACCATCACGCGCACGGCCGGCGCCAAGCTCTTTAACTCCACGCCCATGGAGCAGACCGTGTGGATGAGCCACCGCGACGCCGTTTCCGAGGTGCCCGAGGGCTTTACCGTTACCGCCAGCACTGACGTGTGCCCGGTTGCCGCCATGGAGTGCGTCGAGCGCAAGATTTTCACCACGCAGTTCCACCCCGAGGTCAAGCACTCCGAGTATGGTCAGCAGCTGCTGAGCAACTTCCTGTTTGAGATCTGCGGCCTGGAGCCCAACTGGAGCATGGACAACCTGGTCGAGACCATGACGGCCGAGTTCCGCGAGAAGGTCGGCGACGACCGCGTGATTCTGGCCCTGTCCGGTGGCGTCGACTCCTCCGTCGTGGCTGCGCTGGGTGCTCGCGCCGTGGGCAAGCAGATGACCTGCGTGTTCATCAACCACGGCCTGCTGCGCAAGGGCGAGCCTGAGCAGGTGGAGGAGGTCTTCACCAAGCAGTTTGACGTCGACTTTATCCACGTCCACGCCGAGGACCGTTATGCCGAGCTTCTGGCCGGTGTGACCGAGCCCGAGGAGAAGCGCCGCATCATCGGTACGCAGTTCTGGAAAGAGTTCTTCGCCGTGGCGCAGCAGCTCGAGACCGATGGCAAGCCGGTCAAGTACCTGGCTCAGGGCACCATCTACCCCGACATCATCGAGTCCGGCGCTCGCAAGACGGGCGGCAAGACGGCCACCATCAAGAGCCATCACAACCTGATCCCGTTCCCCGAGGGCGTGCACTTCGACCTCATCGAGCCGCTCGACCACTTCTTTAAGGACGAGGTCCGCGCGCTTGGTCTGGCACTGGGCCTGCCGGGTCACATCGTGTTCCGCCAGCCTTTCCCGGGCCCGGGTCTTGCCATCCGCATCATCGGTGCGGTCGACAAGGAGAAACTCGAGATCCTCAAGAACGCCGACGCTATCGTGCGCGAGGAGCTGGATGCCTACAACCAGCGCCTGTTTGAGCAGACCGGCGAGCGCAACTCCGAGCACAGCTGCTGGCAGTATTTCGCGGTTCTGCCCGACATTAAGTCCGTCGGCGTTATGGGCGACGAGCGCACCTACCAGCGTCCGATCATCCTGCGTGCCGTCGAGTCCAGCGATGCCATGACCGCCGACTGGGCCAAACTGCCTTACGACGTCCTGGCCCGCATCTCCGGCCGCATCGTTGCTGAGGTCCCCGGCGCCAACCGCGTGTGCTACGACATCACGTCTAAGCCGCCCGCGACGATCGAGTGGGAATAGAACAGACGTTCGATTCTGTGTTATAATATCCTGCAATGGGCGCGGCCTCTTCCGAAGGCGCGCCCATTGCTATATTTGGTCGGATATCGACGGAAACCCAAGCTCAGGGAGGTTTGTTGCGATGGCATACGATTTCAAGAAGGAGTTCAGGGAGCTCTACAGGCCGTCCGGCAAGCCGAGCGTCGTAACCGTTCCGCCTATGAGCTACGTCGCCGTGCGGGGCAAGGGCAATCCCAATACCGAAGGCGGCGAGTACCAGAACGCGTTGCCGCTGCTCTACGGCGTCGCTTATACCATCAAGATGTCGAAGAAGGGCCCGCGAGAGATCGAAGGCTATTTCGACTTCGTCGTGCCTCCGCTCGAGGGCTTCTGGTGGCAAGACCGCACCGATGGCGAGATTGATTATGCGCGGAAGGATGACTTCAACTTCATCTCGTGCATCCGTCTGCCCGATTTCGTCACTCGCGAGGACTTCGACTGGGCAGTTTCGGAAGCTGCCGCCAAGAAGAAGCTGGACTTCTCGGCGGTCGAGCTGCTGAGGGTCGACGAGGGCCTTTGCGTTCAGTGCATGCATACCGGGCCTTACGACGACGAGCCGGCGACCATAGACGCCATGCGCACATTCGCGGCGGAACGGGGCTACGCCCCCGACTTCTCCGAAGCCCGTCTGCATCACGAGATTTACCTCTCCGACCCGCGCAAGTGCGCGCCGGAGAAGCTCAAGACCGTGATCCGTCATCCCATAAAGTTGATTTAGCGAAGCGAGTGACGCCGATGGCTTCGGCTTTTTGGGGGCTCACCGTGGCGTAGTCGGCAACGGGACGCGCCATGCGACCGGTGGCGGAGGCCGAGGCGCGGGAGCGCGCGTTCGTTTGCACCGCCTCGCACGACCTCGTCACCCCGCTCATGGCGGTGACCGCGAACTGCGACGTGCTTGAAGCGGAGGCATCCGATCAGGCCGGCCTTGCGTCCTGGGTCGCCAACATCCGTGCAGCGGCGGACGAGATGGCGACTCGCATCGCTGACATGCTCATGCACATGGGCGGCGACTAGACAGGGCGATCCCTGCAACGGGTATTATTATCCGGGAAGCGTTTGATTGCGAGGCACGCTGGTGTGAGGGCCTGAGTCGTCAGGCCCTCACAGGGGGACCGCGATGGTGGCCACCGCGCCGCCCGAGGGGCTGTTGGCGAGCGAGACGGAGCCCCCGTGGGCGCTCGCGGCCTCGGAGGCGGCGTGGAGGCCGAGCCCGTAGTGGCGGCCTCCGTCGCGCGAGGAGCGGGAGGAGTCGTCTGTGAAGAGGCGCTCACAGCCGCGTTCGAGGGCGGCGGGAGAGAAGCCCGGTCCGTCGTCGGCCACCTCGATGACGAGGTGGCCGCCCTCGACGTCGCAGGAGACCGCCACGCGCGAGCGCGCGTGCTCGGCGGCGTTGGCCACGAGGTTCGCGGCGGCTCGCGCCAGGGCGGTTCGGTCGAGCGGGGCCTCGGGCGCGCCCGCGACAGCAGGGCCCGTGGTCGCGTCGAGCGTCACGCCTCGCGCCCGGGCGATCTGGGCGGCCTCGGCGAGGACCTGCTCGCAGAGCTCGGCCGGCCGCATGGGGGCCCTCTCAGCCCCGCCGGACCCGCGCGAGGCCTCGATGAGCAGGCGCACGTAGCCGTCGAGCCTTTCGACACTGCCGGCTATGTCGCGCGCGGCGGCCGCGAGGTCGGCGTCTTTCTCGTCTTCCAGCTCCTCCGCCACGAAGTCGGCGTTGGCGCGCAGCACGGTGAGCGGCGTCTTGAGGTCGTGGGCGAGCGACGCCACCTGCTCGCGCTGCCCCCGCTCCGCGGCCCAGCGGGCTTCGAGCGACTCGGCGAGGGAGGCCCGCATGGCGTCCATCGCGGCGAGGACGTCGTTCACCTCGCGCACGTTGGTGCTGCCGACCGCGAAGTCGAGCTCCCCCGCGCCGACGCGCTCCGCCGCCTCCGCGAGCGGCTCCATCTTGCGCGAGATCACGCGGCTCGCGCGGTGCGCCACGAGCGCGAGCGCGAGCGCGCTTCCCGCAGCGGCGCCGACGAGCATGAGGTTCTGCGGGTTGGGAAGCAGGCCGGCGAGGTCGCGCGAGACCCACTGCGGCAGGTACTCGCTGACGAGCGCGCAGGCCCCGCCGCCCTTGAGCGGGAACGCGGCGTAGGTGAGGGCCGAGTCCCCGCCCTCAATCTCCACTGTGCCCGGATCCGCGGCGAGTGCCGCACGGGCCATTTCCGTCGCGTCCTCGAGCCGCGTGCCCTCGAGGTCTGTCATCAGCACGTGTCCGTCCTTGTTCAGGATGAGGTAGCGGTACGCCGTCGGCACGTCCTGCTGCCCGCAGACGCCGTCGCGTGCCAGGCCCTCCGCGACCTCGCGCGCATTGGCCGGCCCCCAGCTTGCCTCGTAAACGAAGCCCGCGTTGATCGCCGCGGAGAGCGCCATGAACGAGGCGAGCCACGCCGTGGCGACCGCCGCGAACGCGTAGGCGAAGTAGCGCGCGATGACGAAGGAGAGCGGCATGCCCCCGCGACCTCGCGCCCCGGTCCTCAAAGCTGCCACTTGTACCCCATCCCCCAGACGGTCGCGATTGGATCGGCGCCGGCCTCGGAGAGTTTCCTCCGGGCGCGGCTGACCTGCATGGATATGGCCGTGTCGTCGGCGTCGCTCCCCCAGCCGAGCACCGCCTCGCGTATCTGTGCGCGGCTCATGACCTGCCCGGGGTGGCGGGCGAGGTACTCGCAGATGGCGTACTCGGTGGGCGTGAGCGGCACGGCCTTGCCACCCACGGCGAGGCCGCGCGCCCCGAGGTCGATCCGCACCTCCCCGAAGGAGAGGGCGTGCGAGCGCGGCCGGCGCTCACGGCGTAGATGGGCCGCGACCTTGGCGCGCAACTCCGCGGCCCCGAAGGGCTTGCGGACGTAGTCGTCGGCGCCCAGGCCGTAGCCGGCCACGGCGTCCTCCTCGGCCACGCGCGCGGTCAGGAAGATGATGGGCCCGTCGAAGTCCGGGCGGATCTGCCGCACGAGCTCAAAGCCGTCGAGCCCCGGCATCATGACGTCGCAGAGCACGAGGTCGAAGCGCGAGAGGTCCATCCCCGGGACCGCCGTCGGGTCCGCTGCCTTGACGACCTCATGGCCGTCGCGGCCGAGGACGCGCGCGAGCGCGTCGAGGATCGCCCGCTCATCATCCACTGCCAGTATCCTCGCCATGTTCGACCTCCTGAAACTTCCGTCGGAATTGTACTAGCGCCGCGCTCAGCGGTCCAGAGCCCCGCGCGCAGCCGCGGGCGCCTCGGCCGCATCGCACGCGCGGTAGCGCACGCCCGAGCCGCGCGCGCCTCGGCCGCATCGCACGCGCGGTAGCGCACGCCCGAGCCGCCGCGCGCCTCGATTTCGAGCCAGCCCTCGCCGTCCGACTCCCGTCCGAAGAAGATGAGCTGGAGCTCTCGGACATTGCCCCTGTCGTCCGCCGCGTCCACCAGGTAGACGTAGTTCGCCCGCGCCCCGGTGGCGTCGGCGTAGGAGCTCGCGTGGCTGCCGGGCTCGGGCGCGGGCGCTCACATGGTGATCTCAGGGTTGGGCAGCACGCGGTCGGCGATCGAGCGCAGCGCCGACCCCCAGCCGGCGTCGAGCAGGGCATTCCCGCCCAGGACGAGCGCTGCGGAGAGGAGGACGAGCACGGCGGCGAGCGGCTTCCTACGCATCTACCCTCCCGTCCTCGAAGCGGCAGAACCAGGCCAGAAGGACGGCGGCGGCTGCCAGGGCGAGCACGAGGCCAGCGAGCGCAGTCGTGAGGAGAGGGCTCGCCGCGCGTGCGGCGTCGATGAAGGCCTCTACCCCGAGCGACCCCAGGCGCGCGGGCCAGGCGGGCGGCACCCAGCTCAGAGGCGTCGCCAGGGCACCGGTGAGCTCGCCGGTCATGAGGCCGTGCGCAAGTCCGCCCACTGAGAAGAACGCGAGGAGCATCCCCGCCGCGCCGGCGCCGATGGCGGCGTTGCGGCCGAGGCGCAGGGCCACGCCGAGCCCCAGCGCGTAGAGGGGCAGGCTGCCCAGCACGATGCCCGCCCAGGCGGCCGCAAGCGGAGCGGGCCCGAGCGGCAGGCGCCCGGCGACGGCGAGCACGGCCCCGAACACGCCGAGCGCCACGGCCAGCGCGCCCGCGCCGAGCGCCGCAAGGGCGAGCAGCTTCGCCGCGACGGCGCGCACGCGCGAGGGGACCGCCGTGAGGTTGGCGAGGCGCCCGGCAGCGCGCTCCTCGTCCACGGCGAGCCCGCAGACGATGGCGGACATGAGCGGCATGAGGGCGCCGAGGAACTGGACGTAGGCGTCCGCGCCCAGCGCCGGGTCCCATCGGGTTACGGAGAAGTACTCGCCGCAGGCAAGACCGGCTGCCAGGCCGCAGACGAGGCGCACCGCCGTGAGCGGGGAGCGCGCCAGGCGCAGGGCCTCGGAGAGCAGGGCCCGCGGGAGAGTCATGCGCGGCGTCGGGTCGGAGATTCGTGTCATGGCCATCACCTCTCCTCGGAGCGCGCGAACCAGGCCGCGCCCGCCGCCGTGAGCGCGGCGAACGCGAGCGCGCAGACCGCAAGGCCCGCCAGCGTGAGCATGCCGTCCGCCGCAAGCGCCCCGCCGAGCGCCATGTCCGCCGCGAGTGGCTCGCCGCTCGGCAGCACGGGGATGAAGCTCGTGGGGATGACCATGCCCGCGGACGGCGGAAAGAGCTGCGGCAGCGGCACCAGCGACCAGGCGAACCCACCCACGAGCTGCGCGGCGAGCGGGCAGAAGATGCCCGCGAGCATGCCGAGCCGCGCCGTGAGGAAGAGCCCTGCGGGGATCATCCACGCCGCGGTCACCGTGTTGGCGAGCGCGCAGAGGAGCATCGTGAACGTGCCCGCGGCCGTGAGGCCCTGCGAGGAGAACGCCGATCCCGCGAGGTAGATGCCGAAGACCACGAGGTTCGAGAGCGTGCAGAGCGCGAGGCACCAGAGCGCCTTGGCCCACCAGGCGCGCCCGAGCGGGAAGCCCAGGCCCAGAAGCCCCCGCATCCGCGTGCGCGCGTCCGCCCGCGCGACGCACGCCACCACGAGCGAGAGAGACACGGGCAGGAAGAGCGCGTACCAGTAGTTCCACGCGCTGAAGATCTGCACGCCCCGGTAGGGCATCGCGCCGAGCAGCGGCATCGGCAGCGCCATGAGCACGGCCAGGCGAACCGGTGCCGCGTGGCGCGACTTCAGGGCCTCGGCGCGCAGGCCCGCGAGCAGGCCGCCTTTCTCGCCCGTCATGCCGCCACCTCCCCGCGCGCTCGACGCCCCTCCCGGCAGACGCTCATGAAGAGTTCCTCGAGGTCCTGCCCGGACCGAAGCGCATCCTCGTAGGCGAGGCGCCCCCCGTAGATGATGCCGATGGTGTCCGCCATCTGCTGCACCTCGGAGAGGATGTGGCTCGAGACGATCACCGTCGTGCCCGCCGCCGCGAAGCCGCGGATCTGGTCGCGCAGCTCCTCGATGCCGATGGGGTCGAGGCCGTTGGTGGGCTCGTCGAGCACGAGCAGGCGTGGCCGGGCGATCAGCGCCAGCGCGAGCCCCAGGCGCTGCCGCATGCCCATCGAGAAGCGCCCGGCGCGCTTCTTCCCGGTGTCCGCGAGGTCTACGGCGGCGAGCACCTCATCTACGCGGCTCTCGGGAAGGCCCAGCAGCGTGGTGCGCACGCGCAGGTTCTCGCGTGCGGTGAGGTTGGGGTAGAGCGGCGCCTCCTCGATGAGGCTGCCGATTGCGTAGAGGTCCTCGCGGCGCCAAGCGTGCCCGGCAAAGAGGATCTCCCCGGCCGTCGGCCGCAGCATCCCGCAGATCATCTTGAGCGTTGTCGACTTGCCGGCGCCGTTGGGGCCGAGCAGCCCGTACACCTCGCCCTCGCGGATATGAAGGCTCACGTCGGCCACGGCATCCTGCGCCTGGTCGCCGCGGCCGAAGCGCTTGGTGAGCCCGCGCGTCTCGAGCATGTAACCCATGGGTTCGTCCTTTCTCTTCCGGGCGCGCGGGCCGAGTCGCCGTGCCCGCGCGCCTTACCTTTCGGGTTCACCATCCATGGTGGGGCGCGTTTCTAACGAAGCCGTAACGGCCGTTGGGCTCTTTTGGCGCCAGCCCTTCTCGACCCGTACGCCACTCATGGTATGTTTATCGCGATAACAAGGACGGAGGTGCCCGTGGCACGCAATAAGTACCCGGAGGAGACGGTCGAGAAGATTCTCGACGTTGCCGAGCGGCTCCTCGTGGAGCGCGGCTACGAGCACACCACGATGATCTGAAGAGCAATACGCTAAACCGAAAAAGGTAATCGAAGCCGCGCTTGTGGACTTATCGAGGGTCGAGATTCCCGCCCCATCCATCGGCACCCAGCAGAAGGTCGTCGACATCCTCGACCGCTTCGACTCCCTAACGAAATCGCTCACCGACGGTATCCCCGCCGAAATCGAGGTACGCCGGGCGCAGTACGGGTACTACCGCGACCGCCTGCTCGACTTCCGAAACTAAGTGAGAATAAGTTATCGGTACGCTTTTTTATAAAATGTAAAAAAGTACCCCCATAACTTATAAAATGGACACTGAAAAAGAGGGGTGCATCTTGCGTATATACCGACGTGAAAAGTATCTGAAGCGAATGCGTGGTTTCTACCACGATGACGGGATGGTCAAGGTGATCACCGGTGTTCGCAGATGCGGTAAATCCTGTCTCATGCAATCAATCGCAGACGAGCTTGTGGAATCCGGCGTAGCGAGCGACCACATCATCTATATCGACCTCGACTCACGGGAGAACAGGAAGGTCAAGACGACCGATGAGCTCGAAAATCTGATTGATATGTCGACTCCAGCAGACACTGAGGGGACGAAGTATCTCTTCATCGATGAGATTCAGAGCGTCAAGGAATTTGAGCTGCTCATCAATGGCTACCGGACAGATGGCGGTTGGTCCATCTTCATTACCGGTTCGAATTCATATCTGCTTTCTGGGCAGCTTGTTACAAAGCTGACGGGTCGCTATATCGAGTTTGAGGTGTTCCCACTCGACTTTGCGGAATATATCGATATGAAGCGTTTTCTCGGCAAGCCTGTCAATGACGTTCTCGTGGGAGAGTTTACCGAGTACCTGACCCTTGGAGGATTTCCCAAAGCGTTGGAGTATGAGGGCGAGGATGAAAAGCGCACCTATATCAAGAGTGTTATTCATGAGATCTTTGAAAAGGACGTCAAACATTCGAACAAGATTAAGAATGTCTCGGTTTTCGATGCCGTCCAGACGTATCTCATCAACAACTTTGGTGCGCCGACGAACCTGAAGAACCTCCTTGCGTACTTCAATGATGTCGAGAAGATTCCCATCAAGCGCGAAACGCTCAATCGGTATATCCAGATTCTTGTTGACGCGAAGATCCTTTATCGCTGCTCGAGGTTCGATCTCAAGTCTCGGAGATTGCTTATCCGCGAAGAGAAGTACTACCTGGCTGATCTCGGCTTCTATTTCGCCATGAACACGGATGCGAGGATTAACTGCGGGCCGGCGTTGGAGAACGTGCTCTACCTCTATCTTGCATCGCGCGGGTACGAGCTTTCTGTGGGCCGTATTGGGAAGCTCGAGTGTGACTTCATCGCTCGTAGGCGCAATGCTTACGCCTACATCCAGGTCTCTATGTCGATTGCCGACAGAGACGTAGAGGAGCGCGAGTACAGGCCGTTCGGCCACATCAGGGATGGGTATCCGCGCTACTTGTTCACGCTTGATCCTCTATTGCAGGAGAGGGATGGCGTCAGGCACCTTAACATGGCGTCGTTTATGCAAGATGGCGGTGATCTTATTTGAGCGGCGGCCAGATTCTTTTGCTCCCTAGTGCGCAAACAGTGCGGGCATCAAATGAGGACCATTGCCTCACGTAGAATCGATAGATTGAAAACTTGTTTTGATGTTGACAGGCTTTTGACCAGTGGCTCCTATTACTAAGTGGGAGTAGCTGAAACGAGGCGACTGCATAGCTCCATCTGTTTTGGTTACAACAAAATGTGTGCCGCGCGCCTGCGGCATGAAGGAGGGAGATTTCTATGAATATCGTTGTATTGAGCGGCAGCCCGCGTAAGGGCGCCAATACCGACACCATGGTCGAGGCGTTTGCCGAGACCGCGCGCGAGGCCGGCCATACGGTCGAGGTCATCCGCGTTGCCGGCAAAAAGATCGCTGGTTGCCTGGGGTGCCAGTATTGCTTCGCCCATGAGGGCACTTGCGTGCAGAAGGATGACATGGCCGACGTGATCGAGTCGCTGAAAGGCGCCGATATGGTTGTCTTCGCCTCGCCTATCTACTGGTTTGATATCACTGCGCAGGAGAAGGCCGCCATCGACCGCCTGTACGCCTTCGGTGCCACAGGCTTCCCGTTCACCAAGACGGCCCTTTTGCTCGATAGCCACAGCGAGGGCGTCTATGATGCGGCGATTGCTATGTACAGGGCCACATGCGCGTACTGCAAGTGGGAGGACCAGGGCATTGTCACCATTAGCGGCATGACCGAGCGCGACAGCATGGCCTCCTCGCCCAAGTTGGAAGAGGTGCGAGAGCTCGCTCGCAAGCTCGCCTAAGGACAAGAAGAACGCATGGCAATCGGTGTTGGTGGAAAATGCTTGCTATCCTTACCAAGAGGAATGCTGATTGTCATGCGTTGATGCTTCCGCGGACAATTCCGGCGTGCTAAAACGCCTTCTCGTTCAAGAATTCCCTGAACGCGGAAATGTCAAAGCCAACGAGACCACGCCCGCGCTCTCCAATGACGCCGTCCTCCAGGAGGCGGCGTTTGTATTGGCTTGCGTAGTTGCTGGCGACACCCATGCGTTTGGCTATCTCCGAGACCCTGCTGGGGCCAGAATCGGGCAGCATCGCGAGCAAAAACTCAATGTCTTTATCGGAAAGCTCCCGATAGGTCGTTTCGAGAATTCGATCGCGCAGCTCCATGCGGGCAAGCAGAGAACCCTGCTGTACATCAGGTGCACTGATTTTGGGCGAGTTCTCCGAAACATCCCATGTGCGATATCCGACGAGCTGCATCATATAGGGAAATCCGTCGACGGCCTTCACGGCATCCTCGAGCGCTTCTGGCGTGATTGAGCGGCCTTCGGCTTCAACGGTTTTGCGGAATGCGTTTGCAATTTCAACGTCAGTGATTCGTCCCAACTGATGATATTGGGAACGCCTGAGGAACGAGACGGAATCGTTACGCAGCAACGCCGATACTTTGTAGGGCAGTCCTGCCATGAGTAGGGCAACTTTTTTACCTTCGCGTACAAAGTGCTGGTAAACAGAGGCAAATTGAAGCATTTCTTCGAGATCGACGGTGACTTCATCGATGGTGATGAGAAGTCCGATGTCATGTTTTTCGAGTTGCTTAAAGATGCCATTCATGCGCGTGCGCCAGTTGCCCTGAGCCTCTTGAGCATATGTCCAATCGAGGCCCACTGGGCCAATTTGAACACCGTTTATGCGCGCGTGAGGCTGTGAGAGGTAGCTATCTGCGGCTTCTTTGGTTCGCTCGATAATATCTTCGAGCATGCCTGGCATGGCGGAGACATTTGCTGCAATCCATGGTGGCCCCTTTGCAGGTTTTGCTAACTTTTGCAACTTTTGCTAAATTTTGCAAGTTTTGCTAACGGCTTAACATGTCTTGTGCCGTGGGATTGCAGGAGTGAAAAACGGGGATTCCTATTATTCCGACTACGTTGCAGCGAGCGGGGCCCGGAGCGCGATATTGCTGCGCTCCGGGCCCCGCTGCTTTGTAAAACCATGACGGTTTGACTGCCGTTGTTTTAGTCAAACAAACTCGGCATGTCGTTTTCCTTCATGAGGGCACCGGCGGAGGGTAGGCTCTGCGCGGTGAACTTTTCGGCTGAGACGCCGGCGCCGAGGATTTCCTCGGTTGTGCCGACGGTGGTGACCGAGCGGCCCTTCTTGGCCGTAAAGGCCTGGACGCCCTGCGTGTTGGTAGTCGTCTTGGTCTTGAGCAACGACGTGTTGAAGTTCATCAAACGATAGTCGCTCGAGACCAGTGCGATGTCGCGATCTTCCTTGAGCACCTGGGCATACAGCAGCTTGCTGCCACCGTAGATGGCGTTCTTGAGGCGCTTGCGGTTGGTCTTGGTGACGTATCCAGAAAGCGCGACGCGCACCACGCGGCCGTTTTCAAAGACAAACAGCACGTCGGCCTTGTAGTCCTCGGGGTCGATGACCCAGATGACACTCTCATCGGGTTCCATCTCAAGATCGGTCGGCAGGTACGAGCCCAGCTGGGCCGACTTGGTATCCTCAAACGCCGCAACCTTGCACTTGTACACCTGGCTCTTGTTGGTAAACACGAGCAACTCGTGGGTGTTGGAGGACGGGAACTCGATAAAGGGTTTGTCGCCGTCCTTGTACTTGAGCGTGGTCGCCTTCTTGAGCACGCGGTCCGTCATCTTCTTAAGGTAGCCATCGCGCGAGAGCATGATGGTGACCGGGTACTCCTCGACCTCGGGCTCCAGGCTTACCTCGATGACCTCGTGGGGCTCGATCCTGCCCGTGCGCCGCGGCATCACGTACTTCTTGTTGACCGCGGCCAGCTCGTCGCTGATGACCTTCTTGATGTTCTCCTCGCTGGAGAGGATCTCTTCAAGCTCGGCAATCTCGCCCTCAAGCTTAGCGATGTCCTTGGTGCGGTTGAGGATGTACTCCTCGTTGATGTTGCGGAGCTTAAGCTCGGCAACAAACTCGGCCTGGGTCTCGTCGATGTCGAAGCCCTTCATAAGGTTGGGCACGACCTCGGCTTCGAGCTTGGTGCCGCGGATGATGGCGATGGCCTTGTCGATGTCGAGCAAGATCGCCTCGAGGCCGTGCAGCAGGTGCAGGCGCTCGGACTTTTTGCCTAGGTCAAAGTTAATGCGGCGACGCGTGGACTCAATACGCCACTTGACCCACTCGTGCAGGATCTGGCGCACGCCCATAACACGGGGATAGCCGTCGACGAGTACGTTGAAGTTGCACGAGAACGAATCCTGCAGCGTGGTCGAGCGATAGAGCTTGGCCATGAGCTTGTCGGGGTCGACGCCGCGCTTAAGGTCGATGGCGATGCGCAGGCCCGAGAGGTCGGTTTCGTCGCGGATGTCAGCGATCTCCTTGACCTTGCCCTCTTTGGAGAGCTTAACGATGCGCTCGATGATGACATCGGTCTTGGTGGTGTAGGGGATCTCGTAGACCTCGATGATGCGCTCTTCGGGAATCCAGCGCCAGCGGGAGCGGATCTGGAAGCTGCCAAGGCCGGTCTCGATAATCTTTTCCATCTCCTCGCGGCGGTAGATGATCTCGCCGCCGGTCGAGAAGTCGGGCATGGGCATGTACTCGAGCAGGTCGCAGTCGGGGTTCTGCAGGTAGTGCATCGTGGCGGTGCAGACCTCGTTGAGGTTGAAGCCGCAGATGTCGGACGCCATGGCGACGCCGATGCCCTTGTTGGCCGAGACAAGGATGTTGGGGAACGTGGTGGGCAGCAGGCGCGGCTCCTTCATGGCGCCATCGTAGCTGTCGACGAAGTCGACCGGGTCCTTGTCGATGTCCTTGAAGATCTCGGCGCTGATGGGGGAGAGCTTGGCCTCGGTATAACGCGAGGCGGCGTAGCTCAGATCGCCCGAATAGTACTTGCCAAAGTTGCCCTTCGACTCCACGAAGGGGGCGAGCAGCGCCTCGTTGCCGGTTGCCAGACGCACCATCGTCTCGTAGATTGCGGCGTCGCCGTGCGGATTGAGCTTCATGGTCTGGCCCACAATGTTGGCGCTCTTCTGGCGCTCGCCCTTGAGCAGACCCATCTTGTACATGGTGTAGAGCAGCTTGCGGTGCGAGGGCTTAAAGCCGTCGATCTCGGGGAACGCACGCGAGACGTTGACGCTCATGGCGTAGGGCATGTAGTTGACCTCGAGCGTCTGCGTGATCGGCTGATCGGTGACCTCGGAGTGCAGGCCGATGACGTTCTCGGCGTTGACCTGCTTTTTCTTTGGCTGGTTCTTCGTCTTCTTCTTTGCCACGATTTCCTCTTGAACTTCTTATGGGCCGTCGTTATCGATTTGCTGCTACTGCAGGTCCAACTGGTCCAGGTATTCCTTGCCGTGCTCGGAGATATGGCGCTTGCGGCCTGCCTCGTCGTTGCCCAGCAACAGGTTGAACATGGTCTCCATCTTGGTGACGTCCTCGGGCTCCACCTTGATCAGGCGGCGTGTCTCGGGGTTCATGGTGGTGAGCCACATCATGTCCGGATCGTTCTCACCAAGACCCTTGGAGCGGTTGATGGAGCACTTCTGGTCGCCGATCTCCTTAAGGATGCCGTTCTTCTCGAGCTCGGTGTAGGCAAAGTAGGTCTTTTCTTTGCAGTTGATCTCGTAGAGCGGCGACTCGGCGATGTACACGTAGCCCTCGTCGATAAGCGTGGGCACCAGGCGATAGAGCATGGTGAGCACGAGCGTGCGGATGTGATAACCGTCGACGTCGGCGTCCGTACAGATGATGACCTTGTTCCAGTTGAGGTTGTCCAGGTCAAAGGTGCCAAGGTTCTTGATGCGCTTGTCCTTGATCTCCACACCGCAGCCCAGCACGCGCATGAGGTCCATGATGATGTCGGACTTAAAGATGCGCGGGTAGTCCTCCTTTAGGCAGTTGAGGATCTTACCGCGGACGGGCATAACGCCCTGGAACTCGGCATCGCGCGAGGTGCGAATGGCGCCTGCTGCCGAGTCGCCCTCTACGATGTAGATCTCGCGACGGCTCTTGTCCTTGGAGCGGCAGTCGATGAATTTCTGCACGCGGTTGGCCATGTCGGTCTTCTGCTGCAGGTTGGTCTTGATGCTCTGGCGCGTCTTCTCGGCATTCTCGCGCGAGCGCTTGTTGATGAGCACCTGCTCCATGATCTTATTGGCGGCGTCCTTGTTCTCGATCAAGTAGGTCGAGAGACGCTCCTTAAAGAAAGCCGTCATAGCCTGCTGGATAAAGCGATTGTTGATGGCCTTCTTGGTCTGGTTTTCGTAGGACGTCTGGGTGGAGAAGCAGTTGGTCACTAGCACTAGGCAGTCTTGGACGTCTTGCCACTTAATGCCGCTCTCATTTTTGTTGTACTTGCCCTGTTGCTTGATGTAGGCATCGATGGCGCTGGTCAGAGCGCTACGGGCCGCCTTCTCGGGTGAGCCGCCGTTCTCGAGCCACGATGAGTTGTGGTAGTACTCCTGCATCATGAAGGTGCGCGAGAAGCACATGCACGCGGTAATCTTGACGTTGTAATCGGGCAGGTCCTCGCGATCGCGACCGCGACGGTCGGCCTCGATAAAGAAGGGCTCGGTGAGGTAGTCGGTACCGACCTTCTCGAGCACGTAGTCCTCGATGCCCTTGGGGTAGCAAAAGTCCTCTTCGGAAAACTCGCCATCGTCGCCCTCAATGCGCAGGCGGAAGGTCACGTTGGCGTTGACCACCGCCTGACGGCGCATGGTCTCGCGATACCAATCGTGGGGAATGCTGATGGAGGTAAAGACCTCGAGATCGGGGCGCCACTTGATAGTGGTGCCGGTGCGGTTCTCGTCGCTGGGCTCAATCTCGAGTGCCTTCTTCTTGGCGCCGACGACCTTGCCCTTTTTAAAGTGCAGAGAGTACTTGTTGCCGTCGCGCCAAACCGTGACGTCCATGTACTCGGAGGCGTACTGAGTCGCGCAGGAGCCCAGGCCGTTGGTGCCGAGCGAGAAGTCGTAGTCGCCGCCTTGGTTGTTATTGTATTTGCCGCCGGCGTAGAGCTCGCAAAAGACGAGCTCCCAGTTAAAGCGCTTCTCGGAGGGGTTCCAGTCGAGCGGGCAGCCACGGCCATTGTCCTCTACCTGGATAGAGCCATCGCGAAAGGCGGTAAGGGTGATGAGCTTGCCGTAGCCCTGGCGCGCCTCGTCAACGGCGTTGGACAGGATCTCGAAGGCGGCATGCGCGCAGCCGTCGAGCCCGTCCGAGCCAAAGATGACGGCGGGGCGCAGGCGTACGCGCTCCTCGTCCTTGAGCTGGCGGATACTGTCGTTACCATAGTTTGCGGTGTTTTTTGCCATACTCGCTCTCTCGGTGCTCCTTTGCTGCGTTTAAGTCATATAGATAGTCAAGGTAGCATAGCCCAGCCCACAGACGATTCCAACCAACACGAAATCCATCGAACAATCGTTCGGAATTTGGTGGAACAGCGTTTACTCGGACAAATCCGAGTCGGTTTTGTCCGAGTAAGTTTGAAGACGGCCGAATGTGTCTTGCTGCGTTTGCGGTTGGATGCGTTTGTCAAAAACGTGCCATGCGGATTGTTGGATCGAATCGAACATTGGGACAGACGTCTCGTTTTATGGGCCGGGGGCGTGCATGTGCGAGTTCTTTTGGCCCATAAGGAACGCTGGTGGGTCGTTATTTGGGCCACGGGTCACTTCGCCGGCGCCGTGTTTCGTCATACGCTCATAGTGGAAGCCGATGCCACGGGGTCGACTTGGGACTCGGGCAATGGATGAGCTGCAAGCCGAAAGGAGCGGTGAGAATGATGAGGCCCATGACAAAGAAACTGCTGTTAGGAATTCCCACCGTGACGCTTTCGGCCGTGCTGGCGTGTACGGTGGCCGGCTGTGGTGGTAGTGCTCCGAGTGGCTCGGCTGGCAACTCGGGTGGCAGTGCTCCCGTAGAGAAGAAGGCCAAGGCCTATGAGTCGCAGACGGTCGAGGTGGCTGGCATAACCTATGAGTCAGTAGCCCATGGTACGTTCTATCGCGGCGACGCTAAGTTGCAGGACGGTTTTTACCTGCACGTCAAGATTACCAACAACAACACAAAGAACAGGACGTTTGACTCCTTTAACGTGCATGCTGCCCAGGGCGATCTTGAGGCAGGCGACCCGTTGTTTACTTCCGGCAAGGCGGCCGTGCTCGACTACGTTGCAAGCGAGGCTCCCGATGAGCTTCACGAGGGCATCGATCTTTCCAAGAGGCCAGATATCGGCCCGGGCGAGACCGTTGAGTACGTGTATTTTTGGGCGCCTAAGACGGCGTACTACGGGCCCATCACTGTCGAGTTCGTAGACGCTTACGCCCCCGCCAAGAATCATGAGGCCATGCACTTTGACACCACGGGATGCGAGACCAAGGAGTTCAAGGCGGCCGGCGGCGTGGCCGATTCTGGCGAGAAGGCAGATTTAACGGGCATCGACTGCGCATCGTACAGTATCGAGGCCGCCGATGGGTACACGCTGGATTCGTCCAACGAAGAGCACGAAAAGGCAGACTTCTTCCACGACGAGACTGGAGGACGCCTGAACATCAGCATCTTCCCGCACTCGCCGGAGGAAGAGGTTGCAAGCCTAGAGCAGATCTACGAAGGCAAGGAGACAACAACCGACCAGGTCGAGTACAACGGCATAACGTGGCTGCGCTTTACCGGTTCCGACAACGGCCATACACTGTTTGCGACGGCTCCCGCAACGGGTGAAGCCGTCCGCGTATCGATCGGCTGGAAGATCGACTGGGATGCTGCCGTGCCCATGATGGAGGCGCTGAAGCTCAAGTAACGCCGCGAGTCTCACGTCAGGCGACTCAGGGCTGGCTCCGAGTTATCAGGGCCAGCCCTTTTGGTGTTCGATGAGCCGAGTCGGCGTCTCTCGCAAAGGTAACTGGGAGCTAGCGAGGCGTATCCGAATTGACCTCATCGGCGGTGTCGTTTTCGAGCGCCGTGCGGCGGGCGCTGTAGGCGACGAGGCCGGCGCCGGCTGCGGCGAGTGCTGCTGCGGCTGCCGTCAGGGGGACGTTGACATCGCCCGTGCCCGCAAGCGCGCCCGCTTTTCCGGAGCGCTTGTTATTGCCGTGGTCCTTGCCACTGCCGGAGCTGCTTCCGCCGGAGCTGCCTCCCGTGCCGGAACCGCCGCCACTCGAGCCGCCATCGCCGTCCGTCGTCATCGGGGCGTCGTGAAGTCCTGTCGTATCCGCGCTGTCGCATACGCCGACCTGAACTTCTGAGCGCTCGCATGCCGCGTCGGGCACATGAAGCTCGTGCAGTACGGCACCCAGCGCCGAGTTTGCCCCCGGTCGAATTTCCTCGAGCGTTACGGGATCGAGCGCCACCAGATTACGCGCCTTCGCATACAGCGTTACGCGTTTGCCCACTTCGTCGCTCCAACTCTCGGGAATGGCGAAGCTCATGCGGAACTGTGCCGTGCAACCTGGTGCCAGCACGGCGTTGCCACTGTCGGCTACCAGTGGGTGCGTTGCAAAACGTGCGCCCAGCGTCTCGAGCGCGTACTTCACGTGTGTCATGTCGTTGGCCGAAGCGTCCTCGGCAAGCTCTGGATCGTAGATCGATGCCATGCGTGTGTTCGCTCCGAACCCGATGGATGCGCTGGAGAACGGCTGGCTGGAGCCCTCTCGGTACAGATCGATCGTGCCGGCGGTCAGCAAGGTGTTGCCGTCGTTTCGCACCGTGACCATGAAGGATTCGCCTGCTGCTCCAGGCACCACCGCGCCCGAGGTAGCGACTGCGCCCGTCGGAGTGGCACACGCCACCAAGGGCACTTCGATGCCGTGCAGCTCTGCCTCGCTCTTCTCCGCGCTCACAATGTGCGTAGCGAGCGCGGAGAGCATGCTCCCCGACGTCAAAAATGTCGTTATCTGATCGACGGGATGGTCCAGCTCGCACATCACGAACGGCTCCGTGAACAGATCGCCTGCCAAGGTGCTGGCGAAGATGCGGAAGTGCTTGCCCATCACTGCCACCGGGTTGCCTTCTTCGTCGTAGGTTTGTCCCACCTTGCCATCGGTGTTCTCTACATAGAGCGCGCACCTGCCGTTGTCGCTTACGCTAAACGATGCCGGGCCACAGCCTGCGGCACCCACGGGCTGCATTGCAAATGCCGATGCACCTCGTGCCCAAGTAATATGCTGCAGTTGCTCGTTGACGGTTGCCAAAAAGCCCGAATGTTGTGGCCACGGCACCGCACGGGGTACCGTGGCGTCTGGTGACATAACGCCCCAGCCCGCAATGGACTGGCCGATCACGGCGTACGATGCGCAGCCGCAACCGTCTGCGGTCTCGTACGCAACGGGCACCACCATTTTGCCGTTGATATTCTCGGGCTCGCCCAGCTCGATACTCGATGGTGCTTGCGGAAAGCGGAGAACTTGGCGGAACGTCAGGCTGTCGCCCGAAACGTCCGACCACAGGGTAAAGCACTCCAGCGCAACCTCGGCCTCGCTGCCGAGCGCCTTTTCTGCGGTGGTTCCGCGGCGGTGGAGGTAGGCGCCCGACAGGCGCCCGTTGACAAGTGTCTTGCCCACCGTGATGCGTGGGCACTGCAGGCAATGGTAGCCATCCTCCTGAAGGCGGCCGCGCGAGATGCTGCGCCACGACGTGTGCGATACCACGCGACTCCGTCGTTGCTTATGCGCAGGCGCACAACGGACAGTATGCCGGCTGTGCTTGCCATATCGAAAAGGGTGTCGTCGCCGGCGGGGCGCTCGCCCGAGACCAGCAATACGTAGGCGTCTTGGCTTCCTCTCCCGTCCGTATATTCCACCACGTCGAAGTCGTAATCGAACGTGCCGCCACGCTCCACGTCGCCCTCGCCAAAGCCCAGGGGGAAGTCGACCGGCATGGGCGCGGACCACGCGCCGTTTGCCTTTGTGTGCACTACCAGGCGCGAGCGGCCATCCTCACCGTAGCGCACCGAAGCGATGCGGAACAGGCATTCCACGCCGGCTATCTCCGCAAACTTCATGTGGGCTTCGCTGAGCACGCCGGTGAAGAGTACGCTGTCGCTCGAGGGCTTTATGCCGCCCCTCTCGTCCTCCGACACGCCGGCAGAATTGGCGTTCGGGTCCGCAACGGCATTCGTCACCTGCCTGATGTAGGTGTACTCATACATCAGCGCGGCGTTTTCGACATTCTCCATTAGAGCGTGGACGAAATGCTCAACCTGTCCCGTGTCATCGCTCTCTGCATCTGCGTCGAGCTCAATATGCGTGACCGTTTGCTCCCAATCGCGCACGACCGGCGCGACGTTTACGGGGGTGGCTGCAACCTCGGCGCATGCGAGCAGCTCGGCATTGGTGACGATGGTGGCCGACGCGATAAATTGCGCTACGCCGCCCGACTCGGCATTGCCGGCTGCACCAAAGCAGGCATTCAGCGTATAGGGCGTATCTCCGCCCAGTGCCAGCTCAGAGCGCTGGAGTACATACTGGTCGCCGTTGTTCACCGACATATTCCACGAATCGGCGAGTGTGGGCCACGATCCCGACCAGGCCTTGGTGGTCCACTTGAACATGATGAACTGGAGTATCACGTCGACATCGACGTCTGCACCCACGCGCAGCCGCGGAAGCTGGTGCCCGTCCGCCTTCTCGTACCCAATGAACAGGGTGAGGGATGCGGCGCCACGCACGGCAGACGAAGCGACGCCTGCAACGCCGGCGCCAAAGGTGACGGCAAGCCCGATCTGGATAGTGAATGAGCCCGACGTGTTGGAATAGTCGAGCGAAATGTTTTTAAAAAACGCCGCGCCGCTGCCGTGCGTGTGGGCACCCACGGCGAGCGCCAGCTTCGCCAGCACCCAGGGGTGACGTTTAGGAAAAACGGCACCGGTCCTAGGGTAAACTGCTCGGTCCAATTGAGGTCGGTTCTTACCTGGAAGAGGGCCTTAATATTGCCGTATGCGGGGTCGTTGTTGTTACCCCAGGTTTTACCCACCCAATCGTAGGCGAGCGAGCCGTACAGCTGTGTGGCGATATCCATCGTAAACAGCAGCGTGCAGTGGTGACGAAGCAGCTTGGTGTTTCTTGGATCGGTGCCCGAACCGGCACTCATACTCTTGTACTGATTCCACTTCCCCTCCATTTCGTCGAGGTAGCGGTTTGCCTGCTTGGCGCCCGACTCACGCGGCGATTTCTTCCAGTACTCTGGATCAGGGTAACCCGAATCGTTCATGTAGCCGACCGGTTTGTATCCTCCGCCAAACAGCACGTATCCGGCAAACGAGAAATCGAACAAAATGGGGAACGAGGGCATCCAGCACGTGAACTTATTGCCGCCGATGCCGGGAAACGCCGCCGGAAAATCAAACGGAGTAATCTCTTGGTCCATGGTAGTGGGGACGATAGTGGTCGATCCGGATTCCGCCTTTGCCGCCGGCGCGGTGACAACGGCCATGGGGGATGAGAGCGTGTAGGTTTTGCCCTGATAGTCGAGGCCAAAGCGCAGCTTGCATCCTTCCTCCAGAAGGCTCGACGCCGCATCGAGGAGCGTGTCTTCGAGCGTGAACGTCGCCAGATTATCCGAACCCGATGCACTGGCCTTGGCTTGGCAAATTTGCGTGACGGTTTCGGGCGAGCTACCCGTGGCGGGCATTACCTTGTTGATGCACAGCGTTGCCTGTCCACCCTGTGGCAGATGTGCCTGCACGGTAAAGGTGTGCGTGTTGGGTTGGTCGTTTGCCGTGTCGTCCTTCGGCAATGCCATAAACGTGGCGTCGGCGTACTGGATGTCCCATTCGTCGAATGTGAGCTGTCGAAAGTACGGCTCGCCATCGGAGAGCGGACGTGTGGGTGCGGTAATGGCGGTGCCGCCTTGGACACGCGCGAGGGGAATCTCGACATCGCGGTAGCCTTTCATGCTGATGGAGATACCGCCGTTAAAGTCGTACGCGTCGAGAAGCGTTGCCTCGTCCACGTAGCCTTCCGAAAGCGGCGCGACCTCAAAGATAGCCGTGCCTTCGTTATCGGTAGTGGCGGTGAGCTGCTTGCCTGCGGCATAGCGCGATGTGAGCGTGACCTGGGCACCCGTGATGGGCGTATTCTTGTTGGCGACGTCGACCACGACCACGCCAAACATGGTGCGCGAGAGAACGAGCACCTTGAAGGGGTCTTCTTCGTCGGCATAGGCCTCGGTGGGCGCGAACGGCAATATGAAGGTGTTTGCGCTGCCCGGCACGCGAGGCAGCATGATGCCTGCCAGCGAGGATGCTCCGGCGATAAGTAACGAACGGCGATCAAGCATTTTGGGCTCCCATCCCGCAAATATCGGAGGAAATAATCCAATTTTGCGAGAAGGCGCCCCGTGGCGGTAGTGCCGTTCGAGGGCCAAAATGTCCAATTTGAGTGCGCGAAAGCGTCAGACCCCCGGAGCGCTTTCGATATGCCGGGTAGTCTGGCCGCTAACGCAACATGTGGGCAACCAGCTCGGCGCGAGTTCCGATACCAAGCTTGGCATACACTCCTGATAGGCGGTTTTTAACGGTGCCCGGCGATACTTCCATGTGCCGTGCGATTTCGGCGTTGGTCCATCCGCGGCAGGCGAGCATGGCCATGGTGAACTCTGTGGTCGTTAGATCGTCGGCCACGTCCTCGCCCGAATCGGGATTGTGGATGCGCCGCCAGCCGTAGCTGAAGCGGTACGTGATCTCGATGATGCGCGCGAAGTCGTCAGGGTATTGCGATTTTAGGCATGCCTCGATGAGTCCCTGCAAAAGGCCGTGGTGCTCGCCAATGAGTTCGATAAGGCCGTCGGGGCGCGCAATGTCCCAAGCGGCTTCAAAATGCGCTTTTGCGGCGTCGACGTCTTTGAGACTCATGAGGGCCATAGAAGCCGACAAGTGCAGGAACAGTTCCGAGATGGGGTAGCTTCCCTGTTTCATAATCAGGGCGTTTTCCGCCATGCCCAGGCTGCGGCCGTATTCGCCGCGCAGATACAAGGCGTGCGCCATCACGTAGCTGGCGAACAGGCGCAGGCCTTCGGGCAGGTGCGCCGCAAGTGGATAAAACTCTTCGGCAGAATACGGGGAAGGCAAGTGCAACAGGACGCTCGCGGCGGAGGCGAACAGGATATGCGTGGCGTGGACGGCGGGCGATTCCTCGTCAGTTGGCGTATCGAGGATGCCCGCAAGGCAACGGCGGGCATCGGCGATACGGTTGAGCGACAGACTGGCGTATCCGCAGATAAAGCATGCGGAATAGCGCAGCGCGGGGTCGGTGGCGTGAAGATAGGGGCGTGCTGTCTCGGCGGCGAGCGCGGCCTGTCCGCGAAAGTACAGCGCTTCTGCCGTGGCGATGGTGCGTGAATCGGGGCCGGAAATGCCTGCAACCGCAGCGTCAATCTGCCCCGGCACAAAGGCGGTGCACATCAACGGCATGGGAACGCATGGGTAGCCATCGCAGTCCATCTTCCATCTCCCAACAGCTGGCAACACTGGCAGCAATTGTACTCCTGTTACTCGGGACTGGAATTTTTGGGTATTGCCTACGATTATGCCGAACGCATAAAGGAAGAGTCTATTGGCGATGCTCTCAAGGTGGCTACCGAAGCCAAGCTGACCTCGATATTAGGAAAAATTGCCACCCCTGCAAAAAGCTCTGTCGCAGTGATGGGAAACGCATCTTCTGGGCATTCCGGCGTCTCCAGCTAGCGCTGGACTGCTGCTGTCGCCTGCGCGTTGGCGAGCGGGGCGTGGGGACCGTCCGGCGACCAGCGGTGACGGGCGAGCCCTGCCGCGTGCGTGGGCCTCCATCGGCGTAGACCCATGACCCCTATGGCATCGGAGAAGTCCACCATCGCGTCCAGGACCTTACCGTCCGGCACGCCCAGCCTAGCGGCTCCCTTGAACCCAAGGTTGAAGGGGGGTGTTGTACAAGGCATATGGGGCCGAGTGGAAGTGGATCAAAAGAGCGTTACTTGACGTTTCATGCATAATGCCAACCGCCCCGCGATATCACGTTCGCAGCGCGCAGGGGCCGGAGAATCTTCGCGATGAGAGTTGACGTCTAATACCTTGCATCGTATAGTGTGTATAGCATAGTATATGACGAGAGGAGGTGTGCGGATGGAGACACAGATGAAGCGCGGCTTCCTGGAGGCCTGCGTGCTCGCGGCCGTCTCCGGCGAGGAGTCCTACGGCTACCAGATCGTGAAGGACGTACCGGCGAGCATGGGGCTCACGGAGTCGACGCTCTACCCGCTGCTCAAGCGCCTGGAGAAGGCCGGGTGCATCACGGCGCGCTCCGCCGAGCACAACGGGCGGCTGCGCCGGTACTACCGCATCACGGACGACGGGCGAGCGCGCATCGAGGAGTTCCTGGCCGAGTGGCCGTCCGTACGGGAGATTTACGCATACGTTGAGGAGGCGCACCATGACGCGCGATGAGTTTCTGGGCCGGTTGGGCGACCTGCTCGCCTGCCTGCCGGCCGAGCAGGTGGAGGAGACCAAGGCGTTCTATGCGGAGGCCATCGCCGACCGCATGGAGGACGGTATGAGCGAGGAGGAGGCCGTGGCCGCCATGGGCACGCCCGGCGAGGTGGCGGAGGCCACGCTCGACGACCTGCCCGCCGTGCCGCGCGCGATCGCGAGGACGCGCCGGCGCAGCACCGCGCTGCTGTGGGTGCTGGCCATCGTGGGCTCCCCGGTGTGGGTGCCGCTGCTCGCCGCCTTCGCCGCCGTGGCCGTCACGGTCTATATCTGCATCTGGGTGCTGGCGCTCTGCGTGTGGATCGTCGCGGTGGCACTCGGGGGCGTGGGCGTAGTTGGGCTCCTGCTTGCCGTAAGCGGCGTCATCATCGGCCACTTCCCGTACGCCCTCGCCTCGGCGGGCGTGGGGCTCGGCCTCGTCGGCGTGGCGCTCTTCGTTGGTGCTGGCGCTTGGGCAGCCTCAAAACAAATTGCGCGCCTCTCGGCGCTCTGGGCGAGGAAGGCCGCCTCGCCCTTCTGGAAGGGTAAGGGCGAGAAGGGCGGCGCTGCCGCGCATCTCGCGGCGTAGAAAGGAGTGAGTACCATGACCAGTGCGAAGAAGATCTACCTCGCCGTGGCGGGCGGGCTCGTTGCCGCGGGTGTTGTCCTCGCGGGCATTGGCTTTATCGCTTCGGGTTTCGACCCGGCCGTGTTCACAACCCATATAGACACACGCGACAGCACCATCGTGCTCGGCGGCGTCGAGGTGGACGACCCGATGGGCCTCCCCCTCATCGAGCAGCTCGCCAATCTGGGCGAGATCGACACCTCCGGCGTCGCGGATCCCGCCGCGCCCTAGGCGCAGCGAGCCCGGGCGCTCTGCCCGCCAAGCTGCGTAAGCCGGCGAAACCCGAACCTCAACCTCTACGCAACTGGCCCCAAGCCTGCGCCGATTCGCTCTCAGCGCCGCGCGGGGGCCCGTGACGCATGCCCAAAAAGGTACGAGGAGAAAGGAACGCGATGACGACAACCACGCCCTTCCGCCTTCACGGGGCCACGCAGGACCGGAAGCGACTGGGCCGTGCGGTGGGGCTGTGCTTGGATTGGCTACACTGATATGGACAGTTCCGTGAGGGGCGCGAGAGGCGGGACTCTGGGGAGATCTTCGAGGAGGAGTGTCTCGACTGGAAGCGTGGGTTCGGTGGAGCAGGAACCTAATCTCTGTCTCTCTTGCTTTTTTGATTTGTTGAGAAGCCGGCATTTGGGGGCATTTTGGATAGCGAACAGTTCAAACAAGAAGCTGAGAAAATAGAACAAAGCCTGAGTGCCTTGAGAGTCGCCGAGCGCAATGCAGTGATTCCCTTCATGAACGGCGACTTTACCCAATGGGATCTATATCTGGCATCCTCCTCTGAGTATGCGATGAGACTGATAGACGGATTCATCTCCATGCTCGAGTCGAGGAATCTTGTTTGCGTCGCCCAGCTTCTCCGCGCACAGGTTGGAGTCTGCCTGCGGACATTCGCATTATTCGCCGCCGAAGACCAGGATGACTTTCTCAAGCAGGTGTTTCAAGGTGTGCCTGTGAACAAGCTGAAAGATTTCTCGGGTGAGAAGATGTCCGATGGAAGACTTCAAGACTTACTCGAGAAGTTCGATCCAAAGGTAAAAGATGTATACAAGGTGACGTCTGGATTCGTCCACTTCTCCATTGATATTCTGCCGAGCATGGGTGTGCCTGGGGAGGGCTATGAGGTCGAGTTTAATTTTGGAGCCGAGCCCAACGAGAGAAACAATGCGCCTCTCGTGGAATGCGGCAAGGCGTTCTGCCACTATGTCGACCTGCATCTCCAGATGCTCCATAAGGTGATTGCTTCGGATGAATGGTATGCCGATCGATTCCGTATCGATTCCGATGGTCCTGCAGACGAGGCCTCGAAAAGCGAGAAGGTGTAGGTCGAACGCATTGACGCTGCCTTGACAGCATCCCGATATGATAACGAATGGGAGGTTCCCTGCGAAATGTGCGCCTCTGTATATTCTCGCTAGGACGCCCTCGACCGATAAGGCATCGTTGAGTTCAATTTGAGTTCAGCTCGGGTGCCTGAAAATCGCCCAACTCTGATAAAAGGGGAGACGACGGTACACCACGTAGACGAGAGGCTATGGAAGTGCACGATTTGATTATATTGGCGCGCTAAACCGCCCCGCTGCCCAACTTGAACTCCGCTCACGCGTGTATGGGGCTGCGAGAGGTAACGGCCTGCGGCCTCCTTTGTGTGCTCGATGATATCTTCGAGCATGCCGGGCATGGCGGAGACATTCGCTGCAATCCAGCCGTGTTCAAGCGCCGTTTCGGATAGGAGCGAGAGGGGGCTGTCTTGCCCGTTTCCCTTGCACCCGTAAAGATGGTTGACAGTTTGGGGTCTCCCGGGTCTTTAGCTGATGCCTCATGGAAACTGTTGGACTTTAATCAGACAGACCCAGCATGTCGTTTTCCTCCATGAGGACATCGGCTAAAACCGCAACACCTATGCTTGTTTAAGCAAACTTCCTGATAGTCGTGGAGCTGCTGTAGCCCGACATGCAGGACATCGCTCGGCTTAAACACCGGATGCCGCATCCGCGAAACGAGTTGCGGTGCACCCTGTTCCAAAAGGCTGCCAAGTACCATGGCGTGAGCGTTGGGGTAGCCATCATTCAGCGTGGATACATCCGGATGCGCATAGATCCAGACGATTCCAACGTTCTCGTATTTCCCGTGCAGGTAATCGAAGAGGGCAGGCGACACCATACAGTTGCCGCCGACGGTCACGACTCTGTCGGGGTTTTCTGCCGCAAGCTTCCTCTGCGCATCCTGAATCCCCGCCAGGACTTCGTCCTCGGCATAGATGCGAACTGTCTCCCATTTCTCATGTCCAAGTTTTGGGACGCGTTTCACAATGTCGAGTGGGACTCCTGGACAGTCGGATCACGTGGTGGCCCCCTTTGAGAGGGTCACGAGCATCACGGTTCCGTTCTCGGAATTTGCTTCGACCTCTACCGTGCCACCGTGAAGCGCTGCAATCTCCCAAACAAGCGCTAGCCCGAGTCCTGCGCCGCCATATGCCCTGCTGCGGGATTTGTCTAGACGAAAGAACGGCTGGAAGATGCTTTCTCGGTACTGCTTGGGTATTCCCGGTCCCTGGTCCTCGACTCGCAGGAACACGTGGCTGTCGCTGTCGCAGATGGAGACGTTGACAGTCGAGCCGGAGCGGCTGTAACGGATGGCGTTTTCGACCAGATTAAACACCAGCCGATAGAGGAGCGTGTCGCTCCCGATTACTAAAGCGTCTCCAGCACAATTGAGGGCTATGCCCTTATTCTCGGCAAGTGGCGCAAGGTCGGTGAGGACCTCTTCGGACAAGGGACCGAGTTCAACATCGTCCTCGCAAGGAACGCTGCGGAGCTCGCTCATCTCGAGCAATACCTTGGTCATTCGAGACATGCGCTCAGTTTGTTCTTGTAGCAGGCCGAGCAGCTCGGCTGTTTCGGGTTGCAAACCGGAGTGCTCAGAGATGAATAGTTCAATCTGTGCTTGCATAAGGGAGAGCGGGGTGCGCAGCTCGTGTGCGGCGTTGCCGGTAAACTGACGCTGTGCAGAGAACCCTTCGCAAAGACGGGCAATCATGTCGTTGAAAGAGGCGCTGCATCGTTGTAGCTCGGTGGGCACATCTTCGCTGAGCTTAATTTCGCTTAGGTTGTCAGGCTGCACGCGCTCAACCTGGGCCGCAAAAGCCCGCAGCGGTTTGAGTGCACGGCCGCTCACAAAGTATGCCAGCGCGCCGCCAAGGAGTGTGACTCCAGCCGTGATGTACCAGGTTGTCGTGCCAAAAGACTCTTGTGCGTCGTTTACGACGACCGTGACCTCGTCATCGAGGGCTGCTTGTGTTGGGTCAAACGCCTGGGGCGAATCCGCGCCGGTAGCGGTAAAGGCCGAGATGTCACTGCCGATGGCATCCATGTAGCGCATGCCCGTATAGCCGACCAGGCAGTTCGTCAACACGCACGCTGCGCACGTGAGCAGCGCCGTCATAATCGTTATGCGCCATTGCAGCGAAAGCCTTTTCATTCGCTATCCTCCATAACGTAGCCCTCTCCAATCCGATTGCGAATCGGGTCGTATCCCAAAGCGCTGCGTAGCTTTTTGCGGAGTGACGAGATGTGAACGCGGGTTGCGTTGCTAAAGCTGTTCACGCTGCTATCCCAAACGTGCTCGATAAGCTCCTCTTGACTTACCGGACGCCCCTGATTAAGCATCAGGTATTCCAAGATTCCCGTTTCCTTGCGCGTAAAAGATAAAGCCTCGCTGTCCACGGAAGCGATGCGCGCCTTGGTGTCAAAACGGAGCTTTCCGCAGGTTAAAACTATGTCGCTTTGTGTAAAGCGTCTGAGGGTAAGGCTGCGAATCCTTGCCGCAAGCTCGTCCAGATGAAACGGCTTGGTGAGGTAATCGTTGGCGCCGGCATCGAGTCCGGCGACTTTATCGGATACTTCGCCGCGTGCGGACAGAATCAGTACCTTAGTCTCGCAGTCAGTTTTCCTAAGTTCCCTGAGCACGGTCATGCCGTCGATGCGGGGAAGGTTGAGGTCGAGTACCACGAGGTCGAAGGCCTCAACGTTCAGTAGGTCGAGCGCCTCCTGTCCGTCGTGACAGCAGTCGACGCTGTACGCCAAGTTTCGCAAGCTGCGCGCGATTGCGTCACACAGCGCCCGCTCGTCCTCGACGATCAAAATACGCATAACAGTCTCCTTGCACATTTCAAATCGCGCTTAACACGGATTTTATAGCCGATATGGTCCAATGGTCGCGTTACGAAAGGAGTGGTCAGGTTGTTCAAAGCGGTAAAACCCGTGGTACAGGTCGCTTTGTTGATCGTCGGAATTGCCATGGTGTGCTTTGGCGTTATGCGTGGCGAGGCGGATGCCGTGCTGGCCAAAGCGATTAGGCTGTGCTTGGAGTGTATCGGAATTGGATAAAAGAGAAAACACTGCGTCGCATGTTTTGGCTCGATTTCGCGGATTCATTCAGGCGGCGGCGACGCTCGTCACCAACATTCACCTGCCAAACTTTGCCAAAGGCGGCATCTATCAGGGCGCGGGAAAAACAATCTGCGTACCTGGACTTAATTGCTATTCGTGCCCCGCGGCATCGGGTGCGTGCCCCATCGGGTCGTTCCAGTCGGTGGTAGGTTCATCCAAGTTCAACTTTTCTTACTACGTCACCGGTACGCTCATTTTGCTCGGCGTGCTGCTGGGACGCTTTGTATGCGGCTTTCTGTGCCCGTTTGGCTGGCTGCAGGAGCTGCTTCACAAGATTCCCGGCAAAAAGTTCTCCACGAAAAAGCTCAAGCCGCTCACGTACATCAAGTACGTTGTGCTGCTGTTTGCCGTGGTGCTGCTGCCCGTCTTGGTGGTTAACGACGTGGGGATGGGAGACCCGTTCTTTTGCAAGTACATCTGTCCACAGGGTGTGCTCGAGGGCGCCATTCCGCTGGCGGCTGCCAATGCCGGCATTCGATCTGCGTTGGGACAGCTCTTTACTTGGAAACTTGCCGTTCTCATTGCCGTGGTAGTGCTGAGCGTTTTGTTCTACCGCCCCTTCTGCAAATGGATTTGTCCACTCGGCGCATTCTATGCGCTCATGAATAAGGTGTCCCTACTGGGGATCCGGGTCGATGCATGCAAATGCGTCTCGTGCGGCAAGTGTTCAAAGGTTTGTCAGATGGACGTTGATGTGGTCCGCGCGCCCAATCATGCCGAATGCATCCGGTGCGGAAAGTGCATCGGGGCCTGTCCCGTCGATGCCATCAGCTATCGCTATGGCCTGGATGTGTCGGCGGAAAAGCTCCCCTTGACCGCCGATAAAAAAGTAAACAAGCTTCGACAAAACGGAGGAATGACCATGAAGCTTTCTAAGATTGCGGCCCTGTTTATGGTGCCGGTATTGGCCTTGTGCCTTGTGGCATGTTCGGCGCCCGGTGGCAATGCGAGCGAATCTGCGAGCTCCGATCCTAAGATCGCAGAACTCACTGCGCAGAAGCCGGCCAATGCCGACGAGGCCGCCGAGCTGTATGCGAAGCTCATGCAGAAGGAGAACGAGATCTTTTCGAGTGATAACGCGCTGTGGGAAAAGGTATTCAATGCGGCAAATAAAGACTCGGCAATGATTGAGGACGGCAGCAATTACGGCGATTTCCTGCTCAAGACCATCGACGGCGCCAAGGATGAGTTCACGGCGGATGAGCTTAAGACGCTCAAGGCCGGTGCACAGCAGATCAAGGAGATCGAGGACAAGCTCGAGAGCCTGGAGAAGGAGTTCCCCGGCTGTGGAAGCACGCCGAGCGCAGGCGAGAGCGTCGACGCTTCGGCCGCTGGCATGACGGCTGGTGCCAATGCTTCGAGCGAGACGACGAAGTTCCCCAGCTTTACGGGCAAGGACCTGGATGGCAACGACGTGAGCAGCGACGAGCTGTTCTCTAAGAACAAGGTCACCGTCATGAACTTCTGGTTCACCACGTGCAAGCCGTGCGTGGGCGAGCTGGGCGATCTTGAGAAACTGAATCAGGAGCTTGCCGAGAAGGGCGGCCAGGTCGTGGGCGTCAATTCCTTTACGCTCGATGGCAACAAGGGCGAGATTGCAGATGCCAAGGACGTGCTGAGCAAGAAGGGCGTGACATATAAGAACATCTGGTTCAAGTCGGATAGCGAGGCCGGTAAGTTTACGTCAAATTTGTTCTCGTTCCCGACAACGTATGTCATCGATCAGAATGGCAACATCGTAGGGGAGCCCATCGTGGGAGCCATCAGCTCCGCCGAGCAGCGCGCAGCGCTCGACAAGCTTATCGACCAGGCGATTGCGAATAGCGAGCAGTAGAAAACGCGTAAAGCACAGCGAGGATCGTGCGCCGCTGTACGAAGTAGCCCGCTCCCTTTCAAGATAATCTCCACCATAAAGAGGTCCCGCTCGGGACCTCTTTTTTAGGCGCCGTCCCGTTCGTTTTTTGGTGCGGTTCCCTACATTCTTCACTGGTGCCGGCAAAAAATGGGGATAGAGTAGGACAAACGCGTCGAATACGAACGGCGGGTGAGAGCGGGCAGAGTGCCTGTGCAGGAGAGGTTGCCGTCCATGTTGGAGCTCAAAGGTATTTGCAAAAGGTACGTTACCCAGTCGTTTACGCAGGTGGCGCTCGACAGCGTAAGCCTGTCTTTTCGCGATAACGAGTTCGTGGCCATTCTGGGCCCCTCGGGCTCGGGCAAAACTACGATGCTCAACGTTATCGGTGGGCTCGATCATTTCGATTCCGGCGACCTGTTAATCGACGGCATTTCGACCAAGGACTTTCGCGATCGCGATTGGGATGCTTATCGCAACAACCGCATCGGCTTTGTGTTCCAGAGCTATAACCTCATTCCGCATCAGACCATCTTGGAAAACGTTGAGCTGGCGCTTACGCTCACGGGTGTGGGCCATGCCGAGCGCCGCCAGCGTGCACGTGAGGCGTTGGAGAAAGTCGGCCTGGGCGAGCACGTTAACAAGCGCCCGAGCCAGCTATCGGGCGGACAGATGCAACGCGTGGCCATCGCCCGCGCCCTGATCAATGATCCCGAGATCGTGCTGGCAGACGAGCCGACCGGCGCCTTGGATTCCGCAACGTCCGTGCAGGTCATGGACTTGCTCAAGGACGTGGCGCGCGACCGTCTGGTTATTATGGTCACGCATAATCCTGAGTTGGCGTACCAGTACGCCACGCGCATCGTCAACCTGGCGGACGGCAAGATTACCGACGATTCCGACCCCTTTGATGTAGCAAAGGCCGCGCGTCGCGAGGCCAAGCCTACGCGCAAAACCTCGATGAGCTTTGTGACGGCGCTGGGGCTTTCTGCCCGAAACCTCATGACCAAAAAGGGCCGCACGGCCATGACGGCCTTTGCGGGCTCGATTGGCATTATCGGTATCGCGGCGATTCTGGCGCTGTCCAACGGCGTAAACGGCTACATCAAAAAGGTCGAGGAGGATACGCTCTCGAGCTACCCGCTCACCATTTCCAAGCAGGATTACGACCTGTCGTCCATGGTGGGTGGACAGGGGGCCACGGATGATGACTCGCCTGAAAACGTGGATTTGTCCGACGACAGTGCCGGCGGCAAGGCTAAGGGAACCGATAAGATTCCCGTGGTCACGGCCGTAAAGAATATGTTTGCGAGCGTTAAGTCCAATGACATGACGAGCTTTAAGGCATGGCTCGATGCCGGTGGCGATGGCATCGATAAAGAAGTCAACGCCATCCAGTACGGCTATGGCGTGACGCCGGTTGTCTATCGTGCGGGTAAGGGCGACGAGAAGCCCGTCCGGCTGGTGCCCAACGCCATGACCGAGGCCATGAGCGGAGGCGCGAGCTCGGCGGCAACGGTGAGCATGGAATCCATGGGAACCTCGGTCTTTAACGAGATGATTGAAGACCAGAGCCTGCTCGACAGCCAGTACGATGTCGTCGCCGGTCATTGGCCCACGACCGCAAACGAAGCCGTGATGGTGCTTTCGAGCCGCGGTACGGTGGGCGACTATACGCTCTACAGCATCGGTGCGCTGGATATCGATGAGCTCAACGATCTGGTAAACAGTGCCATGACGGCCGACGGTAAGATCGAGACGCCCGAGACCGGCGCCGACTTTACCTATGATGATGCGTTGTCCACGACGTTTAAGGTACTGTCGCCGGCCGATGCCTATCGCAAAAACGAAGAGACCGGCATGTGGACCGACATGTCTGACGACGCCGACTTTATGGCTGCCAAGGTTGCCGACGGTATTGACGTGCACATTGTGGGCGTGGTGCGACCTAACGAGACAGCCAACGCGAGTGCGTTGTCTCCGGGCATTGCCTATACGCATGCGCTGACTCGCCAGCTTATGGAGCGCGCCGCCGATTTGCAGATTGTGCAGGAGCAACTCGACCACCCCGAGACGGATGTCTTTACGGGCAAAACCTTCGACGAACTGCAAGGCGAGGCCAAGCAAGGCGTGGATCTGGGCAGCATGTTCAGTGTGGACGAGGCGGCGCTCAAGAGCGCGTTCTCGTTCGATACGTCTGCACTTTCGGGTGCGGCCGGCGGTATGGACCTTTCTGGCATCGATCTGTCGGGGCTGGACATTGACCTTTCGGGCGTTGGCAAGGACATCGACTTCAGCGACATCATGGCAAAAGCGCCAACCCCAGATTTCTCGGGTATCTTTGACGGTCTGGAACTCACGCCCGAGCAAATGCAGCAGGTGGGAACACTAGCCAACCAGCTGTTTGAGGGCTTTTTGCAGTCTGATCAGTTTAAGGCACTGTCGCCCGAAGATCTTAAGGACGCGTCAAAGCTCTCTGCCGCATTCTCGACGTATCTTGAGAGTGATACGGCAGCCCAGCAAATCCTGGCTCAGCTCAAGGCGCTCGGCGGCGATGCCCTGGCCGAGCGCCTGTAACAGGCAATGACCGACTATGTGCAAAAGCAGCTGGCTCCATATCTGCAGCAGGCTCTGGATCAGGTGATAAAGTCGATCAGCGACCAGATTGTGGCGACGGTGTCAGATCAGCTCAAGGCGGGCGCGGCAGGGCTTATGGACCAGATGGCGACGCAGATGTCTTCGAGTTTTGCTAACCTGGCGAGCGCCATGCGCGTGGATGCGAGTGCCTTTGCTCATGCCATCCACTTCAACATGGACGCCGAGGACCTGAGTTCGCTCATGATGAGCTATGCGAAGGCGTCGAAGCTCACCTACGACAACAATCTGACCACGTTGGGCTATGCGGACGAGGCAGACCCCATCTCGGTCAAGATTTTCCCGCGCGACTTTGAGGCCAAGGAGCGCGTGCTCGATCACATCGACGCGTACAACAAGCAGGTTAAAGCCTCTGGCCACGATGAACAGGCAATCTCATACACCGACTACATGGGCATCATCATGGGTTCGGTGACCGACATCGTGAACACCATCAGCTTGGTGCTCATCGCATTCGTGAGTATCAGCCTGGTGGTGAGCTCCATCATGATCGGCATCATCACCTACATCAGCGTTCTGGAGCGCAAAAAGGAGATTGGCATCCTGCGTGCGATCGGCGCGTCGAAGCGCAACGTGGCCAACGTATTCAATGCCGAGACCTTTATCGAGGGCCTCATCGCCGGCGTCTTTGCCATTGTCGTCGTGGTGGCCGTAAGCTTTCCGGTTAATGCCTGGGCGCTTGCTGCCAAACAAGTACCCAATCTGATGAGCCTGCCCGTGCAGGATGGGCTGGTGCTCATCGCGATTTCGGTGCTGTTGACGGTCGTTGCCGGTTTGCTGCCGGCCCGAAGCGCATCCAAAAAAGACCCTGTAGAAGCCCTACGCTCCGAATAATGTGACAAAGGGACAGCCCTTTTGCCACATTGAGTGGCTTGTAAATCGAGGTCTAATACTTTTCCAAGAAGTGAACGAGTAAAAACGGACCCCCGAAGCATCGACACTTTTGAGATGCAATTTCCTGCGGTTTTGTCAGCCAAATCCTGCGGTTTTGACGTCTGAAAATGTCGATGCTTCGGGGGTCCAAAAACGGTCGTTCACTTCTCGGGAAAAGTATTAGACCTCGAGATATAGACGATGTTTGCGAGCGGCAATTAGAGTGCAAGCCTTTAGTTCTTCTTTGCGGAGAGCATGAGCCTAATTTCCGGATGGGTGTACTCGTCGAACTCTTCCTCGGGCTCGGTGTCAAAGGTGTAGTACGACTTGATAGATTCGTCCTCCGTCTTGATGCTGATTTCTTCATATAGGGATCCGGCTAAAAATGCCTGTTTAAATTCATCCGACAGGCTGCATGGCGTGAGGAGGCCCGGTGCGGCAACGGAAATGTCCAACCCGTTGAGCGGGGCACAGAGCGTCGCGATGTCCTGCTCGGCGCGGGCGAGGTTGTCTGCAAGGCTTGCCTCGGGGTCGATCTGGCTGGTGTAATCGACGTCCGTGAGCATGCCGTCTGCATCGAAAGAAAGGTAGACATAGGCTGCTTGAGCGCCGAGGTCATTATCGCGCAGATAGCCGATAATGCGATAGCCGTAGTCGTGATACGACTCATATGGGTCGTCTGCCGCAACGCGTTCGCACACGGGCTCCAAGGCATCTTGCGCGATGGCGAGCTGCTCAGCGGCTGCAGCCTTTCTTACCTGTAGCTCGTTATTCCCCTGGACAAACTGCGGGATGTAGACGCCAAGCAGCACAATGGCGGGCGCCACTGCGAGAGCTATGATCTGCTTCTTGACGCTTGGAATCGTCACGTCGTATGCGTTTGCCATGGCCTCGGCATTGCTCGAGGTTTCGGCTAGCACGTCCGCCGCGGTGGCAACTGCCCCTACGGCGCTGGCGACCTCCGCGGCGCCGCCCAGATTGCGCGCGAGATCGTTATCACTGTTCTTGAGCAGGCGGCCGGCAGCTTGCGTGGCGAGCACGCCGGCGACCTCCGCGGAGCGGTCTTTGTTGGTTTGGGCTACCGCAAGCCTGCTCTGCAGCTCCTTCCACTGTTTGCCCCGCATTCCAAAGCGCGGCGCAAGAGCGCAATAGCAAAAGACGACGAGTTCGATTACGGTGAGTGCGATGGCGGTATATATGCCCGCGGGTTGGAATTCCTTTTGGTGGAACGCGATATCGTTGATCATTTGGAGCGGCAGCATGAGCAGACATGCTACGAACGACATGACGAGTGTGGTCGCTGCGATCTTGGGGTATGTGCAGTACCGCTGGATGCGTTTCTTTTCTTGTTCGGTGAGCTGCTGCATGGGGGCCTCGATCCTCATCGTTTTCGGGGGCGATGCGCACGCGCTCTTTAGTATAAATGAGTGGGGCGTCTATTATTCAAACATAGTGTCAACAGCGTGGTGTTGGTGGTCGTCGCGATCATGAACGTCGTTTTTGGAGCACGGAGTCGCTGTCGTGGGGCGAATGACGCGCAAGGGGGTTGCCGTGGGACAGTCTCTCACTGTTTGTGAGCGCCAGCAAATCGAAGGTGAATGGTTTTCAGAGAAGTGAACGACCTATTCTGGACCCCTGAAGCATTCGCACTTTTGGATGCAAAAACCGTAGGATTTGAGCGACAAAACCGCAGGAAATGCCTCTCCAAAAGTGTCGATGCTTCGGGGATCCGATTTCACTCGTTCACTTCGCGGAAAACCATTCGCCTTCGTTGCGTGAGGCGACGGATGGAAGGGTGATTATCGTCAAGCTGCTACCTCTGCCTTGTGAATCATCTGGAGCACAAGGCATAATGCATGTGACAAAGGGGCGGTCCCTTTGCCGCATTGATCTGAGAGCAGATGTTGATGATTCTTTCGCTTGCCCCCATGGAGGGGATTACCGGGCATGTGTTCCGTCGCGTGCATGTGGAGTGCTTCGGCGCGCTCGATTGCTATTACACGCCGTTTTTGCCGCCGCCGCGGGTGGGAAACCGCTTTGGCGGCAAGGCGTTTAAGGAGATTGATCCTGCCAATAACCAGGGGCTCAACGTAGTGCCTCAGCTGATGTCCAAGAACGCGGACGAGTTTGTGTGGGCGGCACAGGTGCTCGCCGACATGGGTTATCGCGAGGTCAATCTCAACTTGGGTTGTCCTTCGGGAACGGTTGTTGCCAAGGGCAAAGGATCGGGCTTTCTGCGCAACCTCGACGAGCTCGAGGTGTTCTTGAGCGACGTGTGCGAGCGGTCGCCGTTGCCGGTGTCGGTAAAAACCAGGCTGGGGTTGGAACGCGATGACGAGTATGAGCGTGTGCTCGATCTGTACTGCCGCATGCCGCTGGCAGAGCTGATCGTGCATCCGCGCGTACAAAAGGACCGCTATACGGGCACGCCGCGCAAGGAGTTCTATGGCGAAACGCTGGAGCGTGCGCCGTTTCCGGTGGCATACAACGGCGACATTTTTGATCTTGAGGATATGGACGCGCTGGTGGAGGCCTATCCCGGCACGCGCCATGTGATGTTGGGGCGTGGCCTGCTCGCGAACCCCGCTCTGGCTCGCATGGTCAAGGGCGGCCCTGCTGCAACGGCTGCTGAGCTGCAGCGCTTCCACGACACGCTGTTTGCGGCATATGCAGAAGAGATTGGCGGCAATGCGGTCTTCCGCATGAAGGAGTGGTGGTTCTACGCCAAGTGCGCTTTCGCTGATCCCGCTACCGTCCACAAGATTGTACGCAAGACCAAAAAGGTCGACGAATACCGCGCTGCCGTCGAGCGCGTCTTTCGTGAACAGCCGCTTGCACCCACAGCTCGCTTCCACGGCTAACTAGTCATCGGGGGCGTTCTTTAACGACTGGTCATTTAAGGACGTCCCCAACGACTATGTAGCAAAAACATGTACACCAGCATCCAAAGATGTCGAAAAATGTCGACTTTGGATGCTGGTGTACATGTTTGGGTCCGACGGGGGAGCGGGCCTAGGCAATCAGTGCATCAAGTGTAATGAGCTCTCTGAGCCGCTCCGTGCGTGTTTGCCCATGGCGTTTGGCTTTTTCGTCAAACGCCTCAAGAATCGATTCGCCCACACGTGCTGATATAACGACGCTCGGCTCATCGGAGATTGGTGGCCTTCCCAACTTGATGGTGTGACCTTTCGGCCACTCATCTTTTTCGTAGGCTTCCGCGGCTTTCTTCAACTCTCCGGGAGCAAACCCCATCATCTTTTCGAGCTGCTTAGCATCCATGGCGCCTCCTATCGATCGACATAATGTCGAGCGCCGGTTCTCGGATTCTCTTTTTGTATACAATTTTGTAGACAAAAATACAAGCAGTTCATCGGGCTAATTAGCTTGTTTTGACCTGCCTGTTCGATAGGAAATGAGCATTGACGGCTTCGATACTCCTTTGCTTTTCAGCTTGGAATTTGGATGCTCATTGAACTTCCGGAGGGGAGCCCTTTATTAAGCTATTGAGATTCTGGGCAGGAGCTCTCACTGGTCTTCGGTAATGGGGCCAGCTTAATTCGCGACACAGTGTGTCGCGAATGGGAGTAGTCGTTAGGTGTCCTTCAATGGCTACTCATATAAGAACGTCCAAGTGTCGGATTTTGTCATTTAGTGTCGCTCTCAGCGACTATTCTGGAGGGTCGTGGTCAAAAAAGGGCAAATATGAGTACTGTTGCCATTATGGTTGCATTTATTTGCTATAAATTGTAGCTCCTGATGAGATTTGTTCCCATTAAGAGCTACTTTTATTGAACATATGAGGAGAAATAACGTCGTCTGCGGACGAGTGGAACGTTGAATAGTTCCTGAAGTGATCAAAATCGCTGCTACTAAACAGGTAGCAGTACTCATATTTGCCCTTTTTTGACCACAGCCCTCTCGGAAACCTTTCCAGAGGCGTCAAACAGCCATAATCCAAAGGTCTCCTCAAACAATTAGCCGGCCAAGAGCGTCCATGACTACCAAAAAGCTGTACGCCAGCATCCAAAGATGTCGAAAAATGTCGACTTTGGATGCTGGTGTACATGTTTGGGTCGTATGGGTTGGGGCCCTGGACGGACAGAGCGTGCGTACTAGAGCAGGTTTTCCTGCACCCACGCGATGATGTCGCTCGATTCGTAGAGTGGTTTGCCGTCGATGAACAGGCAGGGAACCTGGCGTTTTCCGCCGACGGCGATGAGTGTCTGTTCGGCATCGGAATCGGTCGAGATATTGCGCTCGGGAATGGTCACGCCGTTATCGGCCAAAAAGTGCTTGACCTTTAAGCAATACGGGCAGCCGGTCATAACGTACAGCGCGAGCTCGTGATTAGTAGCCATAGGTCTCCAATCGGTTGAGGTTTTGATTGAAATACCCAAAGCCGCCGCGGTCTATGCGCGCGTCAACGAAGACTCGATGGCCTGGACCAGAAACGCCGTGGCTCCGGTGGCGCAGGGCTTGTCGTAGTAGTCAACAAAGCGCTGGTCGGCAAGATAACCGTGGGCGAGGCCCAGGTACGCCTCGTCTTGGGGCTCGCATCCCCAGTTGAGAGCAATCCAGCGACGATGCATCGCGACAAGCTTACGAGCCTCGTTGCTCTCTGGGTCGCCAATGCCCATGGCAATTGAGAGCTGGCCCAGAATAGCGCGTTCAAGTTCCTTCATGTCGTTCCATGTCTCGGGGTCCATGTCCAGCAACGCTTCGTTTGCTGCATCGATAGCCTCATCGCCGTAGCGCGCCCGCGCCTCGGCACCGTAGCGCGCCTCGTTTTCCTGCACGGTGCGCCAGCGCTCCAGTTGCGGCAGGACGGCGCCCATGAGCGAGACGGCTTCGTCGAGCGACATGCCGGTGTTTTGTGCCAGGCGCGGGGCACAATCCTCAATCATTGCCTCCATGGTGGTGTCATAGGTGTACTTGCCGTGGTCGTAGCACCACTTGCAGTAATGATCGGTCGCGGTGCCCGTGGCATCGGTGCCGCAGTCGTCGGGCGTGAGTATCATGCCGCAGCTCTGGCAATAGTGCTCAGGCATTTCGAGCAGGTGGGACAGCGGTTCTCCGGTTACGGCGGCGATGAGCTTCATCATGTCGATGCCCGGTGTGACCTCGCCGCGCTCCCACCGGCTGATGGCCTGGCGTGTGACGAAGAGCTTAGCGGCAAGCTGCTCTTGGGTAAGGTGATGGGCGCGACGGACAGCAATGAGCTTTTCTGCAAAGGCCATAACGGCTCCTTTCTGCTGGTTGATGGCTTAAGCATACGCGGCAGCAGGCGCCCTTCCAAGCAACCGTTGGTTGCACGACGGGGGACCGCGGCGAAGAATTGCACGCAACGCCCCACACCTCCATGCCGTACAATGACCGGCATGGAACCTATCGCACACATACATACCGACCTGCCGCAGAAGTTCGGCATTCCGCGCAACAGCTTTTTGGCGCCTCATCTGCAGGGACACATCGTCTTTGAGCCGGAATTTGCCTCCAATGCAGCGGTTGAGGGCCTGGACTCCTTCTCTCACCTATGGCTGTTGTGGCGCTTCGAAAACGGAACGCCCGGCGGCACGGCAAACGACATAGCTGCCGATGCCAAGTCGCAGGACAGGTCTGGCACCAACGTCAAGTGGTCGAAGACCGTGCGCCCGCCGCGTCTGGGCGGAGCCGAGCGCGTGGGTGTCTTTGCCACGCGCAGTCCGTTTCGCCCTAATCCCATTGGGCTTACCTGCGTTAAGCTCGACCGCGTGGAGCTTACCGACGACGGCCCCATCATCCATGTGCTGGGGGCCGATCTGCGCGACGGCACGCCCATCTACGATATCAAGCCCTACATCCCGTTTGCGGACTGCCACCCGGATGCGACCGGCGGCTGGATTGAGGGTGCTCCGTGGCAAGAGCTCGATGTTGAGTTTCCACAAGCGCTGCAGGATATGGTCCCGCCCGCAAAGCTCCCCGGCTTGGTCGAGGTCCTTTGCCAAGATCCGCGCCGCGCGGGCAGCAAGCACGAGCCAAACCGCGTCTATCATCTGGCCTTCGCCGGGCTCGACATATCTTTTACGGTTGATGAAACCCAGCTAACCGTAGTCGCCGTCAACGACGCGCGGGGCTAACCTGCCATTCGTCTGCACCCGTCAAATTAATCGCCAAACCCCGCGCCAAAACCGCCCACGCTGGTGGACAATAACGCCTATCGGAACAGCCTACTTTGCACGGGAGCTCAGCATGAAATACGACTTTAGCTCGCTTGTCGACCGCCACGGCATGGACTCCATCGCCGTTGACTCCTGGGGCGAGATCCCCGGTATGGCTCCGAACGCACCCGACGAGGGCTTCGACCGCATTCCCATGTGGGTGGCCGACATGAATTTCGCCACGGTGCCCACGGTCCAGGAGTACATCATCCAGCGCGCCCAGCACCCTATGTTCGGCTACTTCAATCCGCGTCCCGAGTACTTTGACCGCATCATCGAATGGCAGAGCCGTCGCAACGGCGTTGAGGGCCTGGCGCCCGAGCATATCGGCTACGAAAACGGCGTGCTGGGCGGTGTTGTGTCGACGCTGCGTGCGTATGTTCAGCCGGGCGATGCGGTGCTGGTCCACAGCCCCACCTACATCGGCTTTACCAAGTCCATCGAAGCCGCGGGCTATCGTATTGTCCACAGCCCGCTTAAACTCGACGACCAAGGCGTGTGGCGCATGGACTTTGAGGACATGGAGTGCAAACTCGCCCAAAACCACATTCATGCCGCGGTGTTCTGCTCGCCGCACAATCCCTGCGGCCGCGTATGGGAGCGCGACGAGATCGAGCGCGCCATGGACATTTATCGCCAGCACGATTGCGTGGTGATCTCGGACGAGATTTGGTCCGATATCATCCTGCCGGGACACAAGCACATCCCGACGCAGTCGGTGAGTGAGGATGCTCGCATGCGCACGGTTGCCCTCTACGCGCCCAGCAAGACGTTTAACCTGGCGGGTCTGGTCGGCAGCTACCACATCATCTATAACGAAACACTGCGCGACCGTGTGTGCGCCGTGTCCAACAAGACTCACTACAACGAGATGAATGTCCTCTCCATGCATGCGCTTATCGGTGCCTACCAGCCGCAAGGCTACGAGTGGGTGGACGAGCTCAACCAGGTGCTTGCCGGCAATATCGAGTACTTCTGCGATTACGTGGACGAGCATTTTGAGGGCGTGTCCTATTCGCGTCCGCAGGGCACGTACATGGTGTTTCTGGACTGCACCGAGTGGTGCCGCGAGCATGGCCGCGATATTCAGTGGCTGCTCGACGAGGGGGCGCGCGTGGGCGTGGGGTATCAGGACGGCCGTCCGTTCCACGGGCCCTGCCACATTCGCGTGAATCTGGCGCTGCCGCTTTCGCGCGTGAGGGAAGCGTGCGACCGCCTGGACCGCTACGTTTTTAATGCACGGTAAGCGTGCGCTGCATGTGGGGCCTTCTGCCAAGTCGGCTAGAAGGCCCCACATGGTAAAGCGTCTGTAACCATTGGGCACTCGTGTGGTTTTGTTTGCTATTATCTTTAACCATTTCAGTCTGTAAACAGGATCGTCTGGAGCTCGATGAAAAGACCCCGTCGCTCGGTTGCCATTTCGTTGTTTGTCGCGCTTGCAGTGGCGAGCGCCTTTGTCGTAGCGATAGCTGGCTGTTCAGGGCGTAATGACGAAGCCTCGACGTCTGCATTAGAAGGTCTGGATGCCTCGCAGGTCAAGGACGACAATCTTAAGACACTTAACGTCGGCAGCGACCTCTATCCGCCGTTTGTGTATACCGACGAGTACGGCGATATCGTTGGCCTGGATGTCGAGATATTGACCGAGGCTTTGGCCCGCATTGGTTACAAGCCAAAGTACCAGCTGATCGATTGGGAAAAGAAGAAAGAGCTGCTGGCGAGCGGCGAACTCGATTGCGTCATGGGTAGCTTTAGCATGACGGGTCGCGAAAACGAGTATCGTTGGGCCGGCCCGTACCTCGCGAGCCGCCAGGTGGTCGCGGTCGATTCCCAGAGCGATATCTACACGCTTGCCGATCTTGAGGATAAGGTCGTGGCGGTCCAGTCCACCACCAAGCCCGAGGACATTTTGCTCAATCGTACAAATGAAAACGTTCCGCAGATCAAAGAGCTCTACTGCTTTTCGGACCGCTCATACCTGAACCCGGCGCTCGTCGAGGGTCTGGTCGACGCCATCGCCGCGCATGAGTCTTCGCTGCTCACCTACGAAAAAGACTATGGTGTGACGTATCGAATTTTGGATGAGCCGCTGCTTGAGGTTGGTTTGGGTACCGCTTTCGATATCAACGATACGCGCGGCATCGACGTTAAGCTCACCCATGCCTACCAGGAAATGCTAGCCGACGGCACCATGAAACGCCTGGTGTCAAAGTACTTTGATGACCCTTCGCCCTTTTTGAATATAGAGGGCCTGTCATGATCGATGCGCCCGACCACGCCGCTCAGGAGCGGGACAATCGTTCGACAGGGGCATGGCTCCTTGTCGCTCTGCTGGGGATAGCGCTCTCGGTTGTTGCCGGCATGATGAGCTACGGTTACACGACGGCCCAAGCCGAGCAGCGCTTTGCCGACGTTGTCGATTACGTGGCGACGCAGAGCCTTTCCTACGACGCGTTCAACAGCGCCTATGCGACCAAAAACCTGATTCGCGTTATGGAGATTGCCGGAGAGGCTGCTCGCGATATGGAGCGCGACGGTTCGGTGGATAACGCCATGCTGGAGCAATACGCCGACCAGTTCAACGTGAGCGCGCTGATTGTGACGGATGCATCGGGCAATTTGGTGTCCGAGTCCTCGACGGGCGATGTGGGCTACGGGTCGCTCGCTACGTATCTCAAGGAAGCGCCCGTGCTGGAGGTGGCAACTCATCCGCTTAAGTCCTATACCGCCCGCATTACGCTTTCGGATGATTCGGTTGCAGACATTGGTTGCGTGACCCGGCGGGATGGCGAGGGTATCGTTATCGCGGTAAGGCATCAGAGCGCGAAGGCAGTTGCAAGCAATACGCTCAAACTGCAGAGCCTGCTCGGTGGTTATGAGACCATCGACAGTGGCAATATCGTGATCGAAAGCGATGGCAAGGTCGTTGCGACCAATGTCGTTGAACCCACCATATTGGGCGTATTCGATCTGCCTGCAACGGATGTCTTTATTGTCGACGGTATTAAGGATCGATGCCTGCCCGGCAAAGTCCGACTGGTCAACGCCAACGGCGAGTGGTATTTGGGCACATTTGGAAAAGCGCGCGGGTTCTACGTGTACACCTATGCCTCGGCGCGGCGCTACTTTGAGGTCGTCGCGGCTGTTGCTGCCGGCGTGCTGGTGCTCTACGGCGGTGTTATAGCCGTTGTTGTGATGGCGCGCCGCCGCGCTGATCGTCGACGTTTGACGGACTTGCTGCAGCAGGAGCGCGACTATGGTGACAGGCTGGCTAAGGCAGCGCGTGAGGCCTCGTCTGCCAACTCGGCAAAGACGGAGTTTCTACGTCGCATGAGCCACGATCTGCGCACGCCCATCAACGGCATTCGCGGCATGGTCGAGGCCGGCGATGCCAATGCGGACGATCTGCAAAAGCAGACCGAGTGCCGCTCAAAAATCTGGACGGCATCGGGACTGCTGCTCGACCTTGCCAACGAGGCGCTCGATATGAGTCGCCTGGAGAGCGGCCAGGTCAATCTGGAACTTGTTCCCACAAACTTGGTGACCCTCACCCGCGAAGTGTGCGATATTCTGGAGCGCCAGGCCGAGGAGCGTCTGGTGACAATTATCTGCGACCAGCAGACGCTTAATCATCCCTATGCACGGGTGAGCGTGACGCATCTCAAGCGCTTATTGGTCAATATTGCCGGTAATGCCGTCAAGTACAACCGCCGGGGCGGCTATGTTCGTCTGGTGTGTCGCGAGGTGGAGTCGGTGGATGGCGTCCCCGTCTATGAATACACGATCGCCGACAACGGCATTGGCATGAGCGAGGAGTTCCAACAACACCTCTACGAGCCGTTTTGCCGCGAGGAGCAGCAAGTGGAGGGCGCTTCATCGGGAACTGGCCTGGGCGCGCCTATTGCCAAACAGTTGGTCGAGCTTATGGGCGGAACCATGAGCTTTACGAGTGTCTTGGGGCAGGGGACGACGTTTATCATCCGCCTGCCGTTCGAGAAGTGCGACCGCTCCGAGATTCCTCAGGCAGCTCGCGTAGATGCGGGCGACGGCGATGCGCTCCAGGGCCTGCGCGTTTTGCTCGTAGAGGATAACGATCTGAATGCCGAGATCGCGCAGTTTACGCTCAGCCGTGCCGGTGCCGTCGTGACGCATGCTAAGGATGGCGAGTCTGCCGTTGAGGCATTTGCCGCGAGCGTGCCGCACGAGTACGACGTGGTGTTGATGGACATCATGATGCCTGGTATCGATGGCCTTGAGGCCACGCGTCGGATTCGAGCACTCGATCGCGAGGATGCCGTGACCACGCCGATTATCGCTGTGAGCGCCAACGCCTTTGCCGACGACCGCAGACTTTCGCGTGAGGCAGGCATGGACGCGCACCTGAGCAAGCCTGTGAGCTCGCAAGAGCTCGTCGAGGCGCTGGCGCACATCGCCGCCGACGCTTTATAACAATATGGCCCGGTTCCAAGGTGGGTTGGAACCGGGCCATATTGTTATTGATGAGGCCTGCTGAGAGGCTTACTTTTCTTGAATCTGCTTGCCGCAAAGATGCTCAATCGTAATCTCGTAGAGCTGGACGCCCTTAATGTCCTTGGCGATTTCCTCTTCGACTTCCTCGGCAGAAGGGTAGTACTTAAGGGCGAGCTGGCGGACTTTGTCCTCGATAAACGCGGGGGTGTCATTCGCCAGGCGACAACGGCCAAAGACGACGGTGCTCATAACGTAGGGAGCCCAGTCGCCGTCCTGGTACCACTCGTTTCCGTAAACGGTAAAGCAGACCTTGTCATCGCGCTTGAGTGCGTCGACCTTGTGGCCAGCCTTGGCGCCATGGAAATAAATCTTGTTGTGCTCGGCGTCAAAGAAGTAGTTGACGGGAATGGCGTACGGGTAGCCATCGTCGCCGTTGACGGCAAAGACGCCGCGCTTGCAGGTGGCGAGCAGTTCGCGCGCTTCCTCGTCGGTGATGGCGCGTTTCTTTCGACGTAAGGGCCTAAACATCGTTGGCTTCCTTTCTGGTCGTGCATGGTTGCTGCAAAAACTATAGCGAAACGGATCCGTTTTTCTTGATGCGGGCGAGTATGTTTTTGAGCTTGTTAAAGTCGAGCGGTTTGGACAGATGGGCGTTCATGCCGGCATCGTGTGCCGCCTTGGCGTCCTCGGCAAAGGCATTGGCGGTGAGCGCGATGATGGGGATATCGGCTGCATCGACCTTCTCGCTCAGACGAATCGCGCGGGTTGCCTCATAGCCGTCCATGTCCGGCATCATAATGTCCATCAGGATCGCATCGAAGCTGCCGGCGGGATGCGATAGGTACAGATCGACGACCTCGTTGCCGTTGGCGGCGCGGGTGACCACGACGCCCTCGGATTCAAGACTTTAGTCTGCTGGCCGCGCAGCGGCCAGCTTTAAACCACCCGCTACGCGGGTGGAGACAAACGGCTTTA
>NZ_JBDGAY010000009.1:0-82655 GCF_040910245.1 Collinsella aerofaciens
GGGGCCGCGGGGGCGTTCGGCTAACTGCGGGAACGGCCTATTCGCTCAATATGTTCGGTTGAGATCGGAAATCAACCCCCAGTCATCAGGGACACTCTCCCTCAAAAGCGCCTTGAAATGTCGCGCCAGAGGAGTGAAGCCGTGGCATCCGGAATAGCCGCGCCACGTAACGCGCCTATCTACTACGTTTGACCCGCGACCCCTGACCATCCCCTCGATCTTCCTAAAATCGCAAGCCCGCTACCTGCGGTTTTAATATCGCACCTTTAATCATGGTTCGGGGTATGCGACTAAACGTAGTAGATAAGCCCGATTCGTGGCGGACGGTTTCGCATCGCTCCCCCCCCCGGACAAAAATAATCCGTTTTCCTCCGTCCCCAAGGGGTCGTTTTCAAAACGATAGCGGATTACGGTGCAAGAACGGCACAAGCCAACCATACCCTGCATTTTCAAGAAACAATAAACCGTCTACCTGCGGTTTTAATTTCGCTATTGGCGCCATGGTCGCCAGTTGGCGATTCAGCCCCGTAAACCGGTATAGTTGCGTTTTTGTAGCATTTTCCAACACGCCAAAAAGCCCCGTCAAACGCAAAAAGCCCGACCTCCGCGATGGAGATCGGGCTTTCAAGGCTCAGTTAAACCAAACCTGGACAGTCAAATGACCCGCAGCTTACATCTGCTCGGGTGCGGAAACGCCAACGAGGGTAAGCACCAGGGCGAGCGTTACGCGGACGGCGTCGCAAGCGGCCAGACGGGCGCGCGAGAGCTCGGGGTCGACGGGACGGCCCTCGCTCGGCAGGACCTGGCAGGCAGCGTAGAAGCTGTGGAAGTCGCCGGCGAGCTCCTCGGCAAAGTGCGTCAGGCGGAACGGAGCGCGGTCGCGAGCGCAGCTGGCGATGAGGTCGGTGAGCTCGTTGAGCTTGCGCGAAAGGGCGAGCTCGGTCGGGTCGGTCAGCAGCGAGTAATCGACATTCTCACCGATGGCCTTGGCGGCAACGGCCTTCATGCCCATCTCGGCGGCCTGCTCGGCGGTAACGTCAGCGGCGCGACGCAGGATGGAGCACACGCGGGCATGAGCGTACTGCACGTAGTACACCGGGTTGGAGTTGTCGCGCTTCTTAACGGCTTCGATGTCGAAGTCGACCATCTGGTTGGAGCTCTTGGAGATGAGCGTGTAACGAGCGGCGTCGGAACCGACCTCGTCGACGAGCTCCTGCAGGGTCACCATGGTGCCCTTGCGCTTGGACATACGGACGGGCTTGCCGTTGCGCAGCAGGTTGACGAGCTGGCCCAGCAGAACCTCAAACTTGCCGGGATAGCCAAGAGCGTCGCAGACGCAGCGGACGCGCTCGATGTAGCCGTGGTGGTCGGCGCCCCAGATGTCGATGACGTGGTCGACGCGCTGGAACTTATCCCAGTGATAGGCAACGTCGGAGGCGAAGTAGGTGTACTCGCCGTCGGACTTGATCAGGACGCGGTCCTTGTCGTCGCCCAGATCGGTGGAACGGAACCACAGGGCGCCGTCCTTGGTGTAGAGGTAGCCCATCTTGTCGAGCTTCTCAAAAGCGCGGTCGACGGCGGAAGTGCCGACAGTCTCGCCCTCGGTGTCCTTCACATACAGCGAGCGCTCGGAGAACCAACGATCGAAGTCGCAATTGACGGCGTGGCAGAGGTCGCGCATGTTGTCGACCATCTTTACGTAGCCGCGCTCGCGGAAGCTCTCCATGCGCTCCTGCGGATCGGCCTCGACCCACTTGTCGCCGTCGGTGCGCCAGAACTCGGCAGCCTCGTCGATGATGTAGTCGCCGCCGTAGGAGTCCTTGCCCAGGGTCTCGGCAAAGTTGTCTTGATACGGATGGGTCTCGGGGTGCTCGTCGTTCTCGTCGGCGACAAAGGCATCGCGGTCGGCGATCAGCAGCTTGTGAGCCTCGTCGATATCCACGCCCTGCTTGGCGATGATGTCGGCAAGCTGCATATAGCGCGTGCTGATGGAGTTGCCGAAGGTGTTCATCTGAGAGCCGTGGTCGTTGATGTAGAACTCACGCTGGATGTCGTAACCGGCGTGGTCCATAACACGGCAGAGGGAGTCGCCCAGCGCGGCCCAGCGGCCATGGCCGATGTGCATGGGGCCGACGGGGTTGGCGGAAACGAACTCGACCTGGGTCTTCAGGCCGCCGCCGACGTTGGACTTAGCGAAGTCCATACCCTTCTCGCGGGCCTCGCCAAAGATGGCGTTCTTGACGGCAACGGAGAGGTAGAAGTTGATGAAGCCAGGGCCGGCGATCTCGACCTTCTCGATCGCGGGATCCTCGGGCATATGGGCAACGACGGCCTCGGCAATCTTGCGCGGGGCGCAGTGGGCCAGCTTGGCGGACTTCAGGGCCATGGTGGAGGTCCACTCGCCATGAGAAGTGTCAGCCGGTCGCTCGATGGCGCAATCGTCAAGTTCAAATGCGGAAAGGTCGCCGGCCTCCTGGGCCGCAGCAAGCGCAGCGCGTACCAGCTCTTCAATCTTCTCGGGCATAGATCCTCCTTGTGTTAAAGCCCCCGAGCTCTTGGTCACTCGTAGGGCAAAAGCCAGAGTTTGTAGCACTCTATCACAAGCGACGCACACTGTCGCAGGGTAAAGCTAATAGATATTGCATATGCACAAAAATGACTACCGCTCCTGCGCGGCAGTACAAAGTTGGCGGTTTGCCTGCAGATTATGCACGCGTTGGAACTGCATAAACATATGAATGGGTGGTGTATTTTATCGAATACTCTTACCTATCGGAGTTGTGTGCTTTTCCTGCATAAAGTAAGGGTTTACGCACGTCAGCGTGGTATTCTAAACATACGTGAATTCGTATAAGTTGGAGGTAGCATGTTCTCAATCGGTCAACACGTCATTCATCCGGGTCAGGGAGTCTGCACCGTCGTCGGTTTTAGGGACGACACGCCGCAGCCCATGCTGTTGCTCGAGACCAAGCAGGGACATGCGCAGACGATTCTCATGTACCCCGTGGCGCAGGCCGACCGTTTGCATGCCGCCATCTCCCAGCAAGATGCCGAACACCTGCTGAGCCACTACGACGAGTTGGAGTGCGACACCTTTACCGAGCGCAACAGCTCGCTGGAGGAGACGCACTTTAAGCAGCAGCTCAAGCTGGGTGCGCCCGAGACGGTCCGCGTGGCGAAAACCATGATGCACCGTATTCGCCAGGCCGAGGAAGCAGATAAAAAGCCAAGCTCTTACTACATGCGCGTACTCAAGGAAGCCAAGCGCCGCTCCATCGAGGAGTTCGCCGTGGCCCTGGGCGTCACCGAGGAGGACGCCGAAGCCCGCCTAGCCCAAGCCGCCCTCAACTAACCCATCCGCACCAAAAACCACCACAAAGGGGACAGGCACCTTTGTGGTGGTTTTCTTGTTCTAGTAGTATTCATTCTTATCGATACCCACGAGCAAAAGGAGTCCCTTATGGCAGAGCCGCTTACCGCCGGAATCACCCGCGACCGCGCGTTCGAACTGCTCAACGAGCACAACAAGGACCCGTTCCACATCACCCATGGCGAGACGGTCGAGGGCACTATGCGCTACTTTGCGCGCGAGTTCGACCCCGAGAACGAGGAGTTTTGGGGCATCGTCGGTCTGCTGCACGACTTGGATTGGGAGGAGCATGAGGATGACCCCATGAACCACACCATCTATGCCGCCGAGATTCTTGAGGGCGAAGGTGCGTCTCCCGAGCTTATCCGTGCCATCCAGACGCACACGTCGGACTTCAACTCTTCGCTGCCCAAGCCCGAGCTGCAAATGGAAAAGATCCTGTTTGCCTGCGATGAGCTCACCGGCCTGATCGGCGCCGCCGTCATCATGCGCCCGAGCAAGAGCGTCATGGACTTTACGACCAAGTCGCTCAAAAAGAAATTCAAGGACAAGCGCTTTGCCGCCGGCTGCTCGCGCGACGTGATTTCGCAGGGTGCCGAGATGCTGGGCTGGGAGCTTCCCGAACTCTTCGACCGCACCATCGCAGCCATGCAGTCCTTCGCCCCCGACCGCGACACCTTCCAGGCCTAACCGCTCACGCCACCTAAAACCACCGCAAAGGTGCCTGTCCCCTTTGTGGTGGTTTTCGTTTATACGGAGTTTAGGGACGGACCTGGCCGGTGCCGCGGAGCTTGTATTTGTAGGTGGTGAGGGCCTCGGCGGCAAAGGGGCCGCGGGCGTGGAGCTTTTGGGTCGAGATGCCGATCTCGGCACCCAGCCCAAACTCGCCGCCGTCAGTGAAGCGCGTGCTGGCGTTGGCATACACAGCCGAGGCATCGACCGCATCCAGGAAGCGCTCGCAGGCATCCTCGTCCTCGGCAACGATGGCCTCGGAGTGCATGGTGCCGTAGCGGTTGATGTGTGCGATGGCCTCGTCCTCGTTCGCCACGACCTTCACGCTCATCTCGAGTGCCAGGTACTCACGGCCCCAATCCTCCTCAGTCGCGGCAACATAGTCGTCGCCCTCGGCAAGCCCAGCGTCAGCGCATGCAGCGCACGTGGCCTCGTCACCGTGAATCAGCACGCCGTGGTCGTGCAACACGGCAACGACTGCGGGCAGGAAGCGATCAGCAACGGCACGGTCGACCAGCAGCGACTCGGCAGCATTGCACACGCCCACTCGCTGGGTCTTGGCATTGACGATAATGTTGAGCGCCTTGTCAAAGTCGGCGGATTCATGCACGTAGATATGACAGTTGCCCGTGCCCGTCTCGATCACCGGCACAAGCGACTCGCGCACGCAGCGCTGAATCAGACCCGCACCGCCACGCGGAATAAGCACGTCGACGATGCCGCGGAGCTTCATGAGCTCGCCGGTGGCCTCGCGGTCGGTAGACTCGATCATCGAGATAGCCTCGCGCGGGAAACCCTTGGCCTCGAGCGCATCGGCCAGCAGCTCGGCAATCATGGCGCACGAGTGATAGGCCAGCGAACCGCCGCGCAGAATGCAGGCGTTTCCGGTGCGGATGCAGATGCCCGCGGCGTCGGCCGTCACGTTGGGGCGCGCCTCGTAGACCATGGCGACCAAACCCAGCGGCACGCTCACGCGGGTGAGGTCCACGCCACTTGCAAGCACGCGATGGTCGAGCACGCGGCCGACAGGATCGGGCAGCTCGGCGAGCTTCTCCAGGCCGGCGGCCATGCCCTCGACGCGCTCGGGCGTCAGCAACAGGCGATCGAGGAGCCCCGCCGAGGTCCCCGCATCGCGCGCGGCGGACATATCGAGCTCGTTGGCGGCGACGATGGAGTCGACACCGTTGCGCAGTGATGCGGCCATGGCGCGCACGGCCTCCTGGCGCTGCTCATCGCTCGCCGTGGCAAGCGAGGCCGACGCTGCCTTGGCGGCAACGGCAAGATCGTGGACATACGTGGCTATATCGACCGACATGGGCGGCCCTTTCTCCTAGAAGTTTGCAACCATGGTAGCCGATTTGCGCATGGCCTCGCCCGCGGCGGTAGAATTGGTCAACCCGAAACACCGCAACGAACGGAAGTACCGCATGGCCCTCATCACTTCGTACCACGTCCCCGGCCTCTACGTCGAGGACCACAGCATCGACGTCCCCCTTGACTGGCGCGGCCTGGAGCCGGTGCTGTTGGCCGTCGGCAGCACCATGCGCCGCGGCGCCATGCCGGCGCCCATCGCCGGCGCGCCCGAGAGCATCAAGCTTTTCTACCGCGTGGTTTGCGCACCCGACCGCATTAACGACGATCTGCCGCTGCTCCTGTTTTTGCAGGGCGGCCCCGGCGGCGAGAGCCCGCGTCCGCTCTCGCCCACGAGCGACGGTTGGATTGAGGAAGCCGTCAAGCACTTCCGCGTGGTCCTCCCCGACCAGCGCGGCACCGGACGCAGTAGCTGCGTGGACGGGCGCACGATCGCGGCTCTAGGCGAGCGCGCGACGGCGGCCGGCTCCGATGCCGCACGCGCGCAGGCGGACTTCCTCAAGCGCCACCTCGCCAGCTCCATCGTGCGCGATTTTGAGTACCTGCGCCTGGTGGGCTTTGGCGGCAAGCCGTGGGTCACGCTCGGCCAAAGCTACGGCGGCTTTTTGACGCTGAGCTATCTGTCGCTCTTCCCCGAGGGCGTGGCGGCGAGCTTTACCTGCGGCGGCATCCCCCACGTCCCGGCGAGCGCCAACGAGGTCTACGCGCACACCTTCCCGCGCATGGCCGCCAAGACGCGGCAGTATTACGACCGCTACCCCGCCGACGTCGAGCGTGTGGCGGTTCTTGCCGATGCGCTTGAGGAGCAGAAGCCCGTGCTGCCCGACGGCTCGCCAATGACGGTGGAGCGTCTACAGCTTATGGGCAGCGACTTTGGCATGAAGCCGAGCTTTGAGCGCATGCATTGGATCATCGATCACGCTTTTGTTAACGGCGACGGCACGCTGAGCTGCGGTGCCTCAGTATCCGATAGCTTTTTGATGCGTGCCTTCGAACGCACCAACACGCGCACGAATCCGCTGTACTGGACGCTTCAGGAGTTCATCTACGCCGACGGCGACACCATGCCCATTCGCTGGGCCGCGGCAGAAGAGAAAGCTCATCGTGCCGAGTTCGACACACTCGCGCGCCCGCTCATGTTTACCGGAGAGGCCATGTTCCCGTGGATGTTCGAGCAGATGCCCGAACTTAAGCCCTTCAAGCCCGCGATGGACCTGCTGATGGAAGACACCAGCTGGGACAAAATCTACGACCCGCAGCGCCTAGCATGCAACGAGGTGTCACTCCAGGCCGCGGTGTATTTCGACGACATGTACGTCGATTCGGGTATGCAGCTCGACACGCTCAGCCGCGTGGGCAACTCGCATGCCTGGGTAACGAACGAGTTCGAGCACGACGGCCTGCACGGCAGTGTGGTATTCAAGCACCTCTTCGACGAAGCCCTCAACCGCGGAGACCTGCGCCGAATCTTCTAGCAAAGGAGTGTCCCCACCTGCCGGCACAATAGGAACGTCCCCAAGTGCCAGGTTCATGAAGTCATTGCAGAAAGAGGACGGAAAGCGAAAACGCCCCTAAGCGAGTGGCTTTGTATCGTAGGTCGAACAAAAGAAGCGAGCGCCGCCCAGAGCGAACAAGTTGGCATGAAAAAGGCGAGGCATAGACCTGATGGTCATGCCTCGCCTTTTGAATGACAAATTGTCGCTCTGGGCGGCGCGCAGCGTCGACCCGTTAGGCGAAGACAATTAAGTTGTCTCGATGAATCGCGGGCTTCTCGGCCAGGTCTGCCAGCAGGCGGTTGCCGGCGATCTGGTCCTGGCGGCGGCCGGCAGCAAGCTCCATCACGTCCGAATCGGCCTCGGCGATACCGCGGGCGACAACCATACCGCTCGGATCGCACACATCGAGCACATCGCCCTCGGCAAACTCGCCATCGACCTCGCGAATACCCACCGCGAGCAAGGACGAGCCACGGCTGACCAGCGCCTTCGCGGCACCGCCGTCAACCGTTACCGAGCCATGTGCCTTGTCACCCAGCGCGATCCACAGCTTGCGCGGCGCAATATCCAGGCGCTCCGCCGGCGGGTCGAACAGCGTGCCCACGCTCTCGCCGCGGGCCAGACGCACGAGCGCATCGGGTTCCTCGCCCGAGCAAATCACGCTCTGAATGCCGGCCGTCATCAAAATGCGGCTCGCGCGAATCTTGGTGATCATGCCGCCCGTACCCACCGACGTCGAAGAATCTCCCGCCGAGGCAATGATCTTGGCATCGATCTTATGCACGACCGGGACAAACTCGGCCGTCGGATCCTCATGCGGATTGGCGGTGTAGAGGCCGTCGATGTCCGAAAGCGTCACGCACAGGTCCGCCGAAACCAGGCAGCTCACGAGGGCCGCGAGTGTATCGTTGTCGCCGAACTTGATCTCGTCGACGGTGACGGTGTCGTTTTCGTTGACGACCGGCACCACGCCCAGCTCCACCAGGCACAGCAGGGCGTCGCGCGCGTGCAGGTAGGATGTACGGCGCGCCGTGTCGTGGCGTGTGAGCAGCACGAGCGAGGTGAGTAGGTCACGCGCATGGAACTCCTCGTCGTAGGCCGACGAGATGATGCACTGGCCGGCCGAAGCGCATGCCTGCAGGCTCGGCAGATCGCCAACCGGTTTGCGGTCGAAGCCCAGCACGGGATAGCCACAGGCAATGGCGCCGGAGCTCACCACGACCAAGCGCCAGCCGAGCTTGCGCAGGGCCGCGGCCTGATCGGCCAGGCCACCGATAAACGCACGGTTGACCTTACCGTCGGCACCCACCACCGTGGACGAGCCGATCTTTACCACCATCGTTTTATAAGAAGTCGTCATACGTCAAACCAATCGAGTGTTGAGCAGGCGGGCGAACGGGCGAACGGGAATATGGTCCGTTTTTCTCCGTCCCCTTCGGATCATTTTGCCCAGGGGAAGGCCGAAGCCGCGGCCATGTTCTTGCGCACGAGCTCGTCGCGCACCTGGGCCAAGCCCTGTTCCATGCCCACCACGTAGGTCTGCGGATACAGGAAGCGCTTGAAAGCCGCGTCCAGATGATCGAGCGCCCAAGCACAGCGCTCGCGCGCATCCTCGATGCTCTCGCGAGGAGCCACCGCGCTGCCGTCGCGCACAATCGGCACCAGCAGCTCACGATACTCAAGCTCGGACACATCGGTCACCAGCGCCGCATCGTTTACGGCCACGAGGGTATTACCGCGCGCGGCGCCCTCCCCTGCCAGATGGTCCTCGTCATAGATCATGTCGCAGACCGGGCCGCCAAAGCCGTCGTAATAGCGGCGCACACGCTGCACGCCCGGAATCGTGCGCTTGTAGGGCTGCTCGGAAAGCTTCACCACCGGCGTCCACGGTTCCGCGTCGCTCGCGCGGCGGGCCGAAAGCTTGTACACGCCGCCCAGCGCCGGCTGATCGTAGCAGGTCGCAAGCTTGGTACCCACGCCAAAGCTGTCGATGGGCGCGCCCTGGTCGAGCAGTGACTGAATCGTGTACTCATCCAGGTCGTTGGACACCGAGATTCCCACATAAGGCAGGCCCTCGGCATCGAAACGACCACGGACATACTTGGAGAGCTTGGCCAAGTCGCCCGAGTCGATGCGAATGGCCGACAGGCGCTCGCCCGCCGCCTCCATCTCCTTGGCAACCGTAATGGCATGCTCGCAGCCCTCGCGCACATCGTACGTGTCGATGAGCAGCGTGCAATTCTTGGGGCTCGACTTGGCAAACGCACGGAAGGCCTCGAGCTCGGAGTCAAAGCTCATCACCCAGCTGTGCGCGTGTGTGCCAAAGACGGGAATACCGTAGCGGCGACCGGCGAGCACATTAGACGTAGAGGAACAGCCGGCAACGTAGCTCGCGCGCGCGACGGCCAGGCCGCCATCGGGACCCTGGGCACGGCGCAGGCCAAACTCGGCCACGGGACGACCGTCGGCCGCCAACACCACGCGCGCCGTCTTGGTGGCGACAAGCGTCTGGAAGCCGACGATGTTGAGCAGCGCGGTCTCGAGCAGCTGGCACTCCAGCGACGGGCCGGTGACGCGCACCATGGGCTCGCGCGGAAAGACGAGCTCGCCCTCGGGCACGGCGTCAATGTTCACGTGCGCACGGAAGTTGCGCAGGTAGTCGAGGAATGCAGGCTTAAACATCGCGCCGCCGGCCGGAGCCTGGAGCGAAGCTAAATAGTCGATGTCCTCGGGCGTAAAGCGCAGGTTCTCGACAAGCTCGGGCAGCTCGGCGGTGCCGCACATGACGGCATACGCGCTGCCAAAGGGATGGTCGCGGTAAAACGCCGTAAAACAACCCTGCTCATTGGCCTTGCCGCTCTCCCACAGGCCCTGGGCCATAGTGAGTTCGTACAGATCGGTGAGCATTGCGATGTCGGTGGGATGCGAGATGTCGGTCAAAGCCATGGGGCGACCTTTCGGATGTGTTGTGCAGAGGTTGAGGGTTGGGCGAGGCGGACGTACGGGCATGGAGCCCGGCGTGAACAGGTTAGTGCAGGCCCATGCTGCCCGTGATCGTGTAGACCATAAAGACGATAAACGCGATGAGGGCGAGCACGATGATGATTTTTTGAGCCGGAGCCATGCCGGGGATCTCGTTCTCGCCCGTAGGCTCCTTGGAGGTGACCATGCGCTGGGCAAAGGTCATCTCGTCACGGCTCGGTCTGGGCTCGACGGGCTTGGGACGAGCGGCCTTTTTAGACTGAGGTTTGGGTGCGGTGGGTGCGGGCTTCGCAGCGGCAGGCTTGGGTGCAGGCGCGGGCTTGGGCGCGGGCGCGGGCGCAACCTTCGCAGCGGCCTCCTCGGCCTTCTCGCGCTCGGCACGCAGGGCGGCCAGCTCCTCACGCTCGCGGCGCGCCTCTTCCTGGGCCTCGCGACGAGCCTTCTCGGCGCGGAGCTCTTCCAACTCGGCGCGCTCCTCGGCAGACAGTGGTTGGGACTCAAGCTCGGCCATGGTATTGCCCTTTCTTTTTAAAAAAAGCCGCCGACACAATGTCAGCGGCTTATCAAATCCAAGGGTGGAGACGAAGGGAGTCGAACCCTCGGCCTCTGCCATGCGACGGCAGCGCTCTCCCAACTGAGCTACGTCCCCAGGACAAGTTGATATTTTACCTACGGCTCGCCAACTGTCAACGCCCAATACCCAGTCTTTTTGGGACGGGGCTGTTTTGACTACTTTTCGAACGCCCGAGCCACCCGATGATTTTTCTGGGACGGGGATTAAAAAATCATCATGTACCGAATGATTTTTTAATCCCCGTCCCAGAAAAATCATCGGCGAACGCGCTACTTTGCGCTGGTGAGGACACCGGTGGTGTCGAACGCCGGGGTAAAGCTCTCGTCTACCGCTCCGCCTTCTTGCCAGAACATCGTCGTAAAGCCCAGGTCGTCGGCATGATCGAGCACCTGCTCGTACTCCTCGCGCGTCACGGCGCGTGCCAACTCGCCGCCTTGCTCGCGCATGAGCGCATTGGGCGTGTACTGGTTCATGACCGAAATCGGCACGTCGCCCACCGTCTGCCACACCAGGTCCAGCACGCGGCACGAATCGTCCGCATGTCCCGGCAGCACTAGGTGACGCACGATGATGCCGCGCTTCATGAGCCCGTCCTCGTCCACCAGCTCTCCCCCGCGGCGCTTAATCTCGCGCGCCATCTGAGCCAGGCCCGACGCGGCCACACGCGGGTAGTCCTGAATATGAGAGAGCGACTGCGCAAGCCCCGCATCGGCATATTTAAAGTCGGTAAGCCACACATCAACCAGGTCACCCAGGGCAGCCACGGCACTCGCCCGCTCATAGCCGCTCGTGTTGTAGACGATCGGGATGTCCAGCCCGCGCTCCCGCGCTGCGGCAATCGCGGACGGCAGCAGGTGAGCATAATGCGTCGCAGTCACCAGGTTGATGTTGTTGGCACCCTGGTCCTGAAGCTCCAGCATAATCTCGACCAAACGCTGGGGCGTAATCTCAAGACCGAAATTGCCCGTCGAAATCTCGTGGTTTTGGCAGTAGACGCATTTGAGCGAACAGCCGCTAAAGAAAATCGTGCCCGAGCCGGCCTCACCCGAGATGGGCGGCTCCTCCCACATATGAAGCGCCGCGCGGGCGACCTTAAGCGTGTCGTCGGCGCCGCACACGCCACGCGCGCCCTCGTCGCGTGCCGCGCCGCAACGGCGTGGACACAAATGGCAGGCGGGCGAAAAAAGTTCGGTCAACGACGTCGGCATAAAAACATGCTCCAAAACAACGATTCAGCAGCTCAAACGTAAAGGCTCGGACCGCACAGACGGCCCCAAGCCCAAGGCGCCGTAATCGTCCGACACGATTTTTGTAATGTCAAGACTGGAATCAACAAAGTGCCGCTTTATGATGTAGGTATTCCGCCCCCCGCGGAGCAACTGGGTGAACCGTCGCGTTTATTTAGGGAGCCCACACAGTCGTACTTAGTACAGGTATCCTTCGTTGTTAAGGACGCTGGAACAGTCGATGAGGGCACCCACCTGTTTTAGGTGGGTTCATTTTCGTAACGTGGGGGGTGGTTTTCTTTTGCCGATTTTGCCAAAAATTGCCATCGCAGATCCCGTATGACACCCAACAGCACTCGGCAGAACCCCCGCCAACATCCCAATATCTGGTAAGCGCGTGATAATCGCACGGCGCAAACCCCCGCACCCCCTCGGTCGAGTATCATGGGTAAGCTATGCCCTTTTGCGCGTAGCGCCCTTTGACCTTTTCCTTCGACGCTTGGCGGTTTTTTGATTCATGGCTTCCTCCACGAGCTTCATACCGTACTTATGCGTGGCGGCCGCTGCCTTTATCACGACCTTTCTCACGGTACCCCTAGTCAAGCGTCTGGCGATTAAGCTCGACGCCGTCGACTATCCCTCAAAGCGCCGCATTAACACCAAACCCATCCCGCGCATGGGCGGCACGGCAGTCTTTTTGGGTCTCGTCGTTGCCTGCATCGTGCAGATCCTGGGCACCTGGTACCTGGGCTGGCCGCCCGCTTTGGTGCCGCACCCGCGCCTGCACATCAGCTACCCCGTGTTGGCACTCTCCTTTACCGTCATCTTTGCGACCGGCGCGATCGACGACGTCTTCCAGCTCAAGCCCAAGCAAAAGCTAGCCGGCCAGGTCCTCGCCGCGCTCATCGCCTGCATCGGCGGCTTAAAAATCGGCGTCATCATCAACCCGTTTGCCCCCGGCGAGATCATGCTTGGCTGGCTCGCCTACCCCATCACCGTGATCTACCTAGTGGCGTTCACCAACATCATCAACCTCATCGACGGCCTCGACGGCCTGGCCACGGGCATTTGCGGCATCGCATCATTCACCATGTTCACGATGGCCATGCTTTCGGGCCGTATCGACGCCGCCGCGCTCTCCATCGCGCTCTTTGGCTCGTGCGTGGCTTTTCTGCATTACAACTTCAACCCCGCGAGCATCTTCTTGGGCGACTCGGGGTCGCTGCTGCTGGGCTTCGCTTTGGGCTCCATCTCGCTGCTCAACGTGAGCCGCACCGCCGCGCTCACCTCGCTCATCATCCCGCTCATCGTGGCAGGCGTGCCCATCATCGACACGTTCAGCGCCATCGTGCGTCGCAAGCGCGCCCACATTAGCATCGGACAGGCCGACAAGGGCCACATCCACCACCGCCTGATCCAAGAGGGCTACAACCAAAAGCAGGCCGTGCTGCTCATCTACGCCTGGTGCATCATGCTTTCGGCCGGCGCCGCCGCGATCAATCAGGTCGAGGTGCCCACGCGCGTGCTCATCTTTGTCGTGCTCGCCATTGGCTCGGCGGCCTTCGCCAAGCACCTGCACCTGTTCGAACCTGTGCTACGCCACCATTACAACAAGCGCACGCACGAGGACGAGCTGGTAACCCCCGACGATCCCGCTTTTAAGCAGGAGGAGCAAGCAGCCGAGGAACGTAAAGAAGAGCGCCACCACAAGCTCTAGGATAAGCTGCCGAGGATGCGCCCAGGCAACGCTGGCCAAGCACAGCCGCGCCGCTCCCATCGCACAAGCCGTCCCTCTCCCGCCCCTCGCCTACTTACGCCCCGACCCTCCAATAAACGCGTTATCATCTTGACCCATGAACATACGTTAGGAGCAATCATGCCAAACGAGAACAGCTACGAAGTCGCGCTGCAAAAGAGCAACGCCATTCGCGAGGGCCTAGCGAGGACGCCCGAGAAGTTCACCATGCTCACCGGCGACCGCCCCACCGGACGCTTGCACCTGGGTCATTACTTCGGCACCCTCAAGGGCCGCGTTGAACTGCAGAACATGGGCGCCAAGACCAACGTGCTCATCGCCGACTACCAGGTCATCACCGACCGCGACACCACCGAGCATATCCAGGACAACGTGTACAACATGGTCATGGACTACCTTGCCTGCGGCATCGACCCCGACAAGACCATGATCTACGCGCACTCCGCCGTGCCCGCCGCAAACCAGCTCATGCTGCCGTTCCTGTCGCTGGTGTCCGAGGCCGAGCTGGCGCGCAACCCCACGGTCAAGGCCGAGATGGAAGCCTCGGGCCACGAGCTCACCGGCCTTCTGCTCACCTACCCGGTGCACCAGGCCTGCGACATTCTGTTCTGCAAGGGCAATGTGGTGCCCGTCGGCCGCGATCAGCTGCCGCATATCGAGCTCACCCGCACTATCGCCCGCCGCTTTAACAACCGCTATGGCAAGGTATTTCCCGAGGTCGAAGCGCTACTGTCCGAGACCCCGCTGCTGCCCGGCCTGGACGGTCGCAAGATGAGCAAGAGCTACGGCAACGCCATCAACATCTCGATGACTGCCGAGGAGACGGCCAAGCGCATCAAGAAGAGCCAGACCGACTCCGAGCGCATGATCACGTTCGATCCCGAGAACCGCCCCGGCGTATCCGGCCTGCTCTCGACGGCTGCCATCTGCACCGGTCGTTCCGAGGTTGAGATTGCCGAGGAGATCGGCATGGGCGGCTCCGGCCAGCTCAAGAAGTACGTGACCGAGGCCGTCAACGAGTACTTTACCCCGATCCGCGAGCGCCGTCAGCGCTACGAGAACGACTTGGATTACGTGAAGGACGTGCTGCACGAAGGCAATCGTCGCGCCAACGAGATCGCCGAGCAGACCCTGGCCGAGGTTCAGGACGCCATGGGCATGGTGTACTAGGCAAAGCGCTTTCGCACAACATAGACGGTGAGATTAGATTTCTCCCCGAAACAGGAACAGGCCCGCTGGCAGTTAGTTGCCAGCGGGCCTGTTCCCGAAGTACACCGTTGAATCGCACAGAGGGGAGGAATGCGAATCAAACTCAACAGGGCAGGCTTTTTCATCGCCTATTGCCTGCTCCGTTGCTGAAACCAATATAGTTCACCGTGGTTTACTTTCTGGCGAGAATATACGCCAACACATCGTCTCCATAAGTTAACCCCGGTAAACCTGCAACGGAAAACCACCACAAAGGGGACAGGCACCTTTGTGGTGGTTTTGGCCACGGCGGAGCCGCTAGAGCCCTGCTGGCCAGCGACAGGCGACCAAGTCGACGTGCATGGGATCGGTAAACGTCACGCCCTCCCCCATTAAGAACTCACGCTGAGCATCGGGGCCGCCAAAAGCAAAACCCTCACAGATACGGCCGTCGGCAAACACCACGCGGTGACAGGGAATCTGACCAGGGCGCGGATTGCTATGCAGGGCATACCCCACGTACCGCGCACTTCGTGGACGACCGGCAAGCAGCGCCACCTGACCATACGTGGCGACCATCCCCTCAGGGATCTGCTCGACTACCTCGTACACCCGCTCAAAAAAGCCCTCAGACGCCAACATGCGCTCCTTTCAACCGAAACCAGCATAAACCACCACAAAGGTGCCTGTCCCCTTTGTGGTGGTTTTTGGCGGGTAGGTTAGTTGGCGGGGCGAAAGAAGGCTACGGCTACGGCGCCGGGACCCACGTGGGTGCCGATGGTGGCGCCGATGGTGTGGACGGGAAGCTCGCTTTCGGCATGGCCGGCCCACAGCGCCGCGCTGTCCTCGATATATTTCTTGAGCACGGCATCCGAAAGACCCGTGTAGCCGAGCGCCAGCGGCATGGAAAAATCGACGCCGCCCGCCTTCTCGACCTTCTGGTTCAGCAGGTTGCGGCCGTTCTTGGAACCGCGCGCCTTGCCCAGCTGCACAATCAGGCCATCCTCGGCGGCAACAACCGGCTTCACGTTGAGGAGCGTACCCACAGCGCCCGCTGCGGCAGACAGGCGACCGCCGCGCACCAGGTACTCCAGCGTCTCAAGTAGGCCAATGACGACGACGCGGTCACGGACGGCCTCGACGGCAGCCGCAATCTCAGCCGCGCCGCGGCCCTCATCCACCAGGCGCAGCGCGTACTCGACCAGCACACGCTCACCCAGCGTCACGTTATTGCTGTCCACGACGAACACGTCGCCACCCGGCATCTCGGCAAGGGCCGTGCGCGCACTCTGGTTGGTGCCCGAAAGCTTGGCGCCCACGGTAATAATCACGGCCTCGTCGCCGGCCTCGCGCGCCTCGGCAATCGCCTGCGAAAAGGCATACGGGTTGACCTGGCCGGTCTTGGGCAGCTCGTCGCGCTCCACCAGCATCTCGTAAAAGCGCTGATGATCGATGTCGACGCCATCCATATACACGTCAGTGCCAAAGCTAACAGACAGCGGCAGGACGTGCAGGGCAGGATGCTCCGTAGGCGACATATCGCTCGCGGAGTCGGTAATAATGCGAACGGACATAGTGAATCCTTTCTTGCGCGTACGGCCTCAGGCCGCTCGGCGCGGGAATTTTGACAGCAATGCCCCAGCACGGCATGCGCGCTCAAACGGGACGATGCAATTATTAGTTGAAAGCTAACGCCGGCGCGGCTCTACATCTCGCGCAGGGTGTTGAGAATCGTGCGCAGCGACGCATACATCATCTCGCGCTGCTCCACACCCATGGCCTTGCCGGTTGTATCGAGCACTTCGCGAATGATGCGATCGGCCTCGCTCATGCTCTCGCCGCCCAGGGCGGTCAGGCGCACCGGGGCACGGTACTTGACGGCGGCATCGCCCGAGTCGTCGACCTCGACGTAGCCACCTTCCTCAAGATGTGCCAGCGTACGCGAAACGGCAGCACGAGTCACACCGGCCATGCGGGCAAGATCGGCACCAGTCAGGCCGTCCTTGCTGCGCTCGAGATAGTACAGGCACATGACATCGGAGCCCTTGAGGCCCAGCCTTGCGCCCTCGGACGTCTTGATGCGCTGGATCTCCTTGTAGAGGCCGCTGATCAGTCCGACAAAGTCCTCAAAACGTGTCTCGTCGTTCTGCTGCATGAGAGACGACCGCCTTTCGCTTGCATGATGCTAACGGGTAAACATCTTAGCCGTACCAGACAACCCGCGTACCCAAATACCTCATTTGTTAACCCATCAACATAAAAACCACCACAAAGGTGACAGGCACCTTTGTGGTGGTTTTGGCCGTCGAATAGGATCCGCAGGCGTCGCTACAGCTCCACGCAGGGATTGTCGCGAGTAACGAGCGTCTTAACGACCACCGTCGCGCTCAGGTAACGCTCGAGCAGCTCAGCCAAACGGCCAATCGCGGCCTGGCAATCCCCCATCCGCGCGGGTTCGACGCATTCAATCGCCAAAAACGCGTCAGCGGAATCGTCAGTCAACGCCGTTCGCACGCCATCACGCCAGTTCCAGCAGCGACACACGGCACCCGCATCATCGATATAGGCAAGCTCACCGGGCAATGTGGGGTCATCTGTGTCTTCACCAAGCGGCAAGAACGCATCCCCGCCGTCGGTAACCGCCAGACGCAGGTCGCCCTCAATCGCCTGCAGATCCTCGCCGCCCACAGGCAGTGCGTAAGACAGCGACACCGTGTTGTAAATATCCACCGCTGGCGTGATATGACCCACCGGCTTGCCCTTGAGCACGCGCTTCAGCAGATTTTCGATCGAGCAACGCGCGCCCTTCTTGGTCTTGAACTTGCGATACGCCTCACGCCAGGCCTTCACCGGCGCATTCTCGCTGATGGTATCGCTCGTTAGATAACGCTCGGCATCAATGTTGGCGCGGTCGAGTAGCGCCGCGACCGCCTTGACGTCCTCCTCGGAAATCTCTGCAGCGGGCTTCATGCCCGTCACGACCACGACACCCACCGCTGCCTGCGGAAACAGCTCCCAAAACGAATCCTCGGCAATAAAGTTCTTCATGCGCGCTCCCTTCGCGATTCGCCCGTGCGCGGGCACCCAAACAAAAAGCGCTCTTACGACGGCCACCTTCAAAGTCCTACGGTGCCGCCACAAGAGCGCTTACGCTGCCCCCATCCGGAGAAGGGGACGATATGTCAGACGTATTGTAACCCTACTTACTGCGGCATGCAGGCAAAACCACCACAAAGGTGCCTGTCCCCTTTGTGGTGGATATGGACTCGAGGCGACGCTAGTGGCGGAGTCCCAGCAGGCCGCGGCCGCGGTGACGAGCCTCGGCGGGCACTTGGGCGTGCGGACCGGCGGCCTTGACGGACTCAGGCAGGTGCGAGTACTTCTTCTCGAAGTTCTCCTCGAACATCACGGCCAGGTTGTGCGCGGCCTCGTCGTAGCGCGCGGTGCTCTGCCAGTACTGGCGCGGCACCAGGATGCCGTCGGGCACGCCGTGGCACGTGGTGGGAATGTCGACGTTAAAGATGTCGTCGTGCACGAACTCGCTCTCCTCGATGGTACCGTCGAGGGCGCGGGCGACCAGGGAGCGCGTGTAAGCCAGCTCAATGCGATGGCCCACGCCGTAACCGCCGCCGATCCAGCCGGTGTTGACCAGGTAGACGCGCGTGCGGCCGTCGGCGATGCGCTCACCGAGCATCTTGGCGTAGACCATGGGGTCGAGCGGCATAAACGGCTCGCCGAACAGCGAGGAGAACGTGGGCGTGGGTTCGGTGACGCCAACCTCGGTGCCGGGGACCTTGGCCGTAAAGCCCGTCACAAAGTGGTACATGGCGGCGTCGGCCGTCAGACGCGAGATAGGCGGCAGCACGCCAAAGGCGTCGCAGGTCAGGAAGAGCACGACGCTCGGAGTGGTGCCCATGCCCTTGGTCCACGCGTTGGGAATGTGCTCCACGGGGTAGGCCACGCGCGTGTTGTGCGTGATCGAGACGTCGTCGTAGTTGGGCTTGCGATTCTCATCGAGTACCACGTTTTCACAGATGGCGCCAAAGCGAACGGCGTTGAAGATCTCGGGCTCGTGGAACGCGTCCAGGCCCTCACACTTGGCGTAGCAGCCGCCCTCGACGTTAAAGATGCCCATATCGGACCAGCCGTGCTCGTCGTCGCCAATCAGCAGGCGCGTGGGATTGGCCGAAAGCGTGGTCTTGCCGGTGCCGGACAGGCCAAAGAACACCGCGGTCTCATGCGTGACGGGGTCCATGCTGGCGGAGCAATGCATGGGCAGCACGTCGTCCTCGACGGGCAGCAAGTAATTCATGACACTGAAGATGGACTTTTTGATCTCACCGGAGTAGCCGGTGCCCGCGACCAGAATCACGCGCTCCTGGAAGTTGATGACCACCGCGGCGCTGGAGTTGAGGCCCTTGATGGCGGGGTCACACTGGTAACCTGGCGCGGCAAGGACGCAGAAGTCCGGCTCGCCGGTGCGCGCGATTTCGCGAGCGAGCGGGCGGGCGAGCATCTGCTTAATAAAGAGCGCCTGGCTGGCACGCTCGCAGGCGACGAGCAGACGGCGCGTGTGGTTGCGGTCGGCGCCGGCCATGCCGCGGGTGACGAACACATCGCGCTCGTTGAGATAGTCGACGATGCCGGCTTTGATGACCTCGTAGCTTTCGACGGACAGCGGGCGGTTGACGGCGCCCCAGGCAATCTTGTCGTGCACGTCGGGCGTATCGACGATAAAGCGGTCGTTGGGCGAACGTCCGGTACGCTCCCCCGTCTCGATCACGAGTGCGCCGTTGGAGGCCATACGGCCCTCTTCGCGGCGAATCGCATGCTCGACGAGCTCGGCTGCCGGCAGGTCAACCAGCAGGCGGGGCTGGTTCTCGGCGGGATCTTCGACCAGCGTAATGCCAAAGTTGGATAGAACTTCTGCAGGGGTAACACCAGGCATGGGGCCTCCTTTAAAAGCGCGACACGTGGACGCGGCACGCACTTTACTCACGTAAAGCCCGTTGTACCCGATATGCAAAAACGTTTTTGCGGCAACGGCGAAGCGCCCGCTCAACGGTCAAAAATCGCACGCAAGCGGCCTAGTCATTTGGGACGTTCTTAAACGACTAGTCGTTGGGGACACTCTTGAACAGGCAACAGCCAAGGAGTGTCCCCAGATGCCGGCACTTAGGGACGTTCCTAAAGTGCCGGCACATAAGTAATGTCCCCAAGTGCCGACTACAGCGGCAAGCCTTGGCCGAGCATGGCGATGGCACTCATGAGGACCAGCATGCCGGCGGCGTAGGGCAGCACTGCGCCCAGGAGCTCGGCATCCTTACCGCGCACGTGAACGGCGGCAAGACCGATGGCGAGGGTCTGTGGCGAGATCATCTTACCGGCGGCGACGCCCAGGGCGTTCAGCGCGACCATCCAGTAGTCACTCACGCCCAGCGCCGTAGCCGCCTGGCTCTGGATGGGACCAAACAGCATGCCCGAGGACGTGCCCGAACCGGTCACGAACGCACCGACGGCACCGATCCACGGGGCCAGAATCGGGTACAGACCACCGGCGACGGCGATGCAGAACGCGCTAATCGAAGAAATCATGCCCGCATAGCCCATCACCTTGGCGCAGCCCAGCACCGAAAGCATGGTAATGACCGTCGGCATCATCTGCTTGACGGTCGCGGCCAGTACCTCGCCCATCAGACGCGGCGAAGCGCCCTGAATCGCGCCGCCGACAAACGCGGCCAGGAAGATCCAAACACCCGGTGTGTTGATCCACGAAAACGTAAGCGTACCGGGGTTCTCGCCGCAATACACCTGCACGTGGCTCGCAAACGGCGCGAGCACGGCGTGCACGACGGGAACCAGGTTGGAGGTACCCAGCAGCAGCACAAAAATCAGGATGAAGCACGACCAGGCAGAAAGCGCCGACTTAACGGTGAGCTGTTCGCCGGCCTCGATATTCATATGGAAGCGCGCATCCAAATGCCCCGACTTCTCGGCGCGCATGGCAAGCGCGGCAGTCAGCGCAAGCGACACGATGGAGCCCACGACTACGGCAAGCTCGGGACCCACAAACATGGCAACGATCAGGGCCGCGCCGACAAAGGACACACCGGAAAGCAGTGCCACGCCGGCAACGCCGTGCAGACGCTCGCTCACGCTTGCAACATTGCCTTGGTCATCAGCGACACGGCCCGCAACCAGCACGATAAGCAGCGGCATCGCCACAAAGAAGGGCGCGAGCTGCACCAGCTGAACGGTCGCCAAATGCAGGGAATCCAGGCCCACCAGGTCGGCAACGGACACCGTGGGGATGCCAATGGAGCCGTAGGGCGTGGGCACGCCATTGGCCAGCAGACAGATCAGCACGGCGGGAACGGCCTCAAAGCCCAGACCAGCAAGCATGCCGGCGGGAATGGCAACGGCAGTGCCAAAACCAGCCATGCCCTCCATAAAGCCGCCGAAGCACCAAGCCACGAGCAGCGCCAACAGACGACGGTCGCTGCTGATGGAGGTAATCATGCTGCCGATCACGTCCATGGCGCCCGTGCGCACACACAGGTTATACGTGAACACCGCGGCGATAATCACGAGCACGATGGGCCACAGGGCCATCAAAAAGCCCTCGAGCGAGGCCGTGGCTATCTGCGCCGCCGGCAAATGCCACCACGCAAAGGCGAGCACGCACGAAAGGGCGAACGAGCCAATGGCGGCCTTCCAAGCCGGCCATTTAAAGCACAGCAGCATCACGACGAGCCAGATGATCGGCACAAGAGCCAGCAAAAACGCAGCGACATCCATGGGTAAAAGCTCCTTGGTACCGCGCAAGCGGCATCGGGGGGTCACAAAACTTCAACAGGATACCGCACGTTTACCGACAAATTACAGCCGCCCGCCGAAATTATTGAACAACCTGTTCAAAAATACGAATGGACACCACCGCGACTATACTAGAGCACAGTAAGAGAAAGGAACCGCCTTGAGCATCACGCCCCTCGATAGCATCCGCCGCGCCATCGCCCGCCGCAATGGCGTCGCCGACCCCGCCGTATCGGGCGGGGCGCACGGACAGGGCGGACGCATCGAGAACGGCCTGTTCCCCGCATCGCACACCGCCGAGGAGCTCGCACGAATCCAAGAGCTGAGCCAGCGCAACGCCGGCGGTCCCGACAACAGCCAGGCCGCACGCCGTCGCCGCGAGCGCGATCGCCAACCCGGGCCCATCCACCGCATGGTCAATGCCTGGTGGAACCGCCTGCTCGGAGCCGTCTACGGCGGCGGTTTCTCCACGCAAGAAGCCGAGTACGAAGATCACGCCACCCGTCGCGACTACCTTTGGAATACCCTGGGCACCGCCGTATGGGGCATGGCATTTCCGCTGCTCACCATTGTGTCGACGCAGCTTGCGGGCGCCGAGGAAGCCGGTAAGTTCTCCATCGCCTTTGTCACCGGCACGCTCATCATGATCGCGTGCAACTACGGCGTGCGCAACTTTCAGGTCTCGGACATCGACGAAAAAACCTCCTTCGCCTCCTACCAGCTCAACCGCTGGCTTTGCGGAGCGCTCGCCCTAGGCTGCGGCCTCATGTACAGCAGCGCCCGCGGCTATGACGCGCAGATGGCAACGATCGGCCTGGGCGTCTACCTCTATAAGGTGATCGACGGCGTGGCGGACGTGTACGAGGGCCGACTGCAGCAGGCCGATAAACTCTACCTGGCCGGCATGAGCCAAACGCTGCGCTCCGCCGGCGTCATCGCGGTCTTTAGCGTGGCACTGTTCCTCACGCGCAGCATGCCTATCGCGGCCATGGCCATGGGTGTCACCGCCATCGCCTCGCTCGTGCTGGTCACCGCCCCGCTCGCCCTGCTCGAAACCGAAAAATCGCGCCGCGTGAGCCTGCGCGAGGTCGGCCACCTGTTTGTCCAGTGCGCCCCGCTCTTTGGTGCGCTGTTCCTGTTCAACCTTATCGAGAGCATGCCCAAGTTCGTGATGGAAGGCACGCTGGCCTACAAATACCAGCTGTACTTTAATGCCCTGTTCTTTCCGGCGCAGGCCATTTTGTTGAGCATTGGATTTATCTATAAACCGCAGCTTTTGCGTCTGTCGAGCATTTGGGCGAATCCGCGCAAGCGTCGCCGCTTTGACCTGATTATTGTTGCCGTTATGGTACTGATCGTGGTCATTACCGGAGCGTGTGCCGCATTTATGGCAGGCCCCGGCATCCCCATCATGAGCTTTATGTACGGCCTCAACTTTGAGCGCTACCGCACGCTGGCGCTACTGATGGTTATCGCCGGTGGCATCACCGCGGCAATCGACTTTATCTACGCCATCATCACGGTGTTGCGCCACGCCGGCGACGTCACCAAAATCTACCTGATCTGCTTCGCCGTAAGCGTGGTGCTGCCGTTGATCCTGATTAAGATGCTGGGTCTGATGGGCGCTGTGGTGAGTTACCTAGCCATCATGGCCCTACTCCTGGTGCTACTGATTATCGAGTACGCCCACATCCGCCAACGCATCGAGCGCGACCGCAACCCATACGGCGCCTAATTAGCTGCCCCCGGTCGCCGGAATTTGCGATGGAATCGCCCCGGCTGGGGTCTCGTTGCGGACAATACGCATCACGCAAAACTAAGTGAGTAGACTTTTACCGAATCCCCGACCACACCGACATAGCACAAGTCTGTGACCTGCGGTTTTATTGAGGCAAATTTGTTGGGTGCTCGGCATTCCCAAAAAAGTCTACTCACTTAGCCAGCGGGCAGCCAAATGATTGTTTAATCCCCGTCCCAGAAAAATCAATTAACGGACAGAAGGGCAAAAGTAGTCAAAAAAAGCCCTGTCCCAAATTAGCTACCCTTTGCGTAATCATTTGCCAGGAAGAATGTTCGCGTAGAACTCGGCCCCGTCGTCTAGGCGAAGGATGCCCACGCGGCCGAACTCGGAGCCCGTTGCGGCGGCGCAGTCGATGTCGATGCGATCGGGCACGCCAGCGGTATCCTCGCCGCCCAGGCGCACAATCTGCCCGCGCCCCGACTCCTCATCGAGCCCCGCCAAGCCGCCGACCTCACAATAACGCCCGAGCGACACCGTGGGCGTGTGGCCGCTCACCACGACCGGACCCTTGCCCTCGGCAGAAAGCAGCCCCGTCGGCGCATCCCAATAGCCGTGACGAATCCACAGCAGGTCATCGGACGACTGCACGGCAAGCATCTGCTTCAGCAGTTCGCGATCGACATCCACCGCCCCCGTACCATCGGCACAATCAACCCCATGTTCAAGCAAAAACGCCCGGGCCGCCTCGGTCTGGATGCCGGCATGTACCAGCAGGTACGGACGCTCGTCAGTCTCGACCACCGCGTAGAGCGGCAACGTCGCCATCCAACGCACGAGCTCCTCGTACGCCTCAAATTCCATATCGTTGAGCTGCTGACGGGTAGTCCAACCGCCGTTGATGTCCCAGGTCTCGGCGTCGAGCGGATCCTGGCCAATGATGGCATCGAGCATAATCTGCTCGTGATTGCCCTTGAGCACGCGAGCGTTGGGCAGCGAGCGCACCAGTTTAATAACGCCAACCGGATCGGGCCCGCGATCGATCATGTCGCCCAGCACGTACAGTGTATCGTCGGACGCCAGCGAAATCTTGGACAGGGCCTCGTCAAGCGCACGCACGTGCCCGTGAGCATCGGATGTCACATAGATCGCCATGGAACGCCTCTCTTTACATTGCGGCCGAAGCCCGGAGTCGCAACTAAAACTTCAAGTTGAACTTAAACGTTACCCATTGTACTCCGTTGCAATAAAGCTGGAAAGGGTTGCATACCGTCAACGGTCACCAGCGCACGCCTGCCAACCCGCATCGCTCACGCCACGTCGTCTGGCCCGGCGCCCCAACCAATGCCGCCCGCGCCTCTGCTTCGTGTCGAAAATGCGCGTGCCCGCAATCCAGACCCATAAACCCACCACCTTTGGGTACAAATGACTGCAGACAACTGACCGTGCCACGCCAACCACCCAGGAGCGGACACCATCCATGAACCAGATACTTCTCTTTATCGGCCTCGTCATTATTCTGTGCCTGACCATCAAACCCGTCGGAAAAAAGCTCCCCTTTCCCACCCTGCTCATCTTTATCGCGCTGGGCATGCTGCTGGGCGTCAACGGTCCGGCGCACATCGACTTTAGCGACTATGCACTCACCGAAACCGTCTGCAGCACGGCGCTGCTGTTCATCATGTTCTACGGCGGCTTTAACACCAACATCAACCGCGCCAAACCTGTCGCCGTGCCCGCGGTGCTGCTGAGCACGCTCGGCGTCGTCATCACTGCCGGCATCACGGGTGCGTTTGCGCACTTTGTACTGGGTTTCGACTGGATTGGTGGCCTGCTGCTGGGATCGGTCGTGGCATCCACCGACGCGGCCAGCGTCTTTAGCGTACTGCGCGAGCACAGTCTTTCGCTGAGAGGTGGCACCGACTCGCTGCTCGAGGTCGAATCGGGCTCCAACGACCCCGTCGCCTACATGCTTACCGCGGTGCTCGCGACCCTTGCGGCGGGCGGCAATATCGACATTCCCGTGCTGCTGACCAAGCAGATCATCCTGGGCGTGGGGTTGGGCCTTGCCATCGGCTGGGCATCGGGCCGCTTGATCGAGTGCGCGCATGCAACGGCCGAGGGCGCGCAGACTATCTTTTTGTTCGCCGTAGCGATTGTCGCCTACGCGCTGCCGAGCTATCTGGGCGGCAACAGCTTTTTGGCCGTATACCTTGCAGGCATCGTGCTGGGCGCAAGCGACATCACCGACAAGGTCGAGATGGCGCACTTCTTCGACACCCTCACCGAGATGGCCGAGATGACTATCTTCTTCTTGCTCGGCCTGCTCGTGACGCCCGCCCGCCTGCCGCAAATGCTGCTGCCGGGCCTGGCACTCATGGCGTTTATGCTCTTTGTGAGCCGCCCCATCGCCGTCGGTGCGCTCCTGGCGCCCTTTAAGACGAACCCTCGCCAGGTCGCGCTCGTAAGCTGGGCGGGCCTGCGCGGCGCGGCTTCGGTCGTCTTTAGCCTCTTTGCCGTTGTGGCCGGCGTTCCCGGTGGACACGACCTGTTTGACCTGGTCTTTGTGATTGCCGTGTCGAGCATTGTGGTGCAGGGCTCGCTGCTGCCGGCAGTAGCGAAGAAACTCGATATGATCGATGCAGAAGGCGACGTGCGCCGCACGTTTAACGACTACCGCGACGAGGACGGCATGTCGTTCGTTAAGCTCAAGGTGGGCGCGGGACATCCGTTTGCCGGTCGGTCGCTCGCCGATATTGGCAGCGCGACGGACATGCTGGTGGTCCTGGTGCTGCGCGACGGCGCGCACCCGGTGCTGCCCAACGGCGATACCGTAATTGAAGAAGGCGACCTTCTGGTTATGGCCGCGGCGACGTTTGAAGAACGTGCCGAGGTTACGCTGAGCGAGGTCACCGTGACGCCCCATGGACGCCTGGCCGGACAGCGCCTGCGCGACGTGCCGCAGGGCAAGCACCCGTTTATCGTCGTGATGCTCAAGCGCGACGGCCAAACGATCATTCCCGACGGCAACACCCTCATATACGCCGGCGACGAAGCCGTCATCGCCACGCTGGCGTCGTAGCGGCAAGGGGATAACCGTCCCGAATTGGCTACATTTGAGCATCAATCGCCCCGGCTGGGGTCTCGTTGCGGACAATTAGCGCCTCTCAAAACTAAGTGAGTAGACTTTTGTAGAATCGCCGACCACGTCACCAAAGCACAAGTCTGTGACCTGCGGGTTTGTTGAAGCAAAATTGTCGGGTGCTCTGGATTTCCAATAAAGCCTACTCACTTAGCCAGCGTGCAGTCAAAATAGATCGGTCGCGAGCTCATTGGACTCCATTGCGACGGCTTATCGTGCATTTTCGCGCAGCTGCGGGTACAGACGCCCGTCCCAAATTAGCTACCCTAGTCATCGTCGACGGCAAAATCGCGGAGGTCGAGGCCTTCGCGTTCGGCTCGGGCCAGGAGCTCTTGGGGCGACTCGTCCTCAATATCCACCACGTCGAGCATGGCGGCCGGAAAGCCCACGCCCGCCGCACTCCCCGCACGATCGAGCAGGCTCTCGCGCAGCTGGTCTACATCGACATCGATCTTCACGGTGGAACCTCCTACCGAGCCAAGCCCTACTTAGCAGCGCCAAGCTCATTCACAGCAGCGACAAAAGCCGCAACCTGCTTGTCGTCCATCTGCGCAGCCAAACGCCCCACCGGCTCGTCGTAGGCGAACTGAACCTTATCGATAAAGCAATCCCAAGCGCGCTCGTCCACACGCACGGCGGCCTCGCAATACTGGCTGAGCTTTTTGAGTCCATACCAAAACGCATTCACATGACGCGCGGGGTCCTCGTCCAGCACACCATCGTAGCGGCGCCCGTTAAACTCCTGCATGCGCGCCACGGCGACCTCGAGCGAATCGCCGCCATCAGCCGAAGCCTCGTCCACAAGCTCGGGAATCGGAACCTCGCGCCGAACATTATGCCTGGTAGCACCGTCGTACTCACCCACCAGTACGTCCTCATCAAGCCGAGAATCGTAGTCCAAATAGCTCGAGCCCCTGCAAATCCCATGCGGCGAACCGGTTCCAAAGGCGCAGAACAACCCACCGTCGGCGACAACGCGACGGTAGGTTTCAAACGACTTCTTAACCTGAGCGAGCAACTCGGCGAGCAAACCGGCATCGCACACAACCTCGCATGCAACGCGAGCAGCCTCCGGCAGCCCCGAAGGCTCCACCGTGCTCCCTGCAACGCGGGCGGCACGCTCGGCCCGATACGCCTGCGCGGCCAAGCGCGCCCGCTGCGCAGCGCCGCGCACGTTAGCAAGTTCATGCTCCAACGCCACGTCGCCAGCAACATCACCGACCACGTCGTCCACAAGCCCGTCAGCGTCCTGCGACCCCGTCGCACTCAGCTCGGACTCAAACGTCGCCGTGATCATGCCCGTAAGGTCCGTTGCGTCGGCGGCACAGCGCATCTGCTCCAGCTGCGTACACAGCAAATCGGCATCCAGGGGCACGGCATCCACAACGCGCACGTCACTCAGACGCGCCACGCCCTGCAACACCAAAGCCCCCGCAGCATCGTACGCCGCACGAACCCTATCCGCTGTATTAGCCCGCAGCTTTATCTCGATAAACGAAAGCGTCTGCTCCAGGCGCGTCAACAGCTCAGCCTTGTCCTCCATGCGCAAAAAGGCAGCATAGCGCCGCTCCATCTGCAACGGACCCGCAACGCCCGCTTGCTTCCGAGCACGCGCAAGGGCCGAACCCTCAACACGGCGCACGTACGTATCAACAGCCCGCACGGCAGACTCGCGTGCAGCGCGCTCGGCGGTCTCGACGCCCCTAAGCACACCCAGTAGCTCGCGGGAGCGTGCCTTGCGCACCAACTCCCCGCGATCGTACTGCTCGAGCGCCGTCTGACGCTTGGCTACCGATTCAAAGCCAAACAGCTCGTCGAGCAGCTCGCCAACAGAACACTCGTCCGCCATGGCAAAGCCTCCTCACGCACTACGCACCAACACGCCCGCGGGCCCACGCGCACGCAAGCCCACTCACCCGCGCTCCTACAGATCCAGTGCCTTCTTCGCGGCATCGACCGGGTCGCCATCCATGTAGAACACCGGGCTCAAGCCCGAGATAATCTCGGACGGCACGCTCTGCAGGCCCGCAATGGCGCTCAGCGGCAAAATCACGCGCTTGGCACCGGCATTTTTGGCCACGCGCATAATGTCCTCGAGCCCGCGGATCTCGTCCATAGAGCCCGACATGCGCAGGATGCCCGGAACCGCCAGCGCAGGCATCACCGGGCGGTTGCACGCCGCGGAGCACAGACCCACAAACTCGGCGAGCGAAACCTCCTCGGACAGGCCCTTGCTCTGTAGGTCGTTATAGAACAGCAGGTAATCCTTGGAGCCAATGTGCATGCCCGGTGCCACGCGGTTCGCCAGGCCCACAAAGTTGTCGAACGCGGCTTCCAGCGTATCGCGCACCGGCTTGTTAAAGGCCACGCCCTCGTACTTAAACTTGCACTCGCCGGCAACGGCCTTGTTCTCCAGCTTGTACACGGCAACCTCGCCGCCCTGCGACCTGCCAACGCCAAACACGTGGCCGGACAGCAGCGGTCCGTCGGGAATCAGCGTGTCCTCGCTCTGCTCGGGCACACGCACCACGTGCACGTCCTGCGGGTTGTCGGCATCCATATAGCCCAGGTTGACGTCGATAAACTCAACGCCCGCCATAATCTTGAGCTGCTCCTTTACGCGGCGACGGCCCTCAATGGCGTAGTCCAGCAGCCAGTGCACGTCGTCCTTGTCCATGGCCTCGTCGGGGAACAGCAGCTTGGCCAGACCGCTAAAGGTCTTGCGCACGGCGATCTCGTCACGCTTGTTAAAGTCACTGTTAAAGCGGAAATAACGGTCGATATGGTGCGTAAAGTCCTTGCGGCGCATCTCCTTGCAAAACTCCGACAGGCAGTCGGTGATCAGGCCGTAATGCCCGGTCAGCAGGCTCGAGCGCATCTTGGGAATCTCCCAGCCCGGCAGGTAGTAATGGATGCGGTCGAAGAAGGCCGAATCGTTGTTAAACTCCGGCGGGAACGGATCAAACAGGTGCGTGGTCTTAAGGACGTTTTGCACGGTGTCGTTGATGTTACCCTCAAAGACCATGGAGGCATCGGCGTTGATCTGGTCGCGGCCGCGCGCATAGCTGCCGCTCGCCATATAGTCCTTCATGACCTGCACGGCATTGGTATCCTTAAAGCGCAGGCCGGCGACCTCGTCGAACGTCACGCAGTCCCAGTGACCTACCAAGCCCACACGGTCGGCGCGCATGGAGTTCATACGGCCGAACAGGTTGGCCGTGGTGGTCTGACCGCCAGAGAGCAAGATGGCGTAGGGCGAGACCTCTTTGTAGATATGGCTCTTGCCGGTGCCGCGCGGACCCAGCTCGCATAGATTGTAGTTGCGCTCGATGAGCGGCACCATACGCTCGATAAAGTGCAGACGCTCTTTCTCGGAAAGCTCACTGGGCTCATAGCCAGCGGAGCGCAGCAGCATGTTGAGCCACTCGTCGCGCGTAAAGTACTGGCGCTCGTCGACCATGGCATCCAGGTCCAGATTGGGCATCTGGATGGGCGTGAGCGACGCCACGCTAAACGGAGAGTCCTCGGGTCCGCGCTTTTTGCGCTTGGCCTTGGAGCGGCGCGGTGCAGCGTCTCGATGCCCATGAGGTCGCGCGCGATGAGGTAGAGCCCGCGCCCCGCCTGGAGCTTCGGCCGCGTCGTCGTGTAGCGCTTGACCTGCGAGAAGGCGTGGAAGGTGCACCTCTGGACCCTGGTGCGCGGCCAGGTCTCGCGCACGGCCTTGGCGAACCCGCTCCCGCCGTCGGTGACGACCACCTCGGGCGCCGGGATCGGCGCCATGAGGGCCGACCACGCCCTCGAGTTCTCGGACCTGGCCATGTACCAGGAGACCACCCTCTCGCCGCTGCAGCATATGAGCACCACGAGGTCGCGCGCGACCCAGATCCCGTCGACGTAGAGCACGCGGTGCAACTCGCCGTCGGGGACGGGCATCGGCCAGACCTCCCAGAACTCGGCCGTCCTGCGCCTGAAGGACCGTCCGCCGCCCGGCATCGCCGCCTGGGAGTCCTTGGAGAGGAGCCACCCGATGAACTCGTCCAGCCTCGTCGCCGTGTCGTCGTACCTCACCGTCGTCGACGCGCCGCAGGCCGTGCACCTCCACCGCCGGGATCCCGATGAGGTCCTGCCGTTGCGCTTGGTCCGACCGCCGCAGTAGGGGCAATAAACGGCCTTCATGGGCACCTCTTCCGAAAGGGTATTTAACGGTTCCGGAAAAGGTTATCTACCAGCGGGAACGATGGGCAACCGGACACACATTCTGTCCGAGCGGTTAAAAGCGGCCACGGAATTTAAACGGCTGAAAAAGGGGCATCGACCTGCGCCGATGCCCCTAAAGTAGACACACATTTTGTCCTATAAGCCACAAAACGGTCGTGCCGTTTTTCGTCTAATTAGCATTCGTCAATACGAATTCCAAAAGCACAGGGCAGCTCGCCCAGGTTGTCGATACGTACTTGAGACTCCTTTATCCCTCAAGCCGTCTAATCTCTTCCCAAATCTTGCAATAGGCCTTTTCCCAATTACCGGCAATTACTTTGCATGGCTCGCACTCAACATGAAGGGCGTCGAAAGGACTAAAATCGCGCTGCTCATCTTCGGAAATAAGAGGGAAATAGATGATTCTATTTGTTATTTTTCCGTTCATGTCCCGGTCCGCCAACAGCTGAGCCCTCCTCATGAGAAGCCACCAGATATCGAGCTCGTCCGACGACAAACCAAGACCAACAATATAGATATTAGAATTAAAGAAGAGCTCGGCCCAGGTCTTTTTCCAGCCAGGACCCCTAGTAAGCACATTTAAATCAATCAAACGACCAAGACTTGAAACGTCCTGACTAGACTCCCCATCAGATAGCAATTCCATTGTTTTAGCCAAATTATCAATGTACTTGGTAATGCCCAAACAAATACTTTTAGGATACGAGATTTCTCCGTGAATGTGATGGACTTCCAAATCGCCAATTACTTTATTTCTCTTATCGCTAGCTCTCGTCTCAAACGTGTAATGTTCTTCTACTTGCTTGCCAAACAAGGGAGATGAAGCCCCGTGAATGAGAGCGTTTTCAAGGTTGTGGTCATAATTGGTCGTCAAAATTGTTTTAACACCAGAATCGAGTATGGAAACGAAATAATCAGATTTTTCGATTGCAGTCTGGGGTGTATCGAGGCAATTCAAACAATCTAAAACTCTCTTTGAAACGCTGTCGTTGCTATAGCGCCCCTTCGCCTCACAAAGAATTGCGTCGTACTTCAACAACGAATTGACCGTTGGCCCCAATTTACTGAAGAACTCACTCTCGATACCCTGCAGCAAATCGTCCCAAGATGGATAGTTCTTCAAGCAGCGGTTCAAACCGTTGCCGAGTAGAATTGCACTCATGATTCGGCTCCCTTGAGCATAATGTTGCAGATATCGAATCGTTAATAACTAATATTTGACAAGAAATTCGTACACACCCATGGTTGATCCATGGGCAAATCCGAGCCGAGCACCGCTTTCACGGACATCTAACGAACATTTGAGATCAATCATTTCCTCCCCGAATACACAGAATCTCGAATTGCTTGTTAGACGGGTTGAACAAGTTTAAATGCCTCTCTCTCGTTTTTTCGATAAGAGCCCCGAAGCTTACTTGCCTCCTCCTCGTAAGCATAAAGATCGTCCACTTGTTCGATATACTCTGGAGGATGCTCATCATCAGGCTGATTAGAAATAGTATACATATGATTCTATGTAAGGAATTTCATACGCCCGTTGTAAAGCCCATATTCGATCTGCAACGCAACTTTGGCTCTATTGCGGATAGCCGTCACAAGACCAAAGAGCCCGTCTACCTGACCAAAAACGGATCGGCGTCGCTTGTCGTCATGAATGCCGAGGCCTATGACGAGCAGACGCGCGCTAACCGCCATTCAGGAACGCGAAGATCGCATTCAACGCGCCATCGCCCGCGGCTACGATGACCTCGTAAACGACCGAGTGCGTCCTTGGAAGCAAGCAAAAGCCGAGGCAGATCGGATGCGAGCCATCAGGTAAGGTCACCCCTCCCCCATGTAATCATCCTGTAAATCATAGCGGCGCACTCGGGTTTTGCTGTGATGCGGTCGCGCCTGGCGCTGCACTGTGCTAAAGTATCCCGAACGTTCAAACGACTACGAGGGGGAACTAGAAGATGGCACGTGTGCACAACTTCTCAGCTGGCCCGGCCGCTCTGCCCACAAGCGTGCTCGCCGAGATCGCCGACGAGATGATGGACTACCGCGGTTGCGGCATGTCCGTGCTCGAGATGAGCCATCGATCTAGCATGTATCAGCAGATCATCGACGACGCCGAGGCAACCCTGCGCCGTCTGCTGAGCATCCCGGACAACTACCGTGTCCTGTTTTTGCAGGGCGGCGCCACGTTGCAGTTTGCGGGCATCCCGATGAACCTCATGCGCCGCGGCCGCGCCGGCTACGTCGTGACCGGCAACTTTGCCAACAAGGCGTACAAGGAGGCCGCCAAGTACGGCGAGGCCGTGCTGCTCGCGAGCTCCGAGGACACCAACTTCGACCGCATCCCAAACATAGCCGACATCAACGCGCACATTGCCACCGAGGCCGCGGGCGACGGGCTCGACTACGTCTACATCTGCCAGAACAACACCATCTTTGGCACCATGTTCCACGAGCTGCCCAACTGCGGTGATGTGCCGCTGGTCGCCGATGTCTCGAGCTGCTTTTTGTCGCAGCCGCTCGACGTTGAGCGCTACGGGCTCATTTACGCCGGCGCTCAGAAAAACGCCGGCGCCGCGGGCGTCACCGTGGTTATCCTGCGCGACGACCTGATCGCCGAAGGCCCCGCCTTTGCGCAGACGCCGCAGTACATGGACCTTAAGACCCAGGCCGCCAAGGGCTCCATGCTCAACACGCCCAACACCTTTGGCATCTACGTGTGCGGCAAGGTGTTCCGTTGGGTTGAGCAGACCGGCGGGCTCGCAGCCATGGCCGAGCGCAACTGGGCCAAGGCCAACCTGCTCTACGACCTGCTCGAGCACAGCAAACTATTCCACGGCACTGCGCAGACAGACAGTCGCTCCATCGCCAACGTCACCTTCCGTACCGGCGACGCCGAACTCGACGCGGCCTTTGTCGCAGGCGCGGCCGAGCACCAGATTCAAAACGTCAAGGGCCATCGCCTCGTCGGCGGCATGCGCGCCAGCGTGTACAACGCCGTCACCATGGAGGACGTGCAGGCGCTGGCCACGTACATGAAGGACTTCGAAGCGCAGCATAGTTTGAGTCCGCGATCTAACTAGCCCGCAACACGCGGGCCGACCAGCCACCTCAGACCACTCTGCTTAGATCAAAACCTGCTAAGGAGTTTTTCCATGCGTAAGATTAAGACCATCGACGACATCACTAAAGACGGCAAAGTCGAGTTTGGCGAGGGTTACGAGTTTGTGGGCACCGCCGAGGAGGCCGATGCGATCCTGATGCGCTCGACCGACCTGCACGGCTACGAGCTGCCCGAGGGCATCCGCGCCATCGCCCGCTGCGGTGCCGGCGTCAACAACATCCCCGTCGAGGAGTACGCCAAGAAGGGCGTCGTCGTCTTTAACTCCCCCGGCGCCAACAGCAACGCCGTCAAGGAGCTCGTCCTGGGCATGCTGGTGCTCTCGAGCCGCGGTGTAGTGCAGTCGATGAACTGGGTGCGCGACAACGCCGACGACCCCGAGATTCAGGTCGATGCCGAGAAGGCCAAGAAGGCCTTTGTAGGCCGCGAGCTCAAGGGCAAGCGCATCGGCGTCATCGGCCTGGGCAACGTGGGCTCCAAGGTCGCCAACGCCTGCGTCGATCTGGGCATGGACGTCTACGGCTACGATCCGTTCATTTCCGTTGAGCACGCGTGGGTGCTGAGCCGCGAGGTGCAGCGCGTGGGCACGCTCGAGGATCTGTGCCGCGGCTGCGACTACCTCACCGTGCACGTGCCCAGCAAGGCAGACACCATCGGCATGATCAGCACCGAGCAGATTAACCTGCTGGCACCCGACGCCGTGCTCATCAACTACGCGCGCGAAACCATCATTGACGAGGACGCCGTCGACGCAGCCCTGCGCGAGGGCAAGCTGAGCTGGTTTAGCTGCGACTTTGCCACGCCCAAGACCGTCAAGATGCCCAATACGTTTATCACCACGCACTCGGGCGCCGGCACTGGCGAGGCCGAGGCCAACTGCGCCGATATGGCCATCAGCGAGCTCAAGGATTACCTGGAGAACGGCAACATCGCGCACAGCGTCAACTACCCCGCCTGCAGCATGGGCAAGGCACGCGCCGCGAGCCGCATCGCCTGCCTGCACGCCAACGTGCCCAACATGATCGGCCAGATCACGGCGATCCTGGCCAAGGACAACGCCAACGTGCAGCGTATGACCAACGAGTCCGCCGGCGAGAACGCCTACACCATGTTCGACACCGACGAGCACCTGGACAGTAGCACCATCGAGGCGCTCAAGCATATTCCGTCGATGTATCGCGTGCGCGTGATCAAATAGCGCCGGCTGATCTGACGGGCAGTTCCCCATGTGGCCTGCCCGTCACTGACATTGAATGCCCGCGGGGACGCCTTTCGCACGAGAGGCGCCCCCGTTTTTGTGAGCACTCCATTAAATACACCGAGCCGCTTCTTGACATACAATCTGTATGTTGACCTAACTATCTGTGAGGTGCCTATGGTTGATACAGATTTTGCTTGGCGGCTTACGCAAGGACTCGTGCGGATCGACAGCTCAGACCCGGGTGCGTATGAGGACGAGATTGAGCGCTATATCAAAGCGTTGGTTGAGGAACGGGTGGCACAGCTGAGCCATCCGGTGCTCCATGCCGTGCAGGTTGAGGAACTCGAGGTGCTGCCCGGGCGCCGCAACCTTATGGTCACCGTGCCGGGACTGAGCGACGAGCCACGGCTCGTCTATATCTGCCATATGGATACCGTTACGCTGGGCGATGGCTGGGACGCGGACATTCCGCCGCTCGGAGCGATCGTGCGCAACGATAAACTCTATGGCCGCGGTGCCTGCGATATGAAGGGTGGCCTGGCCTGCGCCATTGCCGCACTGGTCCATACGCTCGAGCGCGTGGCGGCAGAAGGCGAGCTGCCCCGCCGTGGCTTCTCACTCATTTGCTCGGTCGACGAGGAGGACTTTATGCGCGGCTCAGAGGCCGCGATCGATGCCGGCTGGGTCGGCTCGCGCGAATGGGTGCTGGACACCGAACCCACCGACGGACAGATCCAGGTGGCGCACAAGGGGCGCACGTGGTTCGAGATTGAAATGGCTGGCGTAACGGCGCATGCGAGCCAGCCGTGGAAGGGCGCGGATGCCGTCGCCGCCATGGCCGAGGTCGTGTGTTCGCTCCGTCGCGCGTTTGTGGCGCTGCCCGCGCACGATGAGCTGGGGCCTTCGACCATCACGTTTGGCCAAATCGAGGGCGGATATCGCCCCTATGTCGTGCCCGACCGCGCCAAAGTCTGGGTCGACATGCGCCTGACCCCGCCGACCGATACGGCCGCCGCGACGCGCATGGTAGAGCAGGCCATCGCCGTTGCCGAAGCCGCGGTCCCCGGCTGCCATGGAAGCTACACCGTGACAGGCGACCGCCCCGCTATCGAGCGCGATCCAAGCTCTCCTCTTCTAGCCGCGCTCAAGCGTGCCGCCGATGACGTGACGGGGGCGGACACGACCGTCGGCTTCTTTACCGGCTACACCGACACCGCTGTCATTGCCGGCAAGACAGGTAACCGCAATTGCATGAGCTACGGTCCCGGGTCGCTCGCGCTCGCGCACAAGCCCAACGAATATGTGCCCCATGCCGATATCGTTCGTTGTCAGCAGGTGCTGATCGCGCTCGCCGATAACGTGCTCTGGGACGCGAGCGGCCAAGTTGGGGCATAATAAGCCGCGAACAAACCGACTCGTGCGTTAGGACCGCCCATGAAAGCACTTCCGTTTCCCTGCATCCGCCCGGCTCAGGACCGCGTGCTCGAGGCGCTGCCTGCAATGGGCAGCATCCTGAGCGGCAACGATGCTCTGCGCGGAGCCATTTCCGATGGCCTGATGCTCAAGGACCCGGGCGCGGCGTATTACGTGTACGAATGCTCGGGCGAGCCGGGGCGCGTAACAGGTGTCGTGGCGATCTGCCCGACGAGTGTACTTGCGGGCGGCAAGGGCGTTGCCAGCGCTGACGTGGCCGCCGCTGCGCACGCGATCGCCGAACTCAAAGTTCAGCCTCGTCCCGTGTCGCTCGCCTACGAGGCCTCGCCCGTCATGGATATCATCCTGGGCGCCGCCAAAGAGGGCGCGTCGCTCTACGCCGTCACCGACCCCGCGAGCATTACGCACCGCGCGTGGGAGGTCAAGCGCGAGGACGCCGTCGGGGCCATCCGCGCTATGCTCGACCAAGCACCGGAGCCAGCACTGGTCGACGACCCTACCTACGCTGCCGCGCTGGTCGGGGCATCACGGCTCCTGACCGACGATGCCCGTGCCGCCGGCACCTACACGGGCAAAGAGCCGTTCAACTTTGCCGTAGCTGTACTCTTCCCCGCCGCGCAGGTCAGCGGCGGCGTGCCGCAGGTTCCGACGGGTCTGCTCACGCACCAGGTCGCGCGGTTCTAGCAAGACCAGACCGTCCAGCACAAAAATCGGCAGCCCAACAAACAGGGGGCGGAGATGCAGCAGGTACATGCATCTCCGCCCCTTTTGCGTCGAGAAGTTATGCCGGCGACCCGTGCCGCCGTGCTCGCGTTATCCGCGCTGCGGACCCGCAGTAGCCACGAGCGGTTCAAGCCCCAGCTCGCGCGCGTAGTCTTCCTGCGTAAAGACTTCGACCAGTTCAAACGTACCGGCCGCATCGTCAAACGCAAAATGCAGCACTGAGCAGTTGCCCGGCACGCGATCGCGCTCGTCGGCCGCCGCACCCCTCACGTGGTCCATGAACTCCTTGATGGCCGAGCCATGGCTTACCGCGAGCACGCACGTATGGTCCGGACGCTGCGTAAGCTCGGTCAGCGTCGCCACCATGCGCTCGCGCACCTGCATCTGGCCCTCGCCGCCAAACTGGCGATAGAAGTCGCGCCACGGGCGCTCGGGCATGAGCATCACGCGCTCGGCCTCAAAGTCACCAAAGAACCACTCACGCAGGCCGTCCAGGCGCTCGTACGCCAAGCCCGGCCACAAGTTGGCGATAGTCTGCTCGGTGCGATGAAGCGTGGAGGTGTAGGCATGATCGGGCTCAATGCCGCGCGCACGTAAAAACATGCCGGCGCGCGCCGCCTGGTCGCAGCCCAACTGCGTAAGCGGCGAGTCACTCCACCCCTGAATGATACGCTTGAGGTTGAATATCGTCTGTCCATGACGGACCAGATACAGATCTTTATTCATAGGGGTCCTTTCGTTCGTTACCAATCAAGGAGCGAAAACGCCCCGTCGCAATAGCCAAAATGAAGCACGGCGCCGTTGTCGGGTAGCTCCCCCTCGCCAGTCACATACTCAAGAAACTCCTGGCAGGCTGAGCCGTGGGAAACCGCCAGCACGCAGTCGTGCTGCGGCCTGGCCATGATGCGGGACAGCGCCGCGACCATGCGCGACTGAAGCTCACTTTCCGACTCGCCACCAAAGGCAACCGGATAATCACCCCAGGGCTGCGGCGGCATCTCGCGATTTGATGTGCCCTCCAGCGAGCCAAAATGCCACTCACGCAGGTCATCGACCAGCTCTATGGAACGGCCCTCGCCAACGATAAGCTCGGCCGTATGCCGCGCCCGGCCCAACGGCGAGGAATACACATGATCAAAGGCCACGCCACGCGCCGCAAACGCCGTACGCGCCGTCAGCGCCTGCTCGCGCCCGCGCGCCGTAAGCGACGAATCGTGCCAGCCCTGCAAAATGCTCTGCACATTGAGCTCAGTCTGCCCATGCCGCACCAAATACAGATCTGCCACACACCCTCCCCTCGTACCACCACAAAGGGGACAGGCACCTTTGTGGTGGTTTACCGCTGGATCACACCGCGGTGACACTCAACTACACCAGCACGTCGGCGAGCGAACGCTTGGGTACGTGGTGCACCTGCGCCTCGTCGCGCCAATAATTGATGGAGCCGTCGGGGTTGGAATCGATCGCATCGATCACCTGTGTCTCGGCCGGAACGCCAAACGCCATGATCAGCTTGAGCTCATATTTGTCGTTATCGAGCCCCATGGCATCGATCGCGCGGGGCGTAAAGGCCTTGAACATACAGGCTGCCACCTCAGGCGTGGCGCTGCGGGCGGCGAGCATCATCGTCTGCGCGGCAATGCCCGTGTCGACCTCGGTAATGGGAGCGGCTGGCTTGCCCGGAACGGCGCGCTCAGCCAAAATCGCGATGTAGCCGGTCGGGCGCTCACCCTCGGCAGGACCCGGCCAATCCTTAAGCGCACCGGCCCATGCAAGCTCATCAAATACGCGCGCGCAATCCACGGCACCGCTCACCACATGAAAACGCAGACGCTGAGCATTGGCGCCGCAGGGAGTCAGGTGAGCCAGCTCTGCCAGCTCGAGCAAAAACTCACGCGGCACGCGCATGGACTCGTCAAAACGGCGGCACGTACGGGCACGACGGACCAGCGCATCAAACGCTTCCAAGCCGAGCTTTTCGCAACCCTGCTCTGCCATCGATTCGACACTCGACGGCGCCTCGGGAACTGCTTCGTTCATAGGGACCCCCAATACAAGCCAATTGTCCTTAGGAAAATCTAACCTAAAACGTAGGCAATAACGAACAGGGCTGCAATGTTCTACACCTGTTGAATAGAAAATCGCAACGTGGGGAACAACGGAAACAATTCGGGGCCTTTGGGTTACGTTTCGCCCTCTCCGACCCATACGCCAGCGCCTTTAGGCGATACTGGTTGTAACGATCAAGGCTTACGCCGCACGGAAAGGAGACATTATGGGCATCTTTAAGAACGATGACCAAAAATCGAGCCAGTTTGGATTTGACGAGAAAAGCATGGCGGGCAAAGCCGTCAAGGCCGTGCGCTGGATTTACGCCATCACGGGCGTCTTAGCGCTCATTGCTGGTATCGCGCTGCTTTTTGCACCCGCCAAGTCCCTCGTCTTTTTGACGACTGTCCTGGGTTTTTACTTTGTAATCACTGCTGCCATCAGGCTGTTCACTGCCATTTTTGAGCCGCTGCTGCCCACCGGCTGGCGCGTGACGAGCATCATCTCCAACCTACTCATTATCTTGGGCGGCGCCATAATCCTGCGCAACCAGGCCTTCTCGACCGCGACGCTCACCACGATGGTGGTTATCGTGGCCGGCTTTGGCTGGATTGTCGAAGGTGTCATGTCCATTCTGGAGTCCGAGCTTTCGTCCAACCGCGCCCTCGCCATCCTGAGCGGCGCACTCTCCATCATCGCCGGCATGTTCGTGTTTATCTATCCGCTGTGGTCGGCCAAGATGCTCGTCATCTTTAGCGGCGCCGCACTGCTGGTGTTTGGCGTAACGCTGATTGTTCGTGCTATTCAATTTGGCAAACTGGTGCACTAGATGCCACGAACGCTCTTTATTGATGCAGACGCCTGCCCGGTCACGCGCGAGTCGATTGACTGCGCGCGGCGGGCGGGCGTCGCCGTTGTTATCGCCGGCAACAGCACGCAAAACCTAGAACGGCACATTCGCCGCGACGACCCGCGCGATGCTGAGCACGCGCGACGCGGATTTTGGGTCACGACGCTCGATGTGAGCGTGGGCGCCGACAGCGCCGACTTTGCCATTATCGAGCGCCTGCAGGCTGGCGACGTGGTCGTGACGCAGGACATTGGCCTGACGAGCATGGTGCTCGGACGCGATGCCGCCGCTATCGGCGTGCGCGGGCGTGTCTACGATAAGGCGACCATCGACATGCAACTGTTTATTCGCCACGAGGAAAAGAAGGTGCGTCGCGCTGGCGGTCGCACCCGCGGGCCGGCAGCCTTCACCAGCGAGGACCGAGCCCGCTTTAAACGCAACCTCACCGAGTTGCTACGCTAACCAAGGCAGATTTTTGGGATATGCCCGGAAATCTGCCTTTTTGTTTAGAGCGGTGTGAGCGCTCAGGATCCATGGCTCAACAAAAAAACGGGCTTCAAAATGCCATGCGTCGCCGCACTGCGCAGGCGCCGAGCATGGCTATTTTGAAGCCCGTTTTGTTAGGCCTACTTAGAGGCCGAAGGCGGAAAGAACGAGTCCCCAACCGGCGCCGATGACGTACATCATGACCAGGAACACGGCATTTTCGCGAGCGCTGCGGTTGGTACGGAACAGCACCAGGTAGCCCACGCCGGCAGAGATAAGCGTGCCGGCGAGCATCGGCGCCAGCTGCAGCGCACCTTCGAGGTACAACTGCGTAATAACGACGCTGGCAGAGCAGTTGGGGATCAGACCGACAAGCGCCGAGCCCAGGACAGCGAGCGTCTCGTTGCCGCGCAGGAACTGCTCGATTGCGGACTCGCCAAAGGTCTCGAGGACGGCGACCAGAATCAACGTCACTAGGAAAATGAATACCGACACCTGCACGGTGTGCGAGATCGCGCTGCGGATGATCGACAGAACGGGCGCGCCCTCGTGGGAGTGACCGTGCTCATGACGGTGTTCATGCTCGCCCTCATGACCGTGATCGTGGCCGTGGTCGTGCCCGCGCTCGTCCTCATCCTCGTCACAGCCGCAATGATCGCGTTCGCACAGCTCGTGGATGTGATCGGCACTTACGCCCGCCTCGGCCACCTCGTCAATGATGTCGCCCCCGGTATGGTCGTCGTGCGCGCAGTTCACATGAGCCGGATTGGCAGCGGTCCCCAACACGGTACGGCGAATCGCCGCATGCGCGCGGGCATTACGACGAAGGCCGCGGATAGCCGCATCCACGATAAAGCCCGTGACCAGCGCGATCAGCGCCTTCGAGGCGAGCAGCATCGCCATGGTCTGCACGGGAACTTGCTCGGCGAGCAACAGCGGCAACATCTCGTCGGAGGTCGAGAGGAACACGGCGACCAGCGTGCCCAGCGTCACGACGCGGCCGGCGTACAGCGTCGCCGCCATGGCCGAAAACCCGCACTGTGGCACCATGCCCAACAACGAGCCAACCACGGGACCAGCGGCACCGGCACGCTTGATGGCGCCGTTGACGCGGTCGCCCGCAACGTGCTCAAGTGTCTCGAGGGCAAGATACGTCACCAACAAAAACGGCACCAGCGACAGCGTGTCCTTGCCGGCGTCGAGCAGAATATCAATCAGTAAATCCATGACGGATGGAACCTTTCGTGTCTTTCGGCAGCATTGTAAAAGTCCTAGCGGTCAACTAGGGTATTGTAGTTGTCCCGGGCGCGGTGCCAATAGTTGCCCATGGTAAACTATCATCTCGCCACAACTCAGTAAGCCCGAGCCGCGCGACGCGGCCCGTCCAAGGAGCAGCATATGAATGTTTCGCAAGCACTCGAATACGAGCGCCAGCCGTTTATCCCCATGTTTATCTACGGCGACCACGGCGCCATGGAGTCCGAGCGCCAGAAGGGCGAGGAGGCCCTCAAGGTGCTCGAGACCGAGTACTTTACCGCCGAGGGCGACCCCGGCTTCGACTTTGCCACTGTGCGCGACCTGGCCGACCGCAACCGCGACCTGTGCGACCAGATTGGCGAGGCGCGCCTGCGCAACGTGACGCCCGCGACGCTTTCGCGCGGCCTGTCCGATGCCGACACCTGTGCCGCCATCGGCAAGATGCAAAAGCGCACCGCCGCATCGGTCATGCGCGAGATCCGCGGTGACCGCGACGCACTCGGCGTAGCCTATGCCCGCAAGCCCATCCAAGGCACGGTGCTGGGCATCGACATCGAGACCACCGGTCGCGCGCCCGAGCGCGGCTACATCATCAACGTGGGCTGGGAGATCATGGATCTCACCAGCGACGCCGTGCCGCATGACGCCGAGGCACACTACTGCGGCCTGCCCGACATCTACCGCGGCGAGGATGTGCCGCTATCGAACATCCATCACATCACCTGGGACGACATCGACGGCAAAAAGCCGTTCCGCGAGAACAAGGAGCTGCAGAAGCAGTTGCTCAAGCTCATGAAGAAGTATCCCTATATGGCACATAACGCCGCCTTCGAGGACAGCTGGTTCAAAATTCATCTGGACGGTTACGCCGAGGCACGCCGCACAGGCAAGATTATCGTCATCGACTCGCGCCAGATCTGCCGCAGCCTGGACGCCGACGTGCGCTCGCTCCCCCGCGAGTCCGCACCCGCTGCGCTCGAGAACTGGGCGCGCCGACGCGGCACCCTCGCCGCCGACGCCAACGAGCAGCATCTGGGCCTCGACGACACTGACCTCATGCTCCGTACCGTCCAAGCCGAGTTCAACCTCAAGAACCTGTTTGCGAAATAACCGATCCACCTGCGGGAGCGCCCGCCAGGCACAGCACAATCCGTCTGGGCGCACCGGCACGCAGTAAACTAGGGCGCAGCCTTATGGCTGCACCCTAGTTTTCATCAAAACGAGCAAATACGCGTGCTTCACACAGTCGACTGGTTGGCCCACCTACATTTTTCGAGTTGTTCGGCCAGCTGAACCACTAGTCAAGGCCCCTCGAACCGCAATCGAGCGCTGTAGTCGCCTTAATTTCGCAACCAAGCCCCATTAATCTACCTGAATCAATTCGAATAAGACGTTGCGATCGCACCATTCATTTAGGATAAGGCCGAATAACTCAAATTATGTTGGTGAGGCATCTGGACGGTCAGCAAAAACGCTTAGAGGCTACGAATTCGCAACTAAAGTTCACCAAAAAAGGCGCAGCTGGCAGAAACCTCCCCAGCCGAAGCTGCTCCCTCGATACGACAGCTCAAAAGCCCACCGTTTGCAGAAGATAAGCCGCGCCCCAATACCGTTGCCCGAAGTTTCGAGCGTATGTGGCGTCTGCTATGCCATCATGCGCGTATGGGAATCGTTCTGTCACATACCACGGCACGCGCTGTATACCAAACAGCCAACTCGCTCGCAAGCTACGCGATCGATCCCTTACCTATGGAAAAGATCAGGGTGTCTGCGCCGACCACGTCCGACCTGGAAGCGGCGCGAGCATGGCTCAACAGAAAGAATGTCGATTCTGAAAGCATCCATGTGCTGACTTTTTCCAATAATGCCAAAAGGCACCGTAAGGGCTGCATCTGCCACTGCTCGCGCTATACGTTTGATGCAGAAAGCTACCTAGAACTCGAGCCGAACGTCTACATCGTCGATATCAAGCTGTGCGCGTTAGAAGCAACAGCCGACCTCAACCTTACTGAGCTCGTTGAGTATTACTTTGAAATCTGCGGCTCCTACGCGCTTGAAACGTCCGACGAAACTCAATATCGCGAGCGCCCAGCCCTAACCAGCGTTGAAGAACTCAGAGCCTTCTTTTCAGAGGCATCAGGGTATCGTGGGTCCAATAAAGCCCTTAAGGCACTTTCTTATGTACGCGGAGGCTGTCGCTCCCCACTCGAAACGGCGTTTGTCATGATGCTGACAATGCCCAAGTCAATGGGTGGCTTAGCCATACGTGCCATCAAAACGGATTATCCGATCCCAGTCCCCAAAAGATACGCCGCCCTAACGCGACGCACGGTTTTCTACCTCGACGCGCTGCTCGAAAACTCGATGACCGATATCGAATACAACGGCTTTTACCACGACGAGCCCGAGCAGCAATCAATTGACGAGGAACGCCGAAACACGCTGCGAAACATGGGATATGCCGTTATCACAGTTAGTCGTCATTCGTTTTTCAAACAGTCCGCTTTTAGACGGGTCATGGAAGCGATTCGCATTCGCGAGAAGATTTGGCCCGGTCGGCTCCCGGATAACTTCGCCATCCTGCAAGAAACTCTTCGTCAATTTGTCTTGCGGCGCTACTTCGAATACGGTCGCCGCGTCCTGAAGGCACTCAAAGAAGAAGAGGCCACCGAGCGCGAAATTGCAAGCCAATATCCGCAAGCTGATGACCCGAGCATCAACGATGTGCCCGAACCCGACGACATGCAACACGTCGGGGCCCTTGCTGAGGAAACCAATGGGCCTTGGGAATGCGGCATGTCCGTAAAAAACGATGAGAACCGCACGGAAGACGACACGATTATTGATCTAATTGAGAATTCGCTCTTCTAAAGGCGGTCTCTGCGGATGTCCACCTACATTTTTCGACTTATTCGGCCATCGATGTGCCTGATTGGCTACGGAAATGCTCAATATAACTTCAGATAAAACTGATTCTGCAGGAACTCCCGTAGAGAAAGAACTGATTCTCACGGTATTTAACAAGATAAAGTACAAATATGAACAGCTCTAATGCTTCTCGAGACGGCTTTCTTAGCATGCTGGCCGAACATCTCGAAATATGTTGGCGAGCATTGCGTCGATGCATCCCAACCCACAGAAAATCGCAGAGGCGGCAAACAGTCATCGAAATTATCGCAAATTGTATTGACATATGAACATGCGCTCATATACTTGGTAGTAAATTATATGAGCGCATGTTCATATGAAAGGATATTGCAATGAGCATCCGCGATGATGAAACGAAACCCGACATCGAGGCCACCGAACCCGTGATCCCCACCACCTGCTCGCCCGAGGACCTTCCCGACGAGGAGCTTCTCTACGACCTCGCTGACCTGTTCAAGGTCTTCAGCGACACCACGCGCATCAAGATTCTCTATGCCCTCATGGGCCGCGAGCTCTGCGTAGCCGACATCGCCGAGGCGACCGCAACCTCGCAGTCGGCAGTGTCGCACCAGCTGCGCACCCTTAAGCAGTCGCACCTGGTCAAATTCCGCCGTGACGGCCGCAACATCCTCTACTCGCTTGCCGACGATCATGTCTACACCATGCTCAATCAGGGCATGAGCCATATCTGCGAATAGCAACCAACCACGGTACCAGCGCGGCCTGCACCCAAGCCGCAAAACAGGGAAAGGAACCCACCATGAAAAAGCAGTTTAAACTCGACGAGATCGACTGCGCCAACTGCGCACGCGAGCTTCAAGACGAGCTGGCCAAGCTCGAGGGCGTCAAATCCGTGTCCGTCAACTTTATGACCCAGAAGCTGACGCTCGAGGCCGATGACACCGAGTTCGACGAGGTGCTCAACCGCGTCGTGGAGTTTACGGCCGACGCCGAGCCGGACTGCGAGATCATTCTCTAGCCCAGGTTTACGCCAGCCTGCAAGGCCGCGCTTGCCGCGGCCTTTGCTCGCGAAATTATATGAGCGAGTGTTCATACATTCAATTGGGAGGATACGAGTCATGGCCACTGCCGACCCCAAAAAGAAAAAGAAGAAGCGCAAGAAAAAAGAGTCACTCGAGCATAAGCGCAACCGCATCCTGGTAGCGCTGGGCATTTTTGCCGTGGTGTACGCCCTCGATGAACTTGGCACCCTCGCCGCCGCATTCGGCACCCCGGGCGACATCTACGCCAGCTTTGTGCTGTTCCTCGTGCCGTTTTTGATTGCCGGCTACGACGTACTGCAAAAGGCATTCAGTAACATCCGCCGCGGCAAGGCCTTCGACGAGAGCTTCCTCATGGCGGTCGCGACCATCGGCGCGTTTGCCATGGTGCTCTTCCCCGATACCGACCCGCACATGGCCGAAGGCGCCGCCGTCATGCTGTTCTACCAGGTCGGCGAGCTGTTCCAGGCATACGCCGTGGGCAAGAGCCGCAAGTCGATCAGCGCCATGATGGACATCGCGCCCGACTACGCTAACGTCGAGCAAGCCGACGGCACACTCGAACAGGTCTTTCCCGATGACATCGCCGTCGGCACCGTGATCGTGGTCAAGCCCGGCGAGCGCGTGCCTATCGACGGCGTCATCGTCGAGGGCGAAACCCAGCTCGACACCGCCGCGCTCACGGGCGAGTCAGTCCCCCGCCCCGCCAAGTCCGGCGACGATATCATCAGCGGCTGCATCAACATGACGGGCCTCATCCACGTGCGCACCACCAAGCCCTTTGGCGAGTCCACCGTCGCGCGCGTCCTGGAGCTCGTGGAGAATGCCAGCGAAAAGAAGGCACGCACCGAGAACTTCATCACACGCTTCGCCCGCGTCTACACCCCCGCCGTCACCGGCGCGGCCGCGGTGCTCGCCCTTGGCGGCGGCCTGGTCACCGGTGCCTGGTCCGACTGGATTCTGCGCGGCCTGACCTTCCTGGTCGTCAGCTGCCCGTGCGCGCTCGTGATCAGCGTGCCGCTGAGCTTCTTTGGCGGCATCGGCGGCGCCTCCAAACTGGGCGTTCTCATCAAGGGTTCTAACTACCTCGAGACGCTCGCCGACGTGGACACCGTCGTCTTTGACAAGACAGGCACCCTCACCAACGGCACTTTCTCGGTGGTCGCGGTGCACCCCGAGGCTGGCTATACCGAGCAGTCGTTGCTTGAGGTCGCAGCCCTTGCGGAGTCGTTCTCCGATCACCCCATCGCGCAGTCGGTGCGCGCCGCCTACCAGGGCGAGGTCGACCCCAAGCGCGTGAGCGACTCCGCCAACGACGCGGGCCACGGCGTGACGGCAACCATCGACGGCAAGCACGTCGTCGTCGGCAACGCAAAGATGCTCGCCGCGGCCGGAGTCGAAGCGCCCGATTGCGAGGTCGTCGGAACGATTCTGCACGTGCTCGTTGACGGCGTGTACGCCGGCCACATCGTGATTGCAGACACCGTTAAGGCCGATGCCGAGCAGACGATCCGCGACCTGCACGCCGCCGGCGTCAAGCGCACCGTTATGCTCACGGGCGACCGCGAGGAAGTGGCTGCTGCGGTGGCCAAGCAGCTCGGCCTCGACGAGTTCCATGCGCAACTGCTGCCGGGCAACAAGGTCGAGCGCGTTGAAGCGCTGCTCGCGGCCGAAAGCGGCAAGGGCAAGCTCGCCTTTGTCGGCGACGGCATCAACGATGCGCCCGTGCTCACCCGCGCCGATGTGGGCATTGCCATGGGCGCCATGGGGTCCGACGCCGCGATTGAGGCCGCCGACGTGGTGCTGATGGATGACAAGCCGTCCAACATTTCCCGCGCAATCCGCGTGGCGCGCAAGACCATGACGATTGTCTGGCAGAATATCATCTTCGCGCTGGGGATTAAGCTGTTGATTCTGGTGCTTGCGGCACTGGGCATCGCCAACATGTGGCTTGCCGTGTTCGGCGACGTAGGCGTGGCGATCATCGCCATCCTGAACGCCATGCGCGCGATGGGTGTCAAGAACCTGTAGCGTTTGTGGGCTGTCCGGCCGGGACCGGGCTTGGTTTTGAAAACGTCCTCGCGCATGAGGCCCGCCTTTCCTGCTCCTGCGGAGCAACGGAAAGGCGGGCCTCGCGCTGCGGAGTGTTTTCAAAACCAAGCCCGGTCCCGGCCTGCGGTGACGTTGCTGGTGGTTCTTGGGCATCGCTTGCTGGCGGGGTTCCTTGTCTGAGCTGGACTTAGTTGGTGGGACCTTTCGTCCCGGTCGCTGTCCCGCGCCTTTGGCGCAGGAGGCGCGCCTCTTTGGGGACGCGGGGATAGCTCGGCCGTGAGGACATCGCGCACCGATTGCCCCACTTTGGGCTGCGTCGGACTCGTTGTTGTTCGAATCTCCTATCCCCTTTCGCTGGTTCGCGCTTTGCGCGAACTCCGCGCTACTGCGGATCCGTCAGGCTCCCGGTGTTGGATCCGTCACTTCGTCCCGGCCCAACATCGCCCTCAGCTTCTCGAAGCTCTCCTCACTCAGGCAGTGCTCCATGTGGCAGCCCTCTTGCGACGCAACATCCGCCGAAACACCGGCTTCCTCGAGCAACCGCACGAAAAAGCAGTGGCGCTCCCACATTTGGCGAGCGACCTCCAGACCACGCTCCGTCAGATGAACGTCGCGCTTGCCCATTTCGACATAGCCGCTGTTCTCCAGCGTCGCCATGGCTTTAGAGACGCTCGCCTTGGTCACACCCAGGTATTCGGCGACATCAATCGATCGAACGATGCCTTGGCGCTCCGAGAGCACATAAATAGATTCGAGATAGTCTTCTCCGGATTCACGCAGGGCCATGGGCCGCCTTTCGCGATGGCTTCTAGTTAGCCTTTGGATACTTTTGCTTGATTTACTTTACCGCAAAAGTTGCCCATGTCTTACTACTTTGCCTAAAAGTTAGCCGTGTTTCACAAAACGTGCGGGACGAAAACAAAATGGGAACGCTGCTCAAGGAGTGTCCCCAGGTGCCGGGTGCCGGCCCGCGGCTAAATCAGGCCAAAGTGCTTGGCGGCGTTGTAAATTCCGTCGTCGTCCACGGCGGTCGTCACGTAGGTCGCCGCGGCCTTCACGGTATCCTGCGCGTTGCCCATTGCCACACTTGTGCCCACGGCCGAGAACATCGACAGGTCGTTCTCTCCGTCGCCAAAGGCAATCGCTTCGCTCGCGTCGATGCCCAGGCGCTCCAGCGTCGCCGCCACGCCCAGGTCCTTGCCGCCGTTGGCAGGAATAATATCGCAGAACAGGTCGCACCAGCGCGTAGTGAGCGAATGCGACACCGCATCGGTCACGATATGTTCGTCGGCCGGGTCCACAAAGGCGCAGAACTGGTAAACCGGCGCATCGAAGGCGTGCTCAAACGGCTCCTCGTGGTAGACGATTCCCGCGTTGCTGCCGGCCGTCACCACGCGCTCGGAGAGGCGGTTCACAAACGAGTTCTCGCCCTGCATGCACAGCGAGTCGTAGCGCCCCTGCGCCACCTGGTCCACAATCACCGCAACGTCGCCCGGGTCAATCGGGCAGCTACGGTAGACGCCCTCGGCATCAAAGCAGTGCTGGCCCGAAAGCGTAATGTACGCATCCCAACCCAAGTTGAACAGCCAATCGGGCATCTGGTAGGTCGGACGACCCGTAGCAATCACGCATGCAATCCCCTGCTCGCGAAAGCTGTCGAGCACCTGCTGCGCCGACGCCGGAATCCGGTGGGTCTTAAAGCTCAGTAGCGTGCCGTCGATATCGAAAAACGCGGCTTTGATCATCCTCGTCTACTCCTCGCCCTCGAGCTTTTCGCTCGCCTCGAGCCACGCCATCTCCAGCTCGTCCATGGCAGCGTGGACCTCGTCGATCTTTGCCTGCTGCTCGCCCAGCGCCGTGTAGTTAGTGGGATCGACCTGGGCCATGGCGGCCTCGGCCTCCTCCACGCGGGCGCGCTGCGTCTCCATCTTGCGCTCGAGCGAGCTCACCTCGCGGCGGAGCTTCTGGCGCTCGGCGTTGGAAAGGCCATTGGGCTGGCCGCTCGACTTGGGCTTTTCGGTCGCAGCTGCCGCGGCACCGGTATCGAACGTGCCGGTCTTGGCGCTCGGCGCACCCACGGGCTCGCCCTCGGCCGTGGCGTTGCACAGGCGCAGGTACTGGTCGACGCCGCCGGGCATATGCGTCAGATGGCCATCGAGCAGTGCCCACTGCTGGTCGGTCACGCGCTCCATCAAGAAGCGGTCGTGCGTCACCAGGATCAGCGTGCCCGGCCAGCCGTCAAGAAGGTCCTCGACAATCGCCAGCATATCGGTATCCAGGTCGTTACCGGGCTCGTCCAGGATGAGCACGTTGGGCTCGTCCAGGATCGTCAGCAACAGCGACAGGCGACGGCGCTGGCCGCCCGAAAGATCGCCGATGCGACTCCAGAGCTGCTGGGTCGTAAAGCCCAGGCGCTCGCAGAGCTTCTCGGGAGAGGTCTCCTTGCCGTCGATGACGTAGTACTTCTTATAGTTGCCGAGCACCTCGCGGATCGTGTCACCCATGTAGGGTTCGAGCTCCTCGAGCTGCTGCGACAGCACGCCAAAGCGCACTGTCTGGCCAATCTTCACGCGGCCGCGCGTGGGCGCAATCTTGCCCTGAATCACATCGAGCAAGGTCGACTTGCCGGCGCCGTTCTCGCCCAAAAGACCATAGCGGTCGCCCGCGCCGATAAGCCAGGTCACGTCGGAGAGCACCTGCTTGGGCGCGCCGTCGGTATCCGCATAGCCGGCATCAACGTCGATCACGTCGATGACCTGCTTGCCTAGGCGGCTCACGGCGAGGCGCTTGAGCTCCAGCTCGTCGCGCACGGGCGGCACGTCGGCGATCAGCTCGCGAGCAGCCTCAACGCGAAACTTGGGCTTGGTGGAACGAGCCTGGGCGCCGCGGCTCAGCCACGCGAGCTCCTTGCGCGCCATGTTGCGGCGGCGCTCCTCGGTGACGGCGGCCATGCGGTCGCGCTCTACGCGCTGAAGGATATATGCCGAGTAGCCGCCCTCGAAGGGGTCGACCTGGCCGTCGTGGACCTCCCACATGCTGGTGCAGACCTCGTCCAAGAACCAGCGGTCGTGCGTGACCACGAGCATGGCGCCCTGACCGCGCTGCCAGCGGGCCTTTAAGTGGTGCGCGAGCCAGTTGATGGTGCGCATGTCCAGGTGGTTGGTGGGCTCGTCGAGCATGAGCACGTCGTAGTCGCCGATCAGCAGGCGCGCAAGGTCCACGCGACGGCGCTGACCGCCCGAAAGCTCGCCCACCGTGCCCTCCCAGGGCACATCGCTAATGAGACCGGCGAGGATCTGGCGCGTACGCGGACTCGACGCCCACTCATACTCGGGCGTGTCGCCCACGACGGCATGATGCACGGTATCGGTGTCGACAAGTTGGTCCTTTTGGCCGAGCAGACCGATCGTGGTGCCGCGGCGATGCGTCACGCGGCCATCGTCGGGCTCCAGCGTGCCGGCGAGCACGCTCAGCAGCGTCGACTTGCCGTCGCCGTTTTTACCGACAATACCAATGCGGTCGCCCTCGCCCACGCCGAGCGTCACGCTATCGAAAATATGCTTGGTGGGAAACTCTAGGCTGACGGAATCGCATCCCAAAAGAATCGCCATATGCCCTGCTCCTTCGTAGAAATTCAACGTTGTCCATGATAGCAGCGAGCCCCACCCCAAACCACCACGAAGGTGCCTGTCCCCTTTGTGGTGGTCGCTTCGGTCGCAGAGCAAAAAGGCGGGCCATCTCCCGCAAGAGATGACCCGCCCCTCCAATCAGTCCCGTGGCGACCGTGGCCGCCACGGGCCTCAAACATGTCCCGGACTAGGAGAACATGCCGGTGAGGTAATCATTCAGCCGCTTATCCTTGGGCCGTTGGAAAATCTCGTCAGTCTCGTCGTACTCGACCATATCGCCCATGTAGAAGAACGCCGTGCGGTTGGACACACGCGACGCCTGCTCCATATTGTGTGTCACGATGACGATGGCGCGCTCGGCCACAATCGACGACATAAGGTCCTCGATCGCCAGCGTCGAGATGGGGTCGAGCGCCGAGCAGGGCTCGTCAAACAGGATCACGTCGGGGTTGAGCGCCAGCGTGCGCGCGATGCACAGACGCTGCTGCTGGCCGCCCGAAAGCGCGTAGGCACTCTTGTCGAGCTTGTCCTTGACCTCGTCCCACAGCGCCGCGCCGCGCAGACTCTCCTCGACCATGCGGTCGAGCTCGTCACGGTCGGTGATGCCGTGGCGCTTAGGCGCAAACGTGATGTTGTCGCGAATGGACTTGCGGAACGGGTTGGGCTGTTGGAACACCATGCCAATGGAGCGACGCAGCTCGTAGGTGTTCTCGGTCTTGGTATTCACGTTGCGCCCGCGGTAATTGATCTCGCCCTCCACGCGGCAGCCGCGAATCTCGCGATTCATCAGGTTGAGGCTACGCAAGAAGGTCGACTTGCCGCAGCCCGAAGGCCCGATGAGCGCCGTGATCTCGCCCTTGTGAAAGTCGAGCGACGTATCGTGCAGCGCATGGTGGTCGCCATAGTACACGTTGACGTCCTTGGTGGAGAGCACGACCTCGTCGCTCACGGCCCTGCCGCTCACGCGCACGCGTTTTTCGCTCTCCCCCACACTCGACAGAAAGTCCTGGGTCTCGGACGTGGCCGCCTCGGTTGCGGGCGTTGCATTCATCTCGCTCATTCGGCCGTCATCTTCCTTGCCAGTTGCTTGCCCACGATACGGGCAACTATGTTAAACAGCAGCACGCAGATCATCAGCAGTGCAGCGGTGCCCCAAACGATCTGCTGGGCCTCGGGGCTGCCCTCGCCGTAAATCTTGTAGATGTGCACGGCGAGCGACTCACCGGGGCGGAACACGTTCCAAGCGCAGGTGGGGCTCGACAGGTTAAAGCTCAAGAAGTTCAAACGCACCGGCGAGCTCATGCCCGAGGTAAAGAGCAGTGCCGCGGCCTCGCCAAACACGCGGCCGGCCGAAAGCACGATGCCGGTCACGATGGCAGGCATGGCCTCGGGGATCAGGATGTGCAGCGTGGCCTCCCAGCGGGTAAGGCCCATGGCCAGGCACGCATCGCGCTGGGCCTGCGGCACGTCCTCGAGCGCCTGCTGGATCACGCGCACCAGGATGGGAATGTTGAACATGGTGAGCGCGACGGCGCCGGAGATGATGGAGTACTTCCAGCCCAGCTGCACCGAGAACACCAGGAAACCGAACATGCCGACAACGATGGAAGGCAGCGAGGACAGCGTCTCGATGGCGGTGGAAGCGATGTCGCGGATGGGACCGTCTGGCGCGTACTCAACCAAAAAGACCGCGCCGCCCAGGCTGATGGGCACCGAGATGATCAGGGTGATCAGCAGCAGATAGAACGAGTCAAACAGCTGGTAGAGCACGCCGCCCTGGGTTCCGTTGGCGCGCGCGGGCTGCGTGAGGAAGCCCGGCTGGAACAGCGTCGAGATACCCTCGAACAGGATATAGGCCACCATGGAAACGACGATGAGCATGACGATGGCGGCGATCGCCGTCAGCACGCCCGTGGCGATGCGGTCCTGTTTTTGGACACGCCCGAGTCTCGCCTCGTCGATGTGGATGTGCGTGCTAGCCACGAGCCTTCGCCCCCTTGCGGCCAATGAGATGGATGATCAGGATGAAGATGAGGCTCATGCCCATCAACAGCAGACCAAGCGCCCACAGAACATCGTCCTGGGCCGAGCCCTCGGCATAGACTGCCATAGACGTGGTGAGCGTGGTGGTGATGGTCGAGGCCGGCGACAGCAGCGACGTCGGCATGGCCTCGATGCCGCCGATGACCATGCGCACGGCGAGTGTCTCGCCAAAGGCGCGGGTCATGCCAAGGATGACCGCAGTCATGAGCGACGGCATGGCGGACTTGAGCACCACGTGCCAGATGGTCTGCCAGCGGGTGTAGCCCAGCGCAAGCGAGCCCTGACGGTAGCTGTCGGGCACGGCGCGCAGGCCATCGACCGAAAGGGTGGTCATCGTCGGCAGGATCATGACAGCCAGCACGATGGCGCCGGGCAGGATGCCCAGACCCGTGCTCACGTGGAAAACGGACTTCATAAGTCCGACGACCACGTGAAAGCCAATCAGTCCAAAGACGACCGAGGGAATGCCGGTCAAAAGCTCAATAAGCGGCTGAAAGACCTTGGAACCAAATTTGGGTTGGATCTCGACCGCAAAGATGGCGGAGCCGATGGCGATGGGCAGCGCGATGAGCGTGGAGAGCACCATGACCGCAAACGAGGTGACGATCAGGGGCAGGGCGCCGGTATAGGGCAGACCGTTTTCGGCTGTGTTGGCCAGGTCCCACTTGGTGCCGGTGAAGAACTCGACAACCGAAACGCCATCCTTGAGAAAAGCCGAGAGGCCCTTTTGGGCGACCATGAAGATAAGCGCGGCAACAACAAGCGTCACGAGCGCTACGCACGCGCCCGTGACGCCCAGGCCCACGTTCTCAAGGTCGCGCTTTGGCAGCTGTTTTGCCATTGCAAACCTTTCCGGGGGCGATTACTTATTTAGCAGAGACCTTGCCGCTGGCGTCCTTGACGACCTTCATGGCAGAGACGGGGATAAAGCCCTGCTCCTCGACGAGCTTGCCCTGGACATCGTCGGAAAGCATGAACTCCAAGAAGGCCTTGGTGGCCTCGTCGGCGTCCTTAGCGCAGTACATGTGCTCGGTCGCCCAGATCTTAAAGGAGTCGTCGGTGACGTTCTTGCTCTTGGGCTCGACGCCCTCGACCTTGATGGCGTTGAACTTGGAGTCATCGAAGTGCGAGAAGTCCAGGTAGGAGATGGCGTTATCGGTGCTGCCCATCTGAGTCTGGACATCGCCGGACTTGTCGAGCTCGGCGTCGCCCTTAAAGTCGGCTGCCTCGTCGCCAAAGACGGCAGCCTCGAAGGTGGCGCGGGTACCGGAACCGGCCTTGCGGTTGAGAACGACGATGGTGGCGTCGTCGCCGCCGACCTCCTTCCAGTTGGTGATCTGGCCGGAGAAGATGCCCTTGAGCTGCTCGAGGGACAGGTCGTCGACCTTCACGTTCTTAGAGACGACGGGACCCATGCCCACGACGGCGACCTCGTGGTCGACGAGGTTCTTGACCTGGTCGGCCTCGAGCTTGGTCTCGGCGAAGACGTCGGAGTTACCGATGGTGACGGTGCCGGCGGCAACAGCGGTCAGACCTTTGCCCGAACCGTTGCCCGAGCCGGAGACGGAGACGTCGGGGTTGGCATCCATGAACTTCTCGGCAGCGGCCTCGACGAGAGCCTGGAACGAGGAGGCACCGTCGTAGGTCACCTCGCCGGAGACGGACTCGGCAGCAGCGGCGCTACCCTTGTCGGCGGCGTCGGATGCGCCTGCGCCGCCGCAGCCAACGAGACCGAGACCGACGATGCTGGCAAGACCACCAGCAAGGCCGAGGAACTGACGACGAGAATAAGCCTGATCGAGCATGATCTTCCTTTCGTACATGCGAATCGCGGGCACCCTGCCCGCTTTGCTGTTTGGAAAGATACGATCCCGACCGGGCAGCACCCGCGCCAACTGCGGTTTCTTACGGGCATTTGATAAACCCTTACCGCAAGCGCGGCAGGGCTTTACAAACGAATAACAATCCAGCGCCAAATATGGCGCACCTTTTACACCAATAAAAGCAAAGTTGCGGTGAAATAGTTCCTGCTTGGCCATCAAATGGCCCATTCTAGGAACTATTCCACCGCAACTTAGATTGGGAAACCGCGTAACCTTAAAGCTCTAATTCATTCAAACGGAGGATCGCAACGATATAGATCTTGAGCGCTTGCTTGAGCTGTTCCTCGTTGGCGCACTCGTTGGGGCCGTGCATCTGGCCGCCCCATGCGGGCAGCTCCAGGCCGGTCTCCTCGGGGCCAAATGACACGGCGCGGGCAAAGTTGCGCGCGTACGTGCCGCCGCCCATGGCAAAGGGCTCGGCATGCTTACCCGTAAACTCGTTATAGGTGTCAATCAACGCCTTCACGGCCGGATCGTCGGCCGAAACTGAGAACGGCACCTTGGCACGACCCACGCGATACGTCACGCCAAAGCGGCCCACGAGCGGCTCGAGCTGCTCGCGGATGGTATCGGCGCTCGTGCTGTCGGGGAAACGCACGTCGATGACCTGCTCAATGTGGCCATCCACCACGCGGATGACGCCGGGGTTGCACGTGAGCGGGCCAAACGCCGCGCTCGTCGCATCGATGCCCAAGCCGCGACCATAGGCGTCCGCATGCACAAAGGCCAAGAACTTGACGAACTCGTGCTCGGCAGGCGTCAGCAGGCGCTCGTCGCGCGCACCAAACGCGTCCTCGGCCTCGCGCAGGTACGTCACGATCAGGCCGACGGCGTTGATCGTCCCCTCGGGCATCGAGGCATGACCGCCAATGCCGTGGGCGAAAATCTGCGCATGCCCGTTGCCGAGCGCCGTGATCTCCAGGCGGTCGGCGTTCTCAACAGGCGCCGGCAGCTCATCGGCGGCAATCGCAAGCTCGCAGATAGACTGCGACGGAATGGCGTTGCTCGCTTCGGCGCCGCTCCAGGACACAATGCGCCCGCCGTCGATCTTGGGACTCACAAACGTCGCCCCAAACTGGCCCTTCTCGGCATTACAAACCGGGAACTCGGCATCGGGCGTAAACAGAAAGTCGGGGTTCGCGTGGTTCTCCAGATAATGGTGAACGTCGGACATGCCCACTTCCTCATCGCATCCCAGCAGCGCGCGGAAGGTATAGCGCGGGGTAATGCCGTGCTTGAGCAGATAGGCGCCGGCGTAGAGCGATAGCACCGCCGGGCCCTTGTCGTCGATTACGCCGCGACCGAGCAGCCAGCCCTCTCGGCGCTCCATCGCAAACGGGTCGGTGTTCCAACCGGGACCGGCGGGAACCACGTCCACGTGGCAGATGGTCGCGAGCTGCTTGTCGCCGCGGCCAGGGATATCGGCAATGCCCACATAGCCCTCGTCGTCGCTCGTCTGGTAGCCGAGCTTCTGCGCAATGCCGAGCGCGCAATCGAGCGCGTCACGGACTGGGCGGCCAAACGGCGCACCGGGCTCTGCGTCGGCAGCAACGGCTACGGACGGATAACTCACCAGCTGCTCGATATCGGCGACGACATCTTCCCAGACCTCGTCGACATACTCAGCGACGCTCTGCTCCACCTGATTCATGGACGACCTCCTTACCAATGAGGGGCGAGCGTGCCCGCCCCTCACATCACATACTTATATAGCGAAAAGTTTAGCAAGCTCGGCCACCGAGTGCACCACCGCATCGGCACCCGCGGCCTCGTGCTCCCCCAGCGCCGCCGCGCCCGAATAGATGCCGATACACGGCACACCCATCGCGTGCGCGCCCTCCACATCGTTAAAGCGGTCGCCGATCATCACGGCCTCGTCGGCCGTCGCACCGAGCGCCGCCAGCGCATCGCGAACCGAATCTGCCTTGGTCTCGCGCCCCTGCGGCGGATTCATGCCAACCACGGCTTCGAACTGGCAAAGCCCCAGCTCATGCACCATATCGATGCACTTCGCCTCCATGCGCGACGTCGCCACGGCCATACGCTTGCCCTGGGCGGTCAACCCATCCAGCAGCTCGGGAATCCCATCGAACACGGGGTACTCCTCCGGCCCCAGCTCATCAAAAAAGGCACGGTACTCGTCGGCCACCACAAGCGACTCCTCGCGGGAAAAGCCGTAAAAGTCGTGGAAGCTCTTCCACAGGGGCGGCCCGATCATGCGGCGCAGGTCACCCATCTGCGCCTCAGAAAACCCGCGCGCAGCCAGCGTCTTGCGCGTCGAGGTCATCACCGCCCGGCCCGTATCTGCCACCGTGCCGTCAAAATCGAACAGCACAATCGGCCGTCTGCATATCTCCAGCGCCTCCATCGGCATCCCTCTTCCCCAGTTGGTGATTTCCACACTTACACTTCAAACTGTTGACTATTCAACAAATAAAGCTGGCAATGTGGAACGACTCCACTATACTTGTCGCACTTTGCTCTCAGAAGGCGGCGCGCAAGCGCCCCAACGAAAGGTGCAATTATGTCTTTTGCCATCATAACCGACTCCACGTCGGACATCTCCCCCGCCCGCGCCCAAGAGCTCGGCATTTACGTGATTCCGCTGCATGTGATTATCGAGGGCGAGGACCTGCTCGACCAGGTGCAGATTACCGCCCAGGAGTACGTCGCGCGCATGGCCGGTTCCGAGCAACTGCCGCACACCTCGCAGCCGAGCGCCGGCGAGTTCAAGGCATTCTTTGACCGCGTGCGCGCCGACGGCCACGACAGCGCCATCTTTATCTCGCTGTGCAGCGAGTGGTCCGCCTGCTATGCCAACGCCAGCCTGACGGCCGAAACGCACGAGCTCGACGTGCGCTGCATCGATTCGCGCACCGGCTCGGGCGCCGAGGGCCTGCTGGTGGAGTACGCGCTGGTCATGCGCGAGGACGGCCGCAGCCTGGACGAGACCGAGGCGCAGATCCGCGCGACGCTGCCCGACGCCCACCTGCTGCTGATTCCCCGCACGCTCGAGAACCTCGTTAAGAACGGCCGCGCGCCCAAACTCGCCGGCCAGCTCACGCAGATGCTCAACATTCGCCTGGCCGTTTCGCCGGAGTGGAAATCGGGCGAGATCAAGGCCATCAAAAAGGGCCGCGGTGCCAAGCGCATCGTCGCCAACACCATGGCCGATTGCCTCGCATTTTTGGCCGAGCACCCGGGCTCCAGCGTGCGCGTGCTCACGACCGGCGCCGCCGAGGAGCATGAGCTCGTCAACCAAGCGCTCACAGGCCAGGACTACGTAGACGCCGGCACCGGCCCCATCGGCTGCACCATCGCCACCCACGTAGGCGTCGACGCCATCGCCATCAGCTACTGCCCCCGCTACCAGCCCATCCACTAGGGGCACCTTTACCACTTGCGGTGAAATAGGGACTGTTTTTGGCTTATCAGCTGCAAATCAATCCCTATTCCACCGCAACTTCTTTTGCTGAGCCATCCATATACAAGATATGCTGACGATCGGCGCATTCCCAGCTGTTTGGGGGAGCTTCGACTAGCCCCTAGCGGTACCCGGTGGGCAAAAAATGGCAAATATGAGTACTGTCATAAATTTAGTAACAGCAAAATGTCGCTGAAATTGCCCGCTTCCACCGATTTCAAGCTCCATAAAGCCCCGAATCGTCGTGTTTAGGGGGGGGGTGAATATACTAAAACTCAGTCAATTGGTCTTAGATACTTCTCAAATAATATGAGACTAACTGAGCAACAGTACTCATATTTTCCATTTTTTGCCCACCGGGTCTGAATGAGGTCCGCTCTTTACGCCTCCGGCTACCCATATGACCGCAAACCCTGATTATCAAGGACCGTCGCGCGCCTTGGCATCGACCGAAAGCCGCTCGCAGAATAATCCCTTGCCATTAGCAAACTTGAATCGAAATTACATATCCCAAAAAGCCGTAATGCCGTACCCTCGTCTCAACAACTCCAATACAAGGACGGCATTCAAATGGGCAACGCCATGCATCAATACGCCCTCTTTGGGACCGCACAATTTAAATACGATCAGACGATCACACATATATCGGACCAACACCGACAAATCGTCATTTGCAACAACGGTTCAGACGTACGCTACGCAACGCTAGAAGAGTGGGAAGAAGCTGGCGCTTTGTTCGATGAACGAGCGCAAATCGAGGGCATCGTCACCAGCGCGAGCCCAGCACGCGATAAACTCGAGCTCTTTCGCAGTCTCTTTACCGGGCGCAAAGATGTTTACGCTCATGGATATCGCAGAAAGGACGGGGGCATTGGCTATACGCCTGCTTGTGCTAATGAGTGGGAGCCAGGAATTTGCCCCAAAGCAGCCCATCAAAGAGTTAAATGCGTAGAATGCAGCAATCGCGTCTTCCCGGAATTAAGCGATGCCGCAATCATTGCTCACTTTAAAGGCAACGATGACCGGTTCCGCGATGTCCTCGGGCAATATGTTCTCGATAGGAACTGCAACACGAAAGTTCTCGTCATCGATTTTGACAAAGCGGACTGGAAGGAGGCAACAAATGCCGTACGGCTTGTCGCAATACGACGGGGCATTAACGCCGCTGTTGAGCGCTCAAGGTCCGGCAACGGCGCCCACATCTGGTTTTTCTTCCTCGAGCCAATCAGCGCAAAGGCTGCCCGAGAGTTTGGAAGTTGCCTCATAATCGAAGCTGCGGCGCATAATAAGACAATCACGTTCGAGGCCTTTGATCGAATGCTACCCGCTCAGGCCACTATTCCCGATGGAGGCTTCGGAAACCTCATCGCACTCCCCTTTCAAGGCAAGGCGCAACGTGAAGGAAACAGTGTATTTGTAGACGAACAATTCAAGCCCTTTCCCGACCAATGGCTCTATCTATCACAAGTCCAGCTGATTCCGCGCTCGACGGTGCAAGATCTGATTGAGGCCCCTGGAAACAACCCGCACGGACCAGCAACAACTACGGTGGCAAACAAGGGCAAACGGTATGCCCAAAGACCACGAAAGCGACTACCACTCACATCGCGGGACTTTCCCTCATCGCTGCCCGTTATTCAAGCCGATATGCTGTACATCCCCGAGAAGTCTCTGAGTCCAGCAGCTCAAATGGAAATCCGCGGACTTGCGACATTTGCCAATCCGGCATTCTATCGCGCGCAGTCCATGCATCAATCAGTATTCGGCAAACCGCGACTCATAGACCTTAGCGAACTGAGAGATGGTCATGTTGCAATTCCCCGGGGCTGCAAAACTCAACTTGAGCAGCTAGTTCAAGAGACCGGCGTTACCGCCCACTATTCAGACGAGCGCAAATCGGGTAATCCGATTGTTATGGCATTTAAAGGAGTCCTTCGCCCTGAGCAGCAAATCGCCGCTGATCAGATGCTCATATACGAAGACGGAATCATGTCCGCGCCGACAGGCTTCGGTAAAACAGTCATCGGAGCTTATCTTATTGCATCCATTGGTCTTCCAACGCTCGTCATCGTTCCCAAAACCGCACTCATAACCCAATGGAAATCCCAGCTCGAGCGATTTATCGACATTACGGACAACAGGGAGCCCGTCCGAACCCCAAAAGGACGAATCAGCAAAAGGCAGCCTCCGGTCATCGGACAAATAGGAGGAGGCAAAATGGCCGTAAGCGGCCTCGTCGACATCGCTTCGTTCCAGTCGTTATCTGGCAAAGACCGCCAAACCGGAGAGCCGATAGTTAAGGGCCTTGTTCGTAATTACGGCCTCATTATCTGCGACGAATGCCACCATGCCGCCGCACCACAGCTCGAGCTTATTCTCAAGTCCGCCCCGGCCAAATACGTATACGGCCTTTCTGCGACGCCCGAACGATCCGACGGCCTTACGCGGGCGCTCTCCATGCTCTGCGGCCCGCTCCGTTATGTTATCGATCCAAAAGCGCAAGCGATTCAGCAGGGCATCCAGCGCATCGTACGGCCTCGTTTTACTGGAATTCGACTACCCGCCTACGAGCCAGGTGCAAACTTCAATCAGATTCTCGACCTGCTGTGCACGCATGCAGCTAGAAACGAATTGATTGTCAACGACGCTATTGAAGCTGCGTCAAACGGCCGGCATCCGCTCGTGCTGACTAAAAGGAAAAAGCATGCCGAGGAGCTGTTCGGGATGCTCAAAAACCAAGGACACGAACCCGTTCTCCTGACCGGGGAAATCGACGCCAAAGAAAGAAAAACGATACTGAGCAGTCTTCCCCGCTTCGAGCATGAACATCGAATCATCGTCGCCACCGAAAGCCTTTTGGGCGAGGGCTTCGATCTGTCCTACCTTGACACTCTACTCATTGCCACGCCAATATCGTGGGACGGCAGCATCACGCAGCAGGCGGGCAGGCTCCATAGAAGCCACGAGGGCAAGCGACGGGTTGAGATATTCGACTACGTTGATTTATCTATACCCATGCTCGCCCGCATGTACCAGAAGAGACTCAAGACCTACGCCAAGCTCGGGTACGAAGTCTACGTGACCGGTGGCAGCGAGCAGTCCGATCAAAACATTCTCATAGAACCGACCAATGCCGTAGAGACTCTGGTTGAAGACATCGTTGGCGCCGCCAAGAGCATCTTCATTGCCGCGCCCTACGCATCCGCCGCCTGCCTCGCAAAGCTCGGCGATGCAATCAAAGGTGCCACCGCCCGAGGGATTGCTCTTGAGTTTTTCATTGCCTCGACTCCGCGCGAAGATGCAAGCGAGACTTTGGCAGAAATGAACGTCGAGCATGCCATTAGAGCAGAAGGACGTTTGTGTGCAGCGATAATTGACGAAGAAACAATCTGGTACGGAACGATCCCGCTACTAGCTTTCCCCAAGAAAGAAGACTGCAGCATCAGGTTCAAAAACAGCGAGATCGCAGCGGAGCTCTTAGACGAAATCAACCACAAGGGAAAGCCAGATGCCACGTCAACAGGCAGGACATCCCCACCACTTGCGGTGGAATAGGGACTGTTTTTGGCGTATCAGCCGCCAATCAATCCCTATTCCACCGCAAGCTAAAAGCGAGTGGCTAGCTCAGTGGGCCCTGGAACAGTTCTTGATGCGAACCCATTCTGACCAGTCGAATCACCGGATTAGTTTTATGCGGCAGGTAGAGAACGACCACGTCGATCAGGCCGTCGGATAGATGGAAGTCGATGTGCCCGTTGTAGTTGCCGCCCGGGTTGGAGAGCTCGTGGGCACCGTACTCCGCCGGAAGCGAACCATGTGCCGCAAGCTCGGCAACTGCCGCCTTAAACTCGGTTTTTAGCTGCGGATGACTCTGCATCGTTCGCTTGTAGTCGGCCTTAAACTGAGCCTCGACCTTAATCTCAAACATCGCTTAGCCCTCATCGAGGAATGACATAAGCTCATCGGCGTTGTTGAATGACGGGCTATCGTCCGGCAGGATTCCCAACTCATGAGCTTCGGCGATTACCATGGCACGCCTCGTCGCCTCGTTGGGCACTTCCGCCCTTCCTACAATCTCAAAAGGAATCTTTCGCTGATTTACAAGCTGCCGAACGGCAAGATTGAGATAGGAATTGAGGCTGAGGCCGACCGAATCCAAGAACTCAGTCGCCTGCTCCTTGAGCCCCTCTTCGATGCGAACCGTCGTAGGCTTAACCGTTGCAGTAGACATACGCGACCTCCTCGCCCTCGTCTTTTGCATCAGTATACCCAATATAAATGGCAAACTGACGTTAGAAAGCATCAGAGTGCCATACATATTCATATCGCGGTGGGCACGATTGCCCTACATCAGCCCACTCAGGGCAATGTCGACGGCTTCGTTGAGGTCGTCGGTAATGTGCACCAGCTCCGGATCGAGCGGGCTGATCATACCGGCGTCCATCACCGGACCGTTAAGCCAGTCGAATAGGCCCTGCCAGTACTCGGTGCCCACCAAAACGAGCGGCATGCGCTTGACCTTGTGTGTCTGCACCAGCGTGAGCACCTCGAACATTTCGTCGAGCGTGCCAAAACCTCCGGGAAACACGATGGCGCCCGAGCTGTATTTGACGAACATGGTCTTGCGCACAAAGAAGTAACGGAAGTCCATGCCGAGGTTCACGTATTTATTGAGCCCATGCTCGTGCGGCAATTCAATGCCCAGGCCAACTGACTTGCCGTTGACACTTGCCGCTCCCCTGTTGGCCGCTTCCATGATGCCGGGGCCGCCACCGGTGATGACCGCCACGCCACGTTGTGCGATCTTGCGCCCGACGGTACGCGCCGCCTTGTAGAGCGGATCGGTCTTGGGCGTGCGAGCGCTACCGAAGATGGTCACAGCGGGCCCGAGCTCGGCAAGTGCGCCAAAGCCATCGACAAACTCGGCCTGGATGCGCAGCACGCGCCACGGATCAGCATGCAGCCAGTCGGTCGACTCCTCGGGCGCCAGCAGGTTGGCGTAGGTGTTGTCCTTAGGAATCATGGGGCCGCGCATAACCACGGGGCCGCGGCGGTACGTCTCGTCGTAGGCAGGCTCGCCCTCGACATTCTCGTTCTTAATCATGGGTACTCCTATCGAGAAAAAGAAAAACGGGCGGGGTCGACGCCATGCGCCAAACACCCGCCCGAACATCAACTATTCGGTATGGTACCCACGATGCATCAAGTGCTTGCAAGCTATCGGTCAGCGGTCGCGCAGACGGTGTTAGCGAACGTGATGACCGGCCGGCGCTCGCCCCTTGCCGTTGCCCACGCTCCGCAAGCGCCCGCGCCGCTCTTAGTAGTCCACCGCCGCAGGACTGTTCATCCAGTCGCTCACGAACGCACCGTAACGGCCCTCGATAATGGCCTGGCGGGCACGCTGCATAAGGTTGAGCAGGTAGTAGATGTTGTGCATCGACAGCAGAATACCGCCGAGCATCTCATTCTGCGTGACCATGTGACGGATGAGCGCGCGGCTGTAGCCGCCCGTGCACACCGGGCAGGTGCAGGTGGGGTCGATGGGGCCGTCGTCGTGCGCAAAGCGCGCGTTGCGGAAGTTAAGGCGACCTTCACTGGAGAACGCCGTACCCATGCGGCCGGTGCGCGTCGGCAGCACGCAGTCGAACATGTCGATGCCCACGCCAACGCCGCGCACGAGCGTGGTAGGGTTGCCGACGCCCATGAGGTAGCGCGGCTTGTGCTTAGGCATGTACTCGGAAACCAGCGGCGCCAGCGTCTCGAACATGGTCTCGTGGTCCTCGCCCACCGAGTAGCCGCCGATGCCATAGCCGGGGAAGTCGCCGCACTCCTCCAGGTGGCGCAGCGAGCGCAGGCGCAGGTCCAGATGCATGCCACCCTGGACGATGCCAAAGAGCGCCTGGTCATCACGGGTGTGGGCCTTATAGCAGCGCTCGGCCCACATACTCGACAGCTCAACGGCGCGCTCAACGTAGGCGCGCGTGGCGGGATAGCCCGGGCACTGGTCGAGCTGCATGCAGATGTCGGAGCCGAGCTTCATGGCGATTTCCATGTTGTCCTCGGGTGTCCAGAACACATGGCGGCCGTCGTAATCGTTGACGATAAAGCGCACGCCCTCGTCGGTGAGCTTGACGGCGTCGTTGTGGCTGAAGACTTGGAAACCGCCCGAATCGGTGAGGATGGGGCCGTGCCAGTTCATAAACTTATGCAGTCCGCCCAGCTCGGCGATGGTGTCCTCGCCGGGACGCATGGACAGGTGGTAGGTGTTGGCGAGCACGATCTGCGCACCGAGCTGCTTAACGGTCTCGGTGGGGATGCCCTTGACGTTTGCCTTGGTGCCCACGGGCATAAAGATCGGTGTCTCGATGTCGCCGTGCGGGGTGTGCAGCACGCCGGCGCGCGCGTGCGTCGTCGGGTCCTCGGCGATCAGGTCGAATTTAAAAAGGCTCTGGTCCATAAACTGGAACTCCTTGGTTGCGGTTCATACGCAAACCATTATACGGGCAACCCGCAAGAAGCACCGACTCGACAGAAACTGGCGCAAAGGGGTCATAGTCATTAGGGACATTCTTAAACGACTAGTCGTCGGGGACAGTCTTCAGCGCCATCTTACAAAGGAGTGTCCCAATCTGCCGGCACTCAGGGACTGTCCCCAAGCGCCGGCAAGAGTGTCCCCTTCGACTAGTCATTTAAGAACGTCCCCAACGACTACATCAACAAAGGCAACGCCGATGCTCTGGCAACGTCAGCGAGCGGTCGCCAGAGCGAACAAGTTGGCATGAAAAGAGGGCGGCATAGACCTTCTGGTCATGCCGCCCTCTTTGAATGACAAGTTGTCGCTCTGGTGACCGCGCAGCGTCGGCCCGTTACGGCGTTTGGTAAAACGCCGTAACCCCTAAGGCCGCTGGCCCATACCACCCTCGAGGGTGACGGTCTCGCCATTCATATACTTAAAGTCGGGGCCGCAAAGCTGAACGACCACGCGGCCGATCTCCTTCTCGACGTCGCCGTAATGGCCCGCCGGCGGCATGTGAACGTTGGCCTTGAACGCCTCGGGATAGGCGTCCTGGAAGTTCTCGAGCGCAGCAGTCCAGGCAAGCGGGCACACGATGTTGACGTTGATGCCGTCCTTGCCCCACTCGTTGGCGGCGACGCGGGTCAGGCCGCGGATGCCCTCCTTGGCAGCGGCGTAGCTGCACTGACCATAGTTACCAAACAGGCCGGCGCCCGAAGCAAAGTTGACCACGGAGCCCTTGGTCTCCTTCAGGTGCGGATAGGCCTTCTGCATGTACAGGTAGGTGGCATAGAGGCCAGAGTAAATGGCCAGGTTAAACTGGTCCATGGTGTGGTCGGCGATGGTCACACCCGAGGCGCTGGCCTGAGCGTTGTTGACGACGGCGTCGATGCGACCGAACTCCTCAATCGCCTTGTCGATAACGTTCTGCACGACGGCCTCGTTGTCCTGGCCGGCGGAGACATCGGCCTGGACAGGCAAAACCTTGACGCCGTACTCGGCCTCAAGAGACTCCTTAGCAGCCTCGAGCTTGGCGACGTTGCGACCGGTGATAACGAGGTTCGCGCCCTCCTTGGCAAAAGCGATATCGATGCCGTAGCCGATGGAGCCAGCAGAGCCGTCCTTAAGCGTGGCCTTGCCGCCGCCGGTGACGATCACGGTCTTACCAGTGAAAAGTCCCATACGAAGTCCTTTCAAAATCGCGACGGGCACGCCCGCCGACTGCGCGCATCCAAAAATAAACGCGCCAAAAGCTGAGATGCAACTTTAGCGTGTTCAAGTGAAAAGAAAAGGCCTCGGCAGGCGAACGGCATAACGTCTTTCGGCGAAGGGAATGTCAAGCGCAAACTGAATATAGAGGCCGAATTTTTGCTATCGGCGCGAGCCATCGAACACGTTTTGAAACTTTGCTGCGGGGCGCGGGATGTCGGCGCGAGACTTTATCATAGGGTGACAAACAACGATGAGGAGCACATGCCTATGACAGACGAGCTGGACCCCCAGACTCAACAGCATATTGATGATTCCGCAGACGTCGCCGCAGATGCTGACGCTGTGACCTGCAATGATACCGACGTCGACGACGCCACTTTGGATAACGACGCTGCAGCGGAGATCCCTGCGGCCGCAGATGCCGACGAGCAAAACGACGATTCGGCCGCTCAGGACGACGCCCCCAAAAAGGACGCCGCCCCGCAGCAAGCAGCGGGCCCCATCGAGGTGTCTTCGGAAGAAGAGCTCGATGCCGTCATGGACTCCATGATGGATGCCGTCAAAGCGATGAAAGACGCCGTGGCCGACGCCGATGTTGACGCCGAAGAAGAGGAGGCCGCCGAGGCCGCCTCGACCTTCGTGCCCGGCGAGACCCCCGTTGCCGACCAAGGCAGCACCCTGCCCTCGTTCCTGCAGCTTGAGCACCCCACCATTGGTGCCGATGCAGTCGACCCGCACGCTGCCGGCTTTTCCGTAGTCGAGGGCGGCACCGGCAGCATCACCACGTCACAGGCGCCCGATGCGGGCACGGCAAACGCCGGTCACCCGACCGCCCTGCACGCCCCAGCAGCCAGCCGCGATCTGGGAGGCGCCGTCTCAAACACCGCCAGCGCCGTGGGCGCCTTTATCGCCCAGGGTGCCTCGGCCATGCGCGAGATGAACGCCGCAAAGAAGGCACTCGCGGACGCCCGCGCTCACCTGGCCGAACTTGAGCAGCGCATCGCCGATCAAGGCGAGGAGCTCGAGACACGCCAAGACATCGCAGGCCGCTACGACCAAATCGTCGCCGAGCAGCGCCAGACTATCGACACGGCACAAAAGGCCGCCGTGGCGGCAGAAATCGGCCGCGATACCCATGCTGCCAAGGCAACAGAACTCAAGGCGCAGCTCGAACAAATGAAGGAAGAGGACGACGCCACCGAGCGGCGTCTCAAAGCCGCACTCGACGCGGTGGAGGCGCGCGAAGCCAGCTCGCGCGAAACCGGTAACCGCCTCGTTCGACGCCTCGAGGATTCCAAGCGCATCCGCGACAAGGTGCAGGCCGAGCGCGACGCCGGCGTTGCCGCAGCGCAGCAAACCGTCGACGCCACGCGCGCTCAACTCGAAACGCTGCGCCGCGAGTATGCCGAGCTGCAGCGCAATCCTTCGGCGAATCCCGCCAATTACACGGTGCGCACCAGCGAGCTTTCGATGCAGATCTCCGACACGGCCGATGCCCTGCGCAAAGCCGAGGAAGATGTCCCGAACATCACCGCCGATCTTGAGCACTCGCTCGCGGCCGCCGAGCACGCCGTCGAGCAGGCGCAAGCCCCCATCGCCGACGCCAAGCGTGCCCATCAGGCCGTGACTGCCGAGGCCGATGCCGCGCGCGACGAGCTGCAGACCGCAAAAGCCGCCGCCGCAACGCGCCAGCGCGAACTGCGCGAGAAGATCGCCGCCGAGGACAAAGCGCGTCGAGAGCAAGAGCAGGCTATTGCCAATGCCCAGGCGGACGTCGCGCACGCACAGTCGATCATCGAGCAGGCGACCGAGGTGCATGACCATCCCGAGATTACCGAATCGCTCGCGGGCTCCCTGGCCCGCGATAAGGCCGAGCACGCCGAAACTGAGCGTGAAGTGGCTCAACTCGAAGCCGCCGAGGACGACGTGCGCGAGCGTACCCGCGACTCACGCATCAAATTCACCGGAGCCATCGTCTGCATTGTCGCCGTGATTCTGGTGATCATCCTGGTCTGGCTCTTCGCAAGCAAGTAAACCAGCTGCCAAAAAGCGCTCACCGCAACTTATTTAAATCGGCGCAAGGCAACCTACCCCTCTTGCACCAATCTCTTGACATAAGGAGTATCCCCAGGTGCCGGCACAAAAGGAACGTCCCCAAGTGCCAACAACGGCAACGCCAATGTTTTGGCGAAGTCAGCGAAAACGCCCCTAAGCGAGCAAGGTGACGTGAAAGAGGAGGGCATTGACCTTCTGGTCATGCCCGACGATTGAACGTCAGATTGCCGCTTAGGGGCGTTTGCAGCGTCGAGCAGTTACGCGGTTCGTAGAACCGCGTAACTAACAAATGAGCATGGCATCGCCAAAGCTGAAGAAGCGGTAACGCTCTTCGATAGCGGCGGCGTAGGCATCCATGATCTGGTCGCGGGAGGCAAGCGCGCTCACGAGCATCATGAGCGTGGAACGCGGCACGTGGAAGTTGGTGATCAGTGCGTCGACCACGTGATAGGTCGAGCCAGGCATGAGGTAGAGCTGCGTTGTCGCGTTCTCGCGCACCACGATGTCACCGCGGCCGAGCGTGTCGGCGCCGTCCTCGCGGCCTTCAAAATAGCGCGCCGTCACGGCCGGATCGGACACCGGCGCGTCCGCGTCAAAGGCGCTCTCGAGCGAGCGCACCGCCGTGGTACCGACAGCGATCACGCGATGCCCCTCGGCCTTCGCCTTATGCACGGCGTCGACAACCTCCTGCGACACGTGGTAGCGCTCGGTGTGCATGACGTGCTGCGTGGGGTCGTCCTCCTCCACCAAGCGGAAGGTATCGATGCCCACCTCGAGCTCAACGGCGGCAAACTTCGCGCCCTTGGCCTCGATAGCGGCCATGAGCTCGGGAGTAAAGTGCAGACCCGCCGTGGGAGCGGCAGCCGAGTGTTCCTCCTTCATGGCGTAGACGGTCTGGTACTTCTCGGGATCGCCCTCGTAATCGGTAATGTAGGGCGGCAGCGGCACGTGACCGGCAGCATGGATGGCCCCGTCGAGCGTGCGCTGCTCGCCGGCGGCATTGCAACCGGCCGGCTCAAAGCGCACCAGACGGCCACCGCGGCTATCGGTGACAAAGTCGACAACCTCGGCCGTCAGCACCACGGGCGCACCCTCGGGCGCATGGGCGCCACCGGCGCGATACTCAATCTGAGCACCGGGCTTCAGACGCTTGCCCGGCTTGACCAGGCACTCCCAAACATGGCCCAGCGGATCCACGTCCTCGCGGCGCTTGAGCAGCAGCGTCTCGACCACGCCACCCGAGCCGGCTTTGCGACCGATCAGGCGGGCCGGCATCACGCGCGTCTTGTTGATGACGAGCACATCGCCCGGCTCGATATAGTCGATGATGTCGCGGAAGATGCGGTGCTCGACGGTACCGCCGTGCTCCAGCGGCGTTCCCGCCTGGGAGCCCTTGCGATCCACCACCAGCAGGCGGCAGGAGTCACGCGGCTCGGCAGGCGCCTGGGCAATCAGTTCCTCAGGAAGGTTATAGTCAAAATCATCGGTACGCATAGACACGTCGGATTCTCCTTATATAGCTAAAGTCCGCTCTACATCCTAGCAGGCTGACGTCCCAAATGAACTACTTTTTGGCAGCCTTGCGCTCGTCGCGGATGCGGGCGCGGTCCATGGCCGCCTCGACGGCCGAGAAACGGCAGCCGCAATAATTCTGCCGATACATGCCAAGCTCGCGCGAACGTCGTGTCGCCTCGGGGTAATACGGGCGAAAATCGCGAATCACCGGGGTGAGCCCATGTGCCGCCGCCAAGCGCTCAAGCACGTCATTGCAGGTATCGAACAGCTGGTACGGCGAGACGGCGAGCGTCGTGCCCACAAACTCAAACCCGCGCTCTTGGGCCACACGGCACGCCTCGGCCAGACGCAGGGCATAGCACGCGCGACAGCGACGGGCTCGGTCGGCTCCCAGCGGGGCCACGCCGACCTCCCAGCGCTCGCGGTCCTCCCCCGCCTCGATGAGCTCGATGTCGCCATCGGCACACCACCGGCGCAGCTCGTCCAAACGCCGCCGCCATTCATCACGCGGTTGAATATTGGGGTTGGTCCAGCAGATTGTGGGCTCAAACCCTTCCTCGCGCAGCAGGCGAACCGGCTCCAGCGAGCACGGCGCACAGCAGGCGTGCAACAGCAACGGCTTCATCAACATCTCCTCTCCCACAATGATTTTTCTGGGACGGGGATTAAAAAATCATTGCGTACCTAATGATTTTTTAATCCCCGTCCCAGAAAAATCATCCCAAAAAGACTACCTTGCGAAAAAGCGCACGCCAAAGGACGTGTCCTCGCAGGCGACAATGCGGCGGTCGCGCAGAATGGTTCGCACGTAATACCAGTCGCCCACACAGCCCGACAAGTGCAGACCAGCCGCCAGGTAGCACAGCAGCGGATAGCCCGAGAGCGCAAACCCTAGGGCAAACGCCGCCGTCACAACAACCGTCGGCGCCAGGCAAACTGCCACGTACCGCCAGCGCGAATACACCACGCCCTCGGCGCAGGCGTAAATCATGCAGGTTTCGAGATTTGCCCCAAAGGTCACGCGCGCACCGGCAGGCGCAAACAGCTTAAAGAACACCGCATGCACCAGCTCGTGCACGGCAAATGACGCCGCCGAAACCGCAGCCAAGCCGACTATCCAGCCCAAAACCGCCGTCCAGCCGCCCGCGTCCGCCACATCCAAGTCTGCGGGCCCGCCCAGCAGCATAAACACCGGCACCAGGCACACGGCAAACACCACAAGCACGGCCATCCCCCACACGAAGCAAGCGTGCAGAAAATCCTCGTCCTCAAACGCATGTATGTTGGAAATCTCATTCATAGCATCTTAGGATAGCGCCCCTGCCACGTACCCGTCCGCATGTGCGATAATGTCGAACGATATGCACGAATTGACCACCGCGTCGTCAGGCCTTGCGCCCGGCCGCGCTCTCACCATATGCGAAGGAGTCCCATGGCATCCAAATACTCCATGAACGACCGTCCCAGCTGGCCTCGCCGCGCCATCGTTACCGCCGGCGAGCCCTACGGCAACAAGGGCCTTCACTTTGGCCACGTCGGCGGCGTCTTTGTCCCGGCCGACTTCTTCGCCCGCTTCCTGCGCGACCGCCTGGGCCGCGAGAACGTCATCTTCACCTCGGGCACCGACTGCTACGGCTCGCCCATCATGGAGAGCTACCGCAAGCTCAAGGAGAACGAAGGCTACGACAAGTCCATCGGCGAGTATGTCGAGTCCAATCACTCCCGCCAGGCCGCGACCCTCAACAACTACAGCATCAGCTGCGACATCTACGGCGGCTCGGGCCTTGAGCCGGCTGCGCAGATTCACAACGAGGTTACCGCCGAGATTATCGAGCGCCTACACGAGCAGGGCACCATCTCCAAGCGCTCCACGCTGCAGTTCTACGACGCCAAGGCCGGCACGTTCCTCAACGGCCGCCAGGTGATCGGCCGCTGCCCCATCCAGGGCTGCAAGTCCGAGAAGGCGTACGCCGACGAGTGCGACCTGGGTCACCAGTTTGAGCCCGAGGAGCTCATCGCGCCCAAGAGCCAGCTCACCGGCGAGGTGCCCGAGCTGCGCCCGGTCGACAACCTCTACTTTGACCTGCCGGCCTACCTCGACTTTATGAAGACCTACACCGCCAAGCTCGCCCAGAACCCGCAGGTTCGCTCCGTGGTCTCCAAGACCATGGAAGAGTGGCTGCTGCCGGCACAGCTCTATATTCAGAACAAGTTTCGCGAGGCCTTCGACGCCGTCGAGGACCAGCTGCCCGAGCACACCGTGCTGGAGCCCGAAGGCAACAAGAGCAGCTTTACCGTCACCTTCCCCAGCTGGAAGGAGCGCGACGACGCCCACGCGGTGCTCGCCAACGGCGGCGTGCGCTTCCGCAGCGGCAAGGCGCTCGTGCCCTTCCGCATCACCGGCAACATCGACTGGGGCGTTCCGGTGCCCGAGGTCGACGGCGTGACCGACGTCACTTGCTGGTGCTGGCCCGAGAGCCTGTGGGCGCCCATCAGCTACACCCGCACCGTGCTCGCCCGCGACGCCCGCGCCGCCGGCGTAACCGAGGGTGTCGCCGCCCAGGATGCCGCCCTCATGGGCGAGCCCGCCGCCGATTCCACGCAGGTACCCGCACCCACCTACCAGCACAGCTCGCTCGACTGGCGCGACTGGTGGTGCTCGGACGACGCGCAGATCTACCAGTTCATCGGTCAGGACAACATCTACTTCTATTGCATCGCGCAGACCGCCATGTGGGAGGCCCTGAGCTGGAACCTCACGCAGAGCACCGTTAGCGCCTGCTATCACCTGCTCTACATGGGCAAAAAGGCCAGCTCGTCCTCGCAGACGCCTCCCCCGCCGGCAGACGACCTGCTCAACCACTACACCTGCGAGCAGATGCGCGCGCATTGGCTGTCACTCGGCCTGTCAGAGAAGCCGGTGAGCTTTAGCCCCAAGGCATACGACACGCGCGTGACCGGCAAGGACAAGGACGGCAACGAGGTGCGCGCCTGCGACGACAAGCGCGTTATCGACCCGGCCCTTAAGGAGAGCGCCCTTTTGACCGGCGTGTTCAACCGCCTGGCCCGCAGCTGCTTCTACGGCGTCGCCGTCAAGGAGGGCGACGAGAGCCCCTATCGCAACGGTTGCATTCCCGCCGGCGCCGCCTCTGCCGCCGTGGTCGAGGCTGCCGAGCAGGCCGTCCTTGCCTTTGAGCAGGCCATGTACAAGTTCGAGACGCACCGCGCGCTCGCCGTGTGCGACGACTACCTGCGTGCCGCCAACAAGCGCTGGAGCGACGCCTCCAAGGCCGCCAACAAGCTCGAGGGTGAGCCGGCCAACGCCGCCATGACGCAGGCCTTGGTCGACGCCTTTACCGAGCTGCGCGTGGCGACCGTGCTCATGCACGGCATCGTCCCGGCCGGCTGCGAGCTCATCTGCGAGTACTTCGACGTCGACCCGGTCGCTTTCTTTAGCTGGGATAACATCTTTGCCTCCACGGACGAGTTCGTGGAGAGCCTAGGCGAGAAGCCCGGCGAGCACCGCGTGAAGCCGCTGCCCCCGCGCTTCGACTTCTTCAGCAAGCACGAGAGCCAGTACTAGGCCAACGCCAAGGCAGAGTAGTCAATTTGGGACGGGGCCATTTTAGCTACCCCGTCCCAAATTTAACTGCAACGCCTGCCAAAACGGACGGGTAGCTAAAATAGCCCCGTCCCAAATTGACTACTTTTAATGGAATGGGAAGGAAAGACGGATGTCCAAGCCGCGTCGTCGTAAGCAGAAAAAGCAGGTTAAGCCCGAGCTCAAGCTCAGGCAGTTTGCCGCCACCGAGCTTTCCGACCAGCTTGCCGCCCTTCCCTACGCCGACGACCTGCCGCGCTTTATGGTCGACACGGTCGCCGGCGCCTATGCCCCCGCCGATGCCGAGCTCATGATCGAGGGCTTCGGCGCCGCCGCCACGCGCCCGGTCACGCTGCGCGCCAACACGCTCAAGGCAACCGCCGAGGACATCGCCGCCGCACTCGACGAGGCCGGCATCGCGCACCAAACCGTCGCCTGGTACCCAGACGCCTTTATCCTGCCCGAGGCCCAGGTTTCCGACCTGTGGGACCTCGACATCTACCGCGACGGCAAGATCTATCTGCAGAGCCTGTCGTCCATGATGCCGCCGTTGGTCCTGGGCGCCCAGGCAGGCGAGGACATCCTGGACATGTGCGCGGCCCCCGGTGGCAAGACGACGCAGATCGCCGCCCTCACCCAGGGCCAGGCACACCTCACAGCCTGCGAGATGAGCATTCCCCGCGCCGAGAAGCTCGAAGCCAACCTCCACCGCCAAGGCGCAAAAAACGTGCCCGTCATGCGCATCGACGCACGCGAGCTCGACGAGTTCTTCCGCTTTGACCGCATCCTGCTCGACGCCCCTTGCACCGGCACGGGCACCGTCATCAGCGGCAACGAGAAGAGTCTGCGCGGCCTGACCGAGCAGTTGCTCGGCAAGTGCGCCCGCTCGCAGCGCGCGCTTCTGGACCGCGCCATGGGAGCCCTCAAACCGGGCGGCACGCTCGTCTATTCGACTTGTTCGATCTTGCCGCAGGAAAACGAGGACGCCCTGCAAGAGGCCCTCGACAAGCACATGGACTGCGAGCTTATCCCCCTCGACGGCACGCCGAGCGAAAGTGAAACGCGCCGTGCTCAGGAAGCTGGCGAAGAGCCGCGCGTCGAGAGCAACGCCCTCACCGAGGCCATCGCCGCCGGCCACGTCTCGTCCGTCGCCAACGGTATGCCCGGCACGCTGACCATTCCGCCCAGCCGCGACTTTGAGGGCTTCTATATCGCCCTGATCCGAAAACGCAGCTAGCGCACGGATTCAAAACTCAACAAACTATCTCCGTGCGCGCTTGTCCTGCTGGTCACGGTGCTGCTTAAGTGCCTCGCGTTCCTTACGCTCGACTCTTTTGCCTTTAATGGCCGTAACCACAAAGTAGATGACCGCGGCGGCAACGATTGCGCCCACACACAGGCCAATCGAGCCCAACATTGCTGTGAAATCCATACCGCGTCACCTCTCTTTTAAACGGGACATTCAAGATAGCACCTCAATACCCGCCACCACAGCTCCTTCACGTTCGCCGGTCCTTCGGTCTAACGGATGGCGCGGCGGGGAAAAATCAACTCGTCAAACGATTTAGCAAGCACAACGCTGCCGGCGCCCTGCCGGCCATCATCGCATAGAATCGAGGATCCATGGATACCCTCAACGACCTAAACGAGCGCGTCGACGCCTTTGTCGGCACCAGCTCCTTCGACGCGCCTGCCGCGACTAACGACCAAGCCCCCATCGATGTTCCCGCCGAGGTTCACGAGGACATCGTCGCCTCGGTCGATTTTTCCGAGGTCGAGCTCGCAGACGAGTTCACCGAGCCCCAGGTAGCCGTGACCCCCAACGGACTGCTCCCCATGGAGCCGCTGCCCATCGACGGGCGCCTACGCAAGGCGGCCCTCCGCATGCCCGACGAGATCGAGGAGGCCAGCGGCTTTACACTCTTCGGCCGTCGCATCAAGTCGCTTATCTACACAACCGACGTCGCGGTCATCCGCAACTCCAACGCCGATGCCGTCTTTGCCGTTTACCCCTTCACGCCACAGCCGGCCATTACGCAGGCGTTGTTGACCGTCGCCGAGTGCCCGGTCTTTGTAGGCGTGGGCGGCGGAACTACGACCGGCAAGCGCTCCGTACAGATGGCAGCCGTCTCCGAGATGCAGGGCGCGGCGGGCTGCGTGGTCAACTCCCCCGCCACTGCCGAGATGGTCGAGCACATCACCAACATCGCCGACATCCCCGTCATCGCCACGGTCGTACGTTGCGACGATGATGCGCATGCCAAGGTGCGCGCCGGAGCCAAGATCCTCAACATCGCGGCCGGCAAAAACACGCCCCAGGTCCTTCGCGAGCTGCGCGAGCACTATCCTAACCTGCCGCTCATCGCGCCGGGCGGCAAAACACCCGAGAGCATCCGCGAAACCATCGCCGCCGGCGCCAACGCCATCATCTGGACGCCGCCTTCGGCCCAACAGTTGCAGACCGACATGATGGAGCGCTACCGCAAGATGAAGGAAGACGCAACGCCCGTCATCTCGCGCGACGATGTGCCCATTATTGACCAGGTTGCCGCCGCCGAGGTCAGTCAGGTCGAGAACATGAATCCCGACGTGCCGATTCCCGACGAGGTTATCGAACGCGTCGCTTCGATCCACGATCATATCGAGGAGCGTCGCGCCAACCGCGGCCTCAAGCCCTCGCTGCACGGCTTCTTCTTCCGCGGAAAGAAACGCTAACCGCAACAGCAAGGCCCGCCCCACAAAACGTGAGACGGGCCGTTTTCGTTTGAGCAATCGTGCGCGACGTGATGGGCCAAGTTAATCCACGCGTTTGTCACCCATAAAGAAGAGCGCAACCGTACCAGGTCCGGTGTGCGAACCAATCAGAGCACCGATATTGTTGATCTCAATCCTGCCTTTGAGCCACGGAACTTGTTCCTCAATCAGCGCCGCAACGGCCTCGGCATCCTCGCGGCACGCCGAATGGGACAAGATGCACTTACCCGAATAATCCACACCGTCCTGCACGTGTTTCATCATGGTCTTAGCCATCTCGGAAATCGCGCGCTTCTTGGTGCGGATCTTCTCACGTGGCGACAGCCCACCTTCGCAATCGACCGTCATAAGTGGGCAAATCTTAAGCGCCGTGCCGATAATCGCGCTCGCAGCCGAAATGCGACCGCCGCGCAGGTAGCTCGACAGATCGGTCGAGAAGAACCAGTGGTGAAGGTTGAGTTTATGCTCCTCAATCCAAGCGGCCGTCTCGTCGAGCGAAGCGCCGCTATCGCGAACGTCGGCGGCACATTCCGCCAGCAGACCAAAGCCCGAAGACGCCGCCAACGAATCGATGACGCGCACCTTGCCGCCCTGAGGATAGCGATCCGCGAGCATCTGTGCCGCAACGCAGGCCGATCCATACGTGCCCGAAATACCCGACGACAACGCCAGGTGCAGCACGTCTTTACCCTCGGCAACAAACGGCTCCCAAAACTCCTCGTACTCACCCACGCTCACCTGAGACGTCTTGGGCATGGCGCCCGCGGCAATCTGGGCAAAAAACTCGTCCGGCGTAATCGACTGATACAGATCGTCCGTATAGACAACATCGTCGATCTCGTAATGAAAACACACGACAGGGATATTGCGCGACGCAAAGAACTCACGGGTTCGATCGGCAGCGGATTCACAGGTCAGGACAAAATCACTCATATGAGGCTCCTTAAGTATTGCTACGCAAATTATCGCACAGCAAGCCTAAATACGATACAAATGTCCACTATTTACCAATTCGAACCATTGGCATTGAATATCTTTATCATCAACATCCCCATCCCCGCTATGGGCCAACATGGGCAAAATCATCCCCTTCGTCTCCACTTAACCGACACATCAACCTCAACTAAATCGATTTAGCAAACCGTTCAGCCGACAATTCAGCCGCCGGCGCAAAATGGAAACAAAAGCGGCGCATACTGATAAACGTTTGACGCTGTTTATCAGTTTTACCAGCCCCATCGGAAGGTGTTTCATGGTCGCATTCGATCGCAACCCGCAAGACTTCAAGTATCTGCGCCTGCTGTCGAGACAGTTCCCCACCGAACAATCCGCGTTTACCGAGATTATCAACCTCTCGGCCATCCTCAACCTACCCAAGGGCACCGAGCATTTTATGAGCGACGTGCACGGCGAGTACGAAGCCTTTATGCACATCCTCAACAACTGCTCGGGTGTCGTGCGCGAACATGTCGACGAGATCTTTGGCGACACGCTCTCCTTTGACGAAAAGGGCGAGCTGTGCACGCTCATCTACTACCCGCGCGAGAAGATCGAGCTGGTCCGCAGCCGGCGCGAGGACTCCCCCACCTGGTACAAGACCATGCTCGACCAGCTCATCATGGTTGCCCGCTCGCTTTCGAGCCGCTATACGCGCTCCAAGGTGCGTAAGGCCATCCCGCGCGATTACGCCTACATCATCGACGAGCTGCTGCACACGCATCCGGACGAGAACAACTATCGTGTGCGTTATCACGAGCGCATCGTGGAGTCCATCCTAGAGACCGCCAGCGCCGACGACTTTATCGAGTCGCTCGCCTCGCTCATCAAGCGCCTGGCCGTCGACCACCTGCACCTGGTGGGCGATATCTTCGACCGTGGCGGCGGCGCTGCCAAGATTATGGACCGCCTGCTCACCTACCATTCGCTCGACATCCAGTGGGGCAACCACGACCTGCTGTGGATGGGCGCCGCTGCCGGCGAGCCCGCCTGCATCGCCACGGTTCTGCGCAACAACCTGCGCTACGACAACTACGAGATCCTCGAGAACGACTACGGTATCTCGCTGCGCGAGCTCGTCGCCTTCGCCGACGCCACCTATACCGCCGACGAGTCCATCACCCCGCTGATCAAGGCCATCAACGTGCTGCTCTTTAAACTCGAGGGCCAGATTATCCAGCGCCACCCCGAGTTCGACATGACCGACCGCCTGCTGCTCGACAAGATCGACCACGACACCGGCACGGTCACGCTCGCCGACGACAGCGTGTGGCCGCTCACGACCAACGACTTCCCCACCGTCGACCCGACGGACCCCTACACGCTCACGCCCCAGGAGCAACACATCATCGACAAGCTCGTATCCGAGTTTGTCACCGCCGATCACCTGCATCGCCATATCGATTTCCTCTACACCCACGGCTCGATGTACAAGGTCGCCAACGGCAATCTGCTGTTCCACGGCTGCGTGCCGCTCAACGAGGATGGTACCTTTAGCAGCATGAACTGCCTGGGCACCTGGCACGCTGGCCGCGATTATCTCGATTTTTGCGACTGCATCGCCCGCCGCGCCTGGCGCGTGGGCGACCGCGACGCCCTCGACTGGATGTGGTACCTGTGGATTGGCTTTAACTCGCCCGCCAGCGGACGCCTGGTGCGTACCTTTGAGCGCGCCTATATCGCCGATAAGAGCACCTGGGTCGAGCCGATGGACCCGTACTTTACGCTTACCAAGTCGCCCTCGGTCTGCGATGACATCATGCGCGAGTTTGGCGTCGCGCCCATGGCATGCTCGCCGACCGGCCACATCATCAACGGCCACACGCCCGTTAAAACCACCAAGGGCGAACAGCCCATCCGCGCCGAGGGCAAGCTGCTGGTCATCGATGGCGGCTTCTGCCGCGCTTACCATCCCAAGACGGGTATCGCCGGCTATACGCTCATCTCGAGCTCGCGCGGCTGCCGCCTCAAGTCGCACCGGGCCTTTACGACGGTTGCCGAGGCACTCACGCGCAACGTGGACATCGAAAGCGAGACCAACCGTTTTGACCAAGCAGACCGTCGCCGCATGGTGAGCGACACCGATACTGGCGCCAAGATCCGCAGCCAAATCCAGGACCTGCGTCAGCTGCTCGATGCATATAGAAACGGTGCTATCGAGGAGCGCGCCTAGCACCACCCGCGGGGATTGGCTAAACTTGCTGAGTTTGTCATCCCCGCGGCGCTCCGGCGCCACCCTAAGGCAGGTACCATGCAAAAGCTCCTTGCGCAGATCATGAAGTTTGGCGTCGTCGGCGTCATTGCCACCGTCATCGACTTTGGCATCATGAATCTGCTCCACTACGGTCTGGGCCTTAACATCCTGATCGCCAACACCAGCGGCTTTATCGTCTCGCTCATCTTTAACTACGTCGCGAGCATGAAGTACGTGTTTGCGCACAAGGAGGGCATGAGCCGCCGCCGCGAGTTCATTATCTTTGTCGTGCTGTCCGTGATCGGCCTGGCGCTCAACGACGGTATCGTGCTGGCGCTCAACGCCGGCCTAGGGCTCGAGGCCAATATCGCCAAGATTTGCGCCACCGCGCTTGTTATGGTCTACAACTTCGTGACCCGAAAGATCTTCCTGGAGGGCGAGGAGACCAAGTAGCTCGGCCTCCTCGTTGCACTACGGGGCCCACGGACGACGTGCGTCGAGCGCTGCGTTGTTCGTGGGCCTTGCTCGTTTACGGAAGGATTTACAACGTTTGCGGATTGTCTCTTGCAAATTTGGCGAGTTCGTATAGTTCTTGGCAAAGCCCTTACGTTTCCCTTGCAAAAGCTCTAAAGTATCCTCTGCTCGATTCATCAACGCATTGGATGTGATTACGTGCGCAAGGCACTGGCACAACCTCATACTAAGCAATTCCTCAAGTTCGCTGTCGTGGGTCTTATCTCCTTTGGCATCGACTGGGGCATGCTCATTGCGCTCGTCGAGCTGTTCCATCTCGACTTTTTGATGAGCACCACGATCTCGTTTATCACGTCCGTCGTGGTCAACTACTGGCTCAGCATGAAGTACGTGTTCGACCATCGCGAGGGCATGAGCCGCAAGCGCGAGTTCACGATCTTCACCATCCTGTCGGTGATTGGTCTGGGTCTCAACGACCTGTACATGTTTGTGGGCGTCACGTTTTTGAGCATCGGCTACCAGGCCATGAAGGCCATCGCCACGTTCCTGGTCACCTGGTACAACTACTTTAGCCGTCGCTTCTTCCTCGAGGGCGCACGTTCGTAGACGACCCAACATAATCTCGCTTCGCAGCCGGTTGGAATTCACGTTCCAGTCGGCTTTTTGTTTGCAGAGCCTGCCAAGGAAGGCGTACGAGGTGGGCTACAGCGTCGAAATGGGACGCAGTTACCCCAAGGGCGCCGTTCCGGAAACTGCATCCCAGATTGCAGCCTCAGAACGGGACGCAGTTTCCGCAACGCCGCCCTAGCGGAAAGCGTGTCCCAGAATCGATGCTCAAAACGGTCCGCAGCTTCCCAATGGGCGCTGCTTCGGAAAGTCCATCCCGGAATGAGCCCTCAGAGCGGAACACGCTTTCCGAAACCCGCCCCATCGGGAAACTGGGGACCTCGGACAAAATCTCGGACCCAATTTGGGTCCAGGAGGGAGTCCGATGTATACGAAAGAGGAGCGCGAGGGGATTCTCTGGGAGTTCCACCGGAGCGGCCTGTCCGCCCCCGCCGCCTGCAGGAGCCTGCCGCTTTTCCCGAACAAGGACAACCTGTATGCTTGGCTCAAGCTGGAGGAGGCGGACGAGCTGACCGCCCGCGAGATGCCCGACCGGGCGGAGTGCATGCACTGCTCGCACGGCGAGGGCAGCCCCGCGTTCGCCTCCCCACGGAGGCGTCGAGCCGAAGGGGGCGCGGGCAAAATGAAGAGGACCGGGCGCGAAGGGGCCGGCGGCGCGGCACCCGAGCAGACGGAATGGCGGGACTGGGGCCTGGAGGGGCTTCCGGACGACCCCGCCGAGCGCGCCCGCGTGGCCGAGGTCAGGCTCGACGACGTTGGAGTACGGGAAGGACAGTACGAAGAAGCTCAGGCGGGTGCGGACACCGGAAACGTAGAGATCGGCCTCGCCGAAGTCGGCCTAGGCCCGGCCGGGCTCCCACACCAGGTCGAGGAACCGCTCGCCCTGGGAGCGGTCCCGCCTCCTCAGCTCGGCGACGTAGCGGCCGACGGTGGACTCGCTGACGTCGGCGCCGTGCTCGTCGACCAGCCTGCGCCATATACGCCTGGCGGTGTGTCGCTGCTTGCGCCAGTTCCGGGCGTCGTCCTCGAGCTATTGACGGATGACGGGCTTGTACGGGTCGAGCTTGCTCGGTGCGCTCCTCCTCGCGGGCGGCCTCGGGGAGAAGTCGTCTTGGGCGAGGTACTTGTAGACGGTGTCGCGCGATACGCCGTTCATCTTGACGATATCCGAGATGCTGAACCCGTCGCGGCGCTGCTGGCGTATAGAATTGACGGTGGACATGTTGATCATTGCCTTTCCTACCTTTCTGAGTAGAAACCGAAGCATCTATCAGATTAGGCACATTCGAAGGCGGTCGGCATGTCTTTGCGTTTAGCGTCGAAAACCTGCTGCCGAAAGTGTCGACGCTTATTTGACTACACACACCCATTCCCAACAGGGAGAACGCCATCGACGGGCTCTACGCGCAGTATCCGGGCGCGCTGGTCGTCGTCGACCAGGTCCGCAACATCAGCTCGCTCGCGCTTTCGCGCACCAAGCTCGCCGGGATGCCGCGCGCGTACCTGCCCGGGCTCGCCGCGCACGGCATCCGAGCTGGTCATATCCATAGACATAGCCGACTTCGCGGGCCGCGACAGGCTCGCCTCGCGCTGCGGGCTCGCGCCGCGCAACAGGCGGTCCGGCACGTCGATACCGTCGGTGTCCGCGTCGTGGCAGGGCAACAAGAGGCTGAAGAACCTGCTCGTATTCTCTAGCAACTGCCTTTCGCGCAGCCGCAACCGATGGGGCGAATATTACGCGCGCTGCCGCGACAGGGGCATACCGCACGGCAAGGCGCTGAAAGCGGTGGCGAGGAAGCGGCTCGAGGTGATTTACGCGATCATGGGGGGCAAGGTTCCATACGCAGCCTAACGGCCGGCGGAGATCGCAGGCCCGGCAGGGCCTGCGTCAGCATTGCCAAAAACGCCCATCGAAAGGGCGAATCCCTCTTGACAGAACTACAGGAACACCCATTACAGTCTGAAATAGGCTATCGATAAAATTCGATGGCGAGCATTCGGCGCATTGCCTACGATACGGGCAAGC